>JAFTDF010000017.1 GCA_017454295.1 Bacilli bacterium
GAACATCGAATCGACGATCTTGGATATTTCGTCGGCTTCCATGGAAAGAAAGCCTTTGGTCAGCCAACCGTCGCAGACTCAAACGCCAAACCAAGCCCAGGGTTGGCTGAACAAAGGCATCCTCCGTTCGGCCGGAGTCTGCTTGGGCATATTGGTTTGGCGGGACCATTTTAAACCAAAAAGGGCCTCTTATCAGTAGACATGTCTAACAGAGCCAAATTTTTACAAAATATCGAAGAATTTGATTTGGCAACATCAAGTTGGATAAAAACCCCGGAGAGCATTAGAAGCAAAGGTGGTGCTTTATTTTGTGAAAAAAGATATGGCCACATCTTCTATTTTCATAATGGCGCGGATTCATATTATTCAGTCCGTGGCTTTAGGGGATATATCCTTTTAAACTAATAAATATATAGATGAAAAACATTGGAAGAGCCGAGTGAAATGAGATGAGGCCCTCCAGTTGGAAGTCCAATTTTTGGGTCTCATCTCACTTCCTGGGGGTGTTTTTTGCTGTTGCACTTTTGTGACGCGCGAGGGAGTAACCTTACCGTGCAGAATACAATAATGGAGTATTAAAAATACTGACTATATTGTTTTTTTGCGAAAATCGCCGTTTGCCATAATCTCTTCTCGCTGCCACGAAGGAAATCGTCGATGGTAGCAAAAAGATGTGTCCTGAAGCTATCTTGCGGCAACCACGGCAACAGGCACGTAGCAAATAGAAATTCAAGCCCAGAAAGGGGGGCGATTCAGCGATCAAACTGAATCATACGAATTATGAAAAAGATCAAATTAGCGTTCATTGCTCTATTGAGCACTTTGTCTCTTGGCGCCTGTGGAACCGGACCCCAAGGCCCGCAAGGTATCCCTGGTCCCACCGGTTCGCAAGGTCCTGCCGGTCCCCAAGGCGAACAAGGCGAAACCGGTCCCCAAGGTCCGCAGGGCGAACAAGGTGAACCGGGGGAGGTAGGCCCCCAAGGTCCGCAGGGCGAACAAGGCGACAAAGGCGCCGACGGCACCTCGGTGCTCACGGGTTCTGGCGCACCCTCGGACGAACTTGGCACAGTGGGGGATACTTACATCGACATCTCCAGTTGGGATTTTTACGTCAAAGGCGAAACCGGTTGGGGCGATCCAGCCGGCAATATCAAAGGCGCCGAAGGAGCCCAGGGCGAAACCGGCCCCCAAGGTCCCCAGGGCGAAAAAGGTGAAACTGGTGCGACCGGCTCCCAGGGACCGCAAGGCGAAAAGGGTGAAACTGGCGCGCAAGGTCCTCAAGGGGATAAGGGCGACAAGGGCGACAAAGGCGCCGACGGCACCTCGGTGCTCACGGGTTCTGGCGCACCCTCGGACGAACTTGGCAATCTAGGGGATTCCTACATCGATATCTCCAGTTGGGATTTCTACGTCAAAGATGAAAACGGTTGGGGCGATCCGGTTGGTAACATCAAAGGCGCCGACGGAGTCCAAGGCGAAAAAGGTGACAAGGGTGACAAAGGCGACACCGGTTCCCAAGGTGAGCAGGGTGAACAAGGCCCCCAAGGTGAGAAGGGCGAACAGGGCATCCAAGGCGAGCCTGGCGCGACCGGCCCCCAAGGACCTCAAGGCGAACCAGGTAAGCCTATGGTTGGCTTCTTTGTTGAGACAGTTTCTCAATTGGAGGCCGCCTCGAAAGTCGAAAATGCCTGCATCATCGCGTTGGATACCATCGTCGTCGATCGAGACTTTACGTTGGATATTTCCGACAAAGAGATCAATGGTAGATTCCTCGTCCAAGAAGGCAAAACCTTCTCCATTGTTGGTAGCGGCACCTTATTCGCCGACGACACCTCTCCCTTAATCGAGAACAAAGGCACCTTATCCATCGGTGAACTCGGAGAAGATGGGCCGACATTGAAGTTGGTCTCAAAAGATGACTCCAAGGCGCTTGGTTATAACTCGTCATTGATTCAATCGGGTAGCGATTCAGGTTTCACGCCGAATGCTTATACGGCCGAATTTGATTTGTTATCCGGATCCCTCGTAGGTGGTAAGAACACCCTTGAGAATAAAGCCGACAGCAAAGCCTATATCAAAGGCGGTGAATTGAACCACACCGCAAGCGAAAGCGAAACCGCGGCGTTGCTCAACCTCGGCGATGCCCATATTAGCGGCGGCAACATCTTCAGCTCCGAGCATACCGCTCTTGTCTGTAACCAATACACGGTTGCCACCGATACCTATGGAGGTTCGGCGGTTGTCACCGGTGGCTTCCTCAAAGGCCACGACGCAACCACAAATCTTGCCCTCACCGATCCGGCGACATTATCCCTACAAGGTGGGACCTATGGGTATACCAGTATTGAATACCTTGGGAAGTATACCGCGGATGGCTATGCCATTTATCAAGGCGCGGATTCTGTGGAAGTGAAACAACCGACATCCGCAGATTACCTCTTGTATTACGCCAAGAACAACGTCGCCAATCATCCAGGCGCCTATGCGGTTGCATACTCGGATGAAACAGAAAGAGATAACGCGGTTGCCTATTATCTAGATGAACAACCGTTTGGCAGCGATATGCAAGGCGTGTTCTGCTGCTTAGAAAACGGTCAAACGGTCAAGCCGGCTCATAACGAAAACAGCATCGCGATCAGCCAAGCTGCGTTGAATGGCAAATCCTTTATCATCGACCTAAACGGTCAAACCATTGGTGGCCATGAATATGCTTCTGCCTCTTATGAAGCCCCATTCAACTTTGTCGCCACCGACACGATTGTAAAGATCATGGGCAATGGTCAAATCCTCAACAATACGATTACGGAAACGGGCGAAGCGGGCTCGTTCATGAACGTTGGTTCTGGCGTTACCTTGAAAATCGAAGGTGGCAGCTATGCCCAAGATCCCTCCGCCTATGTAAATCCGTTAACCCATCATATTGAGCTGAACGAAGAAACCCATCTTTATGATGTGCTTCCCGGTGGCATGGAATCCATTGTCTTCGACCAAGACGCCTATACCGTGACGTTGGGAGGAAAAGACGTGTCGTTCACCATCATCGATAATCGCGGCATCGTTAGAGAAGCTACGGTGATCTCCAGTGATGAAAGCGTCGTGACGATCGTCGATGGCAAATTACACCCCGTTGCGCTAGGAAAAGCCACACTTACCGCATCGTTTGATTTCGCGGGAGAACACTTTGAGGCCCAAGCCAGCGTGACCGTCAAAACCGCCCTTGAATCGTTGAGCATTGAAGGCGACGAAGTCCGTACCGCCTATATCAACAACCAAATCCAATTGGTGCCTACGCTTAGCCCGAATAAAGACTACGTGCTCGATCCAACCTTGACTTGGACCTCTTCCAACACGAGTCTTGCCACCGTCGATGCGGAAGGCAACGTCAAAATCAAAGGCGATAACGGCAGCGTGACGATCACCGCCACCAACGAAGCGACCGGTTTATCCGACTCGGTAACGTTTAATGTTCCTCAGCACGGCAGCGTCGGCGAAGACCCCCTTAACGTCACGGAATTCATTAAGACATATAGTGCGCAGGCGGTGAAATACTACGTTACCGGCGTCGCGTCTAACGTGAATGTCTATCAGCCAGGAGACTTTAAGTATGCGACCTTAACGGTCAACAATGAAACGGATTTTGTGAATTCAACCGAATTCATGATTTCCGAAGAAAATGCCGCCAAGCTGAAAAATGGCGTTACGGTCGTTCTTTACGGCTGCGTCCAAAGATATGGAAAACCCTTCTCCATTTCCAAAGTGGAAATCTATTCCATCAGCGAGTAATCCGATCAATCGCAATGAAAGCATCGGAAGCCGTCAGATAACCTTGTGACATTTCTGAAAAACATCCTCCAAGCAGACAGCAAGGAGGATTTTTATTCGGCGTGGAAAAGCCATGGGAAAACGCGAGATGAAAGCGGGGCTGGATGTCTATTGGCCGAAGTCTCTTATAATATAGATGTATGACCGTAGCCATTATCTTACTTTGCCTAGGGGCGCTGACTTCCGTTATTTTCATCGTCAGCAAAGTCGTGAACTATTCGCCGAAGACCATCGTTTTAAAAACGGTTGCCTCTTTGTTTTTCGTCGCTTTGGGCATTTATTGCGCGGTGGTGACACCTGGCTCCACCCCATTTAAGGTGCTTTTGGTTTTGGGTTTATTCTTTGGGATGCTCGGCGATTTGCTTTTAGGCTTTAAATACATCACCACGAAAACCAAGAACATTTGGATTTTGGCAGGGATGTTCGCGTTTGCCTTTGGCCATATCTTTTACGTGATCGCTTTGTTCGTTGGTTACTACGTACCCGGGAACGCTTGGTTTATCGCCCTGCCTTTCCTCACCGCCGTCGTCATTTCTTCGCTCTACATGCTCGTTTCGCGCAAGGTGGACATTGCCTTTGGCAAGTTATTGCCCTTTGGCCTGTTCTATCTTTTCTGCCTGACCTCAATGGTCTCGACCTCGCTTTATATAAACGTCCTCCACGGTTTCGCCCTGCCCAACTTGGTGATGTTCTTTGTCGGGGCCTTGAATTTTATCGCCAGCGACTTCATGTTAACGGGTGCTTATTTCAAACCCGGAAAACGGTCGAAAACCTATATGGCGACCTATTCGGTGTTCTATTACGTGGCGCAGTTCGTCATCGCGTTTTCGCTGATGTTTTTGGGGTAAGGAACACGAACCCCGTCTTGCTTTGAGGCATTTCACACTTTTTTGTGGTTTTTATCGGCGTTTTTCAGGGCGCCCCCAAAATGCAACCGTGCCATCCCCAATGCCCGCGATGGTTTCAAGCCCGTTCAACGCCGTATCATCTACGGGATGGGGCAAAGAAGACTAAGGACTAGTTCCCTAGCCTTTTTTCTTCCTCCGTCGTTTTCTATAATGGTGACCATGAAAGCCAAGAACGTGTGCGCCCTTCTTGCCGCCTCCGTTATGATCGGGGTGGCCGCTTCTTGTGGGCAGACACCCGCAAAGAAAAACATCTATGTTGCCTGGAGCAACAAGCAAAATAGCTATAGTTTTGTGTCCACACTGAAAACAATCGAAGCCATTGGTTGCCAGCCCGTGGTGTTGGATATGGTGCGTTCCACCGATTTGACCTATCAAGAGGACAACACCCTTGTGGATGCGGTGGATGAACATGGCATTTTGCTTTCCCCTCTCGCCCAAAAAGTGAAAACCAACCTGTGGAAGCATTCCAATGTCGAAACGGTTGCCAAAGATATCGACTGCATCATCTTCCCGGGTGGTTCCGATATTTGTCCGACCCTATGGAAACAAGAAGGGGAGTGGCATGGGATCGAAGGGGATACCGACTATGCCGCCGAACGCGATGTATCCGATTATCTACTGATGTCGTATTGTCTTGAGAAAAACATCCCCACGCTGGCCATTTGCCGGGGCATGCAGATGCTTTCGGTGGTTTCGGGCGCGGAGATGATCAATGACATCCCCACCTATTTTGCCTCTCAAGGAAAAGATGACGGCGACACCCATCGTGACCCAGAGAAAAAAGTCTTTGCCGCCCATGACGTCTCTATCATCGACACGGATTCGCTCCTTTACCAAAGCACGCATACATCCGTTTTGAAAAATGTTCCCTCTTGGCACCATCAAGGCGTCGCTTCCGTTAACGATACGAAATTAACGGTCACCGCGGAAACGCTCACCGATGGCATTCGCATCATCGAAGGGGTGGAACGGAAAGACCTTACTTTCTGCGCGGGGGTGCAATTCCACCCCGAAGTCGCCGTTAGGAAGATCGTCGATAAAGAAGGCGATGCCGCCAATTACATGGATTTGGAATCCGCCTCTTCTTTGTTCCGGGCACTTACCAACGCCCGATAGGATATCGATTATTCATTTTTTGGAAATTTAAAAAAAGTGCGTTTATCGTGGCACTTGTGTGACAACCTCTGTGTTAGAGTATGGCCAGAAAGCGAGGTTTCCAACGATGAAACAAGATTTGTTAAAAGGATTAACCGAAGACCAAATCGCCAAGGTTAAGGCGTGCAAGAGCAACGAAGAGATCTTCGAACTTGCCAAGAAAGAAGGCGTTGCCCTCACTGACGAACAGCTAGAAGCCGTCAATGGCGGCGGATGCGGCGGCGGATCGGTCGACAAGTGCCCTGAATGTGGTTCCAGCAACACCGAAGTGTCCAAAGGCACCAAAGGCAAAACCGTCAATGGCGTCACGGTCACTTATCGCAAATGCAAAGACTGTGGCCATCTCTACTACGTTCTCTAATCTTTCTGTAACGCCAAGCAAAAGCGGGATGGGGTTCATCCATCCCGCTTTTCAGCTCTATTGAAAATGAGGCGGATTAGCGGCGCTTGCCAAAGCTGGCGAAGGCTTGGCCGTTATAGGTGGAATCCCAACCGCTCGGGTAGGATTTGGCCTCGACGTCGATATGCAGCTTCGGACATTCGCTGAACACGTGCTTTCCCATCGTCTCCACGGAGAGGGGGATGAAGACGGTTCTTAAATTGGGGCATTGGACGAAGGCTCCATTCCGGATTTCGCGAAGCCCATCGGGGAATTCGACCGTTTCGAGGTGTTGGGCCCCGGAGAAGGCACCGACTTCGATGATGCGTGTTTTCCTTGGCACGGCATAGCGGTCGCCTTTTTGCTGCGGCGGATAACGGTAGATGCGCGTTTCATCGGCGCTAAGCAATGCACCGCCGACGGTTTTGAAGTCGCGGTTGCGTTTATCGACGACGATTTCCTCTAAAGCGGGGGTTCTGGTGAAGACGCCACCGCGGATTTCGTCTACCGCGGGACCGATAATGAGCCGTTTTAATGAGGGGATGCTATCGAAGGAGAATTCTTCGAGGATTCGCACGGAGGAACCGGTGTCAATTTCCTCAACGCCTTTGGCGGATTTGAAGGCGCCACGGGTGATCTCGTTAAATTCGGGGCCGATCAATACGCGGCGTTCATCCCCTTCATAGGAGACAAGCGTCTTTCCCGAGAAACGCACGCCATCCATCCCCGGATGGAGGGTGGCGACGTAATTCGAGACGGGTTCTTCTTCTTGTTCCTCTTCGGGTTCGGCTTGCTTTTTCCCCCGGGTCGGAGCGGCCGCTTTGGAGGCGTCCTTCCGCTTAATGGCGACGATGCGGGCGACGAGGTCTTCTTTGTCACGGCACCATTCGCGGCCATCGTCGAATTCCTTGAGGTAAATGGCGACCGCCTGCTTCATCTCCCCGGATTCATCGAGCCGGAAATGGATGCGTTCCATCTCGGGAAGATTATCCAAGACAAAGGGGATTTCCTTGGAAATGGCGTCGCAGTTGAGGCGGCGGGAATTATGGCTGGAGAGGAAAACGAAGACGCGGCAATGCTTCATAGCATCCTGCAAAGCGGCTTCGTAACGTTCGACCGCGCCCTTGCCTTTGCGCAGGTTCTTTAACGCGCAGAAGACGGAGAAGCCCGCATCTTCGAGGTAGCGGTCCATCGCCACGACTTGGTCCATGTCGAGGGAGGAATAGGCCAAGAAGATGTCGCGGGGCAAATTGGTCGCATAAGTGCCGTCTTCGATTTTTTCCGTTTCCTTCTCGATTTGGTTCATCAGAGAAACGTATTCCCCGCCTTCGAAGTTGTTTTCCACGAAGGTCTTGAAGGCGAGCATATTCGTCGGTTCCAAGGACTTCACCATGAAGGCGGCGATTTCCCGAGCCGACACCAGGTCGAAGCTGGATTTGGGGGAAGATAAGAAAGAGATCACCGCGTTGGGATCGGGATCGTGGACCGCCAAAAAGAAGCGGGCCAAAAGGTCTTCGTCATAGGATTCGAGGACCGAACGGGCGGCGGAAACAATGGCGTTTTTGGAGGGGAACTTTTTATGGATTTCGTCCCACAGAATCCGTTTGCGGGTGGCCCAGGTGGCACGTTTATGCTCTTCTAGCATTTCCTCCAGGGTCTTTTGCTCGTCCTCGACGGAATAGGTCGCTCCGCAATAAGGGCAGGAGAGCTCGCCATGCTTTTCATGCAAAGGCTCCCCACAACGGGTACAAATGCGTGCTTTCATCGTCTATGCCTCAGAAGTAATCGTCGGAAGAATCGGAACCGCCGCCAAAGTAATCGTCATTCGAGGAACCGTTATGGTTCTGTTGGGTGGTCTTGCGGATATAGATGGCAAGACAGGTGTAATAGAGGTCATCGTCATAACCGATTGGGTTCAACGCGATGCCCTGGCCCCGGGGATTGGGGACCATTTCGAAGACCACGGGATCGGGGTCTTCGCCGGGTCCGGCATAGAATTGGGGCTGCGAGAGTAAGTAGGTGTGACCACGGAAGAGGATGCCGGAAAGCTTTTTGAAGGGCTGCGGCTTCCTCATGCCTTGCACCTGGTATTGGAAGACGTCGGGAATCGGCAAATCGACCAGACGGCTCGTCGGTTCATCCGCTAAGGGATAGCGGGATTCGATGGCCCGATGAAAATCCACGTCCTTTTCATCGACTTCTTGATAATCTTCGCCGGCTAACGAGGCGTTATAGGCATCAAATACCTCATTGACGATAAAATCGTCTACGACGACGTTGTAATTTTCCACACCGCCGCGTTTGCGGGTCACCTCGAAGACGAGGGCTTGGTTGGCTCCGTTTCCGGGAATCTCGAATTGCGGAAGCAAAATGTAATAGATCTTCTTCCGGAGATTGGCTTCGTAGACTTTGCGGAACGGCATTTCGTTGCCGTCGCCATCGTAAAGCCGAATAATCTCGACATCGGCTTCGTTGGTCGAACGGGCAGGCGTCGAGTCGTCAAAATAGTCGTAATCATTATGGGGCATAATCGTCCCTCCGTTTTTTCTTATAATATAAGAGCGTTTCCTTTTTTGGAAAAGCAGCGATTGCGCGGACATTTGTCCCACGTTTATTACACCTTGGAAACTCGCTTTTCCGGAATCACGAAAAGAGGCTGAACCACCATGGTCCGATTCGAGCATTATCAAAGAGCGTATTATCAGATGGTGTGCGACTTTTTCGTGACGTTGAACCGCGAATCTCCTTTCCACGACAATTGGAACTGGGCCCGTTTCGAATGGATGCATGAGCATCCGCTCACCAACCAAGAGCTTCTTCCCAAAATGGGTTTATGGCTAGAGGGAGAACGCGTCATCGGCGCGGCCTTGATCGATATGTTTTTGGGGGAAGCTTTCGTCGGCGTTTTGCCAAAACACAAAGAAATCTATCCCGAAATCTTGGATTACGCGTTTGGCCATCTCAAAGACGATCAAGGGCTGGGTGTGGCCTTTCACGATGGCGATGCCGAAGGAATCCAAACGGCTTTGAAGAAGGGGTTCTTCTTAACCGATGGCGGCGAGACGGTGGCTGAGATTTCCCTAAAAGATGCGTTTCCCATCTTTTTGCCCGAAGGCTTTTCCGTGGAGGATTTTGACGCCCAAAGCAATGCAAAGGAAATGGCGTGGCTTTTCTATCAAGGATTTGACCATGGGGACAACCAAGAAGAGTTCCTAGCGGATTACCGGGAACCCACCATGACGCGGCCTCATTTCGACCCGTATCTATGTGTCGCAATTCGTAATGCCCAAGGCGAATTGGTGGCTTCGGCATCCACTTGGTATGACCCTCGCACTGATTTTGCCTATGTCGAGCCGGTTTGTGTGATTCCGAAATATCGCAAGATGGGGCTAGGGAAAGCCGCCGTCTATACGGCCCTAAACCACGCCAGGGAATACGGGGTACGCATCGGAGTCGTGAATTCGGACCAAGTTTTTTATCAGCGGCTTGGCTTCGTTCCCAAAAGCCATTATTCGTTCTACTGGAAAAAGGAAGAAAGGACCATCCATGGGGTGACCTATCGCCTCGAACGGCTCTTAGGCAAAGGCAAGGGCGGCTATTCTTATCTTGCCAAAGCAAATCATAGAGAATACGTGCTGAAACAAATCCACCACGAGCCTTGTGCCTATTATCAATTCGGCAACAAGATCGAAGCCGAGCGGAATGATTATCAAAGGCTCCTCGATGCCGGCATCCGCATCCCGAAGATGATCGATATCGATATAGAGCAGGAAGTCATCATCAAAGAATATATCGATGGCGAGGTGATCGCCGATATGATCCGGGAACGCCGCTCGGTCGAATCCTTCCTTCCCCAACTGGAAGAAATGGCGCGTCTAGCCAAGGAACAGGGTCTCAATATCGATTACTATCCCACCAACTTCGTCGTCAAAGACGGCCAACTCCATTACATCGATTACGAATGCAATTCTTATATGGAGGAGTGGAGCCTGGAGCGGTGGGGCCTCCAGTATTGGAACGGCAAAGCCGCGTTATAAGCCGACGTTGCCTTTTGCCTTTGTGACGCATTTGTGGCGAGCGGTGGAGTATAACGATAATTGTCTAGAGACAAGGAGGTTCAATTATGGCCGAATATGCACCCTTAACCCAAGCCGAAAAAGAAGCGATTATCGCCCGCAACCATGAGATCATCGATAACTTCAATCAAGTTCTCCAAGGCGAAATGGCGCTGCGTTATGATGACGAAGCCTTGCGCCAAAGACTAGATGACCCCAAGGAAGTCGCCGTTTATCGGATGGCGCAAGAGAATCAAATTAGAAACGCCAAACGTCAGCAGATTCTGGATTCGCTGGTAAGCCAATACGGGCAAGACCAGCATAGGGAAAACCCGATGGCCAGATCGTTCCGTTATTTGCTCAAACTTGGGGATACCCCGGCGGATAAGGCCTATAACGAAAAGCTGTACCAAGACTATATCAACAACCCCGAAAAGATTGTCTATCGCGAATATACCAAATTGCTCAACATCAATCCCCAAACCTTGTATCAGCTTGGTAACGACAAGCAGGCGCTGGCCGAGTTCTATATGGAAAACACCGCCTTGTGCGAAACCGCCTATGTCTTTCAATCTACTCTGGAGAACTCCGAAGCCTATTCGACCAAAACCTTATATGATGCCGTCAAGGGCATGAAGAAGCCGTTTGAAACGCTCAATGCCCTGAGTAACGTCGTCGTCCAAGGTGGCTTCGAAGGCCTTGCTTGCCCGCCGCTAGAACCGGAGCAGGCGGCGATCTCCATGGCCGGGCCGATGTTTATGAACAAGGCGAACCCCGAGCTCAACGAAGTGTTGTATGGGAAGTTGGAACCTTCAGATACCCCCTACACGTTCTTCCAAAGAGTCAAGGATTACGGGCTCAATATCGATGACCCCGATTTCTTGGTGAAATACAAAGCGATACGCACCGATCCCGAAACCGGGACCCGTAAGGAAGTCAGCTTCGACACATTGCTCGTCGATGACGACCCCAACGTCCGCATCGAACTCCGCAGCAAAGAAGAAATCTCCCATATTCGGGCCATCAACCGCACCTACCAGGACAAATACGCCGAGAAGTTCCAAGAACGGATCGCTTCCCGCCTCAATCAGCGAATCTTCAATGTCCAACAGATCGAAGAGGATCGGAAAGGTGGCTGGTTCGAACGTAACATCTTCCGCAACACCTCTCCGGAATGGACCGCCTTCATCGAGGGGTTCAAAAACTTTAATGACCCCAATCATCCGGACTATCTCCGTAAGGATATCCTCCGTCCCAAAGCCGTGGCCTACATGGACCACAAAAAAGACCAAGGCTTTAACTCGTTGGAAGACATGAAGGGCACCGCCTTGAAGCGGGGCACCCTTTGCCAATCCGTCATCGATGTTTGCGATGAACTTTCCGAACAAGACGCAGCCATCCACGAAGACATCGATATCAAAATCAATACGGGGCTCAACGGCAAAATCGGGCTGATCATCAACGCCCAGCAAGTCGACGTCAATGGCGACCTCGAGCGCGCCCCGGATCAAAACCAACCCCAGAAAGAGAAAGCCGTTGAAGCCAAGAAAGAAGAAGCCGTCGAAAATGACAACGAAATCGTGATGGAATGACGTTGCCGTTGCATCTCGTCTAGGCAGTCCTCGGGCTGCCTTTTCGAAAAACCGAAACTCGCACCGTGCCCTAATGAGACAATTCAGGCCAAAGGTTTCGTATTTTTGTGGCATCTTCCCCTCCACCGTCATAAAGTAAGCCCATGGAACGCAAATGGTGGCACGACAAAGTCGTATATCAGATTTACCCGAAGTCTTTTTATGATGCCAATAACGACGGCATTGGGGACATTCCCGGGATTATCGAGAAGTTAGATTATCTCAAAGACCTCGGCGTTGACATTTTGTGGTTGACGCCTTGTTTCCGATCCCCGATGAAAGATAACGGTTATGACGTGGCCGATTATCGGGAAATCAATCCGATGTTCGGGACCAACGAGGATATGGACCGCCTCATGAAAGAAGCCAAGAAACGGGGTATGGGCATCATGCTCGATATCGTGGCCAACCACACCTCCGACCAACACGCTTGGTTCCAACAAGCCCTCCAAGGGAAAGATAACCCTTATCGGGACTATTACATTTTCCGCGATGAGCCTAAACCCGCGATCGATTCCGTTTTCGGCGGGAGCGCTTGGGAATATGAACCTCATTCCAAGCAATACTATCTTCATGAATTCGCAGTGGGTCAGCCTGACTTGAATACCGCCAATCCCAAAGTCCGGGAAGAAATGATCGACATCATCAATTATTGGTTAGATAAAGGCGCGGTGGGATTTCGTTTCGACGTCATCCACCTTTTGGGCAAGGAAGTCGACCGAGGCATCTTTGGCTATGGACCGCGTCTCCACGAATATGTGAGGCAGATGGCCGACGCCTCCTTTGGCAGGCGTGATGCGGTTACCGTTGGAGAGGCCTGGGGCGACATCCAAAACGCGGTGGATTTTACCTTACCAAGTCGTCACGAACTGAATATGGTATTCCAGTTTGAGGTCACCACCTTATCTTGGAGCCAAGGGCCGATGGGGAAATTCGCTTATCATCAACCCGATATGGACGCTTTTAAATCCATCTTTGCCAAATACCAAGACGGCCTCAATGATCGGGGTTGGAATTCGCTATTCCTAGAAAACCATGATTCGGGGCGCAGCGTCGACGTCTTTGGCAGCACCGCCTATCGTTACGAATCCGCGACCGCCCTTGCGACGGCGTTATACCTACAAAAGGGAACGCCCTTCATTTATCAGGGTCAGGAAATCGGCTTGACCAATAGCCCCATGGCATTAGAAGACTATGACGATGTTGAAATCTTTGGCCAATATAAAGCCCTCGTCGAAGGTGGGGTTTGTTCCAAAGAAGCGTTTCTAGAAGGCGTCTATAAAAACGGACGCGACAATGCCCGTATACCTTTGCCTTGGAACGCTTCGATCAATGGTGGATTCAATGCCGGCGCCACCCCTTGGCTAAAGCCCCATCGCGACTACGCAACCCTCAACGTGGAAGCGGAACAAGGGAAATCCCGTTCGGTTTTAACGTTCTACAAAAAGCTTCTCAAACTGCGTAAAGGCGAATTCAAAAACACGTTTGTTTACGGGGATTTTGCACTGATTTATTCAGAAGTGAAGGACTTTTTCGCTTATCAAAGAAACGGCGAAGATGGCCTTGTTTATGTGATGGTGAACCTTTCGAAAGAAGCAAAACATATCGAATTGTTAGCCCCGGTGAAGCGGGTTTTATTACAGAACCAAGAGACCGATTTCCAAGGAAAAACCAGCTTGGATTTCGGGCCGTATGAAGCGGTGGTTTTCACTTTATGACGAACAAGAAGTCGATTGCGGTAATCTGGGATCTCGACGGGACCCTCATCGATTCTTACCCCAGCATCGTGAGCGCCTTATTTCAACTTTATGGGGAAATGGGCACCCCGCTGGCCAAAGAGGCGATCTATCACGAAATCATCACCACCAATGCCGGCGCCTTAATTGCCCGCATGGAAAAAGAGACGGGCATTCTCTTTTCGGATTGGGCGGCCCGCTATTCGCAAATCCGCGATGGGAAAACGGACCAAATCCTGGGCATGGAACACGCTGAAGAAGCGTTACGATCCCTCCAAAACAAAGGAATCGCACATTATATCTTTACCCATCGCGGCCATTCGACCTTTGCCATCCTAGACCGCCTGGGACTACGATCCTTCTTTCAAGACATCATCACCAAAGAAAACGGCTTTCCCCGTAAGCCTTCACCGGAAGCGATCCGTTATTTGATCGATAAATATCAACTCGATCCCGCTACCACCTATTATGTGGGGGACCGCGTTTTGGATATGGATTGCGCCTTCAACGCCGGTATCCAGGGCGTGATGTTTATCCCGCCTCAAAGCATTGCCGCCCCTAGCGGAAAAGAATCCTTCCTCATCCACGACCTCTTGGATTTGGAAAAGATTCTTTGATTCTTTTCGTCGTTTAGAAGTTCTACAATTGAGAAAACACAGTTGAGGTCACTTTATGGCAGAAGAACTTTCTTCCCCTGCGCCCGCACCTGAAACGGAAGTCCAAAGCGAAGCCCGTTTTAGTTATTTCGAATCCATCGGCGTCATCGTGGGCCATGGCGTTGGGGCGGGGATCCTTTCGGTCCCTTATCTAGCAAGCCGGAATCCTTGGTGGGTCGTATTGCTCATTTTATTAGGGGCATTCGCCGTCAATGTCTTGCTCCATTTGATGGTGGCCGAACTCAGTTACCGTCATGGCGGGGCCCAGTTTGTCCAATGCCTGCAAAAGACGATCTTCAAAGGCAAAGTGGGAAAAGTCTTCACTTGGATTGCCTTTGCTTTACTAGGGTTATCCGTCATCTTAAATTGCTGTTCTTATATCACGGGCGTGGCCACGGTGTTCTATAACTGGTTTGGGTTACCGATGTGGGCGGGGATGCTCATCTATTACGTCTTTGCTGGACTGATCGTGTTCTTCGGCATGAAGGCGGTAGGTATCTCCGAGAAGTATTGCGTCTTCGTTTTGATCGCCGTCATGATCATGTTGTTAGTGGTCACGTTCACCGTTGGTTTGAACCCGCTGCCTGCCGATTTCGTTCATATCAATAACGTCCTCACTTTATACGGCATGATTAGTTTTGCTTTGTCTTCGGTCATGTCCGTGCCGACGGTCGTCAAAGGCGCCTCTGGCAATAAAAAGCAAATCCGCGTGTCCGTCATTTCCGGCACCGCGATCAATGTGGGCCTCGTCTTCTTGCTCACCCTCATTACGATCCTCGCCTGCGGGAAAGATATCACCACCGATGGGGCTTTGGTCGACCTCTCCGGCAAAATCGGTGGCTGGGTCGGCGTCGTTGGTTATATCTTCACGATCCTCGCCCTTTCGACTTCCTTATGGGCGAATACGCTGAATCTTCGCGATATCCTCCATGAGCAATTCACCAAATTGCCGCGTCGGCTTTGCTGGGTCATTGTTTCCTTGCCTTGCCTTGGGATTGCTTTGATTTCCCTCATCCCCGTGTTTGGGGCAAGCTTCGTGGCCTTTGCCCGTGTCGCTTCCGTCATTCAAATCATCACCAATCTTGCGATCGTCGTGGCTTATGGGGTGAGCCGTCATCGTTCTCCGGAATCGCCATTACTTGGAAAGTGGGGTGCCTTAGGATTCCAAATCTTGGTCGTGACGATGGCTGTCGTAGCCACGGTGGGCTCGATCTTAACCGTTTATTGAGGATACCTATGAAACAGCATCGACTCTTCTTCTTTGCCGTCCTTCCCTTGCTCTGCTTGGGATGTGCCCAAAAAGGCGTGACCTTTTCTGCCCAATTCGAGGACGGCAAATTGGTCTTCCACAGCGAAGATCAAGCGGCGTTTTTAAAAGGACCCTATAACGAAATTCCCAAATATGCCCATGGCGACAAAGAACTCTCACGCCCCTTGTCTTCGGTTTTGACTTGGACGGGTGGAGAAGCCCCTTATACGGTGACCATCAAAGAGTCCGCGGGGAAGACGGTCTCCTTCCAAACCAACGACACCTCTTATAACCTCGTTAACCTCAAACTCGATACCACTTACGAATATTCCGTGGCCGATCGCAATACCGTGCTGAAGGAAGATTCGTTTACGACCGAAGACGGCATCGTCCGCAACCTCTATGTTTCCGGCGTTACCAACGTCCGTGACGTGGGCGGTTATCCTCTGAACGGGAAGCGGACCAAACAGGGCCTTCTTTTCCGTGGTGCCCGACTTAACGAAAACAAAACCGAGGAAGTGACCCCGGTGGTCAATGAAAAAGGGAAGAAGACCTTGCTGGAAGACTTTGGTATCAAAACCGAAATTGATTTACGCCGCGTCGACAATAACGAAGTCGGTGGGCTCGTCGAAGGCGGTGCGGGGGTCTTAGGCGAAGGCGTTGCTTATTATCAATGCCCCATGCGTTACGATTCGAAGATGCCTGGCATCCTCAATGATAACGGCTTACGCAAAACCTTTGGCATCTTAGGAAAGAAAGAGAACTATCCCATCTACTTCCATTGTTCCATCGGCACCGACCGGACCGGCTATGTCTCTTGGCTGATCAATGCCTATCTAGGCGTGGAGGAAGATTACCTTTGGAAAGACTATCTTTTCTCCAATTTCGGCAATATCGATGGTTCACGGGTGGTGAGTTCCATTTCGAATGGCTATGTCCAGAATATCAAAAACGCCCAAGGAGAAACCTTGAGCGAGAAAGCCAAAACCTATCTACTGGCCCGTGGCGTGGAAGAGGCGGAATTGCAAGTCTTACGGGAAATGATGCTTGGCGAATAGCCTATTGGATTCCCATCGAGATACTTAACGTAAATAAAGCGGTCGTGATAATCGGCAGCGAGACGATTGCCCCATATTTGACGAAATCGACGAACGAGTATTTCGTTTCGTGCTCTTTCACGAGCCCGGTGAACATGATGCCCGCCAAAGCGCCCGTGGGGGTTAAGAAGGCACCGATGTTGCTGCCGATGATGGAGGCATAGACGGCGGCTTGGTTGGAGCAAAGGTCGGAGAAGAGGATACTCATCGGGATATTGTTGATGAGGTTGCTGACGAAGAAGGAAGAGAACCCATAGGTCCAAATGGCGTTGGTGCTACCTAATGCCTCGGCGATTTTGGCGGAGATGCCTTGGGTATTTAACGCCACGACCACCACAAACATCGATAAGAAAAAGGGAATCAACTGGTAGGGGAGTTTCTTCAAAGAGTTCCCGATATAGGACCAATCTTTTTTCGTGAATAAGCACATCAAAGTGGCGCTAAACAGCAGCGAAATCGCGCAGGCTAAAGCGATGATCCACATCTCGATGTTGATGTAACTGGAGACGATTAAGAAAGCAAGGCAGGCGCCAAGGTGGACAAGCCCAATGACCAACGCGGTTTTGTTTTGGATGGGGCTTTCTTCCTCGCAGGGTTCTAAAGGCTGTTTGAGTTTGCGATAGAAAAGCAAAAGCAACACCGAGAATTCCACCAATCCGGCAATCACGGTGGGGATGGCCATGGTTTTGAAATAATCGAAGAACCCGATGCCGGCGGAAGTGGCGAGGTAGATGTTCGTGGGATTCCCGATGATCAGCATAAGCGACCAGGTGTTGGCTGCGGTGAATTCGGCCACCAAATAAGGGATGGGGTTGATTTTGGAGTTCTTGCAGAAGAAACAAATGAAAGGCGTGAACGTCAAAATGACGATGTCATTGGAGGTGAAGATCGTCAATAACGCGGTTAAGGCATAGAAAACGATGAAGAGGGTGAATTGGTTTTTGCCGGCTTTCTTCGCGGCCCAGGCGGCCAGATGCTTGAACAAACCCACCTCATCCAAAAAGACGGAAAGCATCGTCATCGAAAAGAAGAGGACGATGATCTTTAACGGGTTCACCGCCGTATTCGAGGTGAGTTCTTTCCAGACTTCGGAAACGGGCGCGAAAGAAAAAGCCATTAAAATGACCGCCCCGATCAGTGCGATCATCCAATAGGTACCAAGTCGAATTTTCCCGATTTTGACGGTCGGGAAAAATAGGATCGACAAGGCGACCAACAAGAAGGTGAGAATGGAAATAATCAGGGTGGCAACCATAGGAAAACCAAAGCGGGATTAAACGCTTATTTTTTAAAAAATCAAGCGTATATTTAGAATCAATGAACGCTTCCTTTGACTTAACCGGCGTCGTCCTCGAGTCGAAACGGCTCATCTTGCGGGGCTGGCAGCTTTCCGATCTCGACGATTTCTACAACTATGCCTCCGTCCCCGGCGTCGGGGAAATGGCGGGTTGGCATCATCACGAAAACAAAGAAGAGTCTTTGAAAATCCTCAAGCATTTCATCGACGGCAAACACGTATTCGCCATCATCCTCAAGCAAACAGGCAAAGCCATCGGTAGCATCGGGGTCGAACCCTATGAGATGGAAGATGAGCTTTCCGAGTTCTTCGAATATCGAGGGCGTGAGATCGGATATGTCCTAGGGAAAGACTATTGGGGTCAAGGGCTGATGCCGGAAGCGGTGCAGCGGCTCATCGATTATCTATTTCAGGATCAAGACCTCGATTTCCTTCTTTGCGGCCATTTCCAGAAGAACCACCAATCGCGGCGCGTTCAGGAAAAATGTGGCTTCGTCCCTTACCGAAAATTGGTGTTCGATACGAGGATGGGCACCAAAGAACCGGGCACTTTGAGGTTACTTATCAACCCAAAGAAAAATATTCAGTTTGCGTTTTCTCACCCCGAAACTCTATTGATTGAATAATTAGACTTCTCGGCATTCGACCACATCTTCTAGGAACAATTCGTAGAACGTGGCTTGGATCGTCTCTTTTTGGGCGGAGCAAGCATAGCCGTTGCCACGTTTGCGGTGGAGGGTAAACATTTGTTCCAAATTGGGATAGAAAAATTCGTCGGGTTCTCGCCAGGCATCTTCGTATTTCTTCTTTTCCTTGCGGCTGGTGTTGAAATAGAGGCCTCCGCTAAGGAGAAAACAAAACATGTCGAAATCGCTGAGGAGGGCCCGGCTTTCCTCGATCTCGATGGTAAGGCGAATCTTACCTTTGTGGATTTCATCTAAATGGGGCGTGGGTGGGGTTTTCCCTTCGATGGTCTGCCACGCCCAGATGGGATAATACGTGTCTTCGTATTTTGGGGCAGGCAAACGTTTCCTCATCGCCCACAGCATAAAGCGATAAGCATAAGGGAAGCCTTCGTTATGAAACTCGCCTAAAGAGGTTTTCTCTTGGTCGGCTTCGCGTAAACGCAAAACACCATCTCTTTTGAGTATGGCCACGGCTTCTTTGCTTTGATAGGTGACAAGGCGCAGTTTCATAAGCGACAACTAACTTTACCAAAAGGAATATGATTCTAGAATAGAAGCCATGAATCAAAGCAAACCTCCTTTCATCAAAACGAGCCGCCTTTGCTTGCAAAGTCTGCGTGAGAAAGATATGGATGCGATGATCGAAATCGTCTCCGATCCTTTCGTGACCCGTTCCTATATGATTCCTGACTTTCCAACCCGTAAGGAAGCCGAGGATTTCTTCTATCGATTAAAGGTGGCCACAGAAAGGAAGGATCGCTTTATCTATGCCATTTACCTCGGCCAAGAAGTGATTGGCTTTATTAACGAAGTCGCTCGTGAAGTACAAGGCATGGAACTTGGTTATTTCATCGCTTATCCGCATTGGAACCACGGCTATGCCACCGAAGCCTTATCCGCGGCGATCCAAACCTTATTTGATTTAGGTCTGACTTGCATCGAAGCCGCCCATTTCGAAGAGAATCCCGCCAGCGGAAAAGTGATGGAAAAGGCGGGCATGCACCGCATCGATAAGGAAGAGACGATTCCTTACCGGGGCAAGAACCATCGTTGCCTCTATTATCAAATCGAACAATAAAACCGCACACGTGGTGCGGTCTTTCCCTTAGGATTCCACGACAATAATCTTGTCGATGGTGGTTTCTAGGAGCAAGGCAATGGCCACTAGATTATCTAGTGTGGGTAAGCATTCGCCCCGTTTCCATTTGTAAATGGCTTGGGGACTGCCTAATCCTAGATGGTCTTGCATCGCCTTCACGGTGATGCCTTTTTCTTTCATCAAACAAGTCAGGTGGTTCCCGGTGCGAACAAGGTCGATGCGGGGGAATTTCATCTTATTCCTCCTTCGGCAAGGCATTTGCCACATCCTGGTAACGGGAGAGGACCCGCTTCATGAAATCCAAGGGGTCGAGTGAATCGGTCATGGAAACCATTTCAATCACGTTCTTACTAGAACCCGATACAAGCTTCACACCTCGTTTGTCTTTGGTGACGGGCACATGACGTCCGCGAGAAGCCACGTTCCAGAACACAACTTCCGGACGAGGGCATTTGAGTTTGGCGAACTTCTCATCGAATAGGTCAAAGGTGGATTGCTCGGGATTCTCCATGGCCATATCGAATTCCATGTCGGAAATGACCAGAATTTGATCCAAGGCATCCTCGGGTTTGAAGTCGGGACTTTGATAGACGTCGAGAATCAGGTTATAGACTTTCTCAATGTCGGTATTGGTGCAATCGTGATAGCCGGAAAGCTTCAGCAACTTCCCTTTTAAGGTATCCTGATCGGTCAAGTCGACGAGCTCAGGGTGGCTGGAGAAGGTGAGGAAGCGGTTATGAAAGGCGCCCTGTAACCGCGCGGCGGTCAATAAGGCCATGGCGTCGGCGACGTCTAACGGCGTATAGGAACCTTGATTCCAAACCATCGAGCCAGAGCCATCGCGGACCACGAGGGTTTTCTTGTGGACCTTCCCTTCTTCGACATAGACTTCCCAGGCGGTTTCATAGAAGGTGGGGTCAAAGTCTTTCTCCGCCATATGGCCTTTCATATCCGTCAATAGGGCGACGGGATTGGCCACGCCCACATTCATCTTGCTTTCGCCTTTAGCGACGGAAGAAAGATATTTGGAGAAGCGTTTCTCATCGTTACGGGAGAAGGCGTCGTGATATTTTTGCATGGCCAAAGATGGGACTTCGGCATAATCGAAGCCATAATTCTTCTCGCGCAAATCGTTTTCCACAATCATCCCTTTTCGTAAAAAGGAGAGGGTTTTGCGGTAATCGGCTTTGGAAAGGCCAAGCTTTTGCGCTAAATGCAAGGCGTAACGGCGTGCCTCATAACTAGAGGTGTTAATCGAGGGAAGCCATTTGGCCAAGAGGCTGGTGGGCTTGCCTTCTTTTTTGGCGGCAAGATCGGCTTCGAGTTGTTCTTCAATTAGGGTAATGGCGTCGTCTTCTAAAGGCGTACCAAAGACGCAGAAGAGGTCATCGTAACGGCCGTACTTGGCAAAGAAGGGAAGTAGGGGTGCGGCAGCGTCGGGATAGCTGGAGGCAAGCGAACTGAACAAGAAACGGAATAGGCGCCGTTCCCCAATCCCATCCCGGGGATCGCGGGTATAGAAGAGGAGTTGAACCGCGGTCTTGGGGTCTTCGGCTAAGGCACGCACGAAAAGCAGGGCCGCGTTTTTCAAATCGTCACGCTTGCCCCCAATTTGGGCGAAGTAATCCAAACAAGCCGAGCCGGAGCTGGCGAAAGCGACATCGCCGTTTTCGGTGAAGGTCTTGTTTAGAAGTTGCTCGGAAATTTCAAAAAAGCCCATGGGTCCATCCTCCTTTCGCTTTGAATGAAACAAGATGCGGTTTTTAGCGCTCTAACCACCTGAGCTACGAGGCGCAAGGCCTCGGCTGGACTTGAACCAGCGACCTCTACCTTATCGTGGATTTTGG
The DNA here is from genome assembly GCA_017454295.1 of Bacilli bacterium. Classification (GTDB taxonomy): domain Bacteria; phylum Bacillota_I; class Bacilli_A; order RFN20; family CAG-826; genus Alloenteromonas. Next base: position 21,618 of record JAFTDF010000017.1, read on the forward strand.
GTTGCTGTGCGCATCTTTACTGTACAAGACAACGTGTTTCGCTGCCCCGCTTAGGACGCAGGGCAATCATCCGATCAATGGATTGAAAAATGATTTGCGGAAGTTGTCTTTACGGCTCAAATTATAACGGGTTTGGGCAAAGGAAAAAGTATACCTGTGGTTTAAATTCGCGATTCTATTTAGCCGAAGTATTTGAAATAGACGAGTTCGTCCTCGGGATCGATTTGGATTCGCTTTCGATGTAATCCTTGCTCCGGTTGGAAAAACTATATCGGGGATCTTAGCATTCCAATTGAGGATGACGAAATGGCCATCGACTAAGATTTGCCCTTTGGCTTTGATTTTCAGAAACAATGATTTAATGCGTTTCATAGGCAGGCCTTCGCGCGTTACTTATTGAGATTACAACGGGTGGCGGAACCTTTTCCTTCGTTTTTGCCGACGAAGGCTTATCATATTGCGGGCGAGGTGCTACTTATGCATTATGACATCATCCTCGTGGGGGCCGGTCCCGCCGGCTACTTCGCGGCTTACGAACTTCATCAACTCCATCCCGAACTCAAGGTCGCCTTGATCGAACGGGGCCATCCCATCGATAAACGGCGTTGCCCGGTTTTGGAACACAAAATCCAAAAGTGCCCGATGAATGCCAAGGGATATGAAGGCTGTTTCCCCGCTTGCTCCATCACCAGCGGTTTCGGGGGCGCCGGCGCCTATTCCGATGGCAAGTTCAACATCACCACCGAATATGGCGGATGGCTCACCGATTACATTTCCGAAGAGGAGTTGCTCGACCTTATCAATTACGTGGATGAGATTAATCTTTCATTTGGCGCCACGAAAACCATCACCAACCCCAACACCCCCATCGTCAAGCAAATCGAACACCGTGCCATGGCGGCCGGACTCAAGCTATTACGTGCCAATGTCCGCCATCTCGGCACCGAAGAAAACCTCAAGATCCTTACCAAAATCTCCCGCCACCTTGAAAACCATATCGACATGTATTTCGGGGCCGTGGTCCAAGACATCGTCGTCGATGACGCCAAAGTCACCGGTGTGGTGCTCGAAGACGGGCGTGCTTTCGAAGCCGACTATGTTTGCCTCAGCGTCGGCAGGGAAGGTAGCCGCTGGCTTTATGAAATCCTAGAGAAGCGGGGCGTGAAGATGACGCAGAATCAAGTCGATATCGGCGTTCGCGTCGAATGCCCCAACCTCGTCATGGAGGAAATCAACGAAAACCTCTATGAAGGCAAGTTCCTTTACCAAACCAAAAACGGGAATACTGTGCGTACCTTCTGTTCCAATCCCGGGGGTCATGTCGTCGTTGAGAATTATGAAGGCGTGATCAACGTCAACGGCCATTCCTATAACGATGCCAAGCTCTCCTCGAAAAATACCAACTTCGCGTTATTGGTCTCCCATCACTTCACCGAGCCCTTCAAAGCCCCGAACCTATATGCAAAGAAGATTTCCTCGCTCGCCAACCAACTTGCCTGCGGAGGCGTCATCGTCCAGCGCTTTGGCGATTTGAAACTTGGCCGCCGTTCCACCGAAAAGCGCATCAAGGAAGGATTCGTCAAACCGACTTTGAAGGAAGCGGTGCCGGGCGACCTCTCCCTTTGCATGCCTTACAAAACCTTGGAAGCCATCGTCGAGATGATTGAGGTTTTGGATAAAGTCACTCCCGGCATCGCCACCGAGCACACCCTTCTTTACGGGGTCGAGGCCAAGTACTATTCCGCCCATCCTGAGATCGACGAACACCTCGAAGTCAAAGCCATCCGCAACCTCTATGTCGGAGGCGATGGCGCCGGTCTTACCCGAGGCCTCGCCCAGGCCGGAGCTTCTGGTGTTTTGATTGCAAGAAGCATCTCCGAAAAGATTGCAAAAACGAAATAAAGTCCGCAATTCGTGGGCATTTTTCCTGCAAAAACCATTTATTCTTGCGTTGGATAGATGGTTTTTATTTGATCGATGAAGTTCTCTTCGATGGTGGGAAGGGGATGGCCTTTCCGCCAGACGAAATCATACTCGATGCTTTTGTTTTCGATGGCTCGCGCGACGAATCCGGCCCGGGCAAAAGACTCGGGGAGAATGGCGATTCCAAGATTTGCCTGGACCAGGGAAAGGGCTTGTTCGGGATCGTCGGTTTCATAGGCGATGGTGGGTTCGCCGATCTTGCGGAACCACTTCTTGATCAAATCGGTCCACGCCTTTCTTCCGGGGATGATAAGCGGGGCGTTGGTAAGCTCCTGCAACGAGATGGAAGTGGGGGTTTTCCCATATTCGCTCGATTGGGAAATAAAAGCCATGAGGCGTTCCTTTCCGACTTTCCAGGCGTTGAGGGTAACTTCGTCATAAGGGGCGGCGATCACGGCGAGGGAGATGAGCCCCATCCGCATTTTCTCGACCAAGGAATCCGAGTCGCCCCCGACGATGCGGAAACGGACGTTGGGATGTTGTTCCTGGAACGAGGAGAACCAGGATGCGGTGATGCTGCTTGGAAAGGAAGGGACGATACCGATGGCGATGGTGCCGCTTAACCCTTGGCCCATCGAGGAAATGTCGTCCGTGGTTTTGTCGGCAAGGCTGAGGATGTCCTTGGCTTTTTGGTAGAGATATTTTCCTTCCTCGGTCAAAGTTAGGTTTCTTTTGCCGCGGATGAAGAGTTTGGTCTGCAGTTCTTCCTCCAGGTTCTTGATTTGGTTGCTTAACGGCGGCTGACTCATGGCCAAGATCTTAGCGGCGTGGGTGATGTTTCGTTCTTCGGCAACCACTACGAAGTAGCGTAATGTCTTTAGTTCCATAACCCTCTCCTTCCATACGAAAAGGATATGATAACTATAATAGCATGCGTATTTTCGTATGCTATACCCGTATGTTACGATGACTTTATTCCACCTGTTAGGAAGGAGATTATCAACATGGTCAGACTCGTAGGAACCGTATCTCGGGGCATCCGTTGCCCCATCGTCAGGGAAGGGGATGATATCGTCGCCTTCGTCACCGACGCCGTATTAAAGGCGGCAAAGGATCCGGAATGGGGATTCAAAGTCCGCGACAACGACATCATCGCCGTTACCGAAGCCGTGGTGGGCCGCGCCCAAGGCAACTATGCGACCATCGACGAAATCGCCGCCGACGTGAAAGCGAAAACCGGAGGCGAGACCATCGGGGTGCTTTTCCCGATTCTTAGCCGTAACCGCTTTGCCATCTGCTTGAAAGGCATCGCCAAAGGCGTGAAAAAGATCATCCTTCAACTTTCCTATCCTTCCGATGAGGTCGGCAACCAACTCGTTAGCCAGGAAGAAGTGGATGCCCTTGGGCTCAATCCTTTCACCGATATCCTGAACTCAGAAGAATACCGTGCTAAATTCGGCTACAAGACCCACGCTTTCACCGGGGTCGACTATGTCGCCTATTATCAGCAGCTCATCCAAGACATGGGCACCGAAGTCGAAATCATCTTCGGCAACGATCCCCGCGCCATTGCCAAATATACGGATGTGGCCATTGCCGCCGACATCCATACCGCGCCCCGCACCAAAAAGATGCTCAAGGACGCCGGGCTCAAGGTCGTCTTAGGCTTGGACGACATCCTTTCCGCCTCCGTCAACGGCAGTGGCTATAACAAAGACTATGGTCTCCTTGGTTCCAACAAGGCCACCGAGGAGAAGGTCAAACTCTTCCCCCGGGACGCCCAAGACGTGGTGGACCAGATCCAAAAGAACATTTACGAAGCCACCGGTAAGCACGTCGAAGTCATGGTTTATGGCGATGGCGGATTCAAGGATCCCGTCTGCGGCATTTGGGAATTCGCCGACCCCGTTGTGTCCCCGTTCTACACCGCCGGCTTGGATGGCACCCCCAACGAACTCAAGATCAAATATCTCGCCGATAACGATTTCAAAGCCCTCTCCGGAGACGCCTTGAAGAACGCGATTGCCGAGAAGATCAAAGCCAAGCAGGGAAGCTTAGTCGGCAACATGGCCAGCCAAGGCACGACCCCGCGTCGCCTCACCGATTTGATCGGTTCCCTCTCCGACCTAACTTCGGGCTCCGGCGATAAGGGGACGCCCGTGGTTTATATCCAAGGATATTTCGACAATTACGCCACGGAATGAAGCGTTTTCAGGAGAATTTCACGCAAAAGTCGGATATATTTCAAAAATATAGCGAGGACAAAACAATGGAAAACAATGTTCGCGATCCCAACATGAAGCGCATCAATACCCCCGAGTTGGCCAAGGCTTTCATCGAGGAACAAATCAAGGAAATCCGGGAAAAAGTCGGTGACAAGAAAGTCTTGTTGGCCCTCTCCGGAGGCGTCGACTCTTCCGTTTGCGCCGCACTTCTCATCAAGGCCATCGGCGATCATCTCGTCTGCGTTCACGTCAACCACGGATTGCTACGCAAAGGCGAATCCGAATCCGTTATCAAAGTCTTCAAGGAACAACTCGGCGCCAACCTCATCTATGTGGATGCGGTGGACCGTTTCCTCGATGCTTTGGCCGGCGTCGACGATCCCGAAACCAAACGCAAGATCATCGGCAAGATCTTCATCGACGTCTTCGCCGAAGAAGCCGCCAAGCTCGAAGGCATCCAATTCCTTGGCCAAGGCACCATCTATCCCGATATCACCGAAAGCAAAGGCATCAAGGCCCACCATAACGTCGGTGGTCTACCTCCCGAACTCAATTTCGAGCTCATCGAACCGGTGAAGTTCCTCTACAAAGACGAAGTCCGTGTCGTCGGCGAAGCTCTAGGCCTTCCCCATGGTATGGTCTACCGTCAGCCCTTCCCCGGACCTGGTCTAGGCGTGCGTTGCCCCGGCGCGATTACCCGTGAGCGTTTGGAAAAAGTCCGGGAATCCGACGCCATCCTCCGCGAGGAATTCGCGAAAAACGGTTTGGAAGGAAAAGTCTGGCAGTATTTCACCATCGTCCCGCCTTTCCGTTCCACCGGTATCAAAGACGGCAAGCGCACCTTCGATTACATGGTCGTCCTCCGCGCCGTCAACTCGATCGACGCCACCAGCGCCTCCGTCGAGGAAATCCCCTATCCCGTCCTCTTCCATATCCGCGACCGTATCTTAGCCGAAGTCCCGGGGGTCAACCGTGTCTTAGTCGACATCTCGCCTAAGCCCATCGCCACCATCGAATGGGAGTGAGTATGAACGCTATCGAACAAAAGATCCTCGAAGAAGGCACCGTCATCGATAACGACATCATCAAAGTCGATTCCTTTTTGAACCACCAAATCGATGTGAAGTTCTTAAAGGAATTCGCCGCGATGGTCAAAGACGCCTTCCCCGGTTTGCATATTGATAAGGTCCTTACCATCGAGACCAGTGGTTTGGCCGTGGCCTATGCCGTTTCCGAAGTCTTCGACGACGTACCGATGGTCTTTGCCAAAAAGAGCAAATCCAAAACTGTCGGACCCGACGTCTATAAGACCAACGTCATGTCCTTTACCAGGGGCACCGTCAGCGAAGTTACGGTGTCGCAGCGCTTCCTCAACAAAGGTGAAAACATCCTCATCGTCGATGATTTCCTAGCCGAGGGAAACGCTTCGTTGGGACTCATCGATTTATGCACCCAGGCAGGCGCCGTCCCCGTAGGCGTTGCCGTGGTGATCGAAAAAGAATTCCAAGGCGGCAGAAAGCGGATTGAATCCTTAGGGATTCCCGTATTCTCCGGCGCCTCTATCAAATCTTTTCAGGATAACAAACCTCGCTTCTAAATCAATCCCTTTTTAAAGGGAAAATTTTAGGAAACCGCTTTCATTTTTTGTGCCCTTGCACCCCTTGGAAACAGATTCCATAATCGATTTGCCGGGCAACCGGTATTCGTATAATTCCCTAATCTGGTGGGCAGTCTCTACGCTAGACCGTAAATCTAGCACTACGAATCCCTCTTTTCCGTATGTGAGAGCAGGGTTTTGAAGTTAGAGGCTCCTATGAATAGGAGCTTATTTTATTTCAAGGAGGTTAACACGAAATGAAGAAGCAAACACGAATCGCTATTACCCTCATAGGTGCCTTGACGGCCCTTGCCGCCGCATCCTGCTCGAATGGTGGAGCCGAGTATAAGCCCGGTACCGCCGTCAAAGTCGGTCTCATTTGCCTCCACGACAACTCCTCGACCTATGACAAGAACTTCATCGACAGCATGGGCCGTGCCGCCGCTGCCTTAGGCACTAAGATCGATGGCAGCCCGATCATCAAGACCGGTATTGCCGAAGACAATAATTGCTACGTCGCCGCCAAAGACTTGGTCAAGCAAGGCTGCAACGTCATCTTCGCCGATTCCTTCGGCCACGAATCCTTCATGCTCAAGGCCGCCAAAGAATTCCCCAACGTTACCTTCTGCCACGCCACCGGCACCAAAGCCAAAGTGGCCAATCAGAAGAACTTCCATAATGCCTTCGCCTCCATCTTCGAAGGTCGCTATCTCGCCGGCTATGCCGCTGGGTTGAAACTCCAGCACATGATCGATGCCAAGCAGATCCAATCCACCAACAAAGACGATCAAGGCAACATTAAACTCGGCTACGTCGGTGCCTTCCCCTATGCCGAGGTCGTTTCCGGCTATACCTCTTGGTATCTCGGTGTGAAGGCCGTCGTCAGCAACATCGTCATGGACGTCACCTTCACCTCTTCTTGGTATGACTTCGACGGCGAAAAGGCCGGGGCCCGCGCCCTTGCCGACCGCGGGGCCGCGCTCATCTCCCAGCATGCCGACTCCATGGGCGCCCCGGGCGAATGCGAATCCTTAGGCATCCCCAACGTCACCTACAATATCCCCCTCGCCACCGAATGCCCCAACACCTACGTCGGTTACTCCAAGATCGACTGGGCTCCTTACTACGAAGCGGTCGTCAATGCCACCTTCGAGGGCAAGGCCATTGCCGGTGAAATCAACAACAACTGGACCGGCACCCTCGGCACCGGCTCCGTCGTTTACGATGCCGCCAGCGCCGAAGACAAGGCCAAAGTCGAACAGATCAAGGGCGAACTCATCAACGGCACCCGTAAGGTCTTCGACTGCGCCAACTGGACCGTCAAGGGCGAACACCTCACCACTTATCTTGCCGACGTCGACGATATGGGCGATTATAAGCCCGAAACTGAGGCCATCAAGAAAGAGGGCGACAAATACTACTTCGATGAATCCGGACTCCGCAGTGCCCCCTATTTCGACATTGCAATCGACGGAATCACCAAACTCAACTAATCCACAGTAGGGGCTGGCCATTCCGTCAGCCCCTTTCCCTAACCATGGACTACATTCGCTTAGAACACATCACCAAGACCTTCGGCGACGTCGTGGCCAACGACGACATCTCCTTTTCGATTCGCAAAGGCGAGGTCTTGGCGATTTTAGGCGAAAACGGCTCGGGGAAGACGACGCTTCTCAACGTCCTCGGCGGCATCTACCGTCAAGACCACGGCCAGGTCTTCATTAATGGCAAAGAAGCGATCATCCTTTCCCCCAAAGATGCCTATGGCTATGGCATCGGCATGGTCCATCAGCATTACCAACTCGTCGAAGCCTTCTCCGCCATCGAGAACGTGGTGCTTGGCTTATCCCGCAAGGAATTGCTTCGCATCTACGATCGTTTTGAGGAGGAAACCCCTAAGGGATTCCGCCATACGCGTCTTCGCGATTCGGCCAAGCACGTCCTTGCCATGTGTGAGCGGTATGGCTTCGTCTTTCACCCCGAAAAGACCGTTTCGGATATGTCCATCGCGGAAAAACAGACTTTGGAAATCGTCAAAGCGCTTTTCCGCGGCGTAGATACTCTGATCCTGGATGAACCCACCGCCGTCTTGACCCCCCAGGAAACGCAACACCTTTTCTCCGTCGTGGAGAATATGCGCAAAGACGGCAAGACCGTGATCATCATCACCCATAAACTCAACGAGGTGATGCAGGTCTCCGACCGCGTGGTCATCATGCGCAAAGGCCAATGCATCGATACCATCGATACGAAAAACGCCAGCGAATCCGCTTTGGCGGAAATGATGGTCGGCAAGACGATCGATTTGAATATCCCCCGCAGCGATATCCCCACCACCGGGGAACGCCTCGTCATCGACCACCTCAGCGTCAAAAACCGGGAAGGCCGTTTGGCCCTCGACGATGTTTCGTTCACCCTCTATGGTTCGGAAATCCTTGGCATTGCCGGGGTTTCGGGGTCCGGACAACGTGAACTATTGGACGCCATTTCCGGTTTGGCCCGCGAGAAATCCGGGGACATTATCTTCCATAATCCGAAAAAGAATCGACCGGTTACCTTTTTCCACAAGGACATCAAGCAAATTCGCGCCCTTTCCGACCAAGGCAAGTTCTATTTCAAAAGCGGCGAACCTGCGGATTTAAAGAAATTCAACAACAAGCAACTAATCCAGCTCGTCAACGACGAAGCCATTCTCTTCTATGAAGACGAGATCATGGATTTGACCAAGAAAACACCGTTGGAAATCCGTAATCTCGGCATCAAGCTCTCCTTCGTTCCCGAAGATCGCCTCGGCATGGGCTTAGTCGGTGGCATGAGCATGGTCGATAACATGCTGCTTCGTAGCTACCGCAAGGGCAAAGGCAAAATCCTCAAACGCGAAAAAGCCAAATCCGTCGCCGAGGAAGTGGTGGTGGAACTCGATGTCAAAACCCCGAGCATCGATACCCCCATCAGCAAGCTTTCCGGCGGCAATATCCAGAAAATTTTGGTGGGCCGTGAAATCGCTTCGCACCCCAAAATCCTCATGGTCGCCTATCCCGTCCGCGGTTTGGACATCAACTCTTCTTACACCATCTACCATCTTTTAGACGAACAAAAGAAAACTGGCACCGCGATCATCTACGTCGGGGAAGACCTCGATGCGATGATTGCCATAACCGATCGGATCCTTGTCCTCTGCGACGGCAAGGTTACCGGCATCGTTTCCTCTAGGCACACCACCAAAGAGGAAATCGGCTTGATGATGTCCGGCAAAGAAATGCGAAAGGAGGCTCAGGCATGAACGAAAAGAAGTCCACGCATAAACTCTCTTCGCCTTTATACGTGACCAAGCGCCTTGGCTTTGCCAAATGGAAATATTGGGCCATCCGCGCCGGCGGCATCGTTTTGGCATTCTTGGTGGCCGGCATCGTCTGCTCCATCTTAAAACCCGGATCCTTCGGCACCTTCTATTCCGAGCTCATCCGCGGTTGCTTCGATTTCACCGACATCTCCTCGATCATCGACCTCTTGGTCATCTTCTCGATATTGTTGACAATCGCCATCGTCATCACCCCCGCGTTTAAGATGCACTTCTGGAACATCGGGGCCGAAGGGCAGGTCCTCATCGGGGCCATGACGGCCGCGGGTATCGCCAAATTCTGTCCTAGCGATATGCCCAATATCGTCATTTTGATCCTTGCCATGGTCGGGGCGCAGTCCGCTTCCGTCATTTGGTCGATCATCCCTGCTTTCTTCAAAGCCTATTTCAACACCAACGAAACGCTGTTCACGCTCATGATGAACTACATCGCCATGATCGCCGGGGCCATGGCCATTTCCATCTGGATCAAAAACGGTTCGCAATCCTTCGGCACGCTGAACCAAGGTACCTTCCCCACGATCTTCGGCAATAGCGGCACTTTGGTCTTCATCTTCTCCATGGCCATCTTCGTGGGGATGTTCTTCTACATCAACAAAGGCAAACCCGGTTACGAAGTCACCGTCATCGGCGAATCCATCGACACTGCCCGTTATATCGGCATCAACGTCAAGATGGTCACCATCCGCACCATGGCCATTTCCGGATTGCTGCTTGGCACCGTCGGCTTCTTCATTGTCTGCGGCGTCCATCAAACCTTCTCCGCTTCCATCGTGGGTGGGAAAGGCTTCACGGGTGTCTTAATCGCCTGGCTCGGCCATTTCCAGCCCTTTGAGATCATGCTCTTTGCCTTCCTTGCCGCCGTTATGGAAAAAGGCACGGCTACCGCCGCCAGCGCCGTCAGTATCTCGGCTTCCCAATTCTCCGCCATCTGCACCGGCGCCTTCTTCTTCATCATCATCGCCTGCGAATTCTTCTCCCGTTACCAATTCCATCTCCGTCATAAAGAAAAGAAGGAGGCCGAACAAGTATGAGCTACGTCGTTTCCTTCTTATCCATGGCCATCAAGTTCGCCACGGTCTTTCTCTTTGGGGCCACGGGCGAAATCATCAACCAGAAATCGGGCCATTTGAACATGGGCACCCCCGGCATCATGTATATGGGTGCCCTCGGCGGAATCCTAGGCGAACGCATCTATCTGGATTCGATTCCCGCCGATGTGGCGCTCAATCCGTTTATGATCGTGTTCTTGCCGATCGTATTCGCCGTCATCTTCGGCGCCATCGGCGGAGCCATCTTCTCTTTCTTTACGGTCACCTTGCGCTGCAACCAAAACGTCACTGGTTTGACCTTGACCACCTTTGGCGTCGGACTTGCCTGCTTTTTCATCGGCACCATGGACACCACCCGTATGTCCGAAGCCGGCCTCGCCTTGCAGCACGCCTTCCCAGATTATGCCAATGCGGGGTGGTTTGGCGAAATCTTCTTATCGCAAAGCTGGTTTACCTATTTGGGCATCGTCGTGGCCATTGCCACCGCGGTCATCATCAAGTTCACCCGTGTTGGGTTGAATCTTCGTGCCGTGGGCGAGAACGCTTTCGCCGCGGATAATGCCGGTATCAACGTTGCCCGTTACCGCTATATCGCCACCATCATCGGTGGGGCCATCGCCGGCATCGGCGGCGCCTTCTATGAACTGGATAACGTCAAAGGCATGTTCAACGTCGCCGACGGCATCGATGCCTTCGGTTGGCTTGCCCTTTGCATCGTCATCTTCTCCTTGTGGCGCCCCATGATCGCCATCGGCGCCTCCTTCCTCTTTGCCTGTCTATCTATTGCCCCGACGTTCTTCGCCCCCTATCTTGGCGCGGCCGGATACGTCACCTATATCCTCAAGATGGTTCCTTACGTAGCCACGGTCGTCGTATTGATCGTCGTCTCCGTATTGAGTAAAAAGAACCAGGCGCCAGCCTCACTGGGGGTGCCCTATTTCCGGGAGGACCGTTAGCGACCAGATACCGACAAGACGACGTGAATGACATGGGGCGTTACCGAGAAAACAGCACCCCTAAAACCCATCCTTCTCGGCGCAATTAAGGAGGCTATTCTTATGCCACAACAGACAAACATCATCTACAACGTAGAAGATAAACCCTCTTGGGGGAAGACGTTCATCTTTGCGCTTCAGCAGCTTCTTGCGATTTTGGCTGCGACCATCGCCGTCCCTTCCATCATCAACGGCTCTTTCCCCGACGCCAATATGTCGGCCGCGGCAGCCTTATTCGGAGCGGGAGCAGGCACCTTGGTTTATCTCTTATTCACCAAGTTCAAGAGCCCGGTATTCTTGGGTAGTTCATTCGCCTTCATCGGTTCGATGATGGCCGCTTTTGCCGGCGCCGTCAGTGCATCGGTCGGTTATATCGGCATCATCCTAGGGGCGTTATTTGCCGGACTGGTTTATGTTGTGATTGCCTTAGTCGTTAAATTTGTCGGTACCAAATGGATCAGCCGTTTGATGCCCGCGGTCGTCATCGGTCCGACCGTCGCCATCATCGGTCTCTCCTTGGCTAGCAACGCCATCAACGACCTCACCGGAGGCGCCAACGACATCGCCGCGATGACCGGCACCCAATGGCACTGCTTGGTCGTCGGTCTTATCACCTTGTTCACCACCATCTGCTTCTCCATCTTTGGGAAGAAGTTCCTCAAGATGATCCCCTTCGTCATCGGTATCCTCACCGGCTATATCGTCGCCGCCATCTTCACCGGCTGCGGCTGGGCCATCGGGGACGATAACATCAAGCTCATCGACTTCACTAAGTTCCAACACATCGAATGGTATCCCAACTTCGCCTTCATCAAATCGATCGAAGGATTCAAAGAATTCCATAACGCCGGCGAGTTCTTCGCCTATTTCGGCACGATCGCCGTCGCTTATGTTCCCGTTGCCTTTGTTGTCTTTGCCGAACATATCGCCGACCATAAGAACCTCTCATCCGTTATCGGCCGCGATTTGTTAAAAGAACCCGGTTTAGATAAGACGCTTCTTGGTGACGGCGTTGGCTCGATGGCCGGCGCATTCTTCGGCGGCTGCCCCAACACCACCTATGGCGAATCCGTCGGAACGGTCGCCATCTCGGGCAATGCTTCGATCCGCACTATCGTCTTGACCGCCATCATGGCCATGGTCCTCTCCTTCGTCGGTCCCTTCTCTACCTTCCTTAGCACGATTCCCGCCTGCGTCATGGGCGGCGTCTGCGTGGCCTTATACGGGTTTATCGCCGTCTCCGGTTTGAAGATGATCCAAAAGACCGACCTCGCCGATAACCGCAACCTCTTCGTCGTCTCGGTCATCCTCATCGTCGGTATCGGCGGCATGGTCATCAATATCGGTGGCGTCGTGAAGATCACCTCGGTCGCCTGTGCCTTGATTCTCGGTATCATCGTCAACATCGTCGTCAACATCGGAAAGAAAAACGTCGCTCCCGCGGCTGAAGCAATTGAGGAAGAACCCTCTATTCCTGCTGAAGCGGAAGAAATCAAAGAATAACGATTCTCAAGCCCATCGATAGCGGTGGGCTTTTCTTTCATCCCAGGCACAAGAAAAGGCAGCTCGATGATTCGGGCTGCCTTTGTGCTTCAGAGTTTGCCTTCTAAGGCCAAATCTTCAAAGTTATGTTGTCTTAGGACTTCGTAGACGGCAATGGCAACGGCGTTGGAGAGATTTAGAGAACGCAAACCTTCTCGCATTGGCATACGCAGGGTTTTCTCTTCGTGACGGCGCAATTCGTCTTCGGGGATGCCTTTGGTTTCCTTCCCGAACATCAAATAGACTTCTTTCGGATAAGCGATTTCGGAATAGACGTGATGGGCTTTCTTGGAGAAATAATAGACATCGGCTTTCGGGTTCTTGGCATAGAAGTCATCCAGGTTTTCATAGACATGGACATCGAGTTTATCCCAATAGTCCAAACCCGCCCGTTTTAAGGAACGATCATCGATAGCGAAACCAAGCGGCTTGATTAAATGTAAGGAAGAACCCGTTGCGGCGCAGGTGCGGGCGATGTTGCCGGTATTTTGGGGAATCTCCGGCTCAAATAAGACGATGTGGATGTGATTCATGGGGAAATGATAATCCATGCGCCTTATAATTTCCCGTATGAAACCGATTTTGTGGATCGATGCTTGTATTCGGGAGGGTTCTCGTACCAGAGAACTTGCCCTTGCTTATTTAGAGGCGAGGGGCCAAGCCTACCAGCATTTGGACCTGTCTTCCTTGGATATAAAGCCGATAAATGAGGCGCGCTTGAAAGAGCGTGAAGCGTTGCTTGCAAAAGGCGCTTTCGACGATGAGTTCTTCGCTTTGGCAAGGCAATTCGCGGAAGCCGAGGAGATTGTGATTTCCGCGCCGTTTTACGATGGCTCGTTCCCTTCGATTTTGAAAATCTATTTCGAGAATATTTCCGTCGGTGGGATTTGCTTCCGTTATGAAGGCCCTCGCCCGGTGGGGCTTGTGGCTGCCAAGCGGCTGGTTTATGTCTATACCAGCGGTGGCCCCCTCACCCATAGCGATCAAGCCTTCCCCTATATCAAAACCTTGTGCGGGGGCTTATATGGCATCCCAAACATCATTCCCTTATCCGCGGAATGTTTGGATATCGATGGCATGGATGCAAATGCCATCTTTGCCCAAGCCAAAGCGCACGCCAAGGAAATCGCCAAAAAATAAATATCGTGGGGATCTGCCCACGATTTCAATAATCCGTGGCTTCGTTTAATGGCAAGGAAGAAACGATGCTTCGATAGTTTTCGTATTGGGACCAAAGGGCTTCTGGCATGGCTTTGCGGAAGCTTGCTTCGTCACCCTGACTTAAATAGGTTCGAATTAAGGAAGAAGAGATCGGCAGTTCGGACCGCTCGACTTCTAAAATCGGAAGCTCGGGAATGGAAGCAAACCAACGATTGTTCTTGTCTTCTTTCCCTTGGATAAAGCAATCCACGTGGCCTACGGCTTCTTCCGCTTTGGCGATGACATATTCGCCCCAAGCCCCGACGTTGCCGACCCCAATATCGGGAAGGGGAGCCACTTGAACCTGATCGCCAAAGACCAAACGGAACATCTCCGCTCGGGTTTGGTAATCAAAAGGATTGTGCGAAGTGTTGCTGGCTTGGGAGGAGCCAATCAATACCAAAACGCGGTCGCAATGGCGAAGGGCTTCCTTCACGATTTTGACATGGCCTAGATGCAAGGGCTGGAAGCGCCCGACGATCACGCCTTGCTTATATTCTTTCATTCTTCGGGTTTGCAATAAGGCATCGGGGTGATCTTGTGCAGATTGATGCGGTGAAGGCGATCGATTTTCGCCTTGGCTTCCTCGTTATCGATTTCTCCGGTGCGGATATAACGGTCGAGTTCGGCGTAGGTGAAGCCAAGCTTTTGTTCGTCGGAGAGTCCACTCATGCCGTCTTCGGGAACCTTTTCCACGAACTTGGCGGGCAATCCCAACTCACGTCCGATTTCCCGAACCTCGGTTTTCGTATAGGCGGAAAGGGGAGAGAAGTCGCCCGCGGAATCGCCGAACTTGGTGGAATAGCCCACATAGTCTTCGGAGAGGTTGCAGGTATTGGCGACCCGGCCGCCCACGATACCGCAGATGCCATAAAGGACGGTCATACGGACACGGGCCGGGGTGTTGGTCTTATAGACGTCGTAACGATTGGGGACGATATCCATCTCATCGCCGATAAGACGGGCGAGATCCAACACGGGCTCTTCGATGTTGACGCAATAATGGGGAATGCCCAGGAAATCGATGAGTTCCTGGGAGACGTTGATGTCGTGTTGGATGCCGTTGGGCATCATGACGCCGATGACGTTTTCCTTGCCCAGGGCCTTCACAAGCAACGCGGCCACGACCGAGGAATCGGTGCCCCCGGAAATGCCGATGACGGCCTTGCAGCCTTTGCCGTTTTGTTCAAAGTAATCTTTGATCCATTGGATGATGTGTTCGCTCTTTTTCATTGCAAAATCCTCCTGCTTTAAAAGAAAACGACGTGGTTGCGCCGTTTTTTGGTTGATTAGGAAATCTTCGAAAGGGTTCCCGAAACGCCGTTATCCAAGACGTAGACGGCGAGGTTACCTTTGCCGGAGACGGTGACGTTGAGGGTGCCGCCGGAGACGTTCTGGCTATTGCCGGAAACGAGGTCGACGTACTTGCCGTTGGGGAGTCCGGAGAAGGTCTGGCCACCAGAGATCGCGACGGCCGCGACGGAATCTTTGCCGCCGGAAGTATAGCGACGGACGAACTTGAGGTCGCCGAAGCTCTTGTATTGGCCAAGGCTCAAGGCAGGCACTTTCAGACGGATCTTGTTGAGCATCTGGACGTGCTTGGAAAGGCTATAGGAGAGGGTGGTCTTGACGGTGCCGGAAGCGGTGTATTTACCGAAGTCGGTGGCTTTGACGGTCCCTTCGAGCTGTTCGCCGAAGTAGGCACGGCCCGAATCCTTTAGGGCGAGGTTAGGACCTTCGTCGATGGTCTTGCCCTTTTGGAATTCGACTTCCGAACCATAGTAGATGCAGGGGATACCGCGGAAGGTGAAGATGAGGGAGAGGTTTTCCTTCCAGGCTTCGGTGCCTTCGTTATAACGGATCTTTTCCGCACCGTCGGGTCCGTAGTCGTGGGAATCGACGTAGGTGACGTTGTAGGAAGCGTCGTTATAGTACTGGTCGTTATTGACGGCAACGTTATAGGCGTCGCGGGCATATTGGAAGTTCCAGTGCATCGGGAAATCGATGACACCGGAGCCGCTCCACTTGGAATGGTCGGGGGTGTGGTAGGCACCGTTCTTTAAGAAGACGTTGTCGGAGGTGGGCTGGTTGGTGTTGGCGTTGTCGTTCCAGTTTTGGAGGGTCGACTTGGAGTTGGTCTCGGTATCGCCCCAGGCATAGGTCTTGCTTTCCTTCCAGGTGTAGAAGGGCGCGGAGTCGCAAGCCTGGCCATGGTTCCAAACTTCACGGACGCGGGTGCAAACTTCGCCAAACATGAAGAAGTTTTTGTTACCGCATTTGGTCGCGTATTCCTTGAAGGCGGGGAAGAGGTAGTTGTTGAAGGTGAGACGGGAGATGTGCTTCATCGTATCGATACGGAAGGCATCGACGCCCATGCGGATGAATTGGCCATAGCAATCGACGAGGTAGTTGCAGACGGTCGGGTTCTCGGTGTTGAGGTCGACGCAGTCCCCGGCCATCTGACCCGTTTGCTCGATGTATTGCTCATAGGACATGTTCTTTTCGTGATGGTAGATGAGCTTATCGTCATGGCCACGGCCCTTGAGTTCGGTGGAGGTGTTCTTCATCGAATCGATACGGGCACCGTATTGGGAATTGCCATCGCTGGTGGCGTAGTTATCCGGAAGCAAGGACTTATCCTTTTGCTTCATGCCGTTGATGGTGAAATCCTTCGCATCTTTTTGGAACATCGGGAAGAGGTTTTCTTCACCGAAGTTGCCGGTATGGTTGAAGACAACGTCGAGGACGATCTTCATATCGCGCTTATGAGCTTCGTCGATGACGTCTTGGAAGGCGACGTCTTCGGATTCGTAACGGGGGTCGACTTCGGAGAAGTTGATCGCGTGGTAGCCATGGTAGTCATAACCGGAGGCATTCTTAACGACCGGGGTGATCCAGATGGCGGTAAAGCCAAGCGCCTTGATGTAATCCATCTTCTCGATGAGACCCTTGAAGTCGCCACGCCAGGCGGGGTCTTGGTCGGAGTTGTTACGGCCATCCCAGCAACGGACGTTGTTGGACTTATCCCCATCGTAGAAACGGGTGGTCATGGCAAAGTAGATGGATTCCTGACGGAAGTCGGTGCGCTTGCCCTTATAGGGGGAAAGGATCTTCCAGTGGTCGTCTTTATATTTCTTCCAGACGGGGAAGTCCTTATAGGAAGCGGCTTTCTTGACTTCGGTATAGCCATCGATCCCGGGCTTGGAGCCGTCGCGGCTGACCGATTCGTAGGAAGTATCGCACGCATCTTCACTGGAAACGACGCTGGAGTCGGCTTTGCTTTCTTCGGATTGCTCCCCGGAAGAAGCTTCGGGGTTGTTACCGCTACAAGCGGACAGTAGGCCCATTAAGGTAAGGGCGAACAAAGGAAAAGTACGGTGTTTCATGCCCTTAGTATACCTGAGTTATTTTGTTTTCTAAACAAAGGAATGGAGGCCGGCAACTAGTCCCCGAGTTTTTTCGGGTTCTTGTTACGGTAGACGCAGAAGCGGATCATATTGCCGTTATCTTCTTCGGGTTCCGTCTCCGAAACGAGCTCGAAATCCGGTTCTTCATCGATGTTGACGAAGAAGACCTCGGCGCCTCCGTCGGCATCGATTTTGGTGAGGTAGACCTCATCGACATAGGGAAGCATTTGCTTATAGATTGAGGCTCCGCCAATGATGAAGACATCGTCTTTTTCTTTGGCGATGGCGATTTGGGTGAGGAAGTCTTCGAAGGAATGGACGTTCAATACGCCCTGGTAATTATGGTTTTCGTCTTGGGATAAGACGATATTCACCCGTTTGGGTAACGGTTTGCTGCCCGGGAAGGAAAGCAGGGTGTTCTCCCCCATGGCCACGGTGTGCCCGGAAGTGGTTTGCCGAAAGAAGGCCATGTCCTTGGGCTGACGGAAGAGCAATCCGTTGCGTTTTCCGATGCCGTATTTGTTATCGCAATTGAGGATGGAAATGAGTTTCATATGGCAACCGGGATTTTCTCCTCAAGGGTTTCGTATTCGTAATCGATGAGTTTGAAGTCTTCCACTTTGAAATCATAAAAGCCTTTGATTTCGGGATTGATCCAAAGTTTGGGGGCTTTGTGCTGCGGCTTGGCGATGACTTTCTCCACCAAAGGGATATGACGGTCATAGATGTGGGCGTCGGCGATGACGTGGAGCAAAGTGCCGGGTTTCAGTCCGGAGACCTGAGCGAACATCATCAGTAACAAGGAATATTGCAGCACGTTCCAGTTATTCGCGGTGAGCATGTCGTTGGAGCGTTGGTTCAAGATCCCGTTGAGCGTATCCCCCGAGACATTGAAGGTCATGGAATAGGCGCAGGGGTAAAGACCCATCTCATGGAGGTCTTCGAAGTTATAGATATTGGTGAGGATGCGCCGCGATTGGGGATTGTGCTTCAAATCGTAGAGAACGCGGTCGACTTGGTCGAATTCCCCTTCCGGATAAATGGCTTTCTTGCCAAGTTGATAGCCATAGGCTTTGCCAATGGAGCCATTTTCATCGGCCCAGGAATCCCAGATATGGGAATGGAGGTCATGAATGTTATTGGACTTCTTTTGCCAAATCCAAAGGATTTCATCCAAGCAGCTCTTAAACGCGGTCCGACGAATCGTCAAAATCGGCAATTCCTCAGAGAGATCATAACGGTTGACGATGCCAAAGCGTTTGATGGTGTGGGCGGGGGTGCCGTCTTCCCAGTGGGGACGGACGGGCAGATGTTCATCGGAAAACCCCTTCTCCAAGATCTCCTTCATATTCGACACAAAGATTTCGTCGGCACGGCTCATAGTGATTACCTCGGGGAGATTATAAAAGAGGAACGAAGAAACATTAAGGCGAAGTTATCCAAGATGGATAAAAAAGCCCAAGGTTTTTGCCTCGGGCAATTTGGGATTACTTTCTCTTCTTATTCGAAGAAGAGGACTTGCTTGAGGATTTGGCGATGGATTTAGCGCCTTTCTTAAGCACTTTCCGCGCCGCCTTTTTGGCTTTGCCGTGGCCATGGACCGCGATAATGATGATCACGATGACCACGATAGCGACGCCGGCGATGATCAATCCGAGGACCAACGGATTCATGGAGCCTTGGTTTCCGCCTTCTGAGCTGGAGCTGGAAGAAGCTGCGGGGGTGGACTCACTGGTAGCGGGGGCACTGGAGGAGGATTGACTCGAAGCGCTGGAGGAAGAACCGCCTCCGCTTCCTTGGTTATAGATTTTGTCGGTAGCGGGTGCCGCCATGCCCTTAGGCGAAGCGTCACGGGATTTGGTGGTGCGGTTATCGCTTTCGAGTTCAACCGTGCCCCAGACCGCATCGACCCATTCGGGGAAGTCGATGAAGGGGTTACGGTTATGGTCGTAGTTGCGATAGATCAAATCGTTGCGGTGGATTTCGTATTCATCGACCGGGTCGAGCTTATGCCAGGCCAGCAAGTCTTTGAGGATGCCGATGCTCACCGGTTTATCCGCGGTGGAATAAACGGTTTCGACGGAGATTTCATCGTTGAGGAAGAGATTGGGGTTGCCCGCGTCGATGGTATCGTCGTTCCTGGCGAGGTTGTTATAACGGGCCACCATGTAGAAGCAAGCACGGGCGATGTCGCCTTTGTCGCAATCTTGCGGTTCGAATACTTCGGTGGAGCCATCCCCGGCGATATTCAAAGGTTTGCCACGGTAGTTCCCATCCACGATCTTGGTGCCGCCGATGGTGTATTTGGAGCCGGCGTCATCGGTGACGGTGGACATATTGACGAAGCCATAACTGTTGTTGCTATGGGTCGAGGAATTGACATAGGAGTCGGCGGCGACTAAGTGGTGGAGGTCCCCACGGGCACCGGGGACTTTGACTTCCACGCCATTGTCTTTCCCGAAGCCACGGGATTTGGCCCAGATATGCTCGCGGTCGGTGCCTTTGTTGTCGCCATGGTGATCCCAAGCTTTCCAATAGCCCGCGGCAACGCCCCGGTTGCGGTAGAACATATGCTGATAGGGGTTGTTCTTGGGGCTGGAGTTACTGCCGTATTCGTAATTGGTGATGGTGTTGGTCGCGGCATCGTATTTGCCATAGAGGGTGCCCGAAGCAGGGGAGAGTTCCCAATCGCGGTCGGTGATCTCATAGGCTTGCCACACGGAATTGCCCGAATCGTAGCTATGGTATTGCTGTCCGTTTTTCAAGATGGGCTTGAGGGCTTTCAAAAGTTCATTGCCTTGCAGGGATTTGCCGTCGAGGTCTTTGTAATAGGAACGGATTTCCGTTTCGGAGACGGGGTTGAGATTGATCGTCTTGGTTAACGTCGAATTGGTATAACCCGAAGCGGCAGCCCAGGTTTCGGTGGCCGCGTGCTGGGAGACCACGCCCACGGTTAAGGGGGCGAAGGCCACTAAGGATAATAAGGGGAAGAGCAGTTTCTTTTTCATACGGGACAATTTTCTTCTAAAAAGAAAAGAAAGTATAGCCTTTCAAAGCAAAAGGAAGAAAAAAGAGGCCATCCGATAGTTCGCAAGTAAATCGCAACAGCCGGACGCGGCCTGTCTCGTTTCCCCCGTGTTTCCGCTTTCGCAATTAGCAAGACACTTTGGGAGGACATGCGATAATAATCCCATGCGTAGGTCAAGGTTTGCATGGGCATTTACCGTGGTGGCGATATTGCTCGCGGTCTATGGGCTTTATTTCGTTATTCACCGAGACAAGGTGGACAATGGCATTTTCGTTACCGCGATCATCGCTCTTTCCCTAGGTGGCCTTATGCTTCTTTTCGCAATTGGAATGAAAATCATGAGCGCGCCGAAGAAGAACCAGCCGGAGGAGCCTGAACCAAGTTCTCCCGAAGACGAGGAACCGCCCGTGAGGCAACAGCGGCATTGAGAAGAGCCACGAAGAGAGGAACCGGTGCGTCAAGAGCGCGTACCCGTTCACGACGATGAGGAAACGTTTGAGGAATTGCCCCGGGTGCGCCCAGCGCCTGAGCCACGGGGCATGTCCTGCTATGTAAGCAAATCCGGCTATGGCCCTGTTTTCGAGGTGAACGGCAATCGCTTCCGCGACATGAGGAACAACCGTACCTATCGTTTAGAAGGCGGCAGCGTGTATTCGGATTTCGGGGGACTCGTGTATGAGATTTCGGGCAATACGATTCGTACCTATACGGGGGACCCGCTTTATCAAATCAGTGGCGACTCCATTAACAGGGTTTTCGGAGGGCATTACGCTTCCATATCGGGAAACGTCATCACGAAATACGATTTATCGGAGCGTTATGAGTGCTCCTTCCGTCTGAACCTTGCCCAAACTTTGGTTCTCGCCGCCTTATTGTTCGGGAATTGAATATGAAGAAAGCCTTTTGGGGAATCTATTCGTTGGTCACGGTCTTCTGCTTGGCCTATGGCTTTCCCATGGCCATCGTTAACGTTGGAAAAGACATCAATACCGCGGTGCTTCATTTCATCATCGGCGGGGTAGGGGTCGTGCTTCTGCTGATCGCGGCCTCCGTCCTCCATTTCCAAAAGAAAAAGAAACAAAATGAAAGCAAGAGGGACCGTTGATAGCCTTTTGTTCCCAATAATCGCCTCCAAGGAGAGGTTCTTTTCAACATTTCCGTCTTATTCAATACGCATAGATGGTATCCTCTACCTACATTGTTTAAGGAAACGCTTATGAAAAAGATCCTTGGTATTGTGCTGACTTCCCTCGCTTGCGCCGCTCTCATTGTGTTGGGCTTTGTGCTTTGCCCGCCTTCATTAAGCGCGAATCAACTCGAAACGTTGAAGATTCTTGCGATCGTCTGCGGTAGCAGCATACTTTATTGCTTCGTCGTGGGAGAGATCAGCAGAAACAACTCCCAAATGGATAAGCTTTGGAGCATTTTACCCATTGCCTATGTGTGGATCATCGCCGCACGTGGCGGTATGTCGCCACGCCTTGTCGTCTATGCCATCATCGCGACGCTTTGGGGCATCCGCTTAACTTATAACTTCGCCAAGAAAGGCGCTTACCGCCTCAAATTCTGGGAAGGGGAAGAGGATTATCTCTGGGCGATCCTTCGCGCCAACAGCGTTCTTAAGAACCGCTTTCTTTGGGCGATGTTCGACCTCTTCTTCATCTGCATCTACCAAAACGCCTTGGTCTTGGCCATTTGCTTCCCCGCTTTGGCGGTCATGGATTCGGCCGCTTCCTTTGGCGCGTGGGATTATGTCGCCGCCGTGGCCGCGGTTGGCTTCCTAGCCTTAGAAACCATCGCCGACATCCAGCAAATGCGCTTCTATACCGAAAAGAAGCGTTTGCTTGCGGAGGGAAAAACCTTGGAGGAACTTCCCGCTCCCTATAACAAAGGCTTCAATACCACCGGCGTCTGGGGCTTTGCCCGCCATCCAAACTATTTAGGCGAACAGGGCGTTTGGGCCGCTTTATATCTCTTCACTATCGGCGCCGGCGTCAACGCCTATGGCTTCTTCAACTGGTCCATCGTCGGCCCGGCCGTGCTGATCTTGCTCTTCCTTGGTTCTTCGACTTTTGGCGAGAGCATCTCCGCCTCGAAATATCCGGAATACCCCCGTTACGCGAGCAAAGTATGCCGTTATGTTCCTTTGTGGAAATACCGTGAAGAAGTAGCTCGCGACTAGAACACGTACATATAGATTCCAGCCCACATCAAGAGCGAGCCGATCAATACGCATAAGTGCCAAATGAAATGCGCGACCGGCTTTTTCTTTAACGCCCCGAAAGGAATCATGCCCAAGGTGTAAGCGAGGCCACCCGACAAAATCCAAACGAAGAGGTAAGGCGCATCTTTAATCCAGAAAGGGATGAACATGAGGGCGCTCCAACCAATCGCGAAATACAAAGTGAAATGGAGCCAGCGGATGCGCCCTGGGCCAAACACGCCGACGAAAGTGACGCCCAAAGCGATGAACGCCCATTGGATTGCAAAGAAGATAAGTCCTGCAGTCATTCCCCACATGTGTTCTGCCATGTAAATGAGGTAAAGCGGCGCAAAAGTGCCACCGATGGCTAAATAAATGCTGGTGTAATCAAAGCGGCGGAAGATTCGTTTTACCGTCGTTCCCGAGCGAAAGGAATGGTAGAGGCACGAGAAAAGCATCTGCAAGGTGAAGCAGGTTCCATAGATGATGGCCGCGGTCAAATGCCAGGGTGAGTCCTTGGCTTTGAGGATCATGAGCACGAGGCAAGCGATCCCGATTAACGCTCCGACCCCATGGGATACAGCGTTGCCAATCTCTTCGAGCAGTTTGCGTTTGGGCGCCTCGTTTAGTTTCCGATTTTGGCGACGCTTATCGGCTTTGATGCGATAACGCTCGGCCTTCTTCGGTTTCTCGATGGATAACTTCTCGATTTGGTATTCGTCGCGAAGGCGTTCGAGCTCTTCTTTCTTCGCGTCTTTGATCGCGTTTTTCTTGCGGATGTAATCGAATTCCAAAGCGCGGTACTGCTTTCGAAGGGCGCGATATGCTTCCCTGTCTCCGGGAGTTGTTTCCTCTTCCTCTTCGATGGTGTCTTTGCGTTCTTCAATGTCCGGCATACAAAGTATTATCGTTTTCTTGACCCGGAAGGTAAAGCGGGGCGCTCATGGTTATTTTTTGCGAACTATCAAAAAAGAGGCCATCTGGCCTCTCACAATGGATAGGGTAAATTACTTTTCTTCCGGGTTTTCGGCGGGTTGTTCTTCCACAGGGGCTTCTTCCACCGATTCGGCTTCTTCGGCGATCGGGGCTTCTTCGTTTGGGGCATCGACCACCGGGGCTTCGTTAGCGGATTGGGCATAGAACAAGGTGAAGAGCACGGCGCACGGGATGGCCAAGATCACGGCGATGGCTTGGGGATAGGACGTCCACGTCGCTTCCATTTGGCCAAAGATGACGAAAAGCATAATCAAAGCGATGAATCCGGGGATAAAGGCAATCACGGCGAGCAGCTTTGCCAAAGGATAGAATTTGGTTTGCCATTTCCAAATCGCGAGTCCGAAGAATACAAAGGCGACGATGAAGGCGGCGATTTCGGCGAAGAGGAAGAAGCCCGCGGCAACCGCGAGACCGTAATCGAGTCCGCCATAAGCATTGGCGATGGAGAAAAGGCGGTTGAACGCATAAACCAAACCACCCGCCAAAATGGCCATGGAATAGGTGCGGAGGATGGCTTGCTTCTTCAATAAGAGCAAGAGGAAGCCGATGACGAAGACACCAATAACGAGGACGGTGTCGAGGATGGCGATGAGAACGCTGAGGAAGTTCCCCTGATACATTTCAAAGGTTCCAAGCATGGCGCAAATCCCGGCTAACGCCGTTGCGATGAGGGCAATCACCCGAGAAGGACGCTCAATGACAGAGATGAGTTTATTCATAAAATAAAAAATCCTTTCCGCCAAAATATACATTGCAAAACAATAAAAACAAGTTATTGAGTTTACCGATTTTGCCATTTCGAGTACCGAAAATGACCAAAGGTCATTCAGAACAAAGTTAGTTGATTCGGTTTCGGCCTTCTGCTCCTCTTTCTGATTTCCGGCCTGCCTTGGGTATGCGATAGGATGGCTTGGA
>JAFTDF010000018.1 GCA_017454295.1 Bacilli bacterium
TCGTTCTACTGAGATTGACCATTAATTCTTTTGAATTCCGCGGCGCTTGGCAAGAACCTTTTCCAAAGCAGCACGGCACAAAGAGAGAGCACGAGAAGGACGGCCAAGGAAACTCCAAGGAAGAAGGTGCCAATATGCAGCGTCAAATAGAGGCTTGCCACATCGCTTCGCCCCAAGAAAGCGACGATCAATACCCCAGAGAGCGAGCCGACGGCCATCAAAGGAAGCGCGCCAGAGAACACGCCCAGCAACGCTCTCTTGAATAAGCGGGATCTATTCACTCCTAAGCTACGGTAAACGACGTATTCGTTTTTGTTGTCTTTGAAGTAGGCGTGCAAATCGACCGCATAGAAATAGGACATAAGGGCAAAAGCCGCTAATCCGACGCCGCCAACGATAGAACCGAATATGGCTTTTGTTTGGTTGATGCGCCGCGCCTCGGCTTCATGTAGATTCTCGGAGTCAACGTTTTCGTAAGACCGGATGAGTTTACTAAAAGCGCCATTGTCCCAAGCATAGGCCCAAGTGATGGAATCGCCCGCGATCGCAGAAGCCGCATAAGAAGGCAGAACAAGTTCGTTAAACCCTTGCAGCGAAGGGGAAACCTCGACCTTGTAGTTTCTTCCTCCAATCTCCATGAATTCCTTTTTGGCGACGGGATGGTCCTTAGGAGCATAGATTTTGTCTTCGCCAAGGTCGATGCCGGTGAGATGTACGAACGCGCGAGAGGAGAAATAATTGAAAGCATAATATTCTTTTGTTTCGCCATCGCCAGCGAATATCGTGGCGCCTAAGCGATAAAAACTTCGCGGGCTGATATAGCCCACGTTTTCCTCCCCGGGCAAAATCGCGCGGATCGTGTGCCCGGTTTTGAAACGCAATCCAACAAGATCATCCGCTTTGTTGATCCCATATTGGGAAAGCATGAGGTTTCGATAGGAATTGCCTAAAGTTGAATACGACTTTTCCATCAACGTTTTCGCCGCGCCGCTGGTGAGGACGATGGAGTCCTCGCTATATTCCCAAGAGGTGCCCGAACCATAGAAATCAAACGGGAGAACGACGGGACCACCGACGAAGCAATGCTCCGTCGTTTCGCTATCGCCAAGAGAAAGCCCGCCCACGCTTGCGCTGCTACGGAAAAAAGCATAGGGAGAGAGGACGGCGCGGTTTTCGACGCCCATGGGTTTGGTCATCCGATAAACGGTTTCCGGATAACGGTTTGTCGCCTCGGCCTTGCCGGAAACAAAGCCAGCGATAAAGCAAGAGGCAACGATGGCGATGCAGGATAAAATCCCCGCCACGATATTGGATTTTTTGCGCTTTGTCCTGCGCAAAGGAACCTTCGTATCAACGCATTTTCCAATCGAAAATGCCGTATTTGCAGCGAAATCGGAATTTGAATCGCTAACGATGGAACCGTCCTCGATGCGGATGATCCGATCGGCGTATTCTTCGACAAGATCCTTTTCGTGGGAGACCAAAAGGACGAGGGTGCGCTTCGAAATCGACTTCAATATGCGCATGATGGCGACGCGGTTTTCCCCATCGAGGTTCCCCGTTGGTTCATCCGCGATGATGAATGAAGGGTTCCCAATGATCGCCCTAGCGATGCAAACGCGTTGCTTCTCGCCGCCCGAAAGTTTGGACGCCTTTCTTTCACGCAAGCCAAGGATTCCCAAACTAGAGAGCGTTTCGTTGATGCGGGCATCGGTGATGGAGGGGTCGAGGAGACGGACGTTTTCCGCTACCGTAAGCGAGTCCATCAACACGAAATCCTGGAACACGCATCCCACATGGTTTAACCGGAACGCATCATCCACGCTTTTCCCATCGACGAGGACCTTGCCTTTTGTTGGGGCGTCCAATCCGCCGATGAGGTTCAATAACGTCGTTTTGCCACACCCTGAAGGGCCAAAAAGGCAGACCAATCCGGCGTTGCCGATCTTTAAGTTCACGTCATTAACGGCCGTCACTTCACTAATTTCACCCGCATCATAGGTCTTCGTTACGTTTAGTAATTCGATCATCGCTTATTCCTCCATGGCCTTCCTTGTGGCTTTGATGTCCCCGTTCCAAAGGAAATAAGCCATTAACCCGAGCTCGATAAAGGAAAGGGTAAGCAAAGCGGGGCTAACGAAACCGACGATCCAGAATGTCGTAAGATAGACGCAGCATATAGCAAGCATCGGCACCATTTGCAGCGCTACGAAGGACGAAGACACGTCCCTTCCCGAAAAGCCGATCCTGCGCCACAAAACCATCTCAGGTCTCTGTCCTTTATAAACCAGGGAGGAGAAGCGGCGCGTAAGAGGGATCAATATCACGGTTAAGATTATGGAAAAGAGAGAAAACAACGCTTCGTTTAAGAAGAGGACGTCGTTGCCTTTGATGCCGCCAAGTTCGTCTTCGGACGCTAAGACTACATAACCCGCATCCCTTAACGCGGACTTCATCGCTTCTTTCTTCCCCGCGGGGCAAAGCAGATTCATCTCCGTCACGCTAGAACGAAAATGCGAAAGGTGCGCTTTCGTAAAACCAACATAGCTAGCGGGCAATCCAGCGCCTTTTCCTTGGGAGACGATGATGTTTCCCGTCACCGACCCATCTGGGAAAGTCAAAGAAAGGAAACTCGAAGCCATAGATGCGAAATCGTGGTTCACATAAACCGCGTCCGATTCATCATCGATCCGGAAATTGAAGCAGAAGACGTTGGACGTGACTTCGTTTTCGCCGATGACATACTTAAGCGCCGTCGTCTGTTCCGTCCGTTTGCCGAAATAGGAAAACACCGGCGCCAAAGCAATATAGTCTTCGATGGAAATCCTCTCCCGATACGTTTCCTCTTTCTCGCTAAGACGGGTCTCGGTGAAAGTCACCGCAAAAGTCACTGGATAACTTTGTCCAAAAACGGAGTCCTTGTTTGTACAATAGCGCACCCCGGGAGAGACGCTTGGATCGGCAACATAGGAAAATCCTGGGGCGGCGTGGGGCGAAGCAATGAAGGTCCCCTCCGCCATGGAGGCGATTTGGCGCATTTCTTCATCGGAGAAACCTTCCTTCTTCCGAACATAAAGCTCGTTTTCGGCAAATAGGTGCTCCGTGGGTTGGCGAGAGGTTTCGCGATAAGCGTAATCCATGCCGACGTTAGCCGCGATGATGGCGGATGCGGGAATGAGGCAAAGCAAGGAAAGGCCGAAGACCAGACCGGCCCTATTTCGCCAAAGCGTCCCAAAAGCGCGGAAGGGATTCGGACGATTCGCGCTTCGGTGAATTTGAGGAGGCGCAATCGGCGCCCTGGGGGTAATCTCAATAACCTCATCCCCCACTACCGCGCCATCGACCATGGTGATCTTGCGCGTGCAGAACTCCTCAACCTCTTCATAGTGGTGCGTTACCAAGACGACGAGTTTCCCGCTAGCGTTAGCGAAGAGCAGGCGCAGCACCTCCTTCGCGCTTTTCTTGTCGAGCGACGAGGTAATCTCATCCCCGAGGATGATTGGCGAATCCTTGAGCAGGGCGCGGGCAACGGCAAGCTTTTGCTTTTGCCCACCGGACAATTTGGAGGCCTTTTTGCCGGCGAATTTCGCAAATCCAACCTTTTCGAGCATGGCTAAGGCCTTGGCTTTGGCCTCTTTGTGCGCATCGCCCATGAGTAGGCGAACCAAGATGAGGTTATCGAGCAGGGAATAGTTTTCGAAGACACCGTATTCCTGAAATATGTAGGCGATGAAATCCTTGCGGTAGAGCTCATAATCCTCCTCATCAAA
>JAFTDF010000002.1 GCA_017454295.1 Bacilli bacterium
ACATCATCTCCTTCGAGGACGCTCAATCCATCTTGGAAAAAGGCGATCTCGACCTGCGCCTTGCTAAGCTCGCCCGCAGCATCAGCCGTTGAAACTCTTCGCGTTCCCAAACAAAGATTGTCAGGGTCGTCCCAACTCTTTGAAATCTCACCTCGGAGGTTTTATACATGAAAAAATCCCAAGCCGATTAAGGTTTGGGATACGGGTACTGGTGGTGGAGTCGCCGGGAGTCGAACCCGGGTCCGAAGAAGTCCCCCTAACGGCGCCTACAGTTTAGGCAAATTCTTCTCTGGCCGACGGGAACGATATTGCCTAGTCCCGGCGGTGAGGTTAGGAATTTTCGACCGAACTACGTTAACCGCGCAGCCGGCTTAGCACTGAAGATGACACCGGAACCTCCCGTCAGTGCCACGGGAGGGCGATGCGTTCGTCCCGCTATGCGGGAACCCTATGTCGGGTGCTCAATTAGGCGCGAGCGAAGGCGGAAGCGCGGTTGGCGCGCATCCAAGGTTTGACAGTGTTGTCAGGTATTGTTTTTTGGTGGTTAGGATCACCACTCCACTGCAACCGTTATTTGGATCTTCTCCGTCAAAACCATGACGGCCCCATTTTCAAAGAACAAGAGCCTTCTCTGAAGGCCTGATAAATATAATACGTTTCCCTCGTTGGGGTAAAGAGAAAACGCGGGTCAACAGGCAATCAGCGATGGCGGATGTCCCTAAAAACACGCATCATGGGTTTTCTTTCTTTGATGACCGCTTACAAACTCCGATCGATCAAAGAGATGCTGCCTGCTATTCTCTATTTTTGGTTTGATGGTATTATTCTCCCGTGAATATAAAGGGTTTTCTTAAGAAAGTCTCTTCGTCCCTCTTTAGCAAAAAGGGCGTGATTTCCCTCGGCATCATCAGTCTTGTCTACATCCTCGCCATCGCCGCCCTTTTTACCGTCACGGGCGTTTCCTACAGCAACCCCGCCGCGATGAGTGGCAAAGATTTCCAATCCCTGAGGAAACAAGTGATCGCCCAAGGGCAGGCCGAAAACCCCTTCCTCATCGATTATGGCTTCTACGGGAAGTCCTTCGTCGGTACGGAAAGAACCCTCGACGAAGAAACCTATTATGTCTACGTCAGCAACGAAAGTTTCTGTTCCAACTACCTTGGCATCGCCACCAAGGTCCTCTACGAAGATTATGGGTTGGTTCTTGGGCTAACCCTTAGCCACTTTCTCGAACCCGCTTACCAGGACAACCATGATTTTGTCTTTGTCGCCCAAACTCTTGTCATCCACAGCGACGGCTCCCCTTACGTTTTTTATGACTACTTTCTGGTCAACGCGGGCACCAAATACGATTGCTCCATCCAAGGCGAATTAAAGCTCAACCACGACTATTATGACGATTGGGGCATCGACCTCGATCCCCGGATCATCGCGGAAATCAACCAAAACTCCGAAGGCTTGTTACGCGATTTCTTTCCCAAAGCCAAAGCGGTCATCGACGGCTTTGGGGTCCAATCGGACAGCGTGTTCAAAGGCATCAAGCGCAGTTTTGAAGCCAGCGAGGCGGGCTCTGGATTATTAGGCATCGCCGCCGTGCTCTCCTTCTTTGGCGGCCCGATCACGATGCTCTTCATCTTGGGCTTAGCCCGCCTCCTCATCCAAAAGAAAAAGCGCCGCCTCCTCCAAGAAGGAGCCCTCACCGAACGCGAGGGAGAAGACCTCCTCGTCACCCTGCCTGGCACCGAAACGTCATCCCTTCCGCCGCCGGAGGAACGAAAAGGGGCCGCGGTCATCTTGGAGGGTCCCATCGAGCGCTTCTGCGCCAAAACGCATATCCGGCCGGTACTAGGCGAATGGGTGATCCGCGGCATCGGCTTTGCCCTCATCGCCTTGGGCTCGGTCTTCATGCACATCATCAATGCCAGCCTCGCCACCCCCGCCATCGAAGACCTCTACCCGTTGTTCAAGATGATCAACGCCGCGGGCCAAGTCCTCTTGGTCGTCGCCCTTATCGGCATTATCGCCGAGACGCGGCGCAACCTGACCTTCACCGCCGCCGCGTTCTTTACCATGGCCGTGACCTATTATCTTGCGGTCAATTCGGTGTTCTTCGCCTTGGATTCGACCATCAAAGTCGATTTCATGGGCGTCTCCTTCTCCCAATTCCTCTCCAAGATGCTCCCAGGCAACATCTTCATGTCGATGGGCCTTTTCGCCTTCATCGGTTTCTTCTTGTTCGAAGACCCGCCATCATGGCTCGTCAACCGCAAGGTGTTCCGCCTTCTTTCGCTGATTCCCACGGGCATTGCCATCTTGTCCGTCGTCCTTTCGATCCTTTACCGCGCCGAAGCCATCGCGCCCAATTATTGGGTCAGCTCGTTCTTTTTCGTCCGCGACGTGGATGGCTTGTTCGTCGGCATCGCGTTCTTGTTCGAACTTTTCCTCTTCCGCCACTTCATTGCCAAACGCTATGGCAAGGAAAACGTCGACGAATTGATGAGCCGTCCCAGCGTCCAATTCAAAAAGAACCTGATCCTATGCCTCATCATCGCCATTTATACGGCCATATTCTATCTCGTGCCTTCCGGCGGCAGGATGTACCTTCGT
>JAFTDF010000019.1 GCA_017454295.1 Bacilli bacterium
ATTGAGGACGAATTCTGCGATCCTGTGCAGGGAAATCTTGGCGAAGGCTATGCCTTTTGACGTCAGGGAAGCTTACGGGAAATGGCATTATGGGATCTTCGCAGAGGATAAACATCAGTAGACATGTAAAACAGAGCCCAATATCGGCATTTCCGCCAATTTCCCCAAAGCGGTGCTTTATACCGACATCGCTTTGCCTGGAGTAAGCGTAAACGTCGACCCAACTACGCAATATTCTTCTTATGAAGGCGCCGATGTATTGAAGTTTGCCTTCTATACCGCGGGCGGGAAAAAGCTCACCGGGCAGACCGATCTCGTGGACAATGCCAAGGCAACGCAAATCATTGATTTGGACCAGCTTGATAACGCGACCTATTTCGTGTTCCCCTTCTCGAAGGTCCCGATGCTTCGCAGCACCTACGTCATGACCAACGCCGACATGAAATCCGACGGCATCGACGATACGGCGAATCATCCTACTTCCCGTATCAAAGCGGTCTTTACTCGCGGCTCGCTAAACGTTGCCAGCATCAACATGCCCTTTGGCGTGACCAATGTCGCCAATCAGCCTAGCATCACCAGCAAAGACGGCGGTGCGCAAAGCGTTGGCAAAGAAGTCCGTGATGCGCTTCGCGAAACGGCCGACCTCGGTGCGATCTTCCGGAGCATCAACGTCAATGACATGATCAAAAAAGGCTTCGTCTTCCTTAGCAACCTCAGGGGGAT
Source organism: Bacilli bacterium (assembly GCA_017454295.1). Lineage (GTDB taxonomy): Bacteria > Bacillota_I > Bacilli_A > RFN20 > CAG-826 > Alloenteromonas. The sequence goes on from JAFTDF010000019.1 coordinate 727, forward strand.
TGGCGGAGACAACTTCATCGATTTGATGATTTTGCCCACGCAAGACCCTGCCACTTTCCGCATCATCGCCTTCGTTGGCAAGAGCCAGCGCGGCGGTGACGATGATGGCGATGGCGTTTCCTATAATTTCAACGCCAACGACCTCGCCGAGGATTACGGCAAATTCATGGAAGAGATGAACAAATCTCCCAAGAGTAAAGACGATGACGATGATGGCGATGGCGAGTTGGAATTCAACTTCTATGGCACGATCGTTTTGGATGCCCGCATTGGCGTCACCGATGGCAAATGGAATATCACCTTCCGTGGCGGTAATGTCGGCACCAACGTGAAAGGCAAATACGAGTGGGGCCAGACCTTCTTCTGCGGTCCCGTGCCCGCCTTTATCTCCTTTGAAGTCGGTTTCCATGCCGATTTGGAGGTTTCATTCGGCAACAAAGATTCCGCGCGTGCCATGCTTCTTGACGCTTCTTTGGGCGTATCGATGGAAGCCTTTGCCGGACTTGGGTTCGACTTGTCCCTCGTGGCGCTCCAACTTGGCATCTATGGCCAAATCGGGGCGGACGTCGATTTCCTTCTCCTTACCCCGAGCAATGCCGCGCCTAGCACCGGCACCAAACTCACCATTTCGGGTGAAATCGGCATCAAATTGAAAGTCAAAATATTATTCATATCCTATAGCAAGACATTTGCTTCCACCGGTTTCAATTGGACCAAGAAGTGGAATCGATACGATCAAATCCGGGATTATTGGAACGATCAAGGCTATGGCGAACTATTCGGCGTCACCCGCAAAGGTAGAGCTTATCAAATGCTCCTATTCGCCGATGGCAGCGCCGCAGTTGCCATCGAAGGCGGAGCCGAACTCGAAAGCCGCGATTACCTAGAACTCCAGGAACGGGCTTGGAATAACGGCGTGAATAGCGGCAAGCGTTTGTTAAAGAGCGCGAATTCACTCACCAATGTGCTTACCAACGCCTATCCCCATTCCCATCCCGCCTTCACCGATGATGGCGAAATGTTCGTTTACGTTTCCGATAACGATAACGCTAAGGCGGTCGAAAGTGTCGCTTCCTATGCCGTAAGTAACGGCAGTGGCTTTGACGATAAAGGCCGCATCGATACCTCCACGGATAACGTCCTCGCCGACCTCGACGTCGTCGCTAGCGGCACCAAAGAGAACGCCTTCGCCGCTTGGGTGAAGCAAGTCGAAATGCCGCAGATGGATCGCAACCCTTCGATTACGAATGACGATCTAGGCATGATGTTCAACGCCACCGAAGTCTATGCTTCCGCCTATGATGGTTCTAACTGGACTTCGACGCGGCTTACCGATAACTTCGTGGCCGATATGTCGCCAGCCATCGCTAGCTATGGCAACAAAGCCATCGTCGCATGGCGCAGCATGTATGCTTCCTCCATGTCTTCAAGCGAAGATATCACCGCGGTCTTCGATATGGAAAACAATATCAATTACCGCATCTATAACGGAACCGAGTGGACCGAGGCCAAAGTTGCCTATAACGGTTCTGTCGGAAGCGTAAACGCCATCGATTGTGCGATGCTAAAAGACGGCACGGCGCTGCTCACTTACACCGTACGCACCGGAAAAGACGTCACTTCCACCGAAACGTTCTATACCGTGATCAAAGCCGACGGTACCACCTTGACCACCGGACGTTTGACCAATGATAACTTCACCGATACCAATGCCCAAGTCACCGCGGTGAACGATGGCAATGGCTATTTCGTCATCGGCTGGTATTCCGAACACGATGCCGGCGAAGGCTCGACTTCCGATTACGATGAAGACGGAAATGCCAGCAACAAAGAAGCGGTGGCCCACGATATCCGTCTTGCCCGTATTCACGCTAACGGCAGCTACGATGCCGATTTCCCCGAAAGCATCGGTGGAACGACGAGTAGCGGCATCAGCGCCGATTACCATTTCTCGGCACCTGCGGATAACGCGGACTTAACTAAAGTCGCCATCGTTTGGTCGCAAAGGAAAGTCAGCGATGCGGCCGACGATGCCGGCAAATACCAACTCCAAGCGGTTCGTTTCTACAAACAAGACGATTCTATCGGCTTTACCGCGCCGACTTTGATTGCGGAAACGAGCAAAAATTACACCATCGACCGTTTCGACGCCATCACCGATGCGAGTGGCGCCCTTCACGCCATCATCCTTGGTAGCGATTACGATAACATCCAAGGCATCGAAGTCTATGATTCGATCGATCTTGACGCGGCGGCGAGGAAGAACGTATCCGATAATTCGGATGCTCCTAGCAACCTCGATATCCTCGATGGCGAAGCGATATCGTCGATCAAACTTGCGATCGCTACCTTCCCCGAGATTTCCGCGGATGTCGTAGCAAATATCAATATCCTCGATGTCGTCCCCGGACTTACTTCGACGGTTCAATTCGTCTTGACCAACACCGGTAGCGCAACGCTAAGCAAAATCACGGCGACCATCGCTTCGACCAGCCAAACCTTCGCCGTAAACCTCTTGCCGAATCGTTCCATGACTTTATTGATGGATTATGAGGTCCCATCAGGAGCGGTTAACGACGTGAATTATTCTTTGGAAGCAGAGGGTATCGAACTTGGCAGCGGAACCTTAACGTTGAACCGTCCTGACATTGGGATTTCCGGCGTTAGCATTAAGCGCGAAGAATCCGGACAACGCGATATCCAGGTCTTCCTTTCTAACGGCACCGATATCCCCCTTGCGGGAAGTGGTAAAACCGTGAAGCTTGCCTTCTATAAAGATGCCTTCTACGAAAAAATGATCGGTGAGGCAATCACCATCCCCGAGGAAGATTATGCTTCGATCGATCGGGGCAACTATTTCCTGATGCATACCATTTCGGTCAGCGATCTATATGCCGGCGGTGGGGAAATCCCCGATGGCGGCATCAACGTCTATGTCCGCGCCTATGTGGAGGGATGCGAAGAACCCATCACTTCCAATAACGAAGGCTTCGTTCGCGTCGAAAGCCTCGTCGAACGAAACGAAGGCGCTAAGCTTGGCGTGGATACGAGCCTCGAGGAAAACGAGGGCGCCTACACCGTCACGGCCGAAATCCGCAATCACTCGATGCTCGATGTGAACATCGGTATCCCCGTTGCGATTTTGCGCGATGCCGAAGGCAATATCATCGCCCGGAAAAACATCCAAGACAGCGAATTAGAAATCGGCAAGGAGTCCGTGGTGGAGGGTCTCTCCGTCACCTTCTTGGCCAATGAGATTGACGGCACCCCCGTGCAAGCGGAGGTCAAAAACATCGTTCCCGTCCACTTCGACGTCAATGGTGGAACGGGCGAATATGCCGATGTGTATACCGACCTCGACGGTCATATCGACCTCCCGGATAACGACCCCCTCGTGCCAAATAACAATCCGCTTCTCTTCTTCCGCGGTTGGTACGATAGCCCAAGGGGTGGGAATTTGGTCACGAATGATTCCGTGATCTACGTCAAGACCACCCTCTATGCCCGCTACAGCGAGCACGAGCATGTCTTTGAATATTCGCTCGAAGATGACGGCAAGACCATCAAGGCCGTTTGCGTAAGCACCGCCGATGACATTTGCCCGCTCGAAGAGGTTGGGCGCACGGCTAGCTTGACCATCCATGCCCCTGAAAGGGCCGGAGATGGCTATGGTATGCCGGAAGCGACCATCACGGGCGCGACCAACGTCTTGGGCACGCCCGAGATCGTTTACTACATCCAAAACGAAGATGGAAGTAGGGGAAAAGCCTTAACCAAGGCGCCCGTTGACGCCGGGAAATATTGGGCCGAATTCACCATCGAAATCGGCAAAGACAGCGTCACGGCCCATGTGGCGTATGAGATTCCCTATATTGAGGGAGTCGCCGCTAACGATGCCCAAATCCCCAACTTCGTCAAAGCTAGCGACGCAAGTGCGTTCAACGAACTTGGCCAATGTTCTGCCTTGGAGGCTTATGCTTGGATTAGCGCCAACGCGGACAAACTGAACTTGGCCAGTTATGACAAGCGCAGTATCGTCGTATTTAACAAGCAATATATGACTCGTCCTGAAGGCATGCCGGAAGATATTCCTTGGGAATACGACGAAAACAAGGAATACGCCGTTTGCTTCGAGTATCAGGGCCGTTGGATTGTAACTTACTATCTTCCCGATGATATGGCTAGGTTCCTTACGGATGGATATAGCGAAGTTTATGTCAAAGGCACCGACTCCACGAGCGTGTTTGGCGAAGTGAATTTCGAAAAAATCACCACGAGAGAAGAACTAAGCGCGGTTTCTTGCACGGAAAAGGATGCACTCCTTTGGATCGTCGCTAATCTCGGCCGTTACCCGCGTGCCATTGTCGTATTTAGCGAAGATAACGGTTACTACAATTTCCTTACATATGATAATGATAGGGGCATGGTAAACACTGATCAGGGCGATCCTGATTGGCTGTTCCAAGTGGCGGAAATGGAACGAAAGCAGGTCTTCCTCGCGCGTCCCTCCGATGTGCTCAACCCCTATAAGACCTACACGATTACCTATAACGCCAATGGCGGAAATGGGGAAATCGCTCCCGGCACGTTCTATGTAAAAAGCGACATCGTTATCGCAGATGGCAGCGAACTATCGAAACCGAATCTCGTATTCGATAGCTGGAACACTGCACCCGATGGCAGCGGCGACTCCTATAAGCCTGGCGACCGCCTTGAATTGCTCGGCAATATCACTTTGTATGCGCAGTTTAAACACGACCACCATTGGAACATCACCTACGACAAAACCACACGCACCTTCACCGCAAGTTGTGATAGCGATGGTTGCGATATCACGATTCATCCCACCCTGGAACTAAAAGCGGAAGGCAAAACCTACGATGGAAAAGCCGTCGTTTCCTACGTTTGCTCCGCCACTTGGACCGAGGAAAACGGTTTGCCCATGCCCTCGATCGTCTATTACGTTGGTGGCAAGCGGGCGGTCGAAGCCAAAAACGCTGGAACATATACCACGCTTGTAACGCTTGGCAGTGACACCATCACCTTAGACGAATTCACCATCGCCCCAAGACCCATCGTCGTCAAAGCCGACGATAAGGAAATGCACGAAGGCGAAGACGAGCCCGAATTGACGGTCTCTTTCGAACCCACTAGTGCAGCTGAAAGCGGCCTTGTCGATGGCGATATCTTGGATTTCACCATCACGCGCCAAGAAGGCGATGTGGAAGGCACCTATGCCATCACGGTGAAGATGGGGGATAACCCCAATTACGACGTCCAGAATGTTGACGGCACGTTCACCATCCTCGCTCCCTTAGGCCCAGTCCAGACCATCGAAGTAAACGATGTGACGGCTCGCTATGGCGATACGGGTGTCAAGATCGATGCCAAAATCACCGAAGGCGATGGCGCACTTAGCTATATCGTGAAAAGCGGCGACGCCGTGACCGTCGATGATAGCGGCAACCTAACGATCTTAAAAGCCGGTACCGCGGTCATCGCCGTCGTGGCATCGCAAACCGCAACTTACGCAAAGACCACCAAAAACATCAATGTTACGATTCAACTCGGAACCATCGAAGTCAGCGCAAATGACGAGATGGCTTTGGTGGATGGAAAAGCCCACGGCATTCACGTTATCGTCAATAAGCCAGTTTCCGGCTACGTCATTCATTATGGTTTGGCGGAAGGAACCTATGACCTAACCGCTAGCCCGACGCTTACCGAAGAGGGAACGCTCACCGTCTACTACCGCGTGAGCGCCGACAATTACGAAACGGTTACTGGCAGCGTGAAGTTGACACTTTCTACCCACACGCATGACTATGCCTATAGCGTCGGTAGCAAAGCCAATACCATCATCGCGGTTTGCTCCGCCGATGGTTGCCCGCTCCCCGAACATACCGCCATCCTCGTGATTGATGCCCCAAGCGGCATCCTCGTCTATAGCGGCCAGGCCTATGTCGCAACATTAGCCGATGAAAACGGCATCGCCGGCAGCGCCAAGATCCTCTATGCCCTCAAAGGCACGGATGGAAACTACGAAGAAGTCACCGAAGCCGCTCCGATTGGCGTTGGCGCTTACCGCGCTAGTATCACCGTCGGCAACGTTACCGCCTACGTCGAATTCGAAATCAAACCCGCGAAAATCACGGAGGCAAGCGTCGTTCCCGCCGCAGCCCTCGTCTATAACGGCACCGCGCAGACTCCGACGGTCAACGTCAACGCCACCACGGTCAACGGACAACCCGTCACATTTACTTATAGCCTAAGCGAAAACGGCACCTACGGGGCGATGCCAAACTTCACCAACGTCTCCGAAGCCGGCACCGTCTACTTCAAGGTAAGCGCCCCCAACCACGAAGACGCTTACGGCAGTTTTGTGGTCGCTATGGAAAAGGGAAATCAGCCCGCGCCCTTAGCGCCTACCCTTGATCATGCCTCGAGCAACACCATCAAACTGGTGGCCGTCCAGGGCTACGAATATAGCAGGGACGGATCGTCATGGCAGGATAGCCCCGTCTTCACTGGTCTAGACAAGATGACGGAATACACCTTCTATCAGCGCGCCAAGGAAACGGAGAACCAGTTTGCCTCGCCCTCAAGCGTCAGCGCGAAATTCTCCACGACCAACCATGCTCACGAATGGGGCAACTTCGTGGTAAATGGTGCCACTATCACCGCGACTTGCCTCGATAGCGATGGCGGACACGGAAGCGATAAGACCGCGACGATGGTCATTACCGCCCCGACCCTCACCGTCTATGGTGGCAGCGGTAGCGCCGAAGCCACGATGAGCAACGGCATCGACGGTATCCTTACCCCGAGTATCGTGTATAAGCAGGGCGATAAGGTTCTACCTTCCGCCCCGACGAATGCCGGCACCTATACCGCCAACATCACCTTGAAGGGCACCGAAATCGGTGTGGACCATGATGTCACCGCTAGCGTGACCTACACCATCGCCAAGAAGGCTTTGACGGTTACCGCCAATCCCGCCTCCATCGTCTATGGCGAAGCGCCTAAGGGCAATGGCGTGGTCTATGACGGATTCCTCCCTGGCGAAGACGAAAAGGTCCTAACCGGAGCAGTCGGTTATGCCTTCGATTACGTCCAATACGGGAACGTCGGTACCTATGCCATCACACCGCAAGGGCTTAGTAGCAGCAACTACGAAATCACCTTCGTAAAAGGCGCATTGACTGTTACCCCGAAAGAAATCACCGTCAACATCGACAAAAAGACCGCCCATTATGGCGACGACCAAGTCACGTTGACCGGCACTTCCGATGGCATCGTCAATAACGATCAAAACGTCTACACCCTCGCTTGCGATGTGACCAAGACCACCGGCGTTGGTGCTTATAACATCGTCGGCGCCGTCACGAGCGAAAACTACGTCGTCACCTTCGTCGGCGGAGAAAACGCTTATGAAGTCACCAAGCGTCCCATCACCCTTACGGCCGAAGAGAAAACCATCAAAATGGGCGAGGCCCTTCCCACCTATTCGTTTAACTCCAGCGAGGCTCTCCCCGCGGAGGTCTTAGCGACTTTGCAGGAAAAGACTTCGCTATCTTGCCAAGGTAACGCTAGTGCCGCCGGCAAATACAAAATTGCCTTTGCCTTCGATAGCGGCGTCACGGGTGAAAACGTCCTTGCCAATTATGTCGTCACCTTGCAGGAAGGCTATCTCTATGTCTTGTCGAGCGTCCTAACCGACCCCTCTAGCGGAAACACCGGCGTTGAGATCTTGCTCGATAACGCCACCGATGCCTTCGACTATAACGTTTCCGTCGCGATCGGCGTTGAAACCCCAACCGAAGGTTCCACGCCTACCTCCTTCGACTTAAGCAAATATATCGATCGCCGCAGCGAAATCAGCAAAGTCTATAGCATCACCCTCTACCGTACCGAGACCGTCGATGGCGTCGAAACGAAGCGGGAGATTCAACCCTCCGACATGAAGCAGGGATTAAGCCTCATCATCAAGATCGAGATCCCACAGCATCTGGCGGGCCGTAATTTCCGTATCCTTCATATCCACTCCGAAAGCGACATCGAATACGTGGATGCCGCCAACTTGGAGATCAAGGAAGGCTTTGCTTATGTCAGAGTCAACCGCCTCTCCCAATTTGCCTTCGTCAGCCTCAAAGCCAGCGAAGAGATCAACCACGCCGGATGGTGCCTTGGATGGCTCGTCGTGATCTTCGACGCCCTCCTTGCCGCCTACCTCGTCGTCTACGTGATCTTGCATAACAAGAAGCGACTTGACCTGATTGGACTTGGCCTTTCCGGAGCCTTGACCGTCTTTGCGACCATCGTGCTGATCCTCCACGTTTGTTATGTCTCGATCATCGGCTTGGCCTTGGCCGTGGCGATGCTTCTTGGCTTCATCATAATCTTCATTCGAAGGAATAAATCGGGAGACGGCGGAGCTACTCCAAAGGCGGGACAAATCGAACCCGTGGCGGAAGTAGTGCAGGAAGAAGTGACGGAACCCGAAAGCGAAATCCCCCTAGCGCTAAGCGAAGCGGCCTCCGCGGATGATGAAACCATCCAAGAGGAGGATGAGGAAGCAGAAATCGTGGGTGGTGTCATTTACCGCAAATCGTTCCTTGCTCGGCTTTGCCAATCTAGCGATAGCGTGAAAGGATATTATTCCGACTTAAAGAACGAAGCCCTTGCCTATGGCGATACCAATAGCCGCCTCAGCTGGGATGGTGATTCCATCGTGTCCGGTCGGACTACGATTGCCAAATTCGCCATTCGTAGAAAGGTCCTATGCGTCTATTTCCCTTTGAATGCGGAGGATTACGTCGGCAGCAAGATCGAGGTCGAAAAACCTGCCGCGGCCAAATATGCCAAGTTACCTTGCATGTGCCGCGTCGATAGCGCCCGCAAATTCGGCCAAGCCAAGCGGCTGGTCGCCGCCTCGGCCAAAAAGCGGGGCCTAAGAAAAGGCGAAGTTCCGACGAGGGACTACAAATTGCCGTATGAGTCCACGGAAGAGCTTGAAAGCAAAGGCCTAGCCAAAAAGATTAATCGCCACAAATAAGGGGCGAATCGATCAAAAAACCAAGCAAAAAGCCCGCTTTTGAAGGAGCGGGCTTTCTTTTAGCAAATGATGGGTTCTCTGGGAATCTGGGGGATGAGCGATCCATCGAAGGAGACCATCCCGTATTGGTTTAAGGATACGGTATAGGTACCACCTGTCACGCAACGGATCTTGGTGCCGTTCTCATAGCTTTCGAATTTGGGGAGTCCGGTATTGATGGAAGGCAATACCAAAGGCAAGGCTTTCGTGATCTTATCCCCTCCGACGGTTTCAGTGCCGTTGGTGAGATAGAAGATTTCCCCGCCTCCGAAGGTCACGGAATAGAGGATGCCTTTTTCCGAACCGGTGTAGGAGCAGGTATATAGATATAATCCCGAGGCTTCGGTCCAAGGCGCCCCTCCGGTGAACGCAGGTCCTTCGCCGCAAAGATACCACTCGCTCTTGGTGGTCGAATCAAGCGGGCCGGAACCGTTTTTGCCCCAGTATTCGCATTTCAAGTTATTGAAGACGACTTTCAGTAGATAAGACGAATCATTCCAATCGGTGCCTTTGCCGATCTTATCCCAATCTTCTTTGGTTCCATCGTAATTGAGCGTCTTGAGTTTGGAACACTTCGAGAAAACCCAACCGCCGATGCTGTTAATGGAAGAGGGCAGATTAAGACTGGTTAAGGAAGAGCAACCATAGACCAACGAATTGGGAATCCTCGTTAAAGCATTCGATAGCTTGAGATTCGTTAAGCTTGTGATATTGGCAAACGCGGAGATGCCTAGGGATGAGACCGAATCCGGCAATTCCACATTGGTGAGACCAGCGCCTTCATAGGCTTGGCCCCCGATGCTTTCCAAGGATTCCGGGAAGATGAAACTATGCAAGGAAGAACAGGAGATGAAGGCTCGGGTTCCAATGGATTTAAGCGTGCTCCCATTGGGGAAATAAACCCCGCTTAGGTGCGAGCAGCCCTCGAATGCAGACTCCCCGATGGATGTAATAGAGGAAGGCAAGACGATCTTTTCGATCGGTGCCTTTTCAAAACCCTTATCTGCAATGGAAGTGACGGCGATGCCATTGTGCTTGGAGGGGATACCAAGTTCGGCTAAGGCAAAGCCTTCGCCTTTGGATACTTCGTAGGTTCCGTCTTCTTTGAGATGGAAGCTAAGATTGAGATTCGCTTCTTCGGATTCGGATGCATCTTTGCCATTGGTAACCGTGAAAGTGGTGGTAGTCCCATCGGTAAACGTGATGGTGTAGATATCCACATTATCGATAGAGGAGGTCTTCTCAATCGAGACAATGCCTCTACCGGCTTCACCTTTGTCTCCTTTATCGCCTTTCTCACCTTTGATAGAGGCAATCCACTCTTCATAGGATAAGGGCTCTTCGCCTTTTTCGGCGGCATTCTTTAGATATAGCTGATAGATGGCTTGGATTTGATCATCTTCGGAATTAACCGAAGAAGGATGGACCGGTCCAGATGTATTAACCGCATCGGGAGATGAATCGGCGGGAGCGTCGCTGGAGGGTTCTAAAGGATGATTGCACGAGGCAAGGGAAGCGGCCGCAAGAACAAATAGAAAACCCAATTTGTTTTTCATAAGAAAAGGATAAAACACGATCTATATGCCTGCAAGGAAACTGGAAGTAGTGTACTACCTTGGTATCGTGTCAAAAATCGTCAATCAAAAGCATCCTGATTCCGTTCTTGCTAGAAAGATTTCCCGAAAGTGGGATGATATCAATATGGGTTTACGTTCCATTTGCGAAATCTTCATCACGGGCCATGGGCCGAGTTCCAGCCATACGATGGGCCCGTTTTTCGCTTGTCGCCGGATCATCAAAAAATACGAAGACCAGGGAATCGAGCATATTCAAGTTACCCTCTATGGTTCCCTTGCTTTGACCGGGGCGGGACACTTAACCGATCAAATCATTGATTTGGCCCTCCATCAATATCCCCATGAGATTGAACTGGATAAAGTCACCGCGAAATCCCATCCCAACACGATGGAATTCGTGATCGTCACGAAACAAGGAACCGCGAAAGAAACCATCCGTTCCATCGGGGGCGGCACCATTCTTTCCGAAGGGGAGACCCTCACCGCGGAAGAAGTCTATCCCCATCAGAAGATGGAAGAAATCTATCGCTATTGCCAAGAAAACGACTTATCCCTTTATGACTATGTCGCCCGTTTCGAAACGGAAGATATCCAGCCCTATTTCGAAAAGGTGCTGACCAAGATGGACGAAGCCGCGAAGCGGGGCTTAGAAGCGGAAGGGATCTTACCAGGCAAACTGAGGGTCCATCGCAAAGCGAAGACGATGTATGAGCAGATGCTTCTCACCGAGGAGGGTCCTAACGACATCGCCATGAACGTGGCCGCGCATGCCTTTGCCGTGGCCGAGGAGAATGCCTCCGGTGGCGTGATCGTCACCGCCCCGACTTGTGGCAGTGCGGGTGTGATTCCCGGCTGCATCCAGTATCTAAGGATGTGTGGCGTCGATGACTTCCATATCGTCCGCGGCTTAATGGTCGCCGGGTTATTTGGGATCGTTTGTAAGATGAACGCCTCCGTTTCCGGGGCGGAAGCAGGGTGCCAAGCCGAAATCGGCGTGGCTTGCTCCATGGGGGCGGGCATGATTGCCTTCTGCTTTGGCAAGCCCATCGAAACCGCGATTCAAGCGGCCGAAATCGCTTTGGAGCATTCTTTAGGACTCACCTGCGATCCGGTGGATGGCTATGTCCAAGTGCCTTGTATCGAACGCTGCGCCGTCTATGCCTTAAAGGCCATCGACGCGGTGAAACTCGCCACGATCATCCCTTCAAGTGAAACCGTGGTGAGCTATGACGATTCGATTGCCACGATGATGAAGACGGGTTTGGATATGGACCAGCGTTATAAGGAGACTTCCTTAGGCGGCTTGGCCACGACGATTAAGCCTAGATAAAGCGTAAATCACCATCAAAAAAGGCCCTTGGGGCCTTATTTTTGTTCTTGGGGCTCTTCTTCCTTTTCGACGACGTGTTTGACTTCGAATTCGGAGATGGCTTTGCCAATGGCTTGGAGATAATCCCCTTCATAACGTTCGAGTAATCCGGCATCGCAAAGGGAAGCGAGGGAAGGATCGATGGGAAGTTCGTCTTCGACTTCGATTCCATATTGGGAGAGTTTCCCCAAATGGGCTTGACCAAAGGGGTAGAGCTTTTCGCCGCAGTGGGGGCAGGCGTAATAGGACATGTTGTGAACCACACCGAGCAGGGGGATTTCCATCATCTGGGCCATGCGGACGCTTTTCTCGACGATGAGGGAGACGAGGTCTTGGGGGGAGGTGACGGTGACGATGGCGTCCACGGGTAAGGACTGGAAGACGGTTAAGGGCACATCGCCGGGTCCCGGGGGCATATCGATATAGAGTTCGTCGATATCGCCATAGGCGACATCCGTCCAGAACTGCTTGATCAGTCCCGAGATCACGGGGCCACGCCAGATGACGGGGGCGCTGGGATCATCGGTCATGAGGTTGAGCGAAATGACTTCGATGCCGCTTTCGGTCACGGCGGGGAACATCGCGTCTTCGCTGGCTTTGATCATGCCGGATAAGCCAAAGATCTTGGGGATGGAAGGTCCGGTGACGTCGGCGTCGATGATGGCGACTTTCTTGCCGGCCCTACGGGCATTGATGGCGAGTAAAGCGGTGGTCAAAGACTTCCCAACGCCGCCTTTGCCAGAGCAAACGGCAATGACTTTTTTGACGTTGGAAAGGGGATGCGCTTTCACGCGGAAAGGTGAAAAATTGGCCATGGATGTTATTCTCCTTCTTCGGAAGTGGGGATGAGATGATAAAGGATGCTCTTACGGGTGACGATGCCTTTGAAGACGCCCTTTTCATCGATTAAGGGGATGAAGTTTTGATTGGGGGCGAGATCTAAAACGACGGACAAATCGGCTTCTTCCTTCACGGGGACGACGAGGCGCTCGATGGTGACGCTCGATAAGGGTTTCTTATTGGCCCGGCGTACGGAGCCGACTTGGCAGATATAACGGAGGAGATCCCCTTCGGAAAGGGAATAGAGATAACGGTTGGATCCGCGTTCTAAAACCGGGATCATCATATACCGTTTCTTCTCGATCTTCTCAAGGGCTTCCCCAACGAGGATATCGTTATAGAGATATTCGACGCGGGATTTCTTCGTGGCTAAATCTTTGGCAAACATAGTTAGCATTATAAAACCCATTTCCCCTAAAGGGAACGAAAACGGCTCATGCCTTTTCCATCATCGCCAAGGCGCGCCCAAACAGGAATTCGTCGACGCTGGCGATTTTCTCGAGATCGAGCGTGGCGGCATAGGCCTTACATTCTTCGAGGCTATGGCGTTCCGGCTCGAATTCATCGAGGACTTTTTGCTGGTAATATTCGTATCCTTCTTGGCTTTGCCAAGCGGGGCTATGGCTATTCTCGGTGATCACCTTTTCCACATGGGGGAGATCGCTGAGATGGCGGTAAAGGGAAGCCTTCTCGGGGACGACGCGGTCATTGCGGGCTTGGGTGACCAAAAAGGAAACGTGGGTGTTGGCGGCGATGATGCTGGCGGCGCTGCGGCGGGCTTCGTTGCCGAATAAGATGGCGCAGCTAACGGCGAAGGCGGGCTTGGTGATGGCGACGATACCCCCAGCTTCGACGCGGGCTTTTTCAAACATCTCTTCTTCGAGGTTATCGAATCCGGTGAGCAAGAAGGCGGATTTGACGTTGGCGTGGCCCGATTGGATGCCCGAGGCGTAGGCGCCTGCGCTATGGCCGACGAGATGGTAGGGGAGATTCTTCACTGGAGCATAGGTATCCAGATAATCCAAGCAATCCCTTAGGGTAACAGCGAAGTGCGCGAGGTTTTTCTGCCCGCTTCCTTCGCTTGCGCCGCAGCCATAGCCATCGTAGGCAAAGACATCGTAGCCATGACGGACGAAATAGGCTTGAGCGGCGGCGTTATGATCATCGGCGCAGCCATTGAGACCATGGGAATAGACGACGAGCCCTTTGGGCTCAGGAACTTGATAGAGATAGCCTTGGATCTTGGCCCCATCGCTTTGGAAGGAGGTCAAAACGCGAGAGGAAAGCTCCGGATAATCGTTCCGGGTTTTGAAAAAGGAAAGGGTCCGGGAGGAAGCGATGCTTGCATCGTCGCGTCCCCGTTCGTCGACGGTGGCCCCATTGATCGCGGCTACCGCGATTAAGCCCGAAACGAAATATAAGGCAATGGCCCCGACGGCAACCAAACCAATGATGGTGCGGACGCGTAATTTCATCGGCCGAGGGTGCCTTTGCGGATTTCTTCGACGGCTTCTTCGCCAAAGTAATAACGAACGATTTCTTCGGCAAAGGGGATGGTATAACCCATGGATTTGCCGGTGATGAGGCCTTCGTCGTTGGTGACGCCTTCGCCACTATATTCGCCTTCTCCGCTTTGGAAACCGGGGAAGCAGGTGTAACGGGAATGGTTCAGCAACCCCATTTCGCAAAGGATCGAGGGGGCGGCGCAGATGGCGTGGACGTCTTTGTCCATCAATAACATCGTCCAAATGGCACTAACGACGTCTTGGGAGGCTTTGAGGTTTTCCACGCCCTTTTTCCCACCGGGGAGGATGATCATGTCGAAATCGGTGAGGTCGGTCCGGGCAAGGATGGCTTCCGCTTGGATTTTGATGCCTTGGGAGGAGACCACGGGCAAATCGGCCCCGATGGAACATAAGGTGGGGTCGATGCGGTGGGACCGTTTGAGGATATCGTAGGTGGCGAGGGCTTCCACGGTTTCGAAGCCTTCGGCGAGGAGAATCAATGCTTTCATGGGGAAATTATCGAATAGGAAACGCCGTGAGTAAAGAAAGGGAATGAAAGTTCCCTCATTTTCTTATAAAATGGGCCTACCATGCCGAAGTTCCGTAAGAAATATAGCCCTCGCCACGAGAAGAGGAAGATCCGCACCGGCGAAGATATCGATATGCTGCGGGAGCGTTCTTCCCCCAACCAAGGCGAGGCCTCGACCCGTTATAAAGACCATATCGAT
This sequence comes from Bacilli bacterium, assembly GCA_017454295.1. Lineage (GTDB taxonomy): Bacteria > Bacillota_I > Bacilli_A > RFN20 > CAG-826 > Alloenteromonas. The sequence continues at coordinate 15,840 of JAFTDF010000019.1, forward strand.
GGGGCCTAAAAGGGAAATGGTTTTCCAATTCGTCCGTTTTTGCTTGCCCCTACGTCCCAAATGAGTAAAATAAATGCGCCTTGGGATGTAGCCAAGTGGTAAGGCACGGGTCTCTGAAACCCGCATTCGCTGGTTCAATCCCAGCCATCCCAGCCATTGATAAAAATAGCGCTTCCTGACGGAGGCGCTTTTTTCTTAGGCGAGGAGGATGGTTTTGACGATTTCGATCATCGTTTCGAATTCGGAGACGGAGAGGTATTCGAAGCGGCCATGATGGTTATAGGAGCCCGTCCCCAGGTTGGGGGTGGGGCAGCCTTTGAAGGAGAAGGTCGCCCCATCGGTTCCGCCCCGGATCGGTTTGGAAGTGGGGGTCAGTCCGAGTTTGCGGAAGGCTTCCCGCGCTTTTTCCAAGGCCTCGGGATGGACATCAAGAACCTCTTTCATATTGCGATAGCTATCGGTGATGGTGAGTTCGATTTTGGCCCCGGGATAAGCTTGTTCAACATCCGATTTCGCTTTAGCGAAGTCTTCCTTTTGCTGCGCCAATTTGGCTTGGTCGTGGTTGCGGAGGATGTAATGAAGGGTGGCTTCTTCGACGTTTCCTTCCATCCCCACGAGGTGGTTGAAGCCTTCGTGGCCTTCGGTGAATTCAGGACGTTGCTTTTCGGGTAAGGCGCGGTCAAAGGCCATAGCCACGGTTTGGGCATTGATGAGTTTGCCTTTGGCTTCGCCGGGATGGATGGCTTTGCCTTGGATCTTTACCGTCGCCGAAGCGGCATTGAAGGTTTCATAGGCGATGTCATAAGGGGTATCCCCATCGACGGTATAGGCGTATTTGGCGCCAAATTTCTTGGCGTCGAAATGATCGGGTCCCCGTCCGATTTCCTCATCGGGGGTGAAACAGACGCAGATGGGGTGGTGCTTGATTTCGGGATGGGCGACGAAATAGGCGAGGACGGACATGATGATGGCCACGCCGGCTTTATCGTCGGCACCGAGTAAGGTATCACCAGAGGTGACGACGAGGGATTGGCCTTTATATTTGGCCAGATTGGGGAATTGCTCCGGGGACATCGAATAGCCGTGGCCGAGTTCGATGACGCCGCCGTCGTAACATTCGATGACTTGGGGTTTGACGTCTTTCCCCGAGCATTCTAAGGCGGTATCGACATGGCTATTGAGCCCGATGGGATCGAGACCAGGCTCGCCATGAAGCTTGGCATAGAGGACGCCGAATTCATCGATCTCGGATTCAATGCCGAGTACGGCGAGCTCTTGCTGCAACATCTTCGTGAGGTTGAGTTGCTTGGCCGTGGAGGGGCAAGTGGGGGAATTCTCGTCGCTTTGGGTGTCGACGCGGACATAACGGAGGAAACGGTTGAGGGATTCTTGGTTCATGAGTGGGCTCCTAATCGGGAACGATTTTACCACAACGGAAGCGTTTTTCTTTCTAAGAAGAAAAGGAAAGGTATAATAACCATTAACTAATCTCGATAGGAGGATTCCCCAAATGGCGAATTTTATGGAAGGGTCATTAGACAAGGCGACGACGGAGAAGATTCTATCTTCTTATCAAAAAGATCATAGTAATGCCGTGCTCCGTCACGCGCTGAGCCGGGGGACGATTGCCAATGCGGTGTTCGAACCGATGGGGCAAACCCAAACCACTTTGACCTTCAATACCGAGATCAAGACGATGCCCGTCACCAATCAAAAGGCATCGGGCCGTTGCTGGATTTTCGCCGCGCTGAACGTGCTCCGCGAATCCATCGCCAAGAAACTGGGCACCGCGAACTTCGAGCTCTCCGAGAATTACATCTCCCTCTATGACAAAATCGAGAAAGCCAACTTCGCCCTCGAATCGGTGATTCAGCTCTGCCAGTATTCGCCCAACGAACGCGTCTTCATGCACATCCTTTCCTGCCCCGTCTCCGATGGCGGACAATGGGATATGTTCGTTAACCTTGTCAAGAAATACGGCTTGATGCCCAAGGATTGTTTCCCCGAAACCTTCCAAAGCGAGAATACCGCCCAACTCAATTTCATCGTCAATGCCGCGATCCGTAACTTCGCCTATCAAGCCCATGGCTTCGCCAAAAAGGGACGGACCTCGCAAATCCGGGAACTCAAGGAACGCACCATGGAGAAGATCTATGGCCTCTACCTTAACGCCTTTGGCGTTCCTCCGAAGGATTTCGAGTTCTCCTATCTCGATAGCAAAGAGAAATACCATAAGGAGCGTTTCACCCCGAAGACCTTCTTCTCCAAATTCGTCGGCGCCGAAATCGACGAATACCAATCCTTAATCAATTCGCCCACCGAAGATAAGCCCTTCAATAAGAATTACACCGTCGATTTCCTTGGCAATGTACTCGAAGGCAAAGCCATCAACCATCTCAATCTCGAGATGAAAGAACTCGTCGCCGCCGTCATCCGCCAATTGAAAGCGGGGGAACCGGTCTGGTTTGGCAGCGACGTCGCTTTCTATCGCGACCGCGATTCCTTTGCTTGGGATGACCGCGCCTTCGCCTATGAGGATAGCCTCGGCATCCCCATCGATTTCGATAAGGGGGCGATGTTAGATTTCCGTCACTCGGCGATGAACCACGCCATGGTGATCGTCGGCGTCGAACTCGATGGTGAGAAGCCCTTGAAATGGAAGATTGAGAATTCCTGGGGCGAAAGCGTCGGCGCCAAAGGCTATTACGTGATGTCGGATAGCTGGTTCGAAAAATTCGTCTATCAGGCCGTGGTGAAAACCAAATATCTCAAAAAGGAACACGTCACGGCTTGCAAGAAAGCCCCCACCCACCTCAATCCCTGGGACCCAATGGGTACCTTAGCGGATTAACACCCAAACAAAAGGAGGAACGACCATGGAAGGAAAAGTCCAGAAGTATCGTTGCCTTGTGTGCGGCATGATCGTCGAGCCCAACCCCGACGGCAGCTGCCCCATCTGCGGCGCGGACAAAGACCAACTCGTCCCCGTCGATGATGACGGCAACGACATCGAATAAGGAGACATTCGATTCAAGGGCCTAAGGCCCTTTTCTATTTGGCTAGGCAAGAAAAACCTTCGTTAATAAAGACGATACAAATGAGGCGTATAATAAGCAAAGGGATTATTCTTATGAACGATACGGATTACATAATCAAGAGACTGGAAGCGCTGAATTGTCCGGTTCTAACGCTGACGGACGCATTTACCACGGAAAACAAAGCAAAGTCGCTGGAAGTCCTCAAAGCGAATCCAAAGATAACGCTGGACGAATTTCTCGAAAAAACGGGAATCCCGCTGACGGAGTAAAAAGGTCTATAGACTTAAATTCCGACCCAGTTCGCAAACTCATCAACAACATTGCCGAGCCTTCCGTTTCAAAGGTAATGCGATTTGAAGGGAAAAACGAAACGGAACTAGAAAGAAGAAGGAGCCAAGTCTATGAAATTGAGCGAAACGGAGAAGAAATTTGGAGAGAAACTTCGCCACTATTCTATGTCCACGCAAAAAGCGGTTTTTCTTACTCCTACTACAAGCGAGGAGTATATGAGATTGACGGATATGATAATGCAGGACAAACCGGAGCAGGAAATTATCAAAGCGGTTCAGGAAATGAAAAACAGGTAATCGTAAAGAAGTCGATAGACATAGATTCCGACCCGATTCAACAATTAATTGCTAACATTTCCACGAAGAGTGGGCGGAATGCGTTATTTGTTAGAGGAGTTAAAACTCAATGAACAAACAAAGCAAAAAACTATTGGAAGAAGGATTGCTAGCCCTATCCGATTTATTGGAACAGAGGAATTTCAACAGTCCAAAGGCAGGTATGCTATTGATAGGGACGCCGGAGGCACACCGCAAGATGATCAAGCTGCTGAAGGAGAACCCGTCTATGTCGGAGGAAGAGTTCCTAAAGGAAGCGGAAAAGATAGAGGAAGCGGAAAACGATTCATGACCTCGAAGGAAACGGAGAAGAAATTTGGCGAGAAGACACAAAACTTCGCCACACATACACTAAAAACTCTTTTGAATACTCCGACTACCGAAGAGGAGTTTATGGAAATGATTCAAATAGTTTTGGAAAGCAAAACGGAGGAGGAAGTTTTGCGAAAGATGGAGCAAATGTCAAAAAGTCGATAGACCTAGACTACACTGACCAAACCGATTCAGATGGCGAGACCCTAACCAAAGAGCAAGCGGAGTTCAGGAAGGACGCAAAATTCCGCGGTGAGGACGGCATACCGCGTTCTGAAGAAAGCCCCTATCTCTTCATTGAGTGCCCTCCTTACGCAGTCTGCCTTCAATGTAGGGGGTTTTCATTTTCCCCAAACTTTTCCCCAAACTTTCACCATAGGCTATATATAGAAATAAAAAACCACCGATTTTACTCGATGGGATTGGCACTTTGGCGCGCCCGACAGGACTCGAACCTGTAACCCCCAGATTCGTAGTCTGGTACTCTATCCAATTGAGCTACGGGCGCAGTGCTTAGTTCCCTAAGCCCGACTATCTTATTCCTTTCCCTACGGGGTTTCAACCTTTTTCTTGAAACAAGGCAGACAGAAGAAGAAAATATGGAAGCATCGGGACGTAGCGAAGCTTGGTTATCGCGCCTGCTTTGGGAGCAGGAGACCATGAGTTCAAATCTCATCGTCCCGACCAATTGTAAACTACAGTATCGATACAAGTCGGTACTGTTTTTTGTTATATTGTTCATGAGGCGATTATATGTTAGAGAAAGTCAGAGAATATCAATTAAAACATAAGAATCTAAAACTAATCCCTATCACGACTGAAAACTATTGGGAAATAGGTTGGCTAGAACTTAAAAAAGAACAAGAAGAATTCGTTGGCGATAATTTTAAATCAATGGCGTATGCTTATGCGACAGTGATGGAAGGGAAATACGCAAAAGCTTTCGGCATCTATGATGGAGACGAATCTGTTGGCTTTTTACTTATTGGACATAATTCATATGACTTCGAGGGATGTCCAGAAACACTTAAGCATAGTTATGATCTGTGGAGAATCATGATTGATAAAGATTATCAAAATAAAGGATATGGCAAAGACGCAGTCAAATTAGCGCTTGATTATATCTTAACTTTTCCTGATGGAGAAGAAGACGTCATTACTACTAGCTATGTAGAAGGCAATAAAGTTGCTAAACATATATATGAGGCCTTCGGCTTTGAACCAAACGGAGATAATTACGAAGACGAAATTACTTTAGTACTCAAGGTAAAATAAGGGTGTACCATTTTAGAAAAACTGTACCATTTTCTCTTAATGGTGTACCACTTTCTATACGAGCGTTTACTTCCAGATGATAATTACAGTTCTGATACATTCAGGGCTGTTTTTTATGCCAAAATAAGCGAAAAACATCCTAATTTATAATATTTATTAATCTAATTCCGGAGGTTGCTCAGTTCTTATTTACTGAGATCGTTTTCCTCTTCTGGAAATGGCAATTCTTGACCGTCTTTACGTTTTTGTTCGGCTTTTTCTAATGATTCTCCAAGATCGTATTCCACTGGGAATGCCATTTGTTAGAAACATCGCGTCTTGCTTCGTTCTTTTCGATGAGTGCGTTTTCTTCGACGACGACATCTTCCACGTAGTTCTTATCTTGGTCGAGAACAGCGGTTAGATTAACAGGTAATCCAACAGTGTTATCAGTATTGGCCATTTATACCAATAATACATTCATGAAAGATTAGTATATACACTACATATATAAATGTAACACCCATAACCGGGTGTGTCACTTTTGTTGTATAGTTATTCTATAAAAGAAAGGAAATTACGGTATGAAAAGATTTTTACCTTTATTAGCTTCAATTTTACTTCTCACTGCATGTGGAACAAACTCTTCAACGAGCAATTCAGCAAGCATTAGTTCAGAACCAGCTAGCCAAACTAGCCAAAAAACTGACGTTCTCACTTTCTTAAATGATGGAGAAATCTACATCGATCTCAATTTCGATAACGCTCCTCAAGGATTATCTTTAAAAATCGGTAATACAACAGTCACTGAATCTGGTAAAGCCACGATGAGCAAAGATTTTGCTTTTGAATTAAATGGCACATTCGGTGATTCTGTCAACATCTATTATGTCGTCGACGCGAAAGGCTCTGCGGCCGCTGGTAAGAGCGAAGGTGTTGATGGCGACCGAGCCAAATCGATGATCGAAAGATATTTTGCTAACTACGCCTCTAAACAATACGAATACCGCGTCTATTTCTGTTTATCCGATAAAGCTTCTGGTTGGAGCAAGACTCTTCCAGGTGTTGATGAAACGATTAGATCCTATAGTGGTAATTACTAATTTAATTAACTAACTGCCGTGCTAATCACGGCATTTTTCTTAGGAGGGTACTATGAAAAATAAACGCATACTCTTATTAGTTGTTTCGAGTTTGTTCGTCGTGAGCTGCAGTGGCTCAAATACTCCAAGTAGCAGCGAACCAACGAGCGAAGCTTCTTCCATTCCCCCAATTTCGATGACTTCGACTCCTGAATCTTCTTCTGGTGATATTTCTACTTCAAGTTCATCGGCTTCAGAAAAGAAAATGGAAGAAAAGACAATCAATGTCTATCGTTTGTTCAATAGAGAGGACGATTATCTCGATCCCGATATCTCTGATAGCAAATATCAATTGGGAACAGTGACTTTTAGCTTTGTCAAAGGTCAAGAATTCATCCCATATATCACTTTGGAGAACCTTTCCAAGCTTTATAGCAAGTTTTATATCGATAAAGCGACGACGACAAACACTTTAAGCGCGTCTGAAGGAAAATATACGTGGAGCATCAATTCCGGGGATAAACGAGTCTTTACATCGACGATTGATATCAATGAAGAGACTTTCTCCTATTCCGGTGATTTAGATAAAATCATCGAAACGAAGAAGGATTATTCCAAATATTCCTTTATGCTCCGCATGAAATATGAAAACAAGGTCATTGAACTCCCATCAACTCGTCCAGCTGTCATCGATTTCAGCGATACGGAATTCGAGATCATCGAAGAAGATGGCAAAGTCTATTTCCCATTCTCCATGCTTCATACTTTCTATCATGAGCAATTAGGACATGATTTCTTCTATAACTATTCATGTTTATATGAATATAACGAAGTGGATGATATCTCAAAAGCTGCGGTTACTAGTGGCGACGATATTTATACTCCTCTTGAACAGATGACAACTTATATCAACGAACACGTCAAAGAGAAAGATGAAAGTGAAAAACCTTTGATGCCGATGTACCTCAGAGTCTTCCATAGAGCGGAATTCGCTTTAACATTTAACCATTATTATGGTTTGAAGAATACTTGGGGTGTCTCCAACATGGTCGATTTTTTCGATAATTACGGCATCTATGAAGATTTAATCCACGAAAACTCTGCGATTAGAGGAGCGGCTTACTCCAAAGCTTTCTTCATGCTTTCCGATAACCATACGGGAAGAATTATCTTAGGTGATGATCCATGGTCAGAAACTAATGGTAACGCCGTTATTCCAGGTGGCGTGAGAAGCGATTTCACGACAGAGCGCAGCTTGGTTTCCAATGCCTTAACCGCCCAAAGAGATCAATTCTTAAAAGCGAACGGTTTTGAAGATGGCATCAAAGATGCGATCATCTATTCTAAAGATGGAAAAACAGCATATTTCGGATTCGATAGTTTCGATGCGACTTCTAAAGCATATAAGAGCGATGGCACAGTTAAATCCGATGAAGAATTAGCTAAGAGCGATACATATTTCTATTTCGTCAAAATTTTAAAAGAGATCAAAGCGCATGAAAAGATTGTTGAAGATAAGACTGTCAAAGTCGAAAATGTCATCATCGACGATTCCCTCAATGGCGGTGGCTATCTCTCCATCATGGGAAAATTGCTCGCTCTTATCTCCAAAGATAATTCCGCTTACGCAACGACGTTAAACGACATCACGAATATCGTGAATAAAGGCACATATCACGTCGACACGAATCATGATGGTAAATACGATGAGAAAGATTGCTATGGCAATGATTTCAAATTCTATATTTTAACTTCTCCATTATCATTCTCTTGTGGTAACGCCTTCCCATTCTTAGCGAGCGCTCAGTTTAATCACGTCAAAGTCTTCGGTGTGAAATCCGGTGGCGGTGAATGCGTCGTTGGACAAAACTATTTCTCTAACGGCATGGGCTTCGTCCATTCATCTACTGAACACCTCATCATCTTCAACGAGACTAAACTCACTTATGACAGCGTTGAACACGGCGTCGATGTTAACGGTACGCTTAAGTACAATGACTTCTACAATATGGAAGAAATGATTAAGTGCATCAGTAAGATTGCTTAATTAACTTAAACTCTAATTTCAACATATAGCTTTCGCGATTTGGCTTGGGCGTGTGCCCTTATGAACGGTTGTATTTTTTCCCGTCTTTGGCCACTAGCCCTTGCGACACCAGCGCCATCGACGCCTTGTGGACGGAATTGGCGACTCTTTGGTAACCGAGGCCGCGCGCCCCCTTTTATTCCGTTTGGAGAACGAAGGATTTAGGGAAAGAGCAGGGGTAATCGCCCGTTTCTTTTTGTCGAAAAGTGGTCGCTTTCGGTCTATCCCTTTATA
>JAFTDF010000020.1 GCA_017454295.1 Bacilli bacterium
GACGAATTCTGCGATCCTGTGCAGGGAAATCTTGGCGAAGGCTATGCCTTTTGACGTCAGGGAAGCTTACGGGAAATGGCATTATGGGATCTTCGCAGAGGATAAACATCAGTAGACATGTAAAACAGAGCCAAAAATTTATAGATATCTAAATCCATTAACAAAATGCCGTTTTTGTTCGCTTCTTCCATCGCACTAGATATAGGGGCGTTTTTCTTTCTACTTAATCTAGCCTTCTCATCATAACAAAGGCCTCTTCTGCCTTTAGGTGTTTCTTTAGAAAAATCACAAAGGATTAATAGATTTAGTGGTGTAATAAAAGCAACATCTACTTCTCCACCAGTTTCTTCCAAATATTTAATTGAAGCCAATGTTTTGGGATTATTGATTTTAGGTAAAACATCATCCCATTTGATGCCTTCATGTCTATATAAATGTTGATCAAATCTGCTTTTTATTGTTTCTAAAACATCATTCATTCTTTAATGATATGGCAAATAAGATTACTTCTAATATGAATATTTAAGAAATTTGAGGTATTTGTATTTAATTAAGAATTCAAATAGATGCTGCAAAGAGAAGCAAATCAATATGCAGATTAAATAAGTGTCGTTATCCAAACCTATCCATCCTCGGTCGTCCAAAATCATCCGTCCTCCAAGGGCAACGAAAAAGGCCGCCCCTAACCGAGGCGACCCATGACGACGTCTTACCCGTTTTAAAGAAAAAGATATTGGTTAATGTAATCCCAAGATTAAAACAGCTGTCCCGGAAGTTTCAAACGCTTTTTCGGAGGGAAATTTCGATCGAACTCGAGAACTTCATTCTGGTCGAAATCAGAAAATTCGGGGCAAAAGAACAATCGACCATGGATATTTTCCAATCTTCCTTCCCCCAATTCATACGCCATTAATTCCGGGAAAGAAGACCCGTCATCCGCGACGATGCTAAAATCAGCCGCGGGTCTAAACCCAAATCTATGATAGTACTTTGGATTTCCGGTAATAAGCACTCCGGAAAAGCCCTCTTTTGCCGCCTTATCCAAAGTTAGTCGTATTAACGTAGAGCCGATGCCTTTTTTCTGATAATCGGGCAAAACGCTTATTGGGCCAAACGAAATAACGGGGAATACTTGGCCACGATCGGACACGACCTTTGTTTTTGTGTAGAAAATGTGACCGCAAATGATGTCTCCATCCATGCAGACATAATTCAGACATTCCACAACGGCGGGATTATTACGCATTTTATGAACGATGAAATGTTCGTCGCATCCGGGTTGATACACATTCCAGAATGCCTCTCTTATGACTTCTTCAACGGAACCGTAATCAAGCGGAGTCTCTAATCGATAAGTAAATATATTTGTCATTTTTTAGTTCCTTTAAGAGGGTTTTTCCCGCCTCCTATTTTCGACTTTGCCAAGAAAGATTGCTATTTCAGATAATCGTGCAAGATGAAATCGACTTCAAGGCTGCCGATTTGTCCAACTGAGGACGATCGGATTTAGGTGACGACGACAAATGCGATTGTCTAAATAACTCTACCCACCATTTTGTCGTGTTTTCCTTCATCCGCATGCCCTTAAAGCTCGTATCTGACTCCATGGGACATTAACACAGCATCGATTATCTTAATTTCTAAGATGATTGTGTTTTTGTCGTTTAAGTTCATGTGACCATTGTCAATCCATTCGTCGAAAGCTTTCTTCAATTTCCCTGCAATAGCAGCGTTGTTATCTTTTCCAAAATAGCCAAGGTTGATTGCTCTCCCGTGTCCGGAAAACCATTCCCCGGAAATTGCGACGATATCGTTTTCCTTGATTTGGTCCATCTTTCTAGATAGGGCATACGTAATGACGTAAAAGGATCCGCCCTCGTAATAGGCGTTCACGGGCCGCACATAAGGGGTGCCGCTAACCGCGGTGGCGAGCGAAATCACGCTATCGCGGCCAAACCTTTCTTTCATGATTTCTTCGGCTTTTTCATTCCAGTTTCCCATAATCGGCGTTCCCTACAATTTTAGAATCGAGTTGTCCCTTCTGGTATCGATGACATCATAGATGACCACCGTATCGCCATCGACTTTATATAAGGCAACGTAGCGCCCATCGCGAATCGCCATTTTTCGGATGCGGGCACCGGCGATCCTCAAATCTTGTATTTCGGGGTGTCTTTCCGTAAACGATGATAAGGAGCGAAGCGAAGTCATGGTTTCCCCGTATAACTCCTTCGCCGCTTCTAAAGAGACGTTCCGAACAAAAAGCACGTGTTCGCTGATGCTGGAAAACGCCTTCTGCGTAATCGAAATCTTGAGTTCAGCCATTAACCGACAATCCTTTTCAGGGCGGAATCGAGTTCGTCCAAACTATAGTATTTCGCGCCGCTTCTCTGCTCTAACTCAATGTCTAGGAGCCGTTCTTTCAAGGCTAGGAGAGCTTCCTTCTTTTCATATGCCTCTATAGACATAACGACAAGATCGCCCTCGCCGTTTTTTGTCAGAAAGATTGGTTCTCCGGTGGCTTTGCAACGTTCGGAGATTTCGCTGTATTGGTTTCGTAAAGAAGCCGAAGGGAGAATAGTCATCATTGTTTCCTCCTGACGATATTATTTTATCAAGATTTTGATATTTCAGCAAACGCGGCTTTTCTCATTGCGACGCTTTAGAGAGACCGCAACAGGACGTTGCTACTATGACAAAAGGTTGTTTGATATGATTTCGCCGGAGGCAAAAACGATGGAAACAAAACAAATTCTATATGAGCTCAGGACCAAAAACGGGCTATCCCAAGACGAGCTTGCGGAAAAGGTTTTCGTGACGAGGCAAGCGGTTTCGCGCTGGGAAAACGGAGAGACGGTTCCCGCAACGGAGACACTGAAGCTGCTCTCTAAGCTCTTCAACGTTTCGATTAATACGCTGCTTGGTTCTCCTCATCCCCTTTATTGCCAGTGCTGCGGCATGCCGCTAGATGATTCGATCATCGGCAAGAACGACGACGGTTCCCTAAACGAGGAGTATTGCAAATGGTGCTATGCGGACGGGACCTACACTTATGACAACATGGATGATCTCATCGATGTCTGCGTTCCCCATATGGCCAAGGAAGGATTTTCCGAGGAAGAGGCTCGCGCTTATATGAAGGAAAAACTTCCCAACCTTAACTATTGGAAACGCCATGACGAACTAAGCGATCAAGGGAAGTTCGATGCCTTTAAGAAAACACTAATCGAAGAAATAAACGGCCTGCACATCGAGGGTATGCCCCCAGTAACCAAGCTAAGCGCCCTCGTAGGCTCATATGTAAACTTGGAATACCCATTGTCTAACGGGGCGAAGGTGAAATTCCTCAACGATGAGACAACGTACCTAGGCACTCAGCTCGAGTCCGAAACCGACATGGGGTTCTGCTATGGCGTCGTTGCCAATGTGGACTTCATCCTTATTTGCACCTATGGCGAGGGAGGTTCTGATCCAAAACTTGTCATGTACAAGAAAAGATAGTTTCTGTTCTCGCGAACAAGAAAACTTCCTTCGTAATCAAAGAAGCCTCATTCAAGATTTCTTTCTAATATATTGGGTTGCGTTTCGATAAATCCTTTTGCTTTATAAAATAGTTTTGATTCCCAATATTTTTCATCTCCGATATGAATCGACATCTTTTTATAACCCTTATTTTTAATATACTCTTCAAGAGTTTGCATCAAAGCGGTCCCAACGCCCTGCCTTTTTAAGTCGGGTTTAATATATAATCTATGGACCCTTGCTTCCCCAGGATTTATCGTCTCATATCCAACGCAGCCAATAACCCGTGCACCATCTAAGGCAACCCAAAACATATCTCCTCTATCAAGATAATTCGATTTAATATCTAATAAATCTGGATTAATTGATGGAATTTTTCCCAATGCATTCTTTGCCGACAGCACCATAAATATCATGTCATCTCGAAAACGTTCATCGTAACGGGCTATTTTAAATTCTGGCAATTTGCAAGTTTTGCCTGTAAAAAATATACCAACATGGACCTCTAAAAGTTCAGCAAGTTGTGCAAGTGCTTCCCCCGAAATATCGTTAACACCTGTTTCGATTTTTGTTAATCCAGAGCGATCTTTGAATCCCATCCTTTTGGATAGTTCCTCTTGGGAAAGCCCTCTCTCTTTTCTGATTTCCCTAATCGTCTCTCCAATTTCCTTTTTGGTTGTGTTCATAATATAACTCTATCCTTTAGAACGTCTTTAACATCCTCATCTTCGATAAGTGTAATCTGGGTGAATCTTTTTCCTAGATGATTAATTGACGCGCCAAGGTGATAGAAATATGTGCTGTCAATAATCAAATACCTATCATGGTAATTATCATCATGAGTCACACTAAGATTCCCATATTCTTGATTGAACAAGTCTATGTCAACTTGAGACACCTTTGCCTTAGAAGAAACGATGATTTTTAATTCAACCCCATCGCTCTTCCCTTTGAAGCAATTAAGCGCTTTTATATCGCAATACGGGTCAATCAAAACAATTTGTTTCACTGCCCTGCTAACCAAATCATTAATCAGAGATAGCGCATCAAAAATTTGTCCTCCAAAAACAACCCGATCTTTGAAGAAATAATTCTGATCTTTCTCAAGTTTTTCCATTCTTGAATCAAGCAAATCAACTTTTTTAATAAGTGCTGCATAATTGTCATTAGTAATTAAAGTTCTGTTTTCATCAACAACATAGCCTCTTAATAAATATTCCTTAAGAACATTGGCGGCCCACTTTCGAAAAATAATTCCATTTCGTGACTTGACTCTATAACCGACAGAAATAACCACGTCTAGATTGTAATAATCTACATAATATGTTTTCCCATCAGAGCCAGTTCGGGCAAATTTTGCCCATACTGAATTTTTCTCACATTCTTCCAAAAGAGCATTTTTTACATGTTTTCCTATTACCGATCGATCTCTACCAAAAAGCATTGCCATATCATCTAGCGACAGCCAAACAGTTTCTTCTGATGGCGAAACATTTACTTCGAGCTTTAAATCGCCATGCTCGAATCTAATTAATTCTAATTTCGTGTTGATATTTTATCACATGTGACGATTTGTCACATATAATTATTCGAAAACCCCAGTTCGAGGCACAAGAAAACCGCCCTTTCGGACGGCTGTCTATGGATACGTCGTTTTGTCCAACTTCGGATAAATGACTTTGGACGACGACAACAGGAAATAAAAAATGGTGGAACATAGCGGGATCGAACCGCCGACCTCCTCGTTGCGAACGAGGCGCTCTCCCAGCTGAGCTAATGTCCCACAGCCCGATAATTATAACCTCCTCGCCACTTCGTTCAAGGTAAGAAAACGTCCCGCCTTGAAAATCTTTCATGAAAGTCAATTTTCCAGTCGCCCATTTTCAAAAGCGGCAACACACGCAAAAGAAAACAGAAACTCATCTTTGCGAAATACCAACCAAAAAAGTCAGCCGAAAAGACAAGCCTGTTTCCAAAAATCTTTCGCACTATCATCGGGGTATGGAAGAGGTCTATTGCGTCATCGATTTAAAAAGCTTCTACGCCTCCTGCGAATGCGCCGCACGCGGGCTCGATATCTTTTCCACGCCGCTGGTGGTCGCCGATCCCGACCGCACCTCTTCGACCGTCGTCATGTCGGCCACGCCGTTTTTAAAAGAACGTTATGGCATTCCGAACGTCTGCAGAGTCCGCGATTTGCCCGATGTTCCCGGCTTAATTTTAGCAAAACCGCGCATGGCATATTACCTGGAAATGTCCGCAAAAGTCGTCTCGATCTTCCTCGATTTCGTCGATGAGGAGGATCTTCACGTTTATTCGGTCGACGAATCCTTTCTCCGGCTAACCCCTTATTTAAAAATGAATCGCGCGACCCCGGAGCAACTCGTCGCCAAAATCCAAAAAGCCATCAAAGACGAACTTGGGCTCGTCGCCACTTCCGGCATCGGACCCAATATGTTCCTCGCCAAAATCTGCTTGGATAACGAAGGGAAAAAGAAGCCGCCTTATGTGGCGCGGTGGGGTTATGAAGATGTCCCGACCAAACTATGGAAGATCCAACCCATCACCAAGATCTGGGGCATCTCCCACGGCATCTCCTCCCACCTCTATCGGCTGGGCATTTATACCTTAGAGGCCTTGGCCAAAGCCGATGAAAAACTTTTGAAGAAAGAATTCGGAGTTATCGGACTTCAACTCAAAGATATGGCCAACGGCATCGATCGCACCGACATCCGGGAAAAATACGTCCCCAAAGAAACGAGCCTCAGCCAAGGGCAAACCCTGTATCGCGATTACAACAAAGCCGGAGCGCGCCTCGTCTTGCGTGAACTCATCGACGATCTCGCTTATCGCCTGCGAGCCGCCTCCTCCAAAGCGGGTTTGGTTTTCGTTGGGGTCAATTATTCCGCCGCAAGCAATCGAAAGGGATTTTCCAAGCAAACTTCGCTCAATATTCCTACCGATGATTCCGAAACCTTGTATCAAGCTTGTCTCCGCCTATTCGACCAAGGGGTGGAAGAAGGTCCAATTCGGGGGCTCTATATCGCCTTTGGCAAGTTGATTTGCAACCACGGCACACAGCAACTCTCCTTATTCGAAACCCCGGAAGAAGAGGAGAAACGGCATCGATTGGATTTGGCGTTGGACCAAGTATCCGCAATGTTTGGCCGCAACGCAGCCTTACGGGCTTCTTCGTTGACTGAGGATTCCAACATCAAAGAACGACATACCATGATTGGAGGGCATCACGCATGAACGATTCCGATCGTGGGATGATGAAATATGCCCCTTATAAATCTTTGGTGGAGCAATCGACCATCTTGGCCAAGATGCGTTATGAAAAAGGCAAGCGCCCCCGCCCTCTGATTTCCGCTGATCGGGCCAGGGAGATCAACGACGTTTTGGTCGGCTATGGCGGAGAAGAAGTCGAAGCCGAATACTATGAAGACGGTTACCGCCACCGCATCGAAGGCGTGATCGAAACGATTTCAAGCACCCTGCGCTTCCTCATTATCGAAGGGAAGCAGATCGCGTTTGGAGATCTGCTAACGCTCGTGAGTTCCAAATTGGCACCGGTAGATTGTTGGAGCTGCTAACCGAAGAACAAAAAAGGGGCTGTAATCCTCGCCTTTTGCCAGTGGTTGGCTTGAGGTTTTGTTACAGCCCCTTTTCTTTCAATGCTCAATTAGAAGTTATAGATGGAGAGGGGGATACTCGGAGCGGCAGAGCAACGGATCGAGAGGTCAGCATAGGTCAAGGCGACCAGTGCATTGTCTTCTTCAGTCTTATTGATGTCGCTTTCATAGCCCAATTCTTCGTCAAGGAGCTTGATTGCGTCGGTCATGTGCCTACCTCCTTTCATGTTGTGTTTGATTTCGGTGGTCTTTTTTGACCGCCACCACTATAGGCGTCTACAAAAAAGTTGGTAAATAGAAAGCGTTTTCAGTAAGTGCTTTCAAATTTTCTGAAAATAAAAAGTGGCTTTTTATCGAACTTTTAGCCACTTTTTTGAAAGCGATACCAATTTTCGTTTTCAGTGTTTTGACTTGTTTTTTCAGTCTTTAGAAGGCCCAATTGCCATCTTTGAAGATCGCCACTTCCTTCCCATCTTCGGTGGTGCCGATGATGGAGAGGTCTTCCGAGCCGATCATGAAATCGACATGGCTCATGGATTGGTTGATGCCGAAGGAATGGATTTCCTCTTCGGTGTATTTCTCATAATCGGGATAAAGATTGGTGAACCCGCGCCCAAGTGCCAAATGGCAGGCGGCGTTTTCATCGAACAAGGTGTTATAGAACAAAAGCCCGGTGTTGTTGATCGGCGAATCAAAGGGCACGAAGGCGCATTCGCCCAAATAAGCGGAGCCTTCATCCATGGTTAAGATGGAACGGAGGGCTTCTTCGCCTTGTTCGGCCCCGACATCGATGGCTTTGCCTTCGTGGAATTTAACCCAGAAGTTCTTAATCAATTGTCCTTGATAAGAAAGGGGTTTGGTCGCGTAGACGATGCCTTCCGCTTCGCCTTTCATGGGGGAGGTGAAACATTCTTCGCTGGGGATATTGGGCTGGTAATAGGCGCCCTTGAGGTTGGATTCGCCACCGCCTAAGAAGATGACGCCGAGGATGAGGCCAACCGTAAAGTCAGTGCCGTTGGAGGAAGTGTAATGCAGCTTCTTCAACCGGAGGGAATTCAAATAGTCGCACCGCTTCTTCAAATCCGCGTCATGGGCCTCCCAATTGGCGACGCCATTGCCGTCATCGGCGCGGGAGGTTTTCAAAATGGCTTCCCACAAAGCTTCGATGGCCGCTTTTTTGCTCAGTTCGGGGAAGACCTTCTTCGCCCAAGCGGCGCCCGGAACGCCGGCGATGCACCACTGATACTTATTTTCACTGGCTTCGATATATTCGTGGAACGCTTGGTAACGGACTTTCTGGACATAGGCCATCTTGCCCATATCCATGCCCTTCATCCCATCGGGATCGCGGGAAGTCAAGGACAGTAAGCAAGGCAGTTCTTCGGCCCGCCACTTCATCAAAGCCTCATCCATCGGCAAAATGGACGCCAGGTTTTCCTTCTTACTGCGTTTGAAGGCGATTTTATTGGTTTTGGCACTGGTCCAATTGACGAAGACTTTCTTAGCACCGGCCTTATAGCATTCTTCGACGACCATCGCGGCAAAATCCTCGATTTCGGTCTCGGCGATTAAGTAAACGGATTGTCCTTTTTTCAAGGCGATGCCGGATTTAACGATCAATTCGGCATACTTTTTAAGTAAAGTTTTTTTCATGGAGCCTCCTTTTCTTTGAAAACCCCCATATAATAAAGCGTGTTGGAAAACAGGAAAGGGGAAACGTCATGAGCAAAGCCCTCGAAAAAAGCAAAAAACTCAACCGCTTCTGGATGTGGTGGAACATCGTCGAAGCCGTCATCATTCTCGCCGCCGGCATCTTGGCCATCGTCGCCGGGGTCCGCAACGACTCTTCCGGCAACATGGAGAATGTCCTCGCCTATGCTATTTCCGGCTTTGTTATCCTCGACGGAATCCTTCGCATCGTCGTCTACTTCTTCCGTTATCGCAAAGGCGATGAAGTGACGCCGTTAATCCTCGCCGGATTCCAAGTGAGCATCGGCACTCTTCTATTGGTCTTACAAATCAAAGCCAACATCGTCATCGTCGCCCTCATCAATTTCATCTCCATCGTACTCATGGTGATGGGCGTGTTAATCCTCACCTATTCGATCTTCCAAATCGTCCGCAAATACGCCGCGTTGGTTATTCCCATCTCCACCATCGTCTTGGCGGCCGTCTTAATCGGCGTTGGCATCGCGATCACCATCCTCTACAATTCGCAAGACACCCACCAGCAGCTCGTTCTCATCATGACCGGCTCCATCATGTCGATCGTCGGCTTGGCCCAGTTCATCGTCACCATGATCACCGCCAAGAAAGCCAAGAAGGAAATCAAACAATACGAAAAAGAAGAGCAGGGCAACTATGACGTGGTCGATTCCAAGAAGCAAAACGCCCCGGAACAGAAGGCCGAAACTCCGGAAGTCATCGAGGCCGAAGAAGCCCACGAAGACCCCGCCCAAATCGAAGGTCCGAAAGCCATCGAAAACAAGGAATAATCCGCAAAACCTGATTCTTTAAAGAAAATTCGCCAGGATTTGGCGAATTTTTCTTACTTCTGAGGATGTTTGTTTTTATATTCGACGAAGCGGAGATCAAAGTCCACAACGAAGGATGTTCGCATCGGATTCACCAACTCGACGTAGCCCACCAAACCCGTCGGCTTCAAGATTTCATACGAGATTTCAAAGGCGTTATGTTCCACGCTTTGGCCGGGGACATCGATTTGGTTGGGCGAGCCGATGATCACCATTTTGCATTGGCTTCCAATACGGGTGACCATGGTATGCAGTTCATCAAGATCCATGTTCTGGGCTTCGTCGACGATGATGATGCAATCGTTGAAGGAGCGGCCGCGCACGAACTCCGGCGCAAGGGGGATAATGTCGCTAGGCAAACGTTGATATAAGTTGGATTCGATCACCTCGTCATCGAGCTCAACCGTCTTTTTCTTTTTCGGAGCCCGTAGATGGGACAAAAGCCCTTCCTCAGGACGGACGTTGGCCATGAGGTGGTTGTAGTTATCCAATAGCCCGCCTAAGTAGGGGCTATATTTTTCTTCCGCGGTGCCTTTTAGATAACCAAGGCGATGCCCGATTTCCACCGGCTCACGAACATAGAAGATGTTGCGGTATTTCTTCTTCGCGCCTTTTCCGCGCACCAAATTCAAGGAAGCGGCTAAAGCGGCAAAAGTTTTGCCGGTCCCGGCGCTGCCTTTGCAAAAAACAACAGGCGTCCTAGCACAATCATCATTGATGAGGCGGACCAGTTCCCGTTGTCCTTCATTCGACCCGAAGTCATAGCCGAAGAGGTTGTAGTTGGAAGTTTGATTTGCCATGTTTGGAACATTGTAACCCTTGTTGGGCACTTTGTCTTGATGAAATGCCCATTTCTCCTTTCGTTTTAACGAAAAGTTGGTAAACTAAACCCACGAAATCAAAGGAGTTTGCTTATGTTCAAACGCGGTAGTGTGGCTTGGCTGGTGTGGAACCTGGTCCTTGCCACCATCATTCTTGGCTTCGGAATTGCCAACCTCATCAACAACAACGTTCCGGAATACCAATACGTCATCATCTTGATCCTTGGGATTGTGATCGTTACCGATGCGGCCTTCCGTTTGCTGCTGAATATCATCACCATCATCAATTTGGGGAAGCGTAATCTCATTATCGATACCCGTGGTCACGCGGTCCTCGCTTCCTTCGAACTTGCGGTTGGTATCTCCACCATCCACTTGGCCCGCTTAATCAACGCCGACATCACTCAAGCTGACTTCCTCTTCCGTTTCTTGGGCGATTTCATCGGCATTGCCGCGATCGTCTGTGGTGTCTTGGCGCTTGCTTATACGATCATCATGATCGTCAAGAAAGCCGCTCAGCCCATCGACATGGGCCTTGGCATCGTCGGCAGCATCGTTTCGGTCACAGCTGGCATCTTGGTCTTGATCTATCTCACCAACGAAAACGTCTTACGTGCCTTCTTCATCCTCTTCGGCGTCATCGGGGTAGTGTTTGGCACCATGCTCATCCTCGGAACCCTCGTCCTTTATTTCCGGGCCCGCAAAATGAAGAAAGCGTTGCAAGCCCATTTGGATAGCGCCTCGGAAGAAGAAAATCAAGCAGACGTCATCGAACAATAAGAAGAAGCGGCCCCGGAAGCCCCTGGAGCCGCTTTTTGTTTACCTTAGGCCGGATTTTTTATCGACGTCGGCTTTCCGTGGGAATAAGCGACGGGAGAGGCGGCACCCTAGGAATGCCTCCGGGCCCACATGGAATTCGGTGCCACGGGGCACGAAAGTCTTCAAGGAAGCGCAATTTTGGAAGGCACCTTCGCCGATGGTCAATTTCCTGGTGGACTTGCCGGTTTCGAAACGCTCTAACTTTTTACAATTCATGAACGTATAGAGATCGATGCAGATTTCCTCACCTTGCAAAACCACGACGCTTAAAGACGGGCAATCCCGGAACGCGTTGGCGTCGAGCGTCAATTTGTCGGCGGTGATGGCAATCGCGAAAAGACGGGGACAATTTTGGAACGCCCCTTCTCCGACGAAGAAGGAATCCGTTTTGGGGAATCCGATCTTGGTAATCATCGATCCCTGAAACGCATGGTCTTGGATTTCTTTGACCGTGGAGGGCAGTTGCACCACTTCAACGGTTGATCCACGGAAAGCATGTGGGCCAATGGAAGTAATCCCTTCGGGTAACCCGAGGTTTTTATGGTTCCCTTTATAGCGGATGAGGACTCCATTGCGGACTTCCAAGCTTGGGTCGTCAATGGCGGGATAATCACGCGTTAGCGGCGTTTTGGCCAGACCGGCTTTAACGTTTTTGGCAACATTGGAAAATAAATTCTTCACAAAGCCGCGGCCCTTGGGGGCACTTGGTTTTGGCGTCGGTTCGGGCTGGGGATTCGGGGTTTCCACTTTGGGGGCGGATTCTTTGGCTGCGGTTTTGGCTTTTTTGGGTTTGGGCGTAGGGGCTTCCATAGCGGTGGATTCAAAGCGAAGCAACCGTTCCACAAGGTCTTCTTTATCGCGGCACCACTCCAAATTCGCGAACACGCTCCGCAAAATCGATTTGGCGGCGAATTTGGTTTGGGGACCATATTCTTGCCCCAAATATTCGACGCGGTTCATTTTGGGTAGGTGGTCCCGGATATAGGGGAGTTCAAACCGCATGGCATCGCAACTAAGACGACGGGAATTCTCCGTGGAAACGAAAACCACCGTTTTACAATGGGCCATCGCGTCATGAAGGGCATCTTGATAGTTTTCCTTAGCCCCTTTGCCGTGGCGAAGATTCCGCACGGCCACGAAGACCGTGAATTCGTTTTCTTCCAAAAAGTCGGCAATGGAAATGGCCAAAGGAAGATCGGCGCTGGAATAGGCCAAGAAGACATCGCGGGGAAGGTTGGTTAGATAGACGCCTTCTTCCACCCGTTCGGCTTCTTTTTCCACTTTGTTATAGGCATCCAGAAGCGCATCGCCTTTTAAAGACCGTTCGAAATAGGCTTTTAAGGCAAAGACGTTGCGTACATCTAAATTTAATAAGGAAAAGCGCAACACTTCTTTCGCGGTGGTGGGATCAGGACGAGCAATGGTCAAAAAATGGTTGAGCGCCGCCGGCTCTTTATCTAGACAAGCAAGATAGAAACGAGCCATTTCATCCTCGGCGAAAATGGACAAAACGTCTTGGGCCGCGGCAAAAAGTTCGGTGGAAGAGACATTCTCCCGATGGGCCGCATCCCAAAGCAAGCGACGGCGGTTGGATAAAAGCGCGAGTTTTTCTTCGGCAACGAAAGAAGCGAGCTCTTCCAAATCCGCTCCTTTGTCATAAATGGCGCCACAATAAGGGCAGCGGTAGTTTTCCCCTTCTTGGAGAAGCTGTTCGCCACATTGCTGACATACATGCCGCTTCATATCCACGCCCCCTTTATTTTTCTTTGACCGCCAATAATAGATTCGAAATTAACGCTAAGCGCGTGAGCAAGCCAACCCCACCAGGGACCGGCGTTTGTAAAGCCACGGGGAGACCAGGCACGGCATCGCCATGGAGTTTGCCGTCCTCGCCCCGATTGATGCCGATGTCGACAATGACGGCGCTGGGTTTATAGGCGAACGATTCATTCAGATAGCCAAGGCGGCCAATCGCCACGACGATGAGATCGGCATGCGCAAGATAGAAAGCTTTATCTTCTTGGGTGGTTTTCGAATGCAGCACCGTGACGTTGCAATTTTTCTTAAGTAACATCTTCGCCATGGGTTTTCCCACGATTTCGCTGCGTCCAAGAACCACGGCATTGGCGCCTTGGAAGGGGAATCCCTCGGCGGAGAGATAATCGATGATGCCTTTCGGGGTGCAGGGATCGAACGAGGTCAAGGGGTGAAACCCATCGACGTCTTTTTTTGGATTCACCGCGAATTTGATATGGGCTTCACTGATATGGGGCGGCAAAGGAAGCTGAACGATAATGCCATCGATCTCGTCATCGCAATTGGCTTTCTCGATTTCCGCGATCAATTCCGCTTCGGAAATATCCACGGGGAAGCGCCGCAAAATGGCGTTGGCCCCGATTTCGCCGGCATCTTTGATTTTGCCGCGAATATAGGCGTCCGAAGCCGGGTTTTCGTTGGCTTGGATGATTAAGAGAGTCGGTGGGTTTTCTAAGGAGGCCACTTCTTGGGCGAGTATGCCTTTTTGCGCTGCTACGAATTCTTTAATAGTCATAAGGCTATCTTAACATTCCCCATAAATAGATAAAGAAAAAACGACCAAAGGTCGTTATCTTTCTCTTTTTCCTTGGTTACATCAAGGCGGCAACGCTGGAGGAGGCTTCTCCCGAGGAGGCGTTCCCAGACACAACCGAGATGACGAGGGCGAGGAAGAGGAAGACCACCGCGAATCCGAAGGTCAGCCAGGTGACGACCTTCTCGGAACCGCGTTCTTTGGTTTTGGCGAAAACGTTCAATCCGCCACCGGTAATCGCGCCGGAAGCACCTTCCGATTTCCCACCTTGGAGCAAGGAAAGAATGATGATGATCAGCGACACGATGAAGAAGATGACATCATACCATTGCATACTCTTTTGCTCCTTTCAGCGTTACAAAGGATAAACCACCACTTTGCCTTTGGCAACTAAATAAGCAAATCTCGAAGCGAAGAAATCTTCGTTCCGACAAATTCCGGCATGGTGTTTTCCCGGTCGACCAAGATGGCGCTTGCATGGGCGGCAAGCCCCGTCGCGACATCTTGAAGGGAATCGCCAACGTAAACGACCCGTTGGTCACAAGGCACATGGAGGTCCTCGCAAATCAACTCAACAAGATCGGGAGCAGGTTTGGTGTGCTTCACCCGGTCGCTTCCAGCAAACGCTTGAAATAGAGAGGTGAGGCCATGCACATCTAAGACATCGCGGATATGCGGCACCACGTTATTGGAAGCAATCGCCAACTTTTTCCCGCGTTTCAAGAGGGCCTCCATCACTTCTTTCGTCTCTTCAAACGGCACGATGAGCCGATTGGTTTCAGGGGCGTTTAGCGAGGTGATAATCGCCTCGAGAAAACGTTGCTGATCCGCCTCGGGAATCTTTGCTTCTTCGATGGTTTGAAGCAAGCTTTGATGCATATAATGGGCGGATTGTTCCCGGGTGCAGGTTCTGCCAATCTCCGCAAAACCGACTTGAAAAACGTGAAACAGCGAATATTCCGAATCCACCAAAGTGCCATCGAAATCAAAGATATAAGTATCGAATTCTTCCATATCAGAGCTCCGCTTTCAGTTCGAACATGATGTCGCGCAATTTGGCCGCTTCCTCGAAATCGAATTCTTTGGCGGCCTTCTTCATGGCCTTCTCCACCTCGGCGATGCGACGCTCGAGTTCCTTCCGCGAGGAATGGCCTTTCATCTGCAAGAAGGAATCCGCCTCGTCTTCACTATTATGAAGCGGGGGTCGAATCTCTTTGATGATCGTCATGGGAACGATGCCGTTTTCTTCGTTATAGGCCTGCTGAATGCGACGGCGACGATTGGTTTCGGCAATGGCCTCATTCATGGAATCACTATAGGAGTCGGCATACATGATCACTTTGCCGTTGGCGTTTCTGGCGGTACGCCCGATGATTTGAATCAAGGAACGGGTTGACCGGAGGAATCCCTCTTTGTCCGCATCCAAAATCGTGATTAACGAGACTTCGGGGATATCGAGGCCTTCTCGTAATAGGTTAATTCCCACCAACACGTCGTATTTGCCTTTGCGGAGCTGATAGATGATTTCGGTGCGCTCCAAGGTTTTGGTTTCGTTATGGAGGTAGGTGACTTTGATGCCCCGTTCCTTTAAATAGGCCGTTAAATCTTCGGCCATCTTGATGGTGAGGGTAACGATCATGACGCGTTCGTTTTTTGCTTTGCGAATCTCAATTTCGTGTATGATGTCTTGGATTTGGCCCAAAGAAGGGCGCACTTCAATGATGGGATCAAGCAAACCCGTAGGACGGATGATTTGTTCCACCACCTCTCCGCCGGTACGGCCTAGTTCATAATCTCCAGGCGTCGCTGAGGTGCAAATCACGGTGGAAGGCATCAAGGCTTCGAATTCTTGGAAATTCAAAGGTCGGTTATCTAAAGCGGAAGGCAAGCGGAAGCCATATTCCACCAATGTCTCCTTCCGGGAACGATCCCCGTTATACATGCCGCGGACCTGCGGAATCGAAACGTGGGATTCGTCGATCAAAAGGATAAAATCCTTGGGCATATAATCTAATAAGGTATAAGGACGTTGGCCTGGTTTGCGCCCATCGATGTGACGAGAATAATTCTCGATACCAGGACACCGTCCGAACTCCAGCATCGATTCGATATCCTGGCGGGTGCGAAGTTCCAGACGCTCCGCTTCTAACAATTTTCCGTTTGCCCGGAAATAGGCGAGTCGTTCCTCTAATTCCGCTTGAATCGTCTCGCAGGCGGCTTCGATCCGTTTCCTGGTCGAGGCGTGGTCATAAGCCGGGAAAATCGGATATGTGTGGTAGGTTTTCTCCACCTCTCCAGTGACGACATTGATTTGAGAAATCTTTTCTACCTCATCGCCAAAGCAGTCTAGGCGGATATAGAAGTCGTGGGTGGCGGGAGCGATATCGATGACGTCTCCATGCACACGGAAAGTGCCAGGTTTGAGTTCGAGGTTGTTCCGCGTGTATTGGGCATCTAAAAGATGGGCGAATAATTCTTTGCGGTCGAGTTCTTCGCCTTGGCGGATCTCAAAGATCAAGCCTTTATATTCGTTAGGGTCGCTTAGACCATAAATCGCAGCTACCGAAGCGACGACAATGGTGTCGTGGCGAGACAAAACGGAATTCATCGCCGCGGTACGCATCATGTCGATTTCCTCGTTCATGACCGCGTTTTTATCGATATAGGTATCGGTCTTGGGAAGATAGGCTTCCGGTTGGTAGAAATCGAAGTTCGAAATGAAGAACTCCACCCGGTTTTCCGGGAAGAGTTCCTTCAATTCGGCGTAAAGTTGCCCCGCGAGGGTTTTGTTATGAACCAAAACCAGGGCTGGACGATCCAGCTTCGCCACGATATTGGCGTCGGTAAAGGTTTTCCCTGTTCCGGTGGCCCCTTGAATGACTTGGACTTGTTTCCCTTGGGCAACGCCTTGAAGGATTTCGGCGATGGCTTTGGGCTGGTCCCCGGTTGGGACAAAAGGCGAAATGATTTTGAAATGATGATCGTCCATCGTTATTTCCGCTTCCGCTTTCTCGTTTTATTTGCTTCTTCGATCAATGCCTTGGCATCTGGGGTCACCAACGGGGCAAAACCTTCTCCATGCACCATAGAGGCCGTAACGAAGGTGGCGAAAGCACTGGGGTCAATGCGGGAAATCGCTTCTTTAAACTCGGATAATTCGCGATGGGAAAAGGCAACACGTACCACTTGTTTTTGGTTGCCGGAATATCCGCCGATGGCTTGGAAAATCGTCGTGGTGCGGTCCATTTGGGTCTCGACGTATTGTTTGACTTCTTCCACTTTGTCCGTGACGACGTCGGCGATGATAAAGCCGGTGCCGTTGACATAGGCGAGTTGGATGACCGCCGAGCAAACGACCGCCGAAACGATACCCAATAAACCTTGGATGAAGTCCCACATAATCAACATACCGGCCAAGACCAGCGTTCCGTCGATCGCGAAGGTCATTTGCCCTTCTTTGATACGAGAGACTTTGGCCACGATCACGGCGACGATGTCGAGCCCACCCGTGGTTCCACCTCCGGCAAAGGAGCAAGCAACGCCCGTGCCGACAAGCGCCCCGCCGAATACGGCGGCAAGCAGCGACACGGCCAGAGGTTCATTGGAACCGTCGTTCATCGCCTGGAAGATAAATTCCCCAAGACTTAAGTTATTGACGAAATGGATGCGGTAAAGCAGCGTAAACAGCACTGGGTAAAGAACGGAGGCAAATAAAGTGCGAATCGTGTATTGCCGACCGAGAAAGACAAAACTGACGCCCAAGAAAACCACTTGTAGGATCCAGGTGACGATATCGACGACCTGGAAAGCAACGCCTGCTTTCGTCACGAAAAACTGGGTGATGACGGCAATGGAGGTAATGCCCCCGGTAATGAGGCTATTCGGGACGATAAACAAGGCATTCCCCAATGCTAGAATCAGACAGCCTAAAGAAACCAACAGATAGTTTTTAATCAATTGTTTCCTTCCGGCACGCATCATGAATTCCCCTTTTGGTTGCTTTCGTTACGTGCCTCCATTTCCAAGAAGGCATAAATAAACGGATTCAGATTCCCATCCATGACCCCGTTGACATCCCCGCTTTCAAAGGACGTGCGATGATCTTTAACCATCGTATAGGGTTGGAAGACATAGGAACGGATTTGGGAACCCCATTCGATATTCTTTTGCTCGCCGACGACGGATTTGAGTTTGGCGCTACGCTCTTCAAGTTTGCGCTGCATCAATAAGTCGGTCAGCATCGACATACAGTTGGCTTTGTTCATCAGTTGGCTGCGCTCCACCTGACACTGAACGACGATCCCCGTCGGTAAGTGGGTGATGCGGACCGCAGAAGAAACCTTGTTGACGTTTTGTCCGCCGGCACCACCGGAACGATACGTGTCGACGCGGAGGTCTTTGGGGTCGATTTCGATATCGCTGACGGCCCCGAATTCCGGGATGACGTTGACCGAGGCGAAAGAAGTGTGACGCCTGGCGGCTGCATCGAAAGGAGAAATACGGACTAAACGATGCACGCCCTTCTCCCCTTTGAGATGACCATAGGCATCCACTCCACTGATTTTGACGGTCGCAGATTTGATGCCGGCTTCTTCTCCTTCTTCGATATCGAGGACTTGGAGTTTGAAATCATTCCGTTCGCAATAACGGCCATACATACGCAGAAGCATGTTCGCCCAGTCTTGGGCTTCGGTGCCACCCGCTCCAGCATGGATTTCCAAGGTACAATTGAGGGAATCATATTCACCGGAAAACAACAGCTTGTGACGGAGCTCTTCGCATTCCTCGGCTAGCTCGTCTTCCATGGTCGTCAAAAGTTCCAACATCTCGGTATCGCCTTCGGAAACCTCGGGCAACATGTCCTTGATGTCTTGGTAAGCGTTGGCGGCTTTGGTGTAGCCACCTAATTTGTTGTTTAACGCCGCTAAGCGGGAGTTCACCGTCTTGGCTAGATTCTGGTTATCCCAGAAGCCTTCTTGGTTTTGTTGTTCCTCCAGCGCGGCGATTTCGGCTTTGATCTTGGGCAGGTCAAAGAGAGTCACCGAGCTGCGAGACAAGCCGTCCGAGTTCGACGGAGGTTTGTTTAAGTTCGACTAGCTCTTTCATTATTCCTCTTCCTTTTGTTCGGGTTCTGCGGGTTTCTCCGCTTCTTTGATGGGTTTTTCGGGAACTTCGGTTTGGACCGCTTCTTCGCCTTCGACGACGTTGCCGCTGTTCTCGGCAGCTTCCGTCGGAGCAGGTTCTTCCTTCTTGACGATGCGGACGTTCATAAAGTTATAGACCGAGTCCACGGCAATGCTTTGGTTCATTTCGCGGAAGAGTGAATACCCTTCGTTGACATAATCCTGCAAGGGGTTGGTTTGGGCATAGGAACGTAAGCCGATGCCTTCGCGGAGGTGGGCCATGACGTCGATATGACGGGTCCAGTTCCGGTCGGTCACGGAGAGGGAGATCTGACGTTCGACTTGATCGGCTTGTTCGGGGGGCCATTCTTTCCGGCGCTTGAGATATTGCTGATACAGGAATTCGCCAAGGTCCTCGCCGCCTTCTTCCACCGTCGCTTCATCATAGGCGCGAGCAGGGAAGGAGCCTTCGGGAACAAACGCGGGTTCGACAAGCTTCTTTAAGGATTCGCCGACGATTAAGCCATCGTCGCGCCCGGAAACCGTCGCACGCTTGGCAAGGTATTTCCCGGTTTCTTCGAAATAGGAGTGGATCAATTCGCCGATATCTTGGGCCAAGATGATGGAGTCGCGGCGATCGTAGATGATCTGGCGCTGTTTGGCCAAAACGTCATCGTAATCGAGCAAGTTCTTACGGGTGTCGAAGTTGCGACCTTCGATTTGCTTTTGGGCATTGGTGACGACGCTTTGGAGCATGCGGTTTTCCAAATGGTCATCGCCAAGTTGCTTTTGGAACGAGGCGCGGAGGTTATCCGGTACGAAACGACGCATCAATTCATCGTCAAAAGAAACATAGAACCGGGAGAAGCCGGGGTCGCCTTGACGGCCGGAACGGCCTCGAAGCTGGTTATCGATACGACGGGATTCGTGACGTTCGGTGCCGAAGACGGCAAGGCCACCGAGTTCTTTGACGCCTTCGCCTAACTTAATATCGGTACCACGACCCGCCATGTTGGTGGCAAGCGTCACGGCGCCGCGTTCGCCAGCGTGGGAGATGATTTCGGCTTCACGGGCTTGGTTTTTCGCGTTGAGGACTTCGTGGGGAATACCCGCGGCGGTTAATAGTTCAGACACTTCTTCGTTGCTTTCGACGGAGACGGTGCCGATCAAAACCGGCTGGCCCTTTTCGTGACGGGCTTTGACTTCTGCGACAAGCCCGGCGAGTTTGGCTTTATGGGTGCCATAGATGTAATCGGGGGCATCGATACGTTGAATCGGACGGTTGGTCGGAATCACGATGACCTTCATGTTGTAGATCTTCTCGAATTCCTCTTCTTCGGTTTTCGCGGTACCGGTCATGCCGGAGAGTTTTTTATAAAGACGGAAGAAGTTCTGATAGGTGATCGTGGCCAAGACGACGGTCTCTTGTTTGATCTCGACCCCTTCTTTGGCTTGGATGGCCTGTTGGAGACCATCATTATATTCACGGCCTTTCATGATACGGCCGGTGAATTGGTCGATGAGTTGGATGGTCCGTTCGGCATCGACCATGTATTCGACGTCACGGGTCATGACATAGTTGGCTTTCAAGGCTTGGTGGATACGGTGCACCAATTCTTGGTTTTCGGGATCGTAAAGGTTGCGGATACCGAACATCCGTTCCGCTTTGTTGTTGCCTTCGTCGGTCAAGTTACAGGTTTTGGTCTTGATGTCGATGGTGAAATCGCGTTCTTTGCGAAGGGTTTTAACGAAACGGTCGGCGACTTGATATTGGCTCGCGGAAGACTTTTGCCCACCGGAAATGATAAGCGGGGTACGGGATTCGTCGATTAAGACGGAGTCGGCTTCGTCGACGATGCAATATTTCAAACCACGGAGGACGCGGTTGGAGAGGGATTGGGTCATGTTGTCGCGAAGGTAGTCGAAACCAAGTTCGGAGTTGGTCGTATAGGTGATGTCGCAGAGGTAGGCTTCTTTCTTTTCGGACGAGGTTTTGGAAGCGAGGTTAATCCCAACGGTCAAACCGAGGAACCGATAAACCTGGCCCATCCATTCGGCGTCACGGGAAGCGAGGTATTCGTTGACGGTAATAACATGCACGCCTTCGCCACGGCAGGCGTTAAGATAGACGCACATCGTACAGGTGAGGGTTTTCCCTTCACCGGTTTTCATTTCGGCGACGTTGC
This sequence comes from Bacilli bacterium, assembly GCA_017454295.1. Classification (GTDB taxonomy): domain Bacteria; phylum Bacillota_I; class Bacilli_A; order RFN20; family CAG-826; genus Alloenteromonas. The sequence continues at coordinate 21,210 of JAFTDF010000020.1, forward strand.
CGTCATTTAAGACCAAGGAACCGATGATTTGGACCTTATACGGGAACTGATGGAGGGTGCGCCATGCGCCTTCACGGCAGACGGCGAATGCCTCGATCTTGATCTCCGCCATACGGCGGTCTTTTTCCTCAGAGGTGTCGGCAGCGGCGAGGTAGTCTTGGAATTTTTTGGTTCTTGCCCGAAGTTCGTCGTCGGACAAAGCGCGCATCTCGTCTTGTAAAGCGATGACCTTATCGGCCTCTTTTGCATAACGTTTGAGTTCACGTTTCTCGAGATGGAAGATTGCTTCGATAATATTTGCCACAGGTGATCTCCTATCTAAACAGCGGGTAAATCATACCATTTTAAAAATGGTAATGGAATAAGCGGTCATTTTTCCTTTTTTGGGGTCCTTGCGATCACCAACCCTTCCACCTTCTTTACCCCGGCTTTTCGCAAAAGGGCTATGCAAGCCCTCGCCGTCGATCCGGTGGTATAGACATCGTCAACGAACAAGACGTTCTTTCCTTTTAAATCGGCTTGGGAATCAAAGGCTAGGAAATTCCCAATATGGGTCCGCTCCTCAGCCGAGCAATCGCTTTGTTTCCGTTTCCCGGTTTTCCGAATTGCCTTCACGATCGGTAGACCAAGCGAAGCAAACATTTCTTGGACATGGTTGAACCCGCGAACACAATCATCTTCTTCATGAGAAGGGGCGGGCACAACGACATAACGGCGATAACGAAGACGGAGCAACGTGAGAGGATAAGCCAAAAAGACGGGAGCTAGTTCAACATCGCCGCAACCTTTGAACTGAAATATCAAGGAGCGGAGCACATCCTCATAAGGATAGATTGCCGTAAAACGCACCCCGGAGGTCACCCATCTAAGGAACACCGGATTCATCTCACGGTAACACCGCTGACAAAGCGGCAACGTTGCCCTCCCCAAAAGCAAAAGGTTGTCCTTGCCCAAATCACGAAAGCAGACTTTACAAAAAGGTGTTGCAGAAGGCGATTTCTTTTTTGGCACGCTTCATCCCCTCGCTTTCTTTTTGGCCGATGAACAAAACCTCTCCGGTTGGAGCGCTGGCTTTCCGTCCCGCCCGCCCTGCGATCTGAATCAGGGCGCTTGCGTCATAGACCGCATCGTCCGCGTGGAAAACGATGACCTGCAAATCCGGAACGGTTACCCCGCGTTCAAGCACCGCCGTCGTTACCAAGAAACGGTACTTGCCGCTTTTGAATCCAGCGATCACCTCATCGCGGTTTTCTCGCTTTGAAGACACGTAATTACCATCCTTGAAAAAGCGGTTTAGAAAGCGGAACACCGACTCCGATAACGCCACGGTTGGAACAAAGATAAAGCAGGGCTTGCGTCGTTTTTGAAAATCCCGCAATTTTCGATAAAGATAGAAGTATTGCAGGAAAATCGGGCCATTTTTCGAGGTTGGCACGGGAATGGGATGACGGTGGAATCTCGTTCTTAAGGTCAACAAATCGTGGCCCGGTTTTTTAAAGCGATCCACCACATCTTTTGAGGGGGTGGCAGACATCATCACGCAATGGCCGCGCAGGGCATTTTCGAAAAGTTTGATAAGTACCGGATTGCCTTTGAAAGGAAAGGCGTCGATCTCATCCAAAACCAATAAATCAAAGTATTTTGGATAGCGATAAAGCTGATGGGTTGTGAGAATGATGCAATCGCCTTCTAAGGTGGCGGTATGTTCTCCATAGACGGCCACAATCCGGTTTTTGGGAAACGCATCTTTGAGGCGAAAGAATAGCTCGATGACGACGTCTCGCCGTGGCAAGGCAAAGCCCACACTAAGACCTTGGGCCATCGCATAGGCAATCACACCATAAGAAATCTCCGTCTTTCCCGAGCCGGTCACGGCATATACCAATGTATCGATTCCATTGACGAAGTTTTCGATGATTCGATCCGACAGCTCCTTTTGCTTTGCCGAAAGCGGGTATCCCAGAGATAGCGTGACCTCTTTCCTTGGCTTATGGACCGGCTGCAAAACCGTTCCGGAGAAAGAAATACAACGTCGGCAATAAGGTTTCCCTTGTTTGATGCCGATATAACGAGGATCAGAATTCCCACAACGTTCACAAATAAAAGGCCCCATACCTTCTTATACGGGTATCGGGCCTATTTTTGAGAATTCGGTTTATTCCAAGGCGGCGATTTGGTTGATGCGACGGTGATGCTTTTCCAATTTGCTAGGCATCTCGGTGAGGAAGATGTCGATGCGGCGCAGCACATCCTCTTCCTCCATATACTTTGCCCCAAAGGCAATCATGTTGGCACCATTGTGTTCCCTGGTTTTGCCAGAGGCAACATCGTCATAGCCGATGCCGCAACGGATCCCTTTGATTTTATTGGCGGCAATCGCCACGCCTTCGCCGGAAGTGCAGAATAGTAGCCCCAATTCGGAGGCACCGGAAGCAACGCGCTTCGCCGCGTCGGCGGCAAATAGGGGATAATCGCAAGAAGCGCTCGAATGGGTGCCGGCATCATAACAGGAGAATCCCATGCCCGATAAATGGGCTTTTGCCTTTTCCTTTAAAAGGAATCCGCCATGATCGGAAGCAACGGCAATCTCGGTAGAACGGCTCTCTAAGAATGCCTTTTCGATTAAGACAAACGGCACACGTCCCTCGCGAATTAAATGGATTTGATGGGGTTTGGATAAATCCACAATCGTCGAAGGCAAACCATCGCCTACGGGACCATCGATTACCGCAGGGAGTTCTCCATCGAATTCCCACTTCACGGAGGCGGCGTTTTGTAAAGGTGGCTGCCCGGAACGATTGGCCGAAGGCACTAATAGCGGCTCGTCCACCGCTTCGATTAACGCGCTCACTTCGGCATGGGCGGGAAAGCGGACCCCTAGAATCCCAGTCCCTAAGTCCATTTGATAAGGAAGATCTTTTCTAGCTTTTAAAAGGAAGGTGACTTCCCCCGGCATGAAAATGTGGATGAGGCGAATAATGGCGGCGTCGACTTCGGCAAACCGGGCAATATCGGTGTAATTCGAAACCATCAATGTGAAAGGCTTATCGGCAGGGCGACGTTTCAAAGAAACGAGACGATCGAACGCCTCTTTGCTTGAAGCGATGACGCCCATTCCGTAAACCGTTTCGGTAGGAAAAGCAACGGCCTCGCCTTGTTTTAATAATGCAACCGCATCTTTGGTGTTTTCCCAGTGTAAGATTTTTGTTTCCATAAATTCTCCTAGTGGCAATAAACAAATAGGAACCTACGAAGCCCATTTAAGTCATCGAGGAATTCATATTCATAGTCTTCCAAGTATTTTGCCATGGCCTCTTTCAAGAAGTCTTCCAAGTCATAGCCGATTTCAAACGCCATGAGCAAACTTCCTTTTTTGACTTTCTTGTAGTCGCGAAAGATGTCTTCATATACGGATTTTCCTTCTTCCATATATAAAGCGGATTCGGGCTCAAAACGTTTAACGGAATCCTGGACTTCCTCCCGGTTTTTAATATAAGGAGGATTGGAAACGATGATGTCCAAATTCATCTTGTTTTCAATAAAAGGTTCAAGGCTTTTCCCTTGCAGAGTTTCTACGCGCTCCCCATAGGTGCGGAAGTTGCGTTTTGCGACTTCTAAAGCCTTATCCGAAAGATCGCTAGCAACAAGGATCCAGTTGGGGAACAAGGATTTTAAGGCAAGGGCAATCGCCCCAGAACCAGTCCCGATATCAGCCACGACCAAGTAGTTCCTCGGATCATAATAGTCGGTGATTTTTTCAGAGAGGTTGGCCACGAGCTCTTCGGTCTCCCCCCGAGGGATCAAGACGTTTTCATCCACATATAACTTATGCTGCAAAAAGGTGGCTTCATGGATAATGTATTCCACCGGTTCACCATCCAATAAACGCGCAAATTGCGCTTCAAATTTCGATAAATTGCGCATTTCCTGGTCTTTTTGGTAAAGCGTTTCGATGGGCGAGGAAAAACCGTTATCGTAGGCAATCAAGGTTCTCAAATCACTTGAAAGAACCCCTTTTTCTTTGCCTTTTTCGAGGGCGGAAGTATAGACGGAAAAAATACTAGGCATGATCTCCTTCGCCTTCCTTGAGAAGCTGTTGTTCCTGGTCGAAATGGATAAGGGCCTCGATGAGGCCATCGAGCTCGCCTTCCATGATGCGATCGAGTTGATTCACGGTATAGCCGATGCGGTGATCGGTCACGCGGTTTTGGGGATAATTGTAGGTACGAATTTTCTCGGAACGCTCGCCGGTGCCAACCTTCAGTTTCCGTTCGGTTGCCCGCTTCTGATCTTCTTGTTCTTGGAAGAAAGCAAAGACTTTCGCCCGGATCATCTGCATCGCGATTTCTTTGTTTTGAAGTTGGGCTTTTTCCGTCTGGCAAGCGGCCACGATCCCCGTCGGAATGTGGGTGATGCGGACGGCGGATTCCGTTTTATTGACGTTTTGGCCGCCGGCTCCTTGGGAATGGTACGTATCGATCTTTAAGTCGTTGGGATTAATTTGAACGTCGACTTCCTTGGCTTCCGGCATGACCAATACGGTCGCGGTCGAGGTATGGATTCTGCCACTGGCCTCGGTCTTCGGAACACGTTGGACGCGGTGGGCACCGGATTCAAACTTTAACTTGGAATATACAGATTCCCCTTTGATCATGAAAGAAACGGAAGCATATCCGCCGGAAGCGCCCAAAGAGGCATCAAGCAATTGCAACTTCCAGCCCTGCTTTTCGGCATATTTGGCATACATGCGCATCAAATCTCCGGCAAAGATGTTAGCTTCGTCGCCACCGACGGCACCCCGGATTTCAACGATGATGTTTTTGTCATCATTGGGATCTTTGGGGAGCAATAACAAGCGGAGCCGCTCCTCGATTTTGACCATGTCGTTCTGCGCTTTTTTACGCTCTTCTTTGGCAAGCTCGATAAGTTCGGGATCCCCGGAAGCTTCCATTTCCAAAGAATCGGCCACGGTTTGTTCCGCGGCGAGATATTCCTTATAGGAAAGATAAGGGGCTTCGAGGTCCGCGCGTTCCTTGCTGATTTTGGTAAAACGGTCCAAATCGGCCGTTGCATCGTCTTGGGCAAGTTCTTCATCCAAGACGTGAATTCTCTCCGCGATGGCGTGGAGACGCTTTTTCATTGATTCATCCATATTTGTAATTCCCGGACGCATTATAGCATACTTTCCTTCCTAATCTATGATTAGCCCTAGGAAGAACCTGCTTTCGGGGCTATAATTTCCCCAATATGGCATACAAAGCACTCTACAACAAATACCGCCCTTCCACCTTTGAGGAAGTCGCCGGACAATCCAGCGTTGTGCGCACTTTGCGCAACGCAATCGTCAATGACAAAATCGGACACGCCTATCTTTTCACCGGTCCCCGTGGCACCGGGAAAACCTCAATGGCCCGTCTTTTTGCCAAGGCTTTAGATTGTGAGGAAGGTCTCGGGCATCAGTGCAACCATTGCCGAAACTGCCAACAAATCAATAGCAATTCCCATCCCGACGTCATCGAAATCGACGCCGCTAGCAACAATGGGGTCGATCAGGTCCGCGACTTAATCGAACAGGTCCGTTATTCCCCTTTAAGCGGGCGATATAAGGTCTACATCATCGACGAAGTCCATATGATGAGCCAAGGTGCTTTCAACGCATTGCTAAAAACATTGGAAGAACCTCCGGCCCACGTCATTTTCATCTTGGCGACCACTGAGCCCCACAAAGTGCTTCCTACGATTCTTTCCCGTTGCCAACGCTATGACTTCGCCAAAATCGAAGATCGGGAAATTCAAAACAAATTGGAATGGGTTTTGAAACAAGAAGGGGTCTATTACGAAAAAGACGCTCTATCCGAAATCGTGGCTTTGGCCGATGGCGGGATGCGCGACGCCCTTTCGCTTTTGGACCAAGCCCTTGCCTATGGTGGCAACCAGCTGCTTGAAAAAGACGTGTTGTCAGTCTTTGGTCTTGCTTCTAACGCCGAGAAAATCGCCTTACTGAAATTGATTTCCCAAGGGGATATTCCCGGTATTCTTTCGAAGCTGGATGCTTTCGTTGCCGCCGGCGTCGATATCAAGCGTCTTACCCTCTCTTTGCTGGCAATCATGAAGGACGTGCTGGTCTATTCCCGGACCGGACGCGACGATTTGCTGGATGAGCTTCGGCAAAACGAAGCCGAGGATTTATCGCGGAGCCTTTCCGCCGCCTTCTGCAACGCGACCATCGACGGATTGCTCCAAGCCCAAATCGATTTCAAATCCGTTTCCGATATCCGTTCCTTATTAGAATTAACCTTGCTGCGTTTGGCCGGCACCACTTTCAAAGAAACTCCGGTTGCTGCTCCGGTTGCACCCAAAGAAGAACCAAAACCAACCATCCAAGCGCCGGTCGAAGAAAAGAAAACGCCCGTTGTGGCAACCATGCCCGAGCCCATCGAAGCTCCTAAACCTGCGCCAGAGCCCGTTTTCGAAGCGAAGCCTGCTCCCGCCCCAGCCCCCAAAGAAGAGCCGCAAGGCATTTATTCGGGAAACACCGCGCCCGATTTCCTCTTTGAGGAAGACACTGAACCTGTGGTGGAACAAGCGCCCGTCATCGAGAAGCCCTCGCCAAAGCCGGAAGCCCAGCCCGCGCCCAAGCCGATTCCTGAGCCAACCCCTGCTCCGGCCCCCACGCCTGCACCAAAAGAAGAGCCAGTCCCGATGCCGGCCATCGATATTTCCGCCGCGGCAGGCAAAGAAATCGCCTCTGAGGGAACGCCGCTATTCATCAGCGACGAAACCATCGTGAACATTATGTTCTTAGGCACCCGCTTCAAAGCCGAGCGAAAGGCGCTTTATGACAAGTGGTCCGTGTTCGAGAGCCTAAAGTTCGATCCCAAAGTCGGCAATGCCGCCACCATTCTCGCCCAAGCCAGACCTTTCTGCCTTTGCCAAGAAGCGTTGCTGATTAACTTCAGTTTCACCAAGCAGAAAGAGCAAGCCAACCTCCAGGAAAACCAAGAAGCCTTATCCAGTTTGGTAGCCTCTGTTCTCGGAAGGAAGGTTTTGGTCTATGGCTTAGACCGCAACGACTCCAACCGTTGCCAAAAGTCGTTCTACGATTTGCAGCAGATCGGCCAAGTTCCCGATCGCGATTCCATCGTTCTCAATTTGCCAAAAGGAGGCAACTAATATGAACCCCATGCAACAAATGATGATGCAAGCCCAGCGCATGCAGCGCGAACTTGCCAAAGCGAAAGCCGCTCTTGCCGAGCAAGAATTCAAAGTGTCCAAAGGCGGGATGGTCGAATTAACCATGAAGGGCGACCGCACCGTGGCCGCTTTGTCCATCGACGAGGCCGCCATCGATCCCGAAAACAAGGAAATGCTCGAAGAGACCATCGCCATGGCCATCAACGAAGCGCTTGAACAAATCAACGCCGCCAACGACGAGATCGAAGAGAAGATCACGGGCAAAACTAACCTATTCTAATGAAAGACCTTCCTTCTTTTGAATTACTCGTCGATTCTTTCGCCAAGCTTCCCGGGGTAGGACGCAAATCCGCCGAACGGATGGCTTCCGCGGTTTTGGATATGCCGCAGGAAGACGCAGAGCAATTCTCCAAATCCCTCATCGATGCCAAAAATCGCATCCATCCGTGCCCAAACTGCGGCCTTTTTACAGAAAAAGACACTTGTTTTTATTGTGCGGACGAATCTCGGGACCACAGCCTTTGCATCGTGGTTGCCCGTCCCAAAGATGCCGATGCCTTTGAAAAAATCGGCGTCTTGAATTGCGTTTACCATGTCCTGGGCGGACTACTAAACCCCGCCAAAGGAATCGGCCCGGAAGACCTGGCCATCGACCATTTGGTGGAGCGCATCCAAAACGAGGGAATCAAAGAAATTGTGTTGGCGATGAATCCGACGATCGAAGGGGAAACCACTTCCTTATTCTTGGCCCACGCCTTAGCCGCAGTGGCTCCAGAAGTGAAAATCACGCGCCTTGGTTATGGTTTGCCTATGGGCGCCTCTTTGGATTACGCGGACGCCTTGACCTTGCAAAAGGCGTTAGAAGGGAGAAAGAGTTTATGAGCCTGTTCATTACATTCGAAGGCGGTGAAGGATCGGGAAAATCTTCCGCTCTCCGCCTCTTGCAAGAACGTTTATCGAACGAAGGATACGAAATCGTGGTGACTCGCGAGCCGGGAGGAACCCCGATCGCCGAGGAAATCCGTAACGTCATCCTCGATAAAAAGAACGTGGCGATGGATCCCCGCACCGAAGCTTTGCTTTATGCCGCCAGCCGTCGCCAGCATCTGGTCGAAAAGGTATGGCCCGCGCTAAAAGAGGGGAAAATCGTCCTTTGCGATCGCTATTTGGATTCTTCCTTGGCCTATCAAGGCGGAGCCCGTGGCCTTGGCATCGACCAAGTCCTCGCCGTGAATATGTTTGCCACGGAAGGCACCTTCCCGGACTTAACGTTGCTATTTGACATTGAGCCTGAGCAAGGCCTAGCGCGCATCGCGGCCAACGCCGGACGGGAAGTCAACCGCCTCGATTTGGAAAAGATCGATTTCCATCGCGGCGTCCGTGCCACTTTCCATGAAATCGCCGCCCGTTATCCGGAACGATTTGTGATCATCGACGCCTCTAAGCCGCTCGAGCAAGTCGTCGAAGATGCCTATCAGGCTATTAAAGCCCGTCTATCATGAAATTCGGAACCTACCTCAAAACCCATCAGCCGTTGCTTTACCAAACGTTTTCCAACGCTTTGTTAACGGGACGCACGCCCCACTCGGTTTTGATTGAAGGGGAGGTAGGCACACCCCTAAAAGAAACGGCTTTGTATTTAGCCAAATCCTATCTTTGCGACCACCCAGAACCATTGGCGTGCGAAGAATGCACCACCTGTGTCCGCGTCTTTGCCGAAGAATATCCCGACCTCGTCGTTTTCGATGGGGAAGAATCCTCAATTAAGAAAGGCGACGTAGAATCCGTCGTCACGTTCTTCCAGCAAACCCCTTTAGAAAAAAAGGGGATCATGATTTACGTTCTCCATTTGGCGGAGAATATGACCCAAGAAGCCGCGAATGCCTTGTTGAAGTTTTTGGAAGAACCCGCTCCACATGCCTATGCGATTTTGACGACGCAAAACAAAGAAAAACTGCTCCCCACCATCGTCTCGCGGTGCGAAACCCTCCGGTTATTCCTTTTGCCGCGAGAGCAGGCTTACCAAGACGCATTGTCCCTTCAAGTGAAAGAGGAAGATGCGGAATTGCTTTCTTTCGTCATTAATGACGGACCCACCATTTCTAGGAAAGCCCAAGACGCTTCATACCAAAAAGCAAAAGAAGCGTTCCTCACCACGGTGGATGCTTTAGGGGAAGGGCCCAAACGGCTACGCTTCGTCATGCAAAAAGACGTGGTGAAACTATTAAGCGACAAGCCCGCGATTCGCTTCTATTTCGATTTCATGGCGCTTGCCTATAAAGAATTTATCGGTTTGCGACGGGGAGAAGCGCCTTTGCTGCCCCATTATGCTAAAATGTTTGCCGAGGTTGAACCCAATATCAACCATCCAGAAGCATCGCTTCTTTCTCTGATGACGCTGCGGAGAGAAGCGGAGACACCGATCAACGCCTCGTTGTTGTTAACCCATTTATCCAGCGTCCTGACCAAGGAGATTCCCCATGGAAGAGAATAAAACCGGCTCTTATTTCGTCGGCATCCGTTTCCCGACGAGCGAGAAATCTTATTATTTCTCCACTACCGATACCGACCTCAACATCGGTGATTTGGTCGTCGTGGAAACCGTCGGCGGTTTGGAAATCGCCACCGTCTCCACCCCGGTCCGCGATCAAGCCGAATACAAAAACAATTTGCAATTAAAGCCTTTGCTTCGTAAAGCGGACGACGTCGATTTGACCAACCACGAAATCAACCAACGCAACGCCAAACGGGCCCTCGAAATCGCCGCTAGGGAAATCAAAGCCCTTGGGCTGGCGATGGATTTGGTATCCGCCAATTACACCCTTGACGGATCGAAAGTTACGATTTGCTATACCTCCACTGAAAAACGGGTCGATTTCCGCGAATTGCTCCGCGTCTTGGGGCCGCAACTTGGCGCTCGTTTGGAATTGTTCCAAATGGCGGCTCGTGATAAAGCCAAATATGTCGGTGGAATCGGCATCTGCGGTTTGCCCTTATGCTGCTCCACGTTCTTAACTTCGTTTGATTCCATTTCCGTGCATATGGCCAAGAATCAGATGCTGGCCATCAATAACAGCAAATTAACTGGCCCGTGCGGCAAATATCTTTGCTGTTTGGCCTATGAAGACGGGCTTTATACCGAAGAGAAGAAAAAGTATCCCTCCTTTGGCACCACCATCAAAACCCCAGATGGCGATTATAACGTCGATGGGATCAATATCCTTTCCGAGACCGTCCGTTTGGCCAAACCCGATCGCAGCGACTATAAAACCTATCCTTTGGAAGACGTCAAAGCCATGATCCGGGGCGACTATCGTCCCCAAATCGAGCCTTTGAAGGCCAAGGAAGAAGAACTCCCCTCCTTTGATTTCTCTCCCAAGAAACCCAACGAAGGAAGAGATGTCTCCTATGGTGGCATGCATCCCTCCAAATACGACCGCGGCAACTATAACCACGTGGCCGAGCAGGACCAAAACCGGAACGACCGTGAGGATCGCCGCAATAAGAAGCATCGCCACGGCAAAGACGGAAGAAACAACCAACCGCAAAACCAGAATCGCCCCCAGCAAAACCAAAAGCCTCAAGGGCAAAACAACAATCAGCAGAATAACCAGCAAGGGCAAAACCAAGGCGGGAACCCCCATCGCCGTCACCATCATCACAACCATCGCGGCGGCCGCGGCGGCAACAATCAGCAACAATGATCGAACGCGAACTCAACTTTGAGGGCACCTCCCCCATTCTCTATTTGATCCCAACCCCGATTGGGAATCTTTCGGAATGGTCCCCCCGCATCCTCTCCTTGGTAGAAGAAGCCGATTTCGTGGCGGCTGAAGATACGCGCAACGCCTCCTCTTTGCTTAGCCACTTCAATCTCAAGAAGGCCACGATTTCCTGCCACGAGCATAACGAAGAAGAGGCGGGCGCGAAGATCGTCGAATTGCTAAAAGAGGGAAAGAAAGTCGTCTATATGTCCGATGCCGGTTATCCTGGCATTTCCGACCCCGGAGAACGTCTGGTGCGCCGCTGCCTTGGCGAAGGCATCAAAGTCTCCGTCGCTTCTGGCCCGAGCGCTTTTGCCAACGCGTTGGTGGTATCCGGATTGAGCACGAAGCACTTTCATTTTGAGGGGTTTTTGCCCGCAAAAGAAAGCGAAAGGACCGCAAGACTCCATCAATTAATCAAAAACGAGGATACCTTGATCTTCTATGAAGCACCCCATCGTATCCTGAAAACCCTCATTGCTATGGCAGCCACATTAGGGGATCGCAAAGCCGCCCTTTGTCGAGAACTCACTAAGGCCCACGAGGAAATCATCCGAGGCAGTCTAAGCGAGCTTGCCTTGCTTCCCGAAGAGAGTTTGCGCGGGGAAATGGTCATCGTCGTGGAGGGTTATTTCAACCATGAAGAAATCGATGACCAAACCATCGCCTTCGCCTTGAAGGAACAACTAGAATACGGCTTACGAGGCAAGGAAGCCGTAAAACGGGTCTGCGAAACCTTGGACGTCAAAAAGAACCGCGTCTACGAAATCTATCTCAAGACCTTCGAGCGTTAAGCCCGAGGTCTTTTTTTCTTGTGGACGGCTAAGAAGAAGCTGCCGCCCAAAAACCCAAAATAGCCAATCACCCCGCAGCACCACAAGAAGGCGGAGAGTTTGGAATAGGGCGTTTCATAACGTAATAGATAACGATAGGTTTGGGGTCCCGTTTCGCCAACGCTTCCGCGCGCCACAAAGCCCACGAGACCGCCGTCGAGTTTGAGCATGGTTAAGGGCTCGGTCTTGCCACCTGGTAAAGTAACGGTGCCACCCCAGCCTTTATCAAATCCGAGGGTCGTGACGACGACGCGGTCTTTTTCATAGTTGGTAGAAAAGGAGAAGGTGTTGACGTCGGTTTGCACGTCTTGGAGACGATTCTCCTGCAAGGTGTCGTACACCGTTGCGATTTCAGCGAATTCTTTCTTTATATAATAAACGTCGCTCATATTGACCGAGATTTCACCCGACCCACCATAGCAGAAGCATAGGTATTTCACGCGGCCCCGAGCATATAGGCCAAAGGTCGCCATCTTGTTTTGCCAATAAGAGGAACGGACCGCGTTGGAGACGAGGGCGTGATCGAAGGAGAGGACGGCGTTTTCCTCCACGAGTTTGCCCGTTTCGTCAAAGCGATCGCCGATGGCATAGACACGAGGCCCTTCGTCTTTGCTGGAATTGTAATAATGGAATTCGAAATAAGCGCCACGGGGATCGTCGTTCAGATACTCCCCGTTTTGATGCAGCACGACTTTCCCATAATCCCGTTTTACGGTTTGCGAGGCGGAAGCGGAAAGGTCGTTGAATTTGAGGTTGTGGTTTAAGAAATAGGCGAGCCCCTCCCCGGCATAATCGGCTTTGCCATCGGGGAGTAGTTTGTCCTCCTGGGAGAGTCCGGTTTCGTAGTAACGGACTTTGACGCCATTACCGACGGCATAGCGGCGAAGGCCATAATTCACCAGCATGTCTTGGTCGGATAAAACGGAGGGCACGGTCTTCTTAATTTCAAAACCCGGAAGCACGACATTGTCTTCGATCATCGCCCCCCAAAGTTGGACTTCTTGAGCTCGCTGCATTTCTCGGAATGCGGCCGTTCCGTAATTATCATGATAGAACGAGGTTTCATAGACGGGTCGCGTTTCATCGTGGCCGAGGTAATAAAGCTCATCGTCGCTAACGGCATAACCCAAGTTGGGGAGTTTATCCTGAGGCACCCCATAGACCCGGTAGCGATCACGGTTTAAAGAAGTGGGGATTTCTTGGGCGAAAAAAGGAACGTTCGGGGTGAAGAAATACGATTCTCCTTCTGGACTACGATATCCCGAATAATTGTTCTTGATCATGTAGTAACGGTAACCCATGGTGGTGTCCGCCCCAAAACGCTTATGCAGATAAGAACCCGACCAATTGGGGTTATAGATCTTCGTGTCACCATAGGTGGTGCTAGTGGATCCCGCGTTTTTCAACTGGTTGTTAAAGGCGAAATCATCCACTTCGAAATTCATCAGCGAATGGAAGGCAATCGCGGTTTTATATCCTGCTACGCTCGATAAATAAGAGGTGCCTTGGTCTAAATCGTTATGGGCGCGGAAGAAAGAATTGTCTTGGGCTTTGATGGCTTCCGTCATCTTCAGCGACGCCTGGACATTCTCCGTGCCCCCGCCAAAGGATCGGGAAAGGCTCCATAATCCGTTATAGGCATAGGTGATGTTGCCCATCAATACGATTTCCACCGTCAGGCAACCAAACAACGCTTTGGGGAGCCATTGTTTGCGATATCCCACGAGCAATACGACGGTCTCGATGAAGATCAAGGCCAATTGGTAATAGAAGAACCATGCGGCATACACCCCATCGTAGATTTCGCTGGCGGTATGGTATTCGCTTTGCCAGTAGGTTGTGCCATGGACGTTATAGATTGAGGCTTCGAATTTCACCCCTTTGAGCACCGCGTCGGCCACATAGTAGACGATGATGGTGCCGGCTAGCGTTAATAGCGAAGCCAAAATCGGAATCGCCCGCGAGGATTCACCCCGTTGCTCAAGCCCCCAGCAAGCATAAGCGATGATGACGGGGACCAAGACGATGTACCAACGGCCATAGCCATTCCCGGAGAAGGCGTAGAACATGAAATAGGCCATGTTGGTAAAGCATAGATAGGCACAAAGCAGCACGGCGATGATGTGATTCCATTTCCGCAAGCGCAAAGAATGAAGCAACGCCATCGTAAAGGCGATCAATAGCGGCGTATAGCAAAATAACGCGGCGGTCCAAGCATCGTAACCGGAGTTGGCTAGCGGTAACCTCGTAAACCCGCCGGTGGGGAAAAAGAAGGAGATTAGCCCCATGAGTTCGCGGCCTGGATGATCACCTACTTCTTCAAAGATAAAGCCGAAAAAACTCGCAAAATCATGACTTTTTAGCGAATTTAGCACCGCATGGAGATAGGCCGATCCGATACTGGAAGCCCGTCCCGATAACGCCGATTCGCGCACGGAAGGAATCCAAGTGAAGGCGCATAACATTAAACCAGCGGCAAAGGAGCAAACGCCCAAAACGATGGTGCAGACGTTGGCTCTGCGGTCTCTACTCTTGATGGTCCAGAAATAACGCCACAAGGCATAGAAGACGCCCCAGATGCACACCACGACCAAATAGAAGAAAGAGGTGATGCCCTCCAGGAAGATCCCCCAAATCAGGACTCCGGGTTTTTGCTCTTTGATGACCCGTTCGATTCCCCAAAGGATCATGGGAATATAGACGGTCGCGGTTAACACATTGGGAAAGCCCGACATGAAGGTGGCAAAACCGGAAAAGGCATAGGCAATCGCCCCGATTCGGGCCACCCATTCCGAAGTCCCAAGGTATTTCAGATACGAACGCATCAGCAAGGCGCTGACGGCAAAACGCAGGAAGGTCAAAATGGCATAGGCTTGGGGAAGCGCGGCGCGCGGGAAAAGAATCAAGGCCACGACAAAGGGGTCGAATAGCCCATAATAACTCCCTGAACCGATATTATCGGTGCCCAAGAACACGTTTCCGTCATAGAGGGGGAAATGGCCGGTGGCGAAGAAGGTCCGCCAAGCGTCGTGATAATCATAGGCAAAGGGAAGGAACTGCCAGGTATAGTCCCAGTTGAGCATCTGGGTAAATTCATTGGTAATCAGGGCATAGCCCATCCAGGCCATGGATAGAAAGATGACGAATAAAGCGAAATAAAAGGTGCTGCCAATGTGGAACAAACCGGGGAAATGAAGATGGAAAAACGCCGCTACACGCCCCTGCCTTTTTTCTTTCGCCGCTCCTACCATGTTATTGCTCTTGATTCACCGGAAGGCCGACGATGTCGGAAAGGGGAAGGGAAAAGGCAATGCCCATGCCCTTGGTGTCCATGCCAGCGCCTTTATTGACGGCGGATAACACGGTGTCCCGGATATCTTTGGGGACGATGATTAAAACGATTTCTTTTTCGGGGGTCACGGGAATGCCAAAGAACTGTTCGGCATCGGGGTTGCCGGTGCCGCGCCCGGAAATCACGGTACCACCTCTTGCCCCGGAAGCCTTCGCGGCCTCCATGACCAAATCGGAATACCCTTTGTTGACGATGCAAAGGATGGCTTCGTAATTATTTTCCATGGTGCTTCTCCTTCTTGGATTTTGAAATCGGAGCTTCGAACGTCCGTGTGTTGCTGAGCATCTTATAGATGGAAACGCCGGCCACCGCATCGATGGGAATGGCAAATGCGACGCCTCTGGCCATTTCCGAAACGCCAAAGCGTTCCTTGATGTGGGAACGATAAACGGCCCATTTATCGGTGCGTAGGATGCCAAAAACGACATCTTTTCTGGGAATGGCCGACGAGGAAAAGGCATAGAATTCGCTGGGGGCGGTACCGCGCCCTTGGTGGATGAAGGTGAAATAGGCTTCATTCTCTTTTAGGAGTGAGGAAACCGCATCTCCTTGTCCATGGTTGACGATGGTGACCGTCAACACCAAGGAACGGAGACGGTGATTGGATTCATAGGGCGTGAATTCTTTGTCGCTCATGAGAACGCCTCCTCCACATTGAGATGGATGATTTGGTCGTCATCCTCTTCCACGATACGGCGCCGTGCTTTGGCCAAAGCAAAACGATCTTTCAAAGTCGCGCTTAAACCCATGCCTTGAATGACGATCAAAGGCATCATGGCGACCATGGCGACGAGCCCGAAGCCATAGAGATAGACGTCGTTTCCCGTGGTGACCGAAAGCCCGATGCAGAAAGGCAGCACAAACGTGGAGGTCATCGGCCCGGAAGCGACGCCGCCAGAGTCAAACGCCATGGCGGTATAGATCTTGGGAACGAGGAAGGAAAGGATGAATGCCAAAATGTAGCCCGGCACCAAATAGTAGGCAATGGAGAATTCGAAATGGGTGCGAATAACATGCAAAACGACGGCAACTCCATTCGAAATCGCCAAAATCCACAAGACTTTTGCGGCTTTAATCGAACCATCGGAGACCTCTTCGATTTGATGGGTTAAAACATGGACGGCGGGTTCGGCAAGCACGCCAAACACGCCAAATAAACCGCCGATGGCCATCGCCCAATAATGGAAGGCCGGCTGGGTCCCAAACATAAATCCGACGGTCTGGGCTACGGGGAGGAAGCCCCAACTGACAGCGGCGAGGAATAGCACCAAACCGGCGTAGGTCACAAACATGCCTACCACGATACGGAAGACCACCTTTTTCGGTAGCCTGATAAAAATCAATTCATAAATCAAGAAGAACAAAAGCAAGGGCCCCATCGAAATCGCGACCCCGGATAAGGCATCTACCATCTTGGCGCCGAGGTTCGGCCAAATATCGGCGGGGTCGACAACTACCACCGGATAGACGGAAGGCAGCTCTTTTCCCATGGCCTTCATCAATAACGAAATCAAAATCACCGAAAGGATCGGCCCAATGGAACAAAGGGCGGTTAGACCGAAGGATTCTTCGGAATTGTGGCCGCCTTTACGGGAAGCGGCCAAGCCAAGGCCAAACCCCAGCAGGAAGGGGACCGTCATCGGCCCGGTGGTCACACCCCCGGAATCAAAGCAAACCGGGAGGAACCGTGGGTCGATTAAATACATCAAAGCAAACGCCAAAGCATAAAAAGCGAGGAACATGACGCGAAGATCTTGCTTCAAAGAGATGCGGATGACCCCAATGACCAAAAACAAGCCAACGCCCAAGCCGATGCTCAGCACGATGATAAACGAGGAGATCCCGATCTGCCCGGAGAGGACCGTCAAGTCGGGTTCGGCAATCGTGACCAGGACGCCCAAAACGAAAGTCATGGCCAAGACAAAGAAAAAGTTCTTCTTTTTGACCAAGGAGCTGCCGATGATCTTTCCCACTTCGGTCATGGACTCTTCGGTGCCGGCATTAAATAGCGTCATCCCGAAGACGATCATGATGACGGCGATGCCAAAGGAAATCATGGTGTTCGGCGACAAAGAATAGGAGGTGCCGCCGATGCTAAATGTATTGGGGTCGAGCCCGAACTTCGTGATGAGGAAAAGCACGAGCACCACGACCGCAATCGGGAGCGTCGAAAGTGCCGACTCCTTAAGTTTTCCAAGCCAGAAGAACGCCCGTAGTTTCATCAGCGGCCTCTTTTCTTCGACTGCCCAAAATAATCGGGCTTTCGGGCCCGTCCTTTTTTGATTCGGGTTTGGCTTCTGGTATCACGGCTATCTTCTTTTTTGGGCGCTGGTTTGACCGGCGCCTTGCCAAACATCAACGCCTTAAAAGACGCGGGCATTTCCGCCGTGAAGTGATATTGCTTCCCATTATAGGGATTGGTGAATTTCAGCGAATAGGCATGGAGGCCAAGCCTTCCCAAGGGATTGGATGGCTCTCCGTATTTGTCGTCGCCGATGACATAATGGCCGCGGTGGCCAAGTTGGACGCGGATTTGGTTTTTCCTACCGCTATCGATATGAACGTCGAGTAAGGTATAAGGCCCCTTTTCGGCGATTTGCTTGTAGTTGGTAATGGCGAGTTTTCCCTTGGCTTTGTTTTTCGTGACGTAGACCAAATGGAGATCGTTTTGATCGAGATAATCCTTTAAGGTGCCTTCACTAGGTTCCATCTTTCCCTCGACGATCGCGTAATAGCCACGGTCCGCCACGATTTCCTGCCAATGGTTTTGTAAGGTTTCGCGCACCTTGTTGCTTTTGGCGAAAATGAGTACCCCCGATGTATCTTCGTCCAAACGGTGGACCACATAAATCCGGCTTTTGGGGGAATTCATCGACACGTAGTCCGAAATCAACCGATAAGCGGTACGGCCTTTTTCTTTATCGGTAGCCACCGAAAGCAAGCCCGAGGGTTTGTTGATGGCGATGATGTCTTCGTCTTCGTAAATGATCGGAAGGTCTTTGCGATTATGCTTGGCGATGCGGTTTTTACTGATGGTCACCACATCTTCTTTGACCAAGGGGTAATCGAATTGCGAAACGGGAACGCCATTGACGGCCACGCAATGTTTCGAAAGCATCGTTTTAACGTTTTTGCGAGGGGTGTTTGGCATTTTGAACAGCAAAAAATCCAAAAGCCCGGTCTCGACATACACCGTGAATTCGGTGATGGACCGAGGATCGACGAGCCCTTTTTGGCGAGTGGGTTTCTTGGCGTTCGCGTTCATGCGTCTAAGTATACGCGCAAAGCGGCGATTCTGCGCCGGCAAGCTTCCTTTCCTTGCTCATAAAGTTCTTCGAGCTTTTTCATATCCCGTTCTGCGATGCCAACGGTGGGTGGGATATCGGGACGGATGACAAAGACACGCCCCTGCTTTTCTAGCTCTTCCACTTCTCGCATATCGCGGTTAAACACTTCGGCGGAGTGAATATAACTTTGGACGAATTCCGGATACTTCCGATATTTCCTTAAGGCCTTGCGGGCGGTCTTTTCTTTCACCGTCGGTTGAACAAAACCAAATTCACGCGTCAGGATAATGACGATTTTCTCTTTGTTCTCCGAAAGGGGCTTCTTGTATGGGAAGGGAGCGAGTTGGCCGCCATCGAGATATTTCTTGCCATCGATCTTCACCGGTTTAGAAAACAGGGGGAGAGAGGCAGAAGAGGCCAAACAGCGATAGGTTTTATTTCGGTTGGCGGTCTTGGGCAAATACGCCACGGTACCGTCTTCAAGGCAAGTGGAAACGGCATAGAAGTTCACGGGGCTTCTGAAGAAGGCGTCTTCGTTAAACGGAGACTTCTTTTTCGGGACCACGCGGAAAAGATATTTGAAATTGAACAGGTTTCCGGTCATGAGAAAATGGCCCACGGAAATAAAGCGGCGATCGCCCATCAATTCGGTAACGATATAACGGCTCCGGCCCAGGTCGCCGGAAATGAAGTTGCAAGCGGTCAAAGCGCCAGCGGAAGTGCCGTATACATCGGTAAAGGAAAGTCCTTCTTCCATCAGCACATCCAAAACTCCGGCCGCAAAGGCGCCTCTGGTTCCTCCACCTTGAACCACTAATGCCGCATCGATCATGTCTATTCCACCTTTCGGGACTAATGGTATAGTGTGGTTATGCAAAACTCAAAGAAATTTGTAATTTCTTGCCTCGTGCTTTTTTCCTTAGCCGCTTGTGCTGGACAAAACCAAAGTGAGAGTCTCTCCAGTTCCGATGCCTCGGTTTCCAGCCAAGCCTCGACCACGTTGGACTTTTATTGCGTTAACGATTTCCATGGTTCCGTGATCGAACGGATGAACGGGAATTATTACGAGGCGGGAATCGAGAAGTGTTTCGGCCGTCTAAAAGAACTCAAGCAACGCGATCCAGAACATACCGTCATCTTATCCGCGGGCGATATGTTCCAAGGATCATTCGAGAGTAATTTCAATTACGGAAACTTCGTGACGGAAGCGATGAACGCGGTCCCCTTTGATGCAATGACGCTTGGGAATCATGAGTTCGATTATGGGATCGAAAAGCTCTTGACCAACCGTGATCTCGCCCAATTCCCAATGCTCGCTGGCAATATCCGCAAGGTCGAAGGAACCGTGGACAAAGGCGATTGGGAAGAATTCGGCTCCTCCTTTGTCCTGGAACGGGGCGGTTGCAAAATCGGCATCGTCGGCATGATTGGTGCCGCCCAGACAACTTCCATTACCTCCACTTATGTTTCGACTTTGGATTTTGCCGATCCCGAATCGTTCGCCATTTCCGAATCCGCGTCCTTAAAAGCCCAAGGCTGCAATGTCGTCATCCTTACTCTCCACGCCGATTCCAAAGAACTGGGTATGTGGACCGAATCGAAGAATCTGAAAAAGTATTTCGATGGTGTCTTTACCGGCCATAGCCACCGCCGCAACAACGATACGATCGGTGGGGTAAGAGCCGTTCAATCCTATTGCAACGGCGAAGCCATTTCTCACATCCAATTGCGAGTGAGAGGAGATTCGGTTACCACCTCTTATAGTGAAAATATCAACAGCAATAAAAGTTGGCAAAAATCCAATGAAATATCGGCAGTTTGCGACAAATATTTCCAAAATGAGACGTTTTTAGAAAAGCAAAATGGCGTGGCTGGCACTTTGAGTGGAAGCTTTAACCCCACCACCGTCACCGACTTTTCGGCCCAATCGATTTATCATCGTTTCATCGGGGAACACCCGACTTTGGCCGTGGTCATCGAGAACAAGCAACGAGCCAGCGTTAACACGGGCACCGTCACCTATAGCGACCTCTATAAAGCTTTGCCCTTTACCAACCACATCGTCATTGCCGACGTTCCTGGACGCGATATCTTGTCCAACGCCAAAGTCAATGAAACCTATACGGGAGACTTACTCAACTACGGAACCCTCGAGCCGAATCAAATATACCGCATTGCCGTCATCGATTACCTTTTCTACCACCAAAACGAAAAGAAGGTATTCGACTATTATCCTTCCCTAAATACCGGAGAAGCCAAAGTTGTGGCCGATGTCCCAGAATACCCCGTCGATATCGCCTATGACTATTTCGTGAATGCCTGCGAAGGCAAAGTCAGCGCCTCTGATTATGGTGGCGGAGACCACTTCAATCATTATCGCTGAGATGACGGTCCATGAAGGCGATCATGGCGTCGTTAACCCGGATCGAATCCGGTAATTTGAGATTCAAAACGTTATGGACGTGAGCGACTTTTTTGTCGTCTGAATCGATGAAGCAGAACTCGTAATCCTTACCCAGTTTTTTCGCATCGTCTTCGAGGCGTTTGGAATGAACGCCGATGAAATCACGCTTGCAGCTGGAGAAGAATAACGGGGTTTGGAGTTTGGGGAAATAGGTTTTCGGGGAGACCAGATTTAAATAGGCCTCGTCGACATGGCGTTTCCCGATGAGTTGGGTTGCCACGTAATGCGTCATCGGGTTCTCTCGGCCCACGGTTGCGAAATCGTAGACCGGGCAATTGAGCAATACTCCAAGCGGGGAAAGATCGATCTTGGGCCATCCAAACGCCTCGCGAGTCGCTGGATCGGTTAAAGCAATCGCTAACAGCAAGGCGAAATGGCCGCCCGCGGAATCCCCCGTGATAAAAACGCGAGATCCTAGCCCATACTCTTGCCAATGGGCAACTAAATGGGCGAATTGCTCCCAGAGGATATTCAGTTGATCCTGGCAATCTTGTTTTCCGTTATTCAGGGGATAATCCAAAGCGACGATATCAAACCCACGTTCCAAAAAGTAATTGAGGAAAAGCTCGTTATGGCGACGGGTAGAATAAACATAAGCCCCGCCATGGATATCGATGAGCGTCACATTCTTCCGATTGCTTTCTTTCGCCAGAATCACGTCATAACGATGGCTATCGAGGCCGGAATCGTCGATATCGACGTTGAGGAACTTCTGGTATTCAGCAAAATCGGGCTTGGCCCTTAAAAACGCTTTGCCCGTATGGTTTAGCCATGCTTTGGCAAGGGAAAAAGTCATTCTGCCGATTTTCATAAAAGCACCCCCAAATCAAGTAACGCCTTCGCTAATCCGTCTTCCCCAATCGGCGCGGCCACATAATCCGCGGCTTCTTTCACCTCGTCTTTGCCGTTGCCCATGGCCACGAAGAAAGAATGGTCTTTCATGGAGATATCCTGGACATCGTCGCCAAAGGAAATGGCTTCGTCGTCTTCGATTCCAAGTTCGCGCAAAATACTGGCGATGCCTTCGCCCTTTAAGTGTTCTTCGGGCATGATGTCCACGCCAAAGGGATGAAAACGATAATAAGTCAGATGCGGTAGCGCCGCTTGGAATTCGGCGTCATGGGAATCGGGGGCAAACAAAAGAACGCCGGTGCAAGGCCCGCCTTTATAAGGATGGACGGGTGGAACGATGTCGCTATAAGTGCCGTGATAAGACTCTAAATAGGTGTTTCCAGGGGCAATCAGAAACCTCGTCCGAGGCGTCACGACCTCCATGGTGAGGTCTAATTTTTTGGCGATGGAACAAAGTTTACGGACGTCTTTTTCCGCCATGAGGGTTTGCTTGACATAGCGATTGCCAACGACGGCGATGGCTCCGCTAGACGCGATATAACCATCCCAATGGATTCCCAAATCGAACGCCCCGAATTCCTTTTGGGACATATAGGGACGGGCGGATGCCAAAAATACTTTCACGCCCTGCTTTTTTAATCGTTTGATTGCTTGGATGGAGGAATCGTTATATTCCTTCTTTTTCCAGTTATAGAGGGTGTTGTCGATATCGAAAAAAGCGGCTTTGATTGGTTTCATTGTTTGAGTTCCTCGTTGAGGGCGATCATGGTTTTTGCTTTCACCTTGGTCACCTTGCGGTCGTAGGTCAATAATCCGTTGGTCTCTTCTTCCACATCGCAAAGCTGGGTCAAAATAGCCACGGATAGACCTTGTTTTTTGGCAGGGATCACTTGTTCCCGATAGAGTTTTTCCAAACGGGCGGTAAGTTCTTTTTCGTCTTTGGTTTTGGCATAGCCAAAGTTTTTATGGCTATACACATGGTCTTCCACACGAAGGGAATATCCTCCGAATTCGGTTAAGGCCAGGATGCGGTTGGGGGAAGGTTTCAATCGGATCTTTCGGAAATAGATATGGCGGGAAGCGAAATCGCCCACGCCTTGATCAAACCAGCCAGAAGTGGAGTCAATTAGGCGGTTTGGATCCAATTTCCGTAGCTTGGCGGTTAAGCGCTTGGCTTCGAATTGGCCCCAGCCTTCATTAAACAAAGTCCAAATGGCGATACAGGGGCAGTTTTTCAAACGTTCCACCGTGCCGACGAGTTCCTGCTCGAAGAAAGCGCGGCTCGCTTCGTCTCCCCGCCCAAACCGATTCATTCGCTTGGTGTCATCTTTCTTCCAAGGGATAAAAGGGGCACTCACAATCAGGAACGGATTATAGGGGGCTCCCCCGTTGACCATATCTTGAATGACAATCATGCCCAAACGGTCGGCATGGTAATACCAGCGCATGGGCTCAATCTTGATGTGCTTGCGAAGGCAGTTGAAACCCAGGGACTTCATCACTTCGATATCATCGGCCATCGCCTTGTCGGTGGGTGGGGTTAATCCGCTTTCGGGGAAATACCCTTGATCCAAAACCCCGGTTAGGAAGAGGGGCTCGTTGTTGAGGGCAAAGACCTTGTGCCCATCTTTTTCCATTACCGAGAACTTTCGCATCCCGAAGTAGGAATAAACTTTATCTTGGTTGATTTGCACTTCCAAATCATAGAGTTTTGGGGACTTAGGACTCCATGGATAAAACGGCGAAATGGGGATTTCGCAGGTGAGGCTTTCGTCGAAAGCGGCTTCTGCGACCACATTTCCACCAAGGGATACGATCACTTTCGAAAAAGTGGCTTTTCCTTCAAATTTGGCCGCAATTCGCACCTTTTTTTCATCAAAAATCGGATGAATCTCCAAACTTTGAATCACCTGGGTCGGTACGGATTCGAGCCAGACGCTACCCCAAATGCCAGAGGTTGGCGTATACCAAATCCCACCCGGCTTAGGGCTTTGTTTGCCCCGTGGATACACCGGTGAGGTCACGTCGTCTTCGACCACGACCACCAGTTCATTCTTGCCTCGTTTCAATTCCAAACAATCGACCGTGAACGGCAAGTAGCCACCTTCGTGATGGGCGATTTGGATGCCGTTGAGATAGACATCGCAGACTTGATCGACGGCCTCAAAATGAAGCAGTACCCGATCGCCACGGAAGCCCTCGGGCAATTCAAAGAATTTCCGATAATGAAGTTTCTGGTTTGCGGGGATGTTTTGATGGATGCCGGAAGCAGACGTTTCCGGAGCGTAGGGACCAATGATTTCTCGATCATATTCCTCCACGTTTGGAAGCGGGGAAAAGCAAAACTCCCAACGCCCATTCAGTGAGAGAAAACTATCGCGCCGGAACTGGGGGGTCGGGTACTCTGGGAGGGGGCTATCCGCCTGAATTTTTCGGCATTCGAAGGTCTGCACGTGTTAATTGTATCACTTTCCCGCCCTTTTAGTTGTAAACTAACAAGAGCCAAAGGAGGAAGCGCCATGGGGATTATCATGCAAGCTCGAAACATCACCAAGGTTTATAAGGTGGGTGGCATCGAGGTCAAAGCCCTTTATAACGCCTCTTTCGTCTTGGAAGAAGGAACGCTCACGATTATCCTGGGTCCATCCGGCGCCGGGAAATCCACTTTATTGAACGTCATCGGTGGGATGGACGTCCCCACCTATGGTTCTTTGGAAGTGGAAGGCGTGGAAGTGTCCCGTTTTACGGAACGTGAACTCGCGAAATATCGTCGCGAAAAAATCGGCTTTGTTTTCCAGTTCTATAACCTGATGCCGAATCTGACCGCTTTAGAAAACGTCGAGTTGGCCACCGAATTGAAGAAAAACGCTAAGAATCCTCGTTCGGCCCTAGCCTCCGTTGGCCTGGCAGAACGGGAAAAGAACTTCCCAGGTCAGCTTTCCGGTGGGGAGCAACAACGCGTTGCCATCGCCCGCGCCGTGGCCAAAAACCCCACAATTCTGCTCTGCGATGAGCCCACGGGGGCTTTGGATTATGAAACCGGCAAAGAAGTGCTCGCGCTCTTAGAAAAAGAAGCACACGAGGAGCATAAAACGGTCGTCATCGTCACCCACAACTCCGCCTTATCGCGATTTGGCGACCATCTCATTAAATTAAAGAACGGCCAAATCATCACCGATAGGCAAATCAAAAACCCGAAACCGATTGAGGATATCGACTGGTAATGAGAAAGACCTACCTCAAAACGCTCTGGCGCACCCTTTTCACCAATAAAGGGCGATTCCTTGGAAACTTCGCCATTACTTTGATTGCGGTTTTAATCACAGCTGGATTAGGGGCGATTCCTATGGAATTCCAAGAATCTTTTTTGGAAAACTACCAATCCACCACGGTGCCCGATCTCATCGTCAAAAGCAAAGCCATGACCGGGTTCTCGGACGAGCAGGTGACCACGTTGCTATCTTATCCCGGTGCCGAAGTGGCCGAGTCGTTCTTCTCGATCGACGCCAAGGAAGGCGATCAATATTATCGCTTCTATATTCGGGACCTCGAGCACGCCGAAACCGATCCGGTAACCATCATCCAAGGGAATGCACCCCAAGCCAAAGGAGAGGTGTTGGTTGAAGCCGGCAACGCCGCGCGTTCTGCTCACAACGTCGGCGACACGTTCTCCTTCCCTTCCCTAGCGATGCTCGGGGTAAAGGACCTTACCGTGTCAGGCGTCGTCCGATCCCCGCTTTATCTACATTCGGGAGGCACGAGAGCCAATTTGGAAGATCGCAGCCAAGTGGAATATGTCGCCGCGATTTTCTACATTGACTCCAAATTTGCCCTGTCGTTCTTGTCTCATTGGAAAACCGATGTTTATCTGCGTTTTGCCGATGCCCATGACTATATGAGCGATGCTTATAAAGCGCGCATGGAACAAAAGAAATCGGAAATCGTCGAACAATTGGGGGCGGACGAAGTGGAAGTCCTTACCCTAGAAGAGAACGAGTCATACATCTTGTTTAAGAGTTATAACAAAAAGGTCCGTTTGATCAGTTATGTTTTCCCCTTCTTTTTCTTGCTTCTTTGCGCGCTGGTGAATTCTATCACCATCAACCGCCTCGTAGCCGATGAACGCGGTCAAATCGCCACCGCGGTCAGTTTAGGGGAGAAGAAACGCCGCATCGTCAATAAATACTGCGTTTTCTCTGCAGCCTCCGTCACCTTAGGGGCGGCAGCCGGCTATTTCGCAGGCATCTTCTTGATTCCATGGGTCGTCTATTTTGCCTATACGGCGGTCTTTAAATTAGGGCCTTTGCAATTCTCGCTGTTTAGCCCCGTTGGCCTTCTCACCTATGCGGCCTTGCTGGCGATCACGCTTATCGTGACTTTGGTAACGATGCACGCCTATTTGAAAGCCCGCCCCGCCGAACTCGTAAAAGAAAAACAGCCGGCGGCCGGAAAAAAGATCCTCTTAGAACGAGTCGGCTTCCTTTGGAACCGTTTCTCTTTTTCCATGAAGTCGATGTTCCGGAATATCTTCCGCCTCAAAAAGAACTTCTTCCTCACGAGTCTTGCCGTCATCGGTTCAACGCTGCTGGTGTTTATTGGATTCGCGCTGCTCAACGTCTCAAACAACCTGACCAATCACGAACTTTTTAAATATGTCGCCAAATCGATGGGGCTTATTTCCTTTGTCATTGTCTTGCTCGCCATCGGCATGTCCGTGTCCGTGGTCTATTTGCTTTGCAATATGAACATCGAAGATCGGAAGCGGGAAATCGCCACCTTGAAAGTTCTGGGCTATTCCTTGAAGGAATGCTGCTTCTATTGTTTCCGTGAGATCGTCTTCATTGCCGCCCTTGCCGCTTTAGTCGGCTTGCCAATCAGCTATTTTGTCTCCGATTGGGTCTTCCGTTATCTCGAATTCGGCAACGGGAACGATATCCAATGGTGGACCTTCGTCGCGTCGTTTGCCATCATCATGGCGTCCGTGGCCATCGTGAACTTATTGCTCATTAACCGCATTCGCAAAGTCGATCCGCTGACCAGTTTGAAATCGGTGGAATAGGAGAATTTATGGAAATCGAAGCTATCAAACATTTGATTGCCCAGGAAGGGGCGGAGGCCTGGATCCTCGTGGATTACGAAAACCGCAACCCCAACCTCGTATCCCTTTTGGGGGAAAAGATGCTGACCCGCAAAATCGTGGCCGTCATTCCCGCGAAGGGTAAACCGGTTTTGATTTGCCACGCCATCGATACCGTCTATCTCAAAGACGAACGCACGGCCCAAAACTTCGATTTGGCCGTCTACCACACTTGGCAGGAAATGTTGGCTTTGGAAAAGCAATATATCGCTCCTTACAAAACCGTATTGATGGATGTTTCCGAGAACGGGTTATTGCCACGGGTATCCCTTGCTGATTATGGGTCCGTTTCCTATGTCAAAGAACTTGGGGTGGATATTCGCCCCTCAGCCAATCTCTTGCAAGAATTAAGCGCAATTGTTGGTCATAAAGGTCTAGAATCCCAGCGAAAAGCGTGCAATACCGCCTTAAAAATCAAAGATGAGGCATTCCGCTTGCTCGCGATGCACCTAAGGGAACGGGGAGAAAGCGATGAGCTTGCCATCCAGGATTTCATCGCCCGTCGTTTTGACGAAGAAGGCATGATCTATGACGAAAAACCGCTCGTTGCCATCGGCCCCAATGCTTCCGACCCCCATTACACCCCCACACCTGAGCAACATAGCAAAATCCGAAAAGGAGACGTGGTCCTTATCGATATGTGGGCGAAATATAAAGGCAACGGCGAAGTCTATGCCGACATCACCTGGATGGGCTATTGTGGAGAAAGCGTCCCCCAAGAGGTCGAGGAACGTTTTGCGTTGGTGAAGGCGGCCCGAGATGGCGTTATCGAATTCCTAAGTCGGGAACTTCCCAAACGCGAAGTCCAAGCGTATGAAGCCGATGATGTGGCCCGTGCGATTATCACGAAAGGTGGGTACGGCCCTTATTTCATCCACCGTGTCGGCCATAACATTTCCGACGATGTTTCGCCCCATGGTCCAGGGGCCAACTTAGACAACTATGAATCCCATGATTTCCGGCGTTTGGCCGAAGGCACCTCCTTCTCGGATGAGCCGGGCATCTACGCCCCGGATTTCGGCGTTCGTTCCGAAACCGATTTGCATATTGAAAACCGCCAACTGATCGTCGTCGGCGGTTTACAGGATAAAGTGATTCCAATTCTTGCTTTGGATTAATCCATCCGTGAAAGCAACGCTTCCACTTCTTTGATCTTCTGGTCCAATTCCTCACCGGGTTTGGCGTGTTTTAAGCAATGCTCTAGGTGCGCCGAAATCACGGCACGGTTCACGTTTTTCAGCATAGCAATGGCGGAAAGGATTTGGTTGGAGATGTCCATGCAGTAGGCATCTTCCTCCACCATTTTCGCAATTCCCTCCATCTGCCCTTTGACGATGGCAAGCTGATGACGGATTTTTTGATGGTCGGCTTGCATTAGATCCGACCCCCATAGCGATAGCCGGCCTTTTCGATGGCCGCTTGAAGCTCGGCATCTTCCAGTTCGCGCTTGGTCTTGATCGTGACCTTCTTCGCTTTCAGGTCGACCTTCACATCGTTAACGCCCTCCAAAGCAGAAAGCGCGGTTTTCACGTGGGCGGCGCAATGCTCGCACATCATGCCCTCCACCAGGATCGTTTCGTTTTTGTTTCCAAACATCTTAATTTCCTCCTTCATAGATTTTGGTTTTGAAAAAGCGTAATCGTAATGCATTCAAGACGACGGTGATCGAAGATAGCGACATCGCGATCGATCCGATCATCGGCGTCAAAACAAGGTGGGACTGGGAACCGGTGAACCAATTGGGCGGAACGCTAACGCCATATAAAGCCCCGGCAGCCAAAGGAATCAAAATCAGGTTGTAGAAGAATGCCCAAGATAGGTTTTCCTTGATGTTGGCCACCACCTTTTTGCTGAGTTCGGCCACCGCCACCACATCCTTGGGGTCATTGCGAACTAACACGATATCCGAGCTCTCAATAGCGATATCGGTGCCGGCTCCGATGGCGATGCCAACATCCGCGGCCGTTAAGGCGGGCGCATCGTTGATCCCGTCTCCTACCATCGCCACTTTATAACCTTGGGATTTGAGGCGGGAGACAATGCCTTCTTTCTGGTCTGGAAGGACTTCGGCATAGACTTCATCCACCCCTAACTGCGATGCAATATAACGAGCCGTTTTTTCGTTATCACCCGTCAAAATTCCCACTCTTTTACCAAGTTTTTGCAAAGTTTTTACTGCGGATTTCGCGTTTTCTTTGATTTCGTCCGCCAAAGCAAAAAGCGCCAGTAATTCTCCATCTTTTGCTACGAAAATACCGGTTTTCCCCTCTTCGGAGAACCGCTGAAAATCCGTTTCCGCTAGGCTTAAATCGACTTGCGCTTCGCTCATTAAGGTCCGGTTGCCAATGAGGAAGCCGTTGCCCCCAACACCCTTTCCGGGATAGTTGGAGAAATCTTCGGAAAGATGGGGGACGACCCCAAGTTCCACCGCATAAGAAACGATCGCTTTGGAAAGAGGGTGCTCACTATTAGATTCAACGCTGGCAACGCCTTCGAGCAATTGGTTTTCTTTCTTGGTGTAATAAATTGCATCGGATACGGCGGGAACGCCTTTGGTAAGCGTCCCGGTTTTATCAAACAGCACCACATTGACCTTTTCCATAGTCTCAAACGCCTCAGCGGATTTGATGAGTAGACCGTGCTCGGCACCTTTGCCCGTGCCCACCATAATCGCCACGGGGGTGGCAAGCCCTAAAGCGCAAGGGCACGAAATGACAAGTACGGATATGGCGAGTTGAAACGCCAAGTTGGTATCGGGGCGGGCCATGGCCTCGACGCTGCCGGTGCCCGTTAAAATCATCCAAATTGTAAAAGTAATCAAACTAAGAAGCATGACGGCCGGAACAAAAAACAAAGAAATCCGATCGGCAAGGCGGGCGATAGGCGCTTTGGAATCACTTGCTTGCTGGACCAATTCGACGATTTTGCCAATGGTGGTGTCTTTCCCAACGGAAACGACGCGCATGCTAAACGTGCCATCCCGATTCAAGGTGGCACCAACCGCCTTATCGCCCTCTTTTTTATAAACTGGCAGCGATTCACCCGTAATCGCGGATTCGTCGATTTCGCCATAGCCACGAACAATCACGCCGTCAGCGGGTACCGACATACCGGGCTTAATCAATACCAAATCATCTTCTTGTAACGATTCGGTGGGAACTTCCACCGCCTCTTCTCCGCGCATTAGCAAAGCCGTTTCTGGCGTTAATGCCATCAACGCGGCAATAGAGGCCGTGGTTTTGTTCGTAGCCCGCGATTCAAAATATTTCCCTAAGGAAATAAAGGCCGGAATCATCGCCGCGGATTCGATATAAATATTCATCGATAAGGCCATGACGGTGCTGTTATCCCCTTTGGTGGCAGCGATGATCATCGCCGTCAAAGAATAAAGACCATAAATAATAGAGGCCGTGGAGCCCACCGCCACCAAGGCATCCATGTTCGGATGCAGTTTAAACAAACTTTTATAGCCAGAAGCGTAATGGTGAAAATTCAGAACGATAATCGGCACTAGCAAAACAAATTGCGCGGTGACGTTGGCGATGCAAAGGGCGATCATGTTGGGAGAATGGTGAATCCATTCCATCCAGGCCGGCACCAACATAGGGCCCATGGAGAAGGCCATCAAAACAATCAGCAACGCAACGCTGACGATCAGTTTATTCCGACGCACGGCCAGCTCTTTTTTCCGTTTTTCCTGAATTTGGCGAATCGTTTGATTTACAAACACCGAGCAAGAGTATCCAGCCCCATCCACGGCTTGGATAATGGCGTTTTCATCCACTTTGGCATCGTCATATTCGACGACCATCGATTTCGAAAGAAGCGAGACATTCACCGCGGTCACGCCATCGAGTTTGGCAACCGCGCGATTGACGTTGGCCTGACAGGCGGCGCACATCATGCCGTTCACTTCAAATTTTCGTTTCATAGGATACCCCCAGGGGGTATTGTAAAACAGGGCCGCCCATCCGTAAACCAATATGCACAAAAGAAAATCCCGCTAAGCGGGACTTTCCTCAATACAACCCTAGGAGGTTAATTGATTTCGACGATATGGGCCTTCTTTTCTTCTTTGATTTTCGGCAGATGGATGGCCAGGACGCCGTTTTCTAGCTTCGCGCCGATGGCCTTTTCGTCAATTCCTTCAATATAGAAGGAGCGAGAGGCTTCGCCGGCAAAGCGTTCGCGGCGCACATACTTGATTTCCCCGGTCTCGGCATCCGTCTTCACCTTGAGGGTCAAGGTATTGTCTTCGTAAGCCAAGGACACGTTTTCTTTGGCAACCCCCGGAAGATCGACGAGCAAGGTGTAAGCATTCTCGTCTTCGATGATATCGGTCTTCATCGACAGCGTTCCGAAGTTTGCGGCGTTCTTCGTATCTTCCATGGCATCGAATAAGGGGCGAAGTAAGGGAGCCCAATAGGCATTGTTGTTGCAGTACATAATGATTCCTCCTGAATCTGTTTTAGCACTCGCTCATTTCAAGTGCTAACCATATGATATACCCCTTTTTGGCAGTGTCAAGCGTTGAGTGCTAATTTTCTTTGATTTCCTTCATTTTTCTCAAATTGACTCGATGCCATCGAAAGAAGTTGCTCTTCGATTTCTTTGATTCGGCGCGAAAAATCGGGTGTTACGTAATAATCTTTCTTAGAAATCGCGGCAATTTTCTTCTCGATGATGCGATTCAAAATCTCGCAGAATTCCTCGCAAACCCGCGAAAGGCTCATCTGGCTCCAACGGGTCAAGATTCGATTTTCGGCATCGCTAAGTTCACACCGATCCGGAAGGAACGTTGCGCGCAAAAACAAGAGGTCGGCATAATAGGAAACTTCCGCCATTGCCTCCTCGTCAAAGGGGAATTCGCGACGTAACGCGAATAAGGAGGTACACGCGTCATGCGCTAGGTTGAGGATGTATCGCGTAAATTGCGATTGTTTGGTTTCTAAGTCGTGGGACATAAAAAGCTCCTTTCCCTTTCTTATACGAACGGAAGGAGCCTTTTTGAGAAAAATCGTGGTTATTTATTCGTCTTTCATCGTCGGGAAGAGAAGGACTTCGCGAATCGATTGAGAGTTGGTGAACAACATGACCAAGCGGTCGATGCCAACGCCGATGCCGCCGGCAGGAGGCATCCCATAACGCATGGCATCCAAGAAGTTGTGGTCCATATCGGAAGCTTCTTCGTCGCCACGGCCTTTGGCTTCAAGTTGGGCCACAAAACGTTCTTTTTGATCAAACGGATCGTTTAATTCGCTATAAGCGTTGCCGAACTCCGAGCCGTTGATAAAGAATTCAAAGCGTTCCACAAACCGAGGATCAGCCGATTTCTTGGTAAGGGGCGAAACCTCGATGGGATAAGTATGGATGAACGTCGGTTGAATCAAGGTCGGTTCCACGAATTCATCGAAGAACGCCTGAATGATATAACCCACAGAGTTCCAAGATTTTTCCAAAGGAACATTATGCTTTTTGGCCAAGAGGCAAGCTTCTTCAAAACTCATCTCGGCAGTGAAATCGATACCCGTTTTTTCTTTGATGGCATCGGTCATGGAAATCCAGGCAAACGGTTTGGAGAAATCGAGCTGGACTTCGCCCCAGGTCAACTGCAGAGAACCAATGACCTTCTCGGCAATGTCTTTGAACAAGCCTTCGGTCCATTCACGCATGGATTGCAGGTCACCATAGGCTTGATAGAGCTCGATGGTGGTGAATTCGGGGTTGTGATAGGTGTCGATGCCTTCGTTACGGAAGATACGGCCGATTTCATAGACGCGGTCAATTCCACCAATCATGGCCTTTTTCAGGTTCAATTCGGTGGCAATGCGAAGATAGAAGTCTTTATCCAAAGCGTTGTGGTGCGTGATAAAGGGGCGAGCAGAAGCGCCGCTATTGACGGAAGAAAGGATCGGGGTTTCGACTTCGATAAAGCCAAGTTCGTCGCAATAACGGCGAATCTCTTTGATGATGGCGGGGCGCAGCATGGCAATCTTCCGGGATTCGTCATTGACGATCATATCCAAATAACGATGACGGTAACGATCTTCCGTATCGGTTAAACCATGGAACTTCTCAGGAAGAGGCTTTAAGCATTTGCTGATGTGGGTAAACCGCTCCACGTGGATGGTAAGTTCGCCGGTGCGGGACTTCATCAAAGTGCCCTTTAAGCCAACGATGTCACCTAAATCCGACAATCTGAAAACGGAATAATCGTGTTCGCCCAAAACGTCGATGCCAAGCCAGCCTTGGATATTGCCGTATTGGTCTTTTAAATTGACGAAAGCAGCTTTGCCCATTCTGCGAATGGCAACCAAGCGGCCCGCCACGTCGACGACGATATTGCGTTCTTGTAATTCTTCGGCGCTGCATTCGCCGTATTTGGCGCGAATGTCGCGGATCGAATCGGTGAAATCATAGCGTTTGCCAAACGGCTCCACGCCAAGTTCGCGGTACTTGGCAAGTTTCTCAAATCGTACTTGCTCTTGATCGGTGAGTTTTTCTTCCATGCTGAGTTTCCTCCAGGGGCATATTGTAGCGGAAACTGTTTTTCTTGTAATGTATGACATTAAAGAAAAGCCAAAACCCTGCCAGAAAATGGGTCTTTTCATTTAAAAAGACCGCTTCGCTAAGAAACGGTCGTTTGGGATTATTCCTCGGTGACTTGGCCACCGGTATAGAGGGTGTAATACTTGCCTTTTTGTTTGAGCAAGGATTCGTGATTGCCCCGCTCAATGATCTCGCCTTGTTCCAAGACCATAATGACATCGCTGTCTTGAATCGTGGAGAGACGGTGGGCGATGACGAAGACGGTACGTCCTTTCATAATCGCATCCATGCCCTCCGCGACCAATTTTTCGGTACGGGAGTCGATGGAAGAGGTTGCCTCATCTAAGATGAGGGCGGGCGGATTGGCGCAGGCGGCACGGGCAATGGAGAGTAACTGGCGTTGCCCTTGGGAAAGCCCCGCACCAGCTCCGGTTAAGACGGTGTCGTAGCCGTTTGGCAGCATACGGATAAAACCGTCTGCGTTGGCGAGTTTGGCAGCTTCGACGACTTGCTCATCGGTGGCCTCGGGGTTGCCATAACGGATATTCTCGCGAACCGTGTCGGTAAAGAGGTTGGTCTCTTGCAAAACCATGCCAAGGGCGCGACGCAGATCGCTTTTTTTGATTTTGTTGATGTTGATATCATCAAAGCGGATTTTCCCATCGTCGATATCGTAGAAGCGGTTCAACAAATTCGTGATGGTGGTTTTCCCAGCGCCGGTTGGCCCGACGAAGGCAATCTTTTGCCCTGGTTCGGCATATAAAGTCACGTTATGGAGAATACGTTTACCGGGAACATAAGAGAAGTCCACGTCATAGAGATTGATCTTCCCTTTCAACCACGTATACGTCGTGGTCCCATCTTGATGGGGATGCTTCCAAGCCCACTTTCCAGTTCGGGTTTCGCTTTCCACGGGGTTCCCGTTTTCGTCTTCAAGGGCATTCACCAACAACACGTACCCTTCGTCTTTTTCGGAAGGGGCGTCCATCATCTCAAAGATACGTTGGGCGCCCGCCATGGCCATGATCACCATGTTGATGTTCATGGCGATTTGGTTGATCGGCATGACAAATTGACGGCCTAGCATCAAGAAGGAAACAATCACGCCCGGGTTCATGTTGACGACGTTTGGATCGATGCGACCCGCATCAATGCCGACGATCAATAGTGCGCCCACCAAAGCAAGGACGACGAATTGCAGGTTGGATAAATTGTTCACCACCGGGCCCATGATGTTGGAGGATTTGGCGGCATTGGTGGTTTGGGCGCAGAGGTTGTCGTTGAGAACATCGAAGCCTTCTTTCGTCGCCGCTTCGTGATTAAAGACTTTGATGACTTTTTGGCCTGCGGTCATTTCTTCGATATAGCCATTGACCGCGCCGAGTCCACGTTGTTGCCCAATGAAATAACGGGAGGAACGTTTGGAGGTGCGTAGCACGAAGGTCAGAATTACGAAGAAGAAGGCGATGACGACCAGTAGCAACGCCCAGGATAATGTCGCCATCATCACAAAGGCCATGACCATCGTGACCAAAGACTGCAAGATGGCCGGCATGACGCGGGAAATCAATTCACGTAGCGTGTCGATATCGTTGGTATAGACCGACATCATATCCCCGTGGGTACGAGAATCGAAATACGACAAGGGTAACGTCTCCATGTGGGAGAAGAGCTCGTCGCGGATTTTCTTTTGGGTGCCTTGTCCCACGATGGAAACGAGGACTTGATAGGCATAGGCGGTGATAATGCCGATGCTGTAAACGCCGATCATAACGAAGATGGCGGTGGAAAGATCCATCGGAATGCCGAGGAACGAAGTGGGTTCCCCATGGATCGTGGGTAAGATGAACCCATCGATCAAAATGGTACCCATGAAGAGGTTTCCGGCAACGGATGCCCCAGAGGAAAGGAGAATGCAAACGATGGCCAAGGCGATTTGCCATCCATACGATTTAAACATCCGTCCCAAAAGACGCTTCATCAACGAAAGGGTTTCTTTGCCGCTTAATTTTTTCGCGCGACTA
This sequence comes from Bacilli bacterium, assembly GCA_017454295.1. Classification (GTDB taxonomy): domain Bacteria; phylum Bacillota_I; class Bacilli_A; order RFN20; family CAG-826; genus Alloenteromonas. Next base: position 56,666 of record JAFTDF010000020.1, read on the forward strand.
TCTGCTCTCATCCTTGGCATCGAAATCACCCCCTTTCTGTTGGCTATCATAGGTCTCACGGTAAATCCCGTTCTTGGCCATTAATTCTTGATGCGTGCCCATTTCCGCGATTTCACCTTGGTCCAGTACCACGATCAAATCGCAGTCTTTGATGGATAAAACGCGTTGCGCGACGATGAGTTTGGTCACGTCGGGAATCTCGGTTTGGAAGGCATGACGAATCGAGGCGTCGGTTTTGGTGTCGACGGCGGATGTGGAGTCATCCAAAATCAAAACTTTGGGCTGTTTCAATAGCGCCCTCGCGATGCAAAGACGTTGCCGTTGACCACCAGAAAAATTGGTTCCACCTTGTTCGACGGGCGAGTCATATTTGTCCTGCATTCTTTCGATAAATTCGTCGGCGCAGGCTAGTTTTGCGGCTTTTTCCAGATGTTCTTGGGTTGCATTCGGATTGCCCCAAAGTAAATTGGAACGAATCGTTCCGGTGAAGAGAACATTCTTTTGCAATACGACCGCAACCGCGTCGCGCAGAACTTCCAAATCGTATTCGCGAACGTCTTTTCCACCCACTTTGACGCTCCCTTGATCGACGTCATAAAGACGGGCAATCAGGGAAACGAACGTCGACTTGGACGAGCCGGTCGCCCCAATGACACCAACCATAGCTCCGCTGGGAATGTGGATGTTGATGTCGTGGAGAACCTCCTTTTCAGAGTTTTTGTTGTAGCGGAAGCCCACATGCTCGAAATCAATGGATCCATCGGCCACCTCGGTGACCGCATTTGCGGGAGAGACGAGGTCGGGTTCTTCTTGGAGAACCTCAACGATACGTTCCGCCGAGTTACGGGCGATGATGATCATGACGAATGACATCGAGAGCATCATCAGCGACATGAGAATCTGCATGACATAGGTCAGAAGCGAGGCGAGGGAGCCGGTATTGAAGCCGTCGGCCGCGTTGCCACTTTCGATGATCATCCGGGAGCCAAAATAGGCAATCACCAGCATCGAGGCATAGGTGGCTAGTTGCATCGCGGGGTTATTTAACGCAAGCAAACGTTCCGCTTTGACGAATGTTTTGTAAATAAACTGGGAAACTTTTCCGAATTTAGCCGTCTCATGTTCTTCGCGGGCGTAGGATTTCACCACGCGAATACCTTGTAGGTTTTCTTGCACGGATGCGTTGAGGTCATCATAAGCGTTAAAGACACGGACGAAGGTGGGGTGCACTTTGATGGCAACGCCAAATAAAACGAAGGCCAAGAAGGGGATCGCACCCACGAACACGAGGGCCAATTGCCAGGAAATGGTGGATGCCATAACCAAGGCAAAAATCATCATAAAAGGCGAGCGCACCACCATCCGCAAGATCATTTGCAAAGAGTTTTGAACGTTGGTGACGTCGGTCGTCATGCGGGTAATCAAGCTTGAAGTAGAGAAATGATCGATGTTCTTAAACGAGAAATCCTGAATCTTGTAATACATCGCCTGACGGAGGTTCCGCCCAAATCGAGCGGAGGCGATGGCGGAAAACACACCTGCCAAAATACCGGCGGTGCAAGACAGAATCGCCATCCCAAGCATCGCCCCGGCCATGCCAAATAGTTCGCCGGTATGATCGGCGACTTTGTATCCTTGGGCAATCGCTTCGGCGCCCGGGTTGATGATATTGATGATAAATTGTGAGAAATAAGGGATGAGGACCTCACACACGACTTCGGCGGCTACGGTCACCCATGCCAAAATCGCAAACGTCCACGCCCCTTTCATATAACCAGCAAGGTTTTTTAGCACACGGGCTTTTTCTTTTTTCTCGGTTCCTTGCTGTAACGCTGCTTCTGCGCTCATTGCTTGGCCTCCTTCATTTTGGCGGTCACTTTTTCATAGATCGAGTTAAATGCGGCAAGCTCTTCGTCGGTGACGTCGGCAAATAGCCGCGCATCGTGGGCAAGAAGCGTTTCCCGTGATAATTCGTTGATACGCTTTCCCTTTTCGGTGATGAAAAGCTGTTTTCCGCGCTTGTCGTTTGGATCGATACGCGATTCCAAATATCCTTTGACTTCTAAAAAGGAAAGAACCTCAGAGGCGGTGCTCTTCGTTAATTCGAAAAGCGCGGCAATGCGAGATTGGTTGGTCCCGGGGTTGTTCCTTAAATAAGCAAGGATGCGGTCTCCAGTGGGGGAAATCTCATCCCCAAAGCGATTTCGGAATTCGTTTGCAAAGCTGTTGCGAAGCAAACGACCGAGTCGCACGATGTTTTGTCCAGGTAATTCTGTTCTCATTTGTTCGGCCCCGAACTATTTAATACCTTTCGGGTTGGCCGAGCAAGAAAAAACACCTTTATTTGAGGAATTCGCCCCACTCTTTCGCCAAGCGTTCCAATGTATATTGGGCATTCGCTGGAGAAGTGGAGGGAAGACAAACGTGGGGGATGCCAAGTTCGGATTGATAAAGTTCGAAATAATGGAGGGATGCTTTGCCGTTGCAAACCACGAGGGAAATCTGCGTGCCCTGCACAATGCTTTTTAGATCCGCGGGTTCCACGTCTTTGATGGTCGCGTCGCTTGAACCGATGATGGCGCAAGACTCGATACTGTCATAGAGGGCGTAGTGATGACGTTTGCAGAAGGCGGTTTTTTCAGCAATCGTGGCGGGCGTGGATTCGTTTGCGATCTTCGCCAGCAGCGGCCAAAAGCGATTCTGGGGATGCCCATAGAAAAAGGCGGCCTCCCTTGATTTGACGGAGGGAAACGACCCAAGAATCAAGATTTTGGAGTCGGGGAACACCAGTGGCGGAAAGCCATGCTCCACCCGTTTATAATCCTTCTTGGGTTTCGATGCCATGGAACACCGCCTCGATGTCGGCTTGGGTATTGGCTCCGGTTAGGGCCAACCGATACTTTTTATAGCCGCTAAAACCGGAAAGGAAATGGGGTAGGATGCTTCGCATTTCCTTTACTGCACGGATTTCTCCGTGAAGATCAATTAGCATCTTCGCGTATTGTCTTGCGTAACGAAGTTGGTCGCCTAGAGTTGGGTTAGGCAAACGCTCTCCGGTTTTAAAATACTGATCGATTTGGGTCACTAGAAAAGGGTTCCCGATTCCGCCACGAGCTACCATAATGCCGTCGCAACGGGTCACCTCATGAGCGCGTATGGCATCCTCCAAAGAGAAGATGTCGCCAGAGACAATCAAGGGAATATGTAGTTGATCCTTCAAGCCGGCAATCCGTTCGTAATCCGCCTTTCCAGCGTAGAACTGGCTTCTGGTGCGGCAATGGATCGCGAGGGCTTGTACACCGGTTTTCTCTAGCCCCAAGGCCACTTCTTCCACATTGATGGAATCCTCATCCCATCCAAGGCGAATTTTGGCCGTCACCGGCTTTTCGGAAAGGTGGCACACTGTTTCCATATAGGCAAACAGCGCTTCTGGGTTCCGAAGCCAAGCGGAACCGGCACCGGTCTTTACAACCTTGGGAACCGGGCAGCCTAAATTGATATCCAAAACTTCGTAATCTGCGCTTTTTTGCACCAATTCAATGGCTTTTGCAGTGTTTTTGATATCGAATCCAAACAATTGAAGGCCCACAGGGTGATCGATTTTCGAGGTTTCCAAATAATCGAATGTCCGTTTGTTTCCATAGGCGATTCCGCAATCGGAAATCATCTCCGAATAAGACAAAGCCACCCCAAAGGGTTTCATAAAATCGCGATAAGCGACGTTGGTGACGCCCGCCATCGGGCCGAGGATGACGTTGCCTTGTAATTCGAGGTTCCCGATTTTCATAAATGAAGAACCGGCCCTTTCGAGCCGGTCTGGTTTATTCTTCGTCTTTCTTCTCGGCGGCCTTCTTGGCTGGGGCTTTCTTTTTGGCCGGAGCCTTCTTGACGCTAGAAGCGGCTTTCTTCGGAGCGGTTTTGGCTTTCGGGGACTTGGGTGCAGGTTCCTTGGCCTCTTCTGTGGGCGCTTCTTCGGCAGGCGCTTCGTCCTTCGGGGCTTCTTTGGGCTCTTGGCTCGGCAGCTTGCCGGTAGCGCAAAGCGATTCGATTTCCTCGGCCGTGATGGTTTCCTTGTCTAACAAGGTCTCGGCAATGAGGATGACCTGATCTTTCTTTTCTTCCAAAAGCTTACGGGCGGCTTCATGGGCATCTTCGATGATCTGACGGACGGCCTTATCGATTTCATAAGCGATTTGGGTGGAGAAGTTCTTTTGGGTAGAGGCGTAGTCTCTTCCTAAGAAAACGGAACCCGTATCGCGTTCATATTGGATGGGGCCAAGTTCGGACATCCCGAATTCGGTGACCATCAAACGGGCCAAACGAGTGGCTTGTTCGATATCGTTGGAAGCGCCGGTGGAGACATCCTGGAAGAAGATTTCTTCGGAGGTACGGCCGCCAAGCAAACCGGTAATGCGGGCGAGCAGCTCGTTTTTGGTCATCAAGAAACGATCGTCTTCGGGGGTCATTAAGACATGGCCACCAGTATTGCCTCTAGGCACGATGGTAATCTTTTGAACCTTGTCGGAATAAGGCAAGTTGATGCCGATAACAGCATGGCCGGCTTCGTGGTAGGCAACCTGCTTCCGTTCTTTTTCGGAAAGACCTTTAGAGGATTTGGCAGGACCGGAGATACGGCGATCGATGGCTTCGTCGATTTCAGCCATGGTGATGAGGTCTTTGTTGCCACGGACCGCTAAGATCGCGGCTTCGTTTAACACGTTATCCAAATCGGCGCCGGAGAAGCCCACCGTCCGTTTGGCAAGGGCGCCGAAGTCGACGTCGGGAGAAATCATTTTATCGCGGGCGTGCACTTTCAAAATCGCTTCACGCCCTGCTTTATCCGGGAGGGAAACGGTGATGGTCCGGTCGAAACGTCCAGCACGGCGCAGCGCCGGGTCGAGGACGTCGTCACGGTTGGTGGCGGCAATGACCAAGATGCCCGAATTGGGTTCGAAGCCATCCATTTCGACGAGCAATTGGTTCAAGGTTTGTTCACGTTCGTCGTTGCCACCGCCTAAACCAGCGCCACGCTGACGGCCAACAGCATCGATTTCATCGATGAAGATTAAGCAAGGAGCAGCCGCTTTGGCTTGATGGAACAAGTCACGAACACGTCCCGCACCAACACCGACATACATTTCTACGAAGTCGGAACCAGAAATCGAGAAGAAGGGTACGCCCGCTTCGCCAGCAACGGCTTTGGCAAGCAACGTCTTACCGGTACCAGGAGAACCGATCAAAAGCACGCCTTTGGGCAAACGGGCACCGAAACGGGAGTAACGTTTGGGATCTTTGAGGTATTCCACGAGTTCCACCATTTCGGCTTTTTCCTCGTCGCATCCAGCGACATCGCTGAATTTGACTTTGTTGTTATTGACCTTGCGGGCCGGGGATTTGTTGAAGCTAAAGATTCCGTTGTTGGAATTGTTCATCGACCGGCTCATCGAAGCGAAGATGAAGAAGCCGATGATCACCACGATGCCGGTGGAGATGATGGTCGGTCCCCAGTTGTCCCACCAAGAGCGGGCAAAGGCATCGCGGACGCCCATCGCGGGGATGACGCGCTCGTTGCCGGCAAAGTAGACTTTGGCGTCCTGGATCGCGCCTTCAAAAATAGAACGGTAGGAAGGATGGATGATGGTCTTGCCGTTATATAAATAAGAGAAGTCGGTTCCCCACGCTTCTTCGTCGATTAAAACAACGAATTTGCCGGAACCGGTGATTTTGCCATCGGCGTTGGTGACGGCATAGGTACCATTAACGGTAACGGCTTTGTAACTTTGACTGACTTCAGCGGTAACGACCTTCTTCGCCAGATCACGGTATTCTTGGACACGCACGACCTTGCCGCTTCCGGCACCGTCGTCTTGGACTTTATAGCCAAACGCCGTATCCAAATTCGACACATACCAAGTCTCGGTACGGTTGGTCATCTGAGAAAGAATCAGCCATAAAAACATACCGATGGTGATGGCCATCAGCAAATAGGGTAGCAAACGCCCGAACGGGCTTCTTCTTGGGGCTTGTCCATCATTCATAGTTGGAGTCTCCTTGTCGTAAACAAATAACTAGCTGCCTTTTTTCAAAGGCACATAACTTTATTCCATGTGGAATTTAAGTCAATGTTAACGCTCGTCGTCTTTGAGCTTCATCCGAAGGACCGAAGTGTGTTCTTCCGAGAAGTTCTGGCGGTAGCGCGGCACGTAGATGATACGGCCGTTTTTGTTGAGGAAGATCGGCCAAACATAACGGAGGCGCATCGGCATCTTCCAAATGGAATAGAGGGTGTGGACGGATTCGAGGTAATCGTGGACGACGTAGGTGTCGTAAGGAAGGGCCGTGCGAATCGTTAGCGGATAGTCGTCTTCGTGGATGCCACGGTCTTCGGCGCCCATTGAGAAGTCGAGGTAGAAGTTGGGCGTATCGAGCACGGTCGGTTTGCCAAGCAAATAGGTATAAGGCAATTCGTCAAAGCGATGGCCGATTAAGATGATGTCATATTGCTTCATCAAATAGGTGTCACCGGTTAATTGAAGGGAATCGTTTGGGGTCTGAGACAAGCAGAACGCGCGGATCTTCGCAAGAAGTTCGGGGGTTACGATCACTTCGTCGGTGGCTTGGTTGATAAAGCGAACCATCGTATCGGCGAATTCGTCTTTGGATAACGAAATCAAGGCGCGGATATCGAGTTCTTCCCCTTCGGCAATACGCTGCCGGAATTCGTGGGCCATCTTGATGTCTTCGTCATTGGCCGCAATCATTTCGGATAGCAGGTTTTCGCGGTCGATTTCCGATAACGCAGCCACTTCCCGATAATAGGAAGATTTCGTGTAATTCTTTTCAAACACCGAAGTTTTGCGGGAATAGGGGACGTTATTCTCTTCGCAATAGTCCAGCAAATCCTGAGCCGAGAAGTGCAGCAACGGGCGAACGATCATCATGCCGTTTTCCACCGCAGTGGGGCTAATGCCGTATTTGGCCTTTCCGACTTCGTGCTTCTTTTGGTAGAGGTAGGTTTCCAGCAAATCGTCCTGACTGTGGGAGAGGAACAAGGCGCTGCCCTTTACTTCGTCATAAATCTTCTTGAAGAAGTCGTAGCGAATGCCCCTGGCCCAAGTAACGAAGTCGACCCCTTCCGGCGCTTTGGGGGCATCGGCGATTTCGTAACGGAGTCCATTCTTCGCGCAATAGGCTTTTAGTTCTTCGAAATCGGAATCGAATTCGCCGTTGGGGGAATAATCCACGGCCACAACGATGGGTTTGACCCCTTGCTTCAAAAGCATGTCGACGAGGGCCATCGATTCCATGCTGTAGTTGCACGCAACTAGGTAGTTGCCTTTCTTTTTGAATTTGTACTCAATCATCGTCGGAATTCCTTTCTTGATTGCTGTCGGACACGATTTCGTAGAGCTCGGCCGCGTTTTCTTTGTTGGTGAAGGGACGGATGGCTTTGACTTTGGCGACGATGATGCGTCGGCCTAACATCAATTCCAAGGTGTCGCCTTCTTCTACTTCTGTAGCGGCTTTTGCGACCTTTCCGTTGATCTTGATATCGCCGTCGTCGCAGAGGCGTTTGGCGATTTCCCGCCGCTTGATGAGGCGGCTCACTTTGAGGTACTTGTCGATTCGCATACACAATGTTACACAATTCCTAAAAGGATTGTGAAGAGCCCCCCTGTCGTTTTTCGTAAACTTTATGGACGATTTTTAGAATCGTCAGGATATCTTTGAGCCAACCATCCCGTTTGGTAAACATGATTTTCAATTGCCGTTCGACAAAGGAAACACGAATGTAGCCCATATAATCCTGCAGAGCCTCGAACAAATCATTGCCGATGCCGTTGATTTTGGAGAACTTGTTGGTCAAGGCGATATCCACGCGGTTCCCGTTTTCTTCCACCCCATCGAATTCCTCGTTTTCCAAAAGCAAATCAATTCGTTTTTTCTCAATGAGCGTACCAACTTCCTCGGGAACGCGGCCGTAAATATCGCGGACTTTTTTCCGGAACGCCTCTAGGCCGGACTCGTCTTTGACGTCATCCAGTTCCTGATAGAGATCGAGCTTGTCGGCATCATCGGCATATTCAGAAGGGATGTAAGCGTCGATGTCGAACATCTTCCGGGGAACCGGCGGTGTGGGTAAGACGGCATTTCGTTTTCCTTCGATGGCTTCGTTGAGCAACTTCAAATAAAGATCGAGGCCGACGGAATCGATAAAGCCGGCTTGCTCGGGCCCCAAAATATCCCCAGCACCACGAATCATTAAGTCGCGCTGAGCGATTTTATAACCCGATCCAAGTTCGGTGAATTCGGAAATCGCCTTTAGGCGTTTCTGCGCGTTTTCGTTCATTCCTTTTGCTTGCCGATACATCAAATAAGCGTAAGCAATGCGATTGCCTCGTCCCACGCGCCCTTTGATTTGGTAGAGTTGCGAGAGCCCAAAATGATCGGCGTCTTCTACGATAATCATGTTGGCATTCGGCACATCGATTCCGTTTTCCACGATAGACGTGCATACTAAAACGTTAATTTCGCCATCATAGAATTTCGACATGATGTCTTCGACTTCCTCGCGGTCCATTTTTCCGTGGGCCACCCCAATTTGGGCCAGCGGAATCCGCCGCGAAAGCTTGGAGGCGACGGCATAAATCGATTCGATGTTGTTGTGAAGATAGAACACCTGCCCGCCACGGCCTAATTCGCGTTGGATGAGCTCATCGACGACTTCCAAGGAATAGGGAATGACATAGGTTTGGATTGGGACACGGAAGGAAGGCGGCGTATTGATTTCGCTTAAAGCGCGAACGCCGATTAAGGACATTTGCAAGGTGCGGGGAATCGGGGTTGCGGAAAGGGTGAGAACGTCAACGCTCGATTTCATTTCCTTGATTCGTTCTTTTTGTTCCACGCCGAAACGCTGTTCTTCGTCGACGATCAATAACCCCAAATCCTTGAAGGCGATTTCTTTCGACAAAAGGCGGTGGGTACCGATCAATAAATCGATTTCGCCTTTGGCGGTCCGTTTGATGTAGTCACGTTGATCCCGAGGTGAAACCATGCGGGAAAGGACACCAATGCGAACGCCAAAGCTGGCAAAGCGCTCCCTTGCGACTTCGTAATGTTGACGGGCAAGAAGTGTGGTGGGGCAAAGTAAAGCGACTTGCTTGCCGGCGCAGATGGCTTTAAACGCCGCGCGGAACGCCACTTCCGTTTTCCCAAAGCCCACGTCTCCGCAGAGCAGGCGATCCATGATGTCGGGTTTTTCCATGTCCGCCTTAATTTCTTCCAAAGCCTTGGTTTGATCGCTGGTTAGTTCATACATGAACTCATCTTCGAAACGGCGCTGCATCTCGTCGTCGGGCGGGAAAGCAAAACCGTTTCCTTTTGCCCGCGTTCCATAAAGGGCGATAAGGCGTTCGGCGAGTTCGTTGACGCGGTTTTGTATTTGCTTTTTCTTCTTTTCCCAATCCCCACCGTAAAGATGCGAAAGTTTGGGAACCGCGCCTTCACGTCCTGCATATTTTCGGACCAAACGGAATTGTTCTAGAGGAACATATAAGGCCTGGTTATCGGCGTAAAGGATGTGAAGGAAGTCGCGGTGATTCCCCTCGACCACAATCGTTTCGATACCCGCGAATTTCCCAATGCCGCTATATTCGTGAACCACGTAGTCGCCGGGTTTTAATTCTTCGTAACTCCGCAAAGCGGAGGCGTTGCGGAACCTGGTTGCGAATCGCGACGAAACGTTTTTCCGACCGTAGATGTCGTTTTCCGAAAGTAAGGCAAATTGATTCCGCGGAACTTCGAAGCCTTCGTTTAAATAGGAAGATGAGATTCCTAATTTTCCTTTGGGGAGGGAAAAACCGACAACGGATTCATACGAAATCTTGTTTTCTTCTAATAAGGAAAGGATCGATTGTCGTTTGTGTTCGTCGGATAAGCACAAGATCACCTTATCATTCGTCGAAAGATAGCTTTGGATATGGGGGATAATGCCGTTAAAGCCGTTGGTATTGGCGTTGGCTTTGTGCACTAAAAACGAAACATCGTCTTTTTCGGAGGCATAAGGAACCCCATAACGAAGCAACGGTCCATGCTTAATGGCTTCGTAAATCGGGATGTATTGGGAAAGCCCGGATAAGCATTTGCCCCGAGCGTGGAGTTCGGACAAATAGTCACTGGCTTCGGTTTCAAGCAGCGATATTGTGGATTCGAACTGTGGTTTATTTCCGATCATCACCAGTTCTGGCTTGAAGTAATCCAATATGGATTGGTGCATATCAAAGCCCAAAGCGAAATAACGATAGAGCGAGGGTTTGTAGTCGTAATGGTCGTATTTATCGAGTTCGGCAGCCACGCTGGCGGATTCATCTTCAAAGCAAGCGGGCGAAACTAGCGAAGCATCTTCCTGAAGTCGTTTTTGAACCAATTCCTTCAAAGAATCCAATTCTTCCGCGTTGAGGAAAATATCGGTCGAAGGCAGAATCACGTATTCATCCAGTTCTTCGTTCGATCGTTGCGATGAGATGGAGAACGTCCGAATCGAATCGACCTCATCCCCAAAGAACTCGATACGGACCGGCGCGTTCAAACTGACGGAATAGATATCGAGGATGTCCCCGCGCCCCGCAAACTGTAAAGGCCCTTCGACGCGCTCCACCCGTTCATAGCCAAGCCGAGCCAATCGCTTTTTTAAAATCGGCAGATCCCAGGAATCGCCTTTCCGGACCGTCACCGTTTCTTCCAAGTAACGTTTCGGCAAAGGCAAAGCCCGCAGCAAAGCGCTAGGATGGGTGATTAGAATTCGCGGCTTTTCATCGAGGGCTTGATGCATGCCAAAAAGGCGCTGAACCAAAAACTCTTTCGACGACACCAGCGTCTCGGCGCGGAGCAATTCGTCTCCAGGGAAGAAGATCAAATCGTCCTCGTCTAAGAAATTCAACATGAACTCATAAAGACGTTGCGCACTATATAAGTTTGTGGATATGATGGCCCGTTTTTGCGGGTTTTTCTTGAATTCTGCGGCGAAAATGAGCCCAATTCCAAGACATTCGTCCACGACAAAATTCCCCTTTTTCTCCAAGAGGGGGGAGGTAGGAAAGGCTTGTCGGATTTGGTCTAGGATGTCGGTCATGCGCTCCTCTCGTTGTAGTGGTTCATGGCGTAAGGGAAGCCATAGAGTAAGGTATCGCGAATCGCACGGGCGGCCTGGAGTATGCCTTCTTGGGTTTTCTCCAAAGACTCGCCGGTGGGTTTGGTGAGGACGTGGTCGATGCCGGAATGAAGCGGCTCGCCGATGCCGATGCGAATCCGTTTGAAGTTCTCCGTCCCCAAATGTTGGATGATATTCTTCATGCCATTATGGGAGCCGGCGGATCCGCCGGGACGAAGGCGAATCTTCCCTTCGGGCAAAGCCATGTCATCGTACACGACGATGATTTCGTCGACTTCGATTTTGTAGTAATCGATAAAGGCGCGGACGGACTCCCCGGAAAGGTTCATAAACGTCGTCGGTTTCAGCAAAGCAAAAGGTTCGGAAAACGATGGGTTCTTCACGATGGCATAGAGGCCCTTAAAACCCACCCGATCGATGTCCACGGAAGCCATGTCCGCGAATCGGTCGAGCGCCATATAACCCATGTTGTGGCGGGTTCCTTCGTATTCTTTGCCCGGATTGCCAAGGCCAACGATCAGCTTCATTTCACTTCCTCAACTTCGACCACCGTCTCCAAACGATGGAGCACGGAGATGATCTTATTGACGCCCTCGGTATCGTAATAATGGATGGGGGTATCCTTAATGGCCAGCAAGGCTTGCTGCTCCGCGGAGGCGTTGGGGTCATTGGCCACCAGACGAAGTGAATTGTTCATTAAAAGCTTTTGAATCGGACCCAACTTTTGATAATCAAAAGAGCCGCGGAGTTGATAGTAACGGACGTGGTAAAGATCCAAGATGTTGGAGGAGATCATGTCCGCCCGAGTTTGTTGGGTCACCATCGACATGCCGCAGGAGAAAATCAAAATGTTCTTCTCCTTCATTTGCGGATAATGAACGAGAAATTTGTCTAAGCCGCGGATCTGATTTCCCATGACCCATCCCCCAAAAACGATGGTGTCGTATTCGGCAATCATCTTGGGTTTGAATTTGCGGGCAGGCAGCAAATCGGCATGCACGGCATGGGCAATTTCTTCGGCATACTTCAAGGTGTTTCCGGTTTTGGAAACATAGAGGACTAGTGTTCGCATAGCGAAAGAATAACACAATCTTTCGCCTAGCGCGCGAAACATTTATACTTTCGAGGTATGAAATTGAAAACTTGGCAGAAAGATTTGCTGAAAGGGTCCGCACTCGGTACGGGCATTTTGCCCGGCGTGAGCGTCGGCACCGTTGGTTTTATCGTCAACGTTTACGATAAACTCATCAATTCTTTGGCCGGCTTAAAGAGCAAGAAAACGTTCAAGAGTTCGCTCATTGCCCTAATCCCCATCGGGTTCGGCTGTTTGCTATTCACGTTCCTCTTCCTTTTCTTCTGGAAGCGGGTCGCCTATGAATATTTCCCGTTCGTGACCATCGCCATTTTGGCGGGCTTTGTCCTCGGTGGCCTTCCCGTTATGACAAAAGAGCTTAAAGGAGCCCCGTTAACGTGGCGCGACTTCCTACGCATTGGCATCGGCTTTGTCTTTGCTTTAGCCATCGGCGTCGTCTCATTCCTTTCCGCGGCCGGGATCGTGGACATCGATATGGAGTTCTACGAACAATTCGCCAATCCGTTTTCGAGTCCTTGGGTCTATTTGATCGTCCTCGGGGTCGGCTTGATTTCCGCGGTAGCTTGCTTAATCCCGGGCATTTCCGGTTCCATGATCATGTTCATTTTCGGATTGTTTAATCCGGTCGTTACCATCTTCATCTCCGGAAAACGGCCCGATGGCACGATTCTGCCCTACCAGGCCTCTATCTTCGAAGACCAAACCCACATGTGGCCTCGTCTGTTGCTGATTGCCGTCTTGCTCGTAGGGATGCTGGTGGGCTTCGTCGCCACCTCGGTTGCGATGCGCAAACTCCTCGACACCCATCGCCGTGGCACCTTTGGTTATGTCATCGGCTTTGTGCTTGGCTCGATCATCTCCATGTTCGTCAATAACGAAATGTATTTCGTCTACATGAACCCCCAGACCAATCAGTGGTGGCAGTTCGTCCTCGGGGCGATCTTGGGCATCGCGACGGCTGTCGGTGCCTATTTCTTAATCCAAAAAGCCATACGCAGAGAGGCGGCGGAAGCGGAAAAGGCCGTAACTGATACCGCGGAATAACATGCCCCGGACCCCTTCTCAAAACAAAGCCATTAAAGATGCGCGGCGGGAGCAACTATTAACGATTGCCCAACGTTTTTTTGCTGCATCCACCTATAGCGAGGTCTCCATTGACAAACTCACGAAAGCCGCCGAATGCTCGCACGGCTTGTTCTACCATTATTTTCCCAATAAAGAAGCCGTTTTTAGCGCTTTGGTCAAAGAGAAAATCTTGCCAAGCGATGGTCTTCCGCCGTTTTCGGAAGCCGCTGCTTTAGGGGGGATCGAAGGCCTTCGCCAACTCTGCTCTTTTTACGGAAATGCGGGCGAAATCCCGGCAAAATCCTTTCAAATCGTTCGGATTTGCACATTTTATCCCGAAGACAAAACGGTGGAAGAGCGTTTCCCAAAATTCGCGAAATCTTTGGCTTTGACCCCTTTGCTAACCCGCTTGGTGAAGGAGGGACAAAAAGAGAGGTTGGTCGTATCTGGCTCGGTCCGGGAAATCGTCTTTGGCATTAAAACGTTGTTCCAAGCCGCGGTCGAACGACCCGGTTCCCTCCATGAGGATGTTCTATTTGGCTTTTTGAGAAAGAATTAACTCGCGAGCAACGCGCTTGCGAAAAGAAAGTCGTCCCCTATACTTAACGCCATGCTGAGACTGCTACGTTACATCAAAGACATTTGGTATCTCGTTATCATTGCCGTGCTTTTGATCGGGATGGAATGCTTTTTGGGGCTAAACCTCCCCAATTTCATGTCCCGCATCGCCATGATTATGCGCAACCCCACCGGTTACTATCAAACTTGGACCGGTCTTTACCCTTTCTTTGGCATTGAGCTAATCACACCGACCCAAGATCCGATCACCGATACCTGGATCATCGGTGGAATTATGCTCGGGTATTCGTTGCTGGCGATTACTTGCGCCTTTGGCGCCTCCATCACCGTTTCCCATATCGGCGCCCATTTTGGGAAAGCCATCCGCCACGCGATGTTCCAAAAGGTCACCAATTTCTCCATCGACCAATATAGCGATTTTGGAACCGCTAGTTTAATCACCAGAACCACCAACGACATCGAACAATGTCAGCAAACCCTGCAAATGTCGTTACGGATGCTGGTGCGTGCCCCCATCACCTTGGCCATTGCCATCGTCATGATCTTGACCAAAGACCCCCGCGTCGCTTTGGTGTTGGCCGTTTCCATTCCCATCGCTATCGTCGTCATGGTCATCCTCTTTTCGAAAGGGATTCCCTATTTTGGCAAGATGCAGGCCCTCTTCGACAAAGTCACCAAAGTCCTCCGCGAATCCCTCACCGGGGTGCGTGTCATCCGTGCCTTCGGTCAGGAAAAGAAAGAGTTGGATCGCTTTAACGACATCTCTTGGCTCACGGAGAAAACCGTCATCCGTTTTGCCCGCATCATGTCGTTTGGCTCTCCGGTTTTAAACATCACATTCAACCTCACCTATATCGCTATTTACTTCATGGGCTATAAGCTGATGGAAGGCCAACCCATGCAAGCGATGGCGGATTATTCGACGATTTTGGCCTCCGCCGAATATGCCATGGAAGTCATGTCGGCGTTTATGATGTTTGCCGGGCTAATCATCATGATTCCCCGTGGCACCGTCTGCGCCAAACGTATCCACGCCGTCCTCGATACCACACCCACCATCCCCGAACCCGAGCATCCCGTGAACGTCACTTCCCACGAAGGCACCGTGGAATTCAAAAACGTCACGTTTACCTTCCCTGATGGGGAAACCCCGGCCTTGACCAATATCTCTTTTAAAACCACCCCCGGTTCTACCACCGCCATCATCGGTTCCACGGGGTCTGGCAAATCCTCGGTCATCCGTTTGATTCCCCGCCTCTTCGACGTCACCGAAGGCGAGGTTTTGGTGGACGGAGTCAACGTCAAAGACTTCTCGAAGAAGGATCTGCGTTCCCGCATCGGATTCGTGCCGCAGCAAGCGTTGCTATTCAAAGGCACGGTGCGTTCCAATATGCTTTTTGGCTCGCCCGAAGCCGACGAAGAACGCATCAAGACCGCCCTCGATGTCGCCCAGGCCACCCACTTCCTTTCGAAGAAAGAAAACGGCATCGATGCCGAAGTCGAACAAGGCGGCAAGAATTTCTCCGGTGGGCAAAAGCAACGGCTTTGCATCGCCCGCGCTTTGGTCCGGAAAGCGGAAATCTATATCTTCGACGACTCCTTCTCCGCCCTCGACTTTAAAACGGACACCAAACTCCGTGCCGCCTTAAAGGGCTATACCAAAGATGCTTCCGTCATCATCGTCGCCCAACGCGTTTCAACCATTCTCGACGCCGATAACATCGTCGTCCTCAACGCCGGGGAAATCGTGGGGCAAGGAAAGCATGCTGACTTATTAAAATCTTGTGACGTGTATCGCGAAATCGTCTATTCGCAACTCGATCCAAGCGAAATCGAAAAGACGATGGCCATGAGTAAGAAGCTTGCCTTGGAAGGGGGTGATGAATAATGCCGCCGCGCCGGGGAAACACTTACGGACGTCCCAAGAACTTCAAAGGGACGATGGGGCGCCTCATCCGCGACTTCAAGACCCAGAAATGGACGATTTTGGTCGTGATTTTACTCACCGTAGCCTCCGGGGTGATCTCCGTCATCAACCCCGTGATTTTGGGTGACACGCTCAACAGTATGGCCGACGTCATCGAAATCAATCCGTCCACTGGGTTAATCAATATCGATTGGCCGGACGTCTATCGGGCATTCGGCTTAATGCTTGGCCTTTATACCGCCACCGCCATCTTGTCGTGGCTTGCCACCTTCATCATCGAAAAAGTGGTACACATTTGGGTTTATGAGCAGCGGGCCCGTGTCAAAGAAAAACTCGACCGCCTACCCTTGAAATACTTTGATGCCAACCAGGCGGGGGAAATTCTTAGCCGCGGCACCAACGACATCGATAACATCGGTCGGAATTTCGCCACCGTTTCCACTTCCGTCACCAGCTCGATCACCATTTTGATCGGTGGCATCATCGCGATGTTCGTCACCAACTGGATCCTAACCTTGGTGGTTTTGGCGATGTTCCCTTTGCTGATGGCCATCGTGCTATTCCTCGCCAAGCGTTCGCGGAAGCAATTCAAGGTCTACCGCAAGAAATATGGCAATCTCGAATCCATCATCGAAGAAGACTATTCCGGCTACATGGTCCTCAAATTATTCGGCCACGAAGAAGACGCCGTCGCCAAATTCGACGAAATCAACGAGGACATGACCGAAGCCGACCGCAAATCGCAATGGATTTCCGGTTTCATCTTCCCCACGATGCGGTTTATGTATAACCTCGGGTTCGTTGCCGTTTCCGTTGTGGCCGGCATCACCCAAGGCACCGGCATCGGCGATTTGGTGGCCTTCATCATCTTCTTAAACTTAGTGGGCTCGCCCTTCCAGCAACTGGGTCAAATGGCCAGCACCATCGAATCGATGGCCGCCGCCGGGGAGCGCACCTATGCCTTGCTCGATGAGCAAGAACAATCCCCCGACGCCAAAGACGCCATCACCGACGTTTCGAAGGTGCAAGTGAAGATTGATTTCGAGCATGTCGTTTTCTCCTATACCGAAGATAAGCCGTTATTCACCGACATCAACTTGAACGTTAAACCGGGCGAAATGGTTGCCATCGTCGGTCCGACCGGTGCTGGCAAAACCACAATTGTGAATTTGCTGATGCGTTTCTACGAAATCAATGCCGGCTCCATCAAACTCGACGATGTCGATATTCGCAACTATTCCCGTTCCGCATTACGGAGCCTCTTTGGGATGGTTTTGCAAGACACGTGGCTCTTCGCCGGATCGATTCGCGAAAACATCCGTTATGGCCGTAGCGACGCCACCGACGAAGAAGTCATCGAAGCCGCCAAGGCGGCCCGTGCCCATCATTTCATCAAAACCCTATCGGGCGGTTATGATTTTGAGCTCAACGAGGACGGGACCAACATTTCCCAAGGCCAGCGTCAGTTGATCACCATCGCCCGTGCCTTATTGTCCCAACCCAAGATCATGATCCTCGACGAAGCCACCTCTTCCGTCGATACCCGTACCGAAAAAGCGATTCAGGACGCCATGGAGCAATCCTTAAAAAACCGCACCTCCTTCGTCATCGCCCACCGTTTGTCCACGATTAAAAATGCCAAGACCATCTTGGTCATGAATAAAGGCAACATCGTCGAGATGGGCTCGCACGAAGAATTACTTGCAAAAAATGGCTTCTATGCCGACTTGTATAACGCCCAATTCCTGGGTCAAAACCCCATGGCAAAAGAAGGCGAAATCGTTTCCTGATAAACGCGTTTTGCGAAGTTTTTAACGTTCTGTGAACCGATAAAGATAGCCGTAAATGTCCTTCAAAGACGGATACATTTTCTTATAGGCATTATGGAATAGGTTTTGGTAGATCTTGTGGTTTTCCATGTTCGGCTCGAAACGGTCTTTGACGCGGACCATGGCCTTGACCGCGGTTTCGGCATCGGGATAGACGCCCAGGGATAAGAAGGTGCCGATGGCCGCGCCCAAAGAAGAGGTTTCGTTGGTTTGGACGCGTTCGACGGGGACGCCGAAGACATCGGCGAAAAGTTGACAAACTTCGGGGCTTTGGGATCCGCCGCCGGAAACACGCAAAGCAGAGAAGGGATGGCCAATCTTCTTTTGGAAATAAAGGCCGGATTGATACAGTTCCATCGCGATGCCTTCGATAAGGGCTTTATAGACGTGGAGCCTGGTCGTGGATTCGGAAAACCCGACGATGGATCCTTTGACCGCGGGATGATCTAGTGGAGATCCCCAATAAGGCTGTAGCAACAATCCGTCGCTGCCCGCGGGGATGTCGAATAGGTGCTGGTTGAATTCTTGGGGGTCGGTTTCGCTGACGATTAAGTCCTCGACCTCCTTGGCGCCGAATTCCTTTAAGAACCAGTTGATCATCCAGAATCCGCGATAGATTTGGACGTCCATGTTATAAACGTCTTTTTGGATGGAGGGATAAGCCGGCAAAAAAGGCACGGGGTTTATGAATTTCTTCGTGGTGGTTTCGATGGTGCAGGCCGTGCCAAGGCTGATGGCGGCAATCGAATCGTCATAGACCCCAGAGCCTAAGGTCTCACAGGATTTGTCGCTTCCCCCGGCAAATAAGGGTAGACCCACGGGAAGTCCGGTTTGCTTGGCGCCTTCTTCGGAAATCCTACCGAGTTCGCCCTGGGTGTCGACCAGTTCGCAAAGTTGGTCGCGACGGAGGGAGAAGATTTGGCCCTGCAAATGCTTGGGCGGATTGGCATACCACTCTTTCTTTTTATAGTTCAAAGGATAGTGGCCCGTGAAATCGGAGGGGGAATCCTTTAATTGCCCCGTAAGGCGATAGACGAAATAGGTGGAAATCGAAACGTATTTGTCGATTTTGGCGAAGTTCTCGGGCTCGTTCTCTTTGATCCAGTTGGCCATGGTGCGGCGCCGATTCATCTTGATGGTATCGGCTTTTCCGACCATCCAGAATAGGAAACGGGAAAGCGGGGGCAAAGGCTCCTCGCATTTGGCCATGCGCGAATCCAGCCAAAGGATCATCGGGCGGATGACGTTGCGGTCTTTGTCGAGCAACACCGCGGAATCGCGGAAGCAATCGAGCTCGATGCCTTGGACGTCTTTGATCAATTCGGGGTGTTCTTTGGCAAGCGACTTCGTGCATTCACAAAGGCAATCCCAGTAATAGGCGGGATCCATTTCGGCATAGCCGATCTTGGGGCTGTAATAAGCAGGTTCGTAAACTTTCTTGGCTAGGGCCAAACAGTTTCCTTCTTTGTCGTAAATGCAGGCACGGACCGATTGGGTACCGAAATCGAACGTCAGGGCGAGGGGAGATGAAGCGGTTGTTTGCATGATAGAGACATTATACATCCGGCCAGCCGTTAACGGCCTCAAAATATATGAGGGGGCGAGCGAGGCTCGATGGGGCGCCCGAGTCAGTCCAAGGAGACAATTTTCCCGGCGGCCAGAACCAGGTCGTGCGGCCCCGTCACCTGATACATGAAGGCAGAATCCAAAACAAATTCTTTCTCAGGCATTGATTGCGGGATGACCTGGGATTTGGTAAACGCATAGCCGGTCACCGCGGTCTCGGTAAACATAATGGAGGCATCTTGTTTCAGACTTCCGGACTCGAACGTCCCTTTAGAAATGGCGTAGGTTCCTTTTTGAAACAGTCCCTGTTGCTTTGCAACGGCCTTTAGGTCTAGGGTGTTGGAGCATTCGATTTTGGGCATACAGAAGGCCACGCCCCCTCGATAGGCGTCTTTGTGTGAAAAACATTCGCCGAAATCAAAGTCCGAAAACAGCGCGGACGTCGCGGGTTGCTTTGGTTTGATGAAGCGAAGACGGCAATCCTTGTTTTGCAAAGGATATGAGAAGGCCTCCCACGACTCGGTGGCGCAATAATAATCGGTTTCGGCGCTCGCATCCATAAACGGGTAGGCACCTTCGCCATTAAATGGCCTATCGGCGCTCTTTTTGAGACCTATCGCATAGGGAAGGTTGAAAAAGAAGCTTCCGATCATCGTTGCCGGTCCGTCGCATTCCGGCGCCTCGGAGACGTGGCCGTTTGTAACTTCTTTTGCCCATTGGGAAAGGAATTGCTTTTGGTCCTCTGTTTTACCGAGATAGCTGCACCCAAGTTCGTTGGCCATTCTTTCTGCCAGCCGAGGTGGGATTTCTGTTCCGTTTTCATCCACCAAGATGCTGGAAGGGATTACCGTCGTCTCATTGGACTCGGGGGAGGTCTTAACCGTGACTGCGTTGTAGAGCTCGGCAACCACGTTCAGAGTGGCTTGGTTTCCCTTTGTTCCAAGAATCGACCACTCTTCTTCTGGAACCGATTCCTCATCGAAAAGCAAATAGGTCAAGGCAGAAGTAAGATAGTAGGACAACGGGAAAAATACATAATTTTCGGCTCCTACCGCCTCTTCCGCTTTTTGGTTTGCTTCTTTAAGAAGCGCGTTTATGTAATCATAAGTAGGCTCGGTTAATGGGACTGGATCCGCCGCCTTTGGCGCATTGGCAATGAGCAAAGGCCAAGTCGTCCCGTTCGGATGGGACTGGCAAGAAACCAAGGCCACAAGAGCGAAAGCAAACAGCAGGCGCTTCATGCGTTTACCCATTTTGTTGTTTCACTATTTCCAGCAACCGCTTGTGCTGACGCAAACAGAATCGTCATAAACAGATTTAACACAGCTTTCCTCCCGGCCCGGCTTTGTCTTTGCCAAACAAGAGCAACTAAACCCCAAAAATGTGTCGCTTCTTTTTTCGACACATATTCGCGCTGGTTGGCTCTATTATAAATAGAAGGCCGGCAACGGATTTGAAAATGGACAAAAGCGCCGCGGAACAGCTCTATCGCACGTATGGCCGACTGGTCAAATACGTTGCCTTTTCTGTGCTTGAAAACGACGAAAAGAGCGAAGACGTCATGATGGAGTCGTTTGCCCGTTTATTCGAGGCGTTGGAAAAGAGGCCGATTCCGAACCCAAAAGCCTATCTGTGTCGCATTGCCGTTCGGCTAGCATTAAAAGAGAAGAAGAGCTTGCCAGAAGAATTAAACGAAGACCTCGTTTGTTCTGATTCTGGTGCCTTGGCAAACCTTGAAGAGGATTTGTGCAAAGCCATGAATGGCTTAAGCGTTTTGGAGCGCAAAACCGTGACCTTAAGAGCGGTTTGCGAGATGTCTTATTTTGAAATTTCTAGAATCTTGGGCGGAACAGCTCTCTCGGTCCAATCGAGATACCGCCGGGCAATTCGAAAACTAAGAGCCGAATTGGGAGAGGGTTATGCGGAAAAGTAAGTTTGAAGTGCGTTTGGCTAAGGAACTAGAAAAAGGGTTGCCCCAAACAAAAAAGTCGATTGAAGAAATTGCCTCTTTTCGAGCTAAAAAGCCCCCATATCAAAAGAAAAATTGGCCGGTTCCCGCCGTGGCTTGTGGTTTGCTCTTGGCGCTGGCGATTGTGATAATCTTTGCGATTCGCCCAACCTTAACCGGCCCTTCGGTTATCGATTCGTCAGAAGGTCTCTCTAATTCGGGGGCGGCATCGCAACAAGAGGAAGATTATGTGTTGCTCGGCAATCCCCTGCCTTTCCAAGAGGGGCGTTTTGAGGTTGAAGTTGTCGGGTCTGCCCCAGAAGAGATGCAAAGCGGCACCAATGAAGCGGTAATTGCAAAAGAATCCGGGTTAGATTTTTCAATCAACCTTTCGGATTATTCCGCTTTCCCGGGGTTCCTTAACCTTTCGGGCCCCGTTACAAACGGCCTTGCTGTTGTAGGCGGCACAGACGGTCTAATCGACGCCACGGTCGTCGTAAGCGGGAGGGTCTATTCGGTTTCGTTTTATCGAATCGAAATATCACCAAGCGTTTTATTTGCCCATTTCCATTGAAAACAGCGGGTATTTAACGCTCGCGTGGGTAAAAGTTATTTCCCTTTGGGAATGTCTATCTTAAAATATCAAACAGGTAACAATCATGATTATCACTAGAGCTCCATTCCGGGTTTCCTTCTGCGGCGGCGGAAGCGACATCCCCTCGTTCTACGAGAAATACGGTGGTTGCGTCCTTTCGACCACCATCCGCAAATACGTGTATTTGACGATCAACAAAGCGTTTAACCGCGACACGATCACCCTCAAATACTCGCAAACCGAAGTGGTGGACGATCCCAGTAAGATCCAACACCGCATTTTCCGGCAGACCCTCCGTGACTTTGGCACCACCGGGATCGAAATCACCTCGATGGCCGACATTCCCGCTGGCACCGGGCTTGGTTCCAGTTCTTCTTTCACGGTCGCCCTTTTGAAGCTCCTTTATGCCTATAACGAAAAATCCGTTTCGGCTTATAAAGTCGCCAAGGAAGCCTGCGACATCGAAATCAACCAACTCGGCAACCCCATTGGCAAACAGGATCAATTCGCCGCGGCTTTTGGCGGTCTTCGTTATTACGAATTCCAACCCGATGGCTTCGTCAAAGTCGAGCCTATCATCATGCGCCACGAGTCCTATCGCCATTTGGAAAGCTCCATCATGATGTTCTATACGGGTCTCGTCCACGACGCGAATAAGATTCTTGGGGAAGAGACCAAAAACCTCGCCTCCGCCAACGAAAAGATCAACGGCACGCTCCAGCTTTGTGAGCTCACCCGCCAACTGAAAAACCACCTCGAAGAAAACGACGTCGATGCTTTGGGTGACATCCTCAACGCTTCGTGGAACATCAAACGCGAACTCGCTTCCGGCATCACCAACAAAGCCATCGATTATTACTATGAGCAAGGTATCAAAGCCGGCGCCACCGGTGGCAAACTCTTAGGGGCCGGAGGCGGTGGATTCCTCCTCTTCTATGTCCCCGATAGCAGCAAGAAGCCGCTTGTCCGCGCCGCTTTGAAAGACCTCATCGAAATGCCGGTCGAACTCGATCAATCCGGCGTCTCCGTCATCTACACCGAATAACCATGCTCGCTTTGATCCAAGCCGGCGGAGCCGGAACCCGTTTAAAACAAATCACGGGCGATTTGCCCAAGCCGATGGTCCCCATCTGCGGCAAGCCCATTCTCGAACACCAAGTCCTTTCTTTGAAGAAAGGTGGCGTCGATCGCATCGTCATGGTCGTCTCCGCCTCTTCCACCGCCGTCCAGGAGTATTTTGGCAACGGCGAGAAGTGGGGCGTTGCGATTTCCTATATCGTCGAATCCCGTCCTTTGGGTACCGCCGGGGCCCTTTGCTATTTGGCCCGCGATTTCCACGAAGATTTCTTCTTAGTCATGGGCGATTTGATGCTCGACGTCTCGTGGGAACGCTTCTACGCCTTCCACAAGAAGAAGAAAGCCATCGTCACGACCTTCGCCCACCCCAATTCCCATCCCTTCGATTCCGATTTGCTCGAGCTCGACGAAAACGACAAAGTCATCCGTTTGCTTTCTAAGAAAGAGCCGCGCGATTTCTTCTACCATAACGTCACCAACGCTGGGCTCTATGTCGTGTCGAAGCTGTTGCTAGAAACCTTTGAAGGTATGGATGAGCCCATCAAGATGGACTTCGAAAAAGAGCTCTTAGCCCCCTCGGTGGCCTCGGGCTTGGTCTATGCCTACCGCTCCAGCGAATATGTCAAAGACTGTGGCACCCCCGATCGTTACGAAGCCGTCACCAAAGACTGCAACGAAGGCGTCATTTCCGCGAAAAATCTGCAAAATCCCCAAAAATGTATCTTTTTGGACCGCGACGGCACGATCAACCAATTCGGCGACTTCGTCCGTAATGCCGATCGCATGGAACTTGTGCCCACCGCCGGCAAAGCCATCGCCCGCATCAACAATTCGCCCTATCTTGCCATCTGCGTGACCAACCAACCCGTCATCGCCCGTGGGGAAACCAGTTTAAGCGAACTCGCTAATATCCACGCCAAGATGGAAACGCTCCTTGGCCAAGAAGGCGCCTATCTCAACGACCTCTATTTCTGCCCCCACCATCCCGACAAAGGATTCCCGGGAGAACGCCCCGAATACAAAATCGCCTGCAAATGCCGTAAGCCCGGCATCGAAATGCTTCAAAAGGCGAAAGAGAAATATAACATCGATTTCTCCAAATCCTGGATGGTCGGCGATACCTGCCAAGACGTGCAAACCGGCATCAATGCCGGCTGCCGTACCGTGCTCTTGCTCGGTGGCGATCCCCATCCCTATGCAAAATACGGGGATGCCAAACCCGATTACGTTTGCCAAACCCTCGACGAAGCCGTCGAATATATCATGTCCCAGGAGGAATAACCATGGACTTCATCCAAGAAATCAACGAATACTACGAACGGGAAAAGAAAGTCATCGATGCCCTCAACCGCGAAGAACTCAACGCGGCGATGAATTGTCTCCTCGATGCCTATGAACGGGGCGCCTATATCTACGTCTTCGGCAATGGCGGCTCTTCCGCGACCGCTTCCCACATAGTGTGCGATTTCAACAAAGGCACCTGCTACGAAATCGACAAGAAGTTCAAATTCGTTTGTCTCAATGACAACCTTCCGATCCTGATGGCCATTGGCAACGATGACGACTTCTCCAACGTCTTCGTCTATCAACTCAAAGACCGTTTGACCAAAGACGATGTGGTACTGGCCATCTCTGGCTCGGGCAACTCCAAGAACGTCGTCAAAGCGGTTGATTACGCCAAGGAAGTCGGTGCGAAAGTCATTGCCATGACCGGCTATTCCGGCGGTAAGATCGCCAAAGTCGCCGATTATCAGATGCACGTCCCCGTCGACGATATGCAAATCACCGAAGACCTCCACATGGGTTTCGACCATATGATGATGCAAATCCTCTGGAAATACCTCCAAGCCAAAAACGGCCGGGAAGCCATCTACAAAATCAACCAGTAACCGAAACCGCCTTTCGTCCATTTCAAACAACTGTTTAAAGAAAAACGACAGCTTTTTGCCATTTGGGCACTCTTATGTAATGGAGAAAGGGGCAATTATGAAAAAAGACGCTTGCTTTGTTTGGTCCATTGGGCTTCTCGCCTTGTTTTCTTGCGGATACGTTCCTCGGCCGCCTGAGGAAGAAATCCGCTTTTTGGCTGGCGACTATCTTCTTGTCAATAAAGGCGCTTTATATTGTTACGACCCAGAATATAGGTTGACCATCACAAAGGATTTTGCGTATCGGTTAACCTACAAAACCAAAGAAGGGGAGGCGAAAACCAAAGAAGGCGGCTTCATCCTGGAACAAACCGACAGAATCCCTTTTTATGGAATAATCGACGATGACTATGCAGATCCCAACGTGCTTAGTTTGTATAAGTTTCAAAAGGACGAATTTATAGAGGACGCCAGCATCGACGGTTTCCGCGTTGGTGGTTGCTTCTATCACTATAAGAGCACCGAAGACAGCCCTGAACACCTTCAAATTTACTTGTATGGTTACGGTTGGTCCGCTGTAGACGAAAACGGAAACCTCACCGCGAATGTTCCTCCGTTTTTGTGGGCTCCTTCGACTTAATATCGCCCGCTCAAAAACCATCTCTTTAGACGAATTTCGCCTTACAAAGGCGTCAAGACACCATTCCCAAGATTTTCTTATTCTAAGAAACGCCTGTCCTGTGCTATATTTAATTCGTTGGGCCAAAAGGCCCTTAGAAATGCTATTAGGAGGAAACAATGGCAGAAAAGAAATACGTCTATTCCTTCAAGGAAGCCCATCAAGAAAAGCTGGGCAAGGAAATCCTTGGCGGAAAAGGCTTCGGTCTTGCCGAGATGACCGCCGCCGGGATCAACATCCCCGCCGGTTTCACGGTTACCACCGAAGTTTGCAATCTCTATCGTGATTGCGGCAACAAGATCCCCGAGGAGATCTGGAACGACATCGTCGCCCACATCCACGGTATCGAAGAAGCCAACAAGAAATCCTTCGGCGGCGAAAAAGACGGCGTTATGCCGCTTCTTGTCTCCGTCCGTTCCGGCGCCCGCGTCTCCATGCCTGGCATGATGGACACCATCCTCAACCTCGGCTTGAACAACGTCGTCGTCGAGAAGCTTGCGAAATTCGCCGGCAACGACCGTTTCGCTTGGGATTCCTATCGTCGCTTCATCTTGATGTTCACCAACATCGCCAAAGGCCATCCCAGAACCGAGATGGACGCGATGCTTGACAAACTCAAAGAAGAGCGTGGCTACAAGCTCGACACCGAAGTCACCGTCGACGAACTCAAAGTCCTCGTCGGTCAGTACAAGGAATACTACAAAAAGGTCTTCGGCGAAGAATTCCCGACCGATCCTTATGAACAGCTCCGTGAAGCGGTTGCCGCCGTCTTCCGCAGCTGGGACACCCCGCGTGCCAACTACTATCGTCTCCAAAACGGCATCCCCTATACCTGGGGCACCGCCGTCAACGTCCAGTCCATGGCCTTCGGCAACATGGGCGAAGATTCCGGTACTGGTGTTGCCTTCTCCCGCGATCCTACGACCGGTGAAAAGAAGGTCTATGCCGAATTCCTTCCCAACGCCCAGGGCGAAGACGTCGTCGCTGGCGTTCGCACCCCGCTCCACATCGACGAATTGAAGCGTCGTATGCCGGAAGTCTACGAAGAATTCATGGCCACCATCAAACGCATGGAGACCTACTTCCACGATATGCAGGATATGGAGTACACCATCGAAAAGGGTACCCTCTACTTCCTCCAGACCCGTAACGGTAAGCGTACCGCCCGGGCCGCCCTCAAGATCGCCTGCGACCTCGTCGACGAAGGCTTGATCGATGAAAAGGAAGCCGTGCTCCGCGTCGAACCGAAGCAACTCAACGACCTCCTCCACCCCACCTTCGATAAGAAGGACCTCGATGCCCACACCCCGATCATCCGCGGTCTTCCCGCTTCCCCGGGTGCCGGCACCGGTGCCATCGTCTTCACCCCGGAACTCTGCAAAGAATGGCATGATGCCGGTAAGAAGTGCGTCCTCGTCCGTGCCGAAACCTCCCCTGAGGACATCATCGGTATGGCCAACTCCGAAGCCATCCTCACCGCCCGTGGCGGTATGACCTCCCACGCCGCCGTCGTTGCCCGTTCCATGGGTAAGTGCTGCGTCGTCGGTGCTTCCGAAATCGTCGTCAACGAAGAAGAAAAGATCGTCAAAGTCGGTGACAAGGTCTACCACGAAGGCGAAGTCTTCTCCGTCGATGGTTCCACCGGTCTCGTCTATGAAGGCGCGATCAAGATGGTCCCTGCCGACCTCGGTGGCGACTTCGGTCGTATGATGGGCTGGGCCGACAAATATCGTCGCCTCAAAGTCCGCGCCAACTGCAACACCCCCGAAGACGCGAAGAACGCCCAGCGCTTCTCCGCCGAAGGTATTGGTCTGTGCCGTACCGAACGTATGTTCTTCGCCGATGACCGCATCCTCAATATGCGTGCCATGATCCTCTCCGATACCACCGAGCAGCGCGAAGCCGCCCTCGAACGGATCCGTCCCTTCATGGTCGGCGACTTCTACGAGATGTACATGGCCAACCCCGACTCTCTCGTCAACATCCGTCTCCTCGATCCGCCTCTGCACGAATTCCTCCCGGAAATCACCGACGAGAAGAACATCGAAGACATCGCCCAAAAGCTCAACGTCTCCGAACAAAAGGTCAAAGATCGTATCAACCAGCTCCATCAGGCCAACCCGATGATGGGCTTCCGTGGCATCCGCCTCTGCGTCGCCTATCCGGAAATCTACGCCATGCTCTCCCGCGCCATCATCCAGGCTGCCTTCAAGGCCGGTGATGAACTCGGCAAACAGATTGAGCCGGAAATCATGATCCCCTTAGCCGGTGAACTCAAAGAATACATGTGGGCCAAGAACACCGTCGTCGCCGCCGTCGAAGACGAGTTCAAGAAACAAGGCCGTTCCCTCAAGTACCATGTCGGTACCATGATCGAAGTCCCCAGAGGCGCCCTCCGTGCCGGGGACCTCGCCAAGGAAGCCGAATTCTTCTCCTTCGGTACCAACGACCTCACCCAGCTCACCATGGGCTTCTCCCGTGATGACGTCCCGCAGTTCTTCCCCGTCTATCAAGAACGCAAGATCTACGAATTCGATCCCTTCCAGACCATCGACGTCGATGGCGTTGGCGAACTCGTGAAGATCGCCGTCGAACGTGGCCGTGCCGCCCGCCCGGACCTCCTCATCGGTGTCTGTGGCGAAACCGGTGGCGATGCCGCTTCGATCATGTTCTATGACAAAGTCGGCCTCGACTACGTCTCCTGCTCTCCGTTCCGTGTCCCGCTTGCCCGCCTTGCCGCTGCCCAAGCCGCGATCATCCACGAACGCGAAGCCAAGAAGTAATTCCTTTGCTTCCAAGACCGCTCGGATTTCCGGGCGGTTTTTCTTTGCCTTGTGGCAAGAGGAACTTACAATGAGGCGATGGAAAAGATGCCGTTTTCCGAATATGTCCGCCTACGCAGGGAACAACTTGGTTATTCCCAAGCGTTTTTTGCGAAGCGAATCCATCTAGATTTATCTAGGGTTCAACGCATCGAAAACGGCGAGGAAGGGTTTCCGCTTTATCGGATTCCTCGTTTGACCAAAGTGTTAAAGTGCTCGTTAGAAGACCTCTTTACCAGGAATCTGGAGAACCCCCATCGGAAATCGAGAATCTTCAAACGGCTTCGCAAATTGCCAAAGCAATTAAATACGCTTCGTGAAAAGGCCGGGGTATCGTTAGAAAAACTCGGGCAATATTTCAATTTCAAACCCAAGGAACTTCAATCTTTCGAAGCCGGGGAAATCGAACCGACGTTTGAAATGACGGAAGCATATTCGGAGATTCCCGGGGCCTCCTTAGAACAATTATTCCAACTTAAATTCTTTGGCCAAGGCGGATTGCTTCGTGCCGCATTTTCAAAGCCATTCATCGTTGGGGTAACCGTCGTGGCGGCCGCGACCGCGGTGGCGGTGCCCGTGGTCATCGTAATCACCAACCCCGCGGAAGAAGCGCCAAGCACCAGTTCGATCATCGTTTCTTCGGCGTCAAGCACACCTTCCAGCGCGTCCGTTTCGGTTTCTTCGGAAGCGTCTTCCCTTCGTTCCGTTTCATCCAGCTTGCCTGTGGCACCGTCCCTAACCCTTTCCGTTACGACCTCACCGAAAACGATTTCCTATACATTACAAGTAGAGGGGGATTCCGATTTGGTGAAATCCATTGAGGTGTTCCTCTATCAAACAAGCGATTTAGAAACGCCCGTGGAATCGCGGACCGTTTTGGATGGATCGTTTACCGACTTGCCCATTACAAACACCTATCAGCTTCAAGCCGTCTATACCTACGATATTGGAGAGGGTGCGGTTACGAAAAAGACCGCTTGGATCGAAGCGCGCCCGATTCCCGCGGATGTGATTCCGGCTATTACGGTAAACCAAACCGGTCCCGGCGCATTTTCCTATCGCATTGCGCATTCTTCCTCAACGACGATTCTCAAACGGCAAATCGATGCGCCGACGGGTTTGATGAGCCTTTCCGAAGACGAAGGAAATCAATCCGGCTTCGCCAGCGGAGCTTATAACTTAGAGGTGGAGTTTTCTTATGCTTACGGCAGCGAGGTGCTACAAGAAACTATCGCTTTTGCATTTGCGTTAGCGGATTAACGGTTATTTCTTATAGTGTTCTTTGTTGGTCTGTCTAGACCTGGCGATTCCTAATCCTTTTTCAGGCACGTCTTGGGTAAGCGTGCTCCCGGCCGCCACAAGGGCATCGTCTCCGATTTCAATGGGGGCGATGAGCACGGAATTCGAACCGATGAACGCCCCTTTGCCAATATGGGTGGGGTGTTTCTTCTTTCCATCGTAATTGGCGGTGATGGTGCCCGCCCCGATGTTGACCCCTTCTTCGATAGTGGCGTCGCCTAAATAAGAAAGGTGGGCGGCTTTGGAGGTGGAGGCGAAATCGACATGTTTGAATTCAACGAAATTCCCGACCCGGGCATGATCGCCGATGACGGAATTACCACGGCTACGGAAATAGGGGCCGATTTCATTTTCATTGCCGATTTTGGTGTCTTCTAAATGCGAGAAACGGATTTGGTTGCCGCTGCCGATTTGGACATTCTCCAAATAGGAGGAAGGACCGATGTGGTTATGCTCTCCGATTTGGCTATTGCCATAGATATAGGTGTTGGCTTCGATAATCGTTCCTTTGCCGATTTTGACGCTAGGTCCGATATAGGTGGAAGCGGGGTCCATCAAATACACGCCTTCTTGAAGCAGACGAGCGTTGATTTCGGCTTGCTTTTGTTTGGCAAAAGCAGCGACTTCTTCCGCGGAAGCGCTAGAGAGCCCATAACGTTCAAGCCTCTCTCCAAGAATCAAAGGTGCAAACTTATTTGACATGTTCGGAGGAGGAAATGGTTTTGGTTAAGATGACCTGATAACCGCGTTTTTCGAATTTGTCGGCGGAGGCGTTTAATTTCTTCATGTCGTTCGATAACGCGAACATGGTTGAGCCCGATCCCGACATCCCAAAGATGGTATAGCCGTCTTTGTTGAGTTCGGCGGCGATGTCCCCCACTGCGGGACACAAGGATTTCGCGGCATAGAAGAGGTCGTTGCCCCGATATTTGCCAATGAGCGTATCCTCTTCGTTCTTTAATCCCATTTCGACTTGGTCGTTATCGATTTTGGCCCGGCTTTCGAAGGAATCGCAGATGTCATAGACATCCTTGGTGGAAAGGCCCTGTTCGGGTTTGATCAAAAGGCAATGATAGGCTTTGGGATGGGAGATATAACGGATTTGCTCGCCGATGCCGGTGACGCGGGCGGCCCGATTCCTTAAGAAGAAGGGAACGTCCGACCCCACTTTGAGGGCGATTTCATCGAGTTCTTCGTCGTTTAAGTCGAGTTTGAGCTTTTTATTGAGGGCAAGCAATAAAGCGGCCGCGTTGCTTGAGCCGCCACCTAACCCGGCGGCAAAGGGGATTTCCTTATGGATATGGATGAGGAAATGCTGTTTGAATCCGCATTTGGCGCGCAGCAAATCGAGGGCTTTTTTGCAGATGTTGGAACGAAGCCCCATCAAACGAACGTCGTCGCAGACGATATAGGTCTCCTTGTATAAGGGGGAGAAATCGATTTCCAAAACATCGTGGAGTTCTAGCGGGACGTTGATCATATCCAAAAGATGATATCCGTCTTCGCGGCGGCCGAGGTTTTTCAAGGAGAGGTTGATTTTGGCGTAGGATTTTACAAGCATAGGGAGCTCCTTAGAGCAATTGGGCGAGTTGACGATATTGGTCCGGGCTTAGTTCTTCGGGACGGACGGTAAGGGGTAAGTTCAAGGAAGCGATGGCGTTACGGCAGGCTTCTTCGTTCGGGAGGAGGTTTTTTAGGTTGTTATATAAGGTTTTCCTCCGCTGCAAAAAGCAGGTTGTGGCTAGATGATACACCTTTTCCGCCTCTTTTAGAGAAATGTCTTCTTTCCGTGAGAAAACATAGACCGCGCTTTCGACGTGGGGTGGGGGAACGAAGGCGTTTCTACCAACCACCCGAATTCGGGTTACGGAGAAGGTTAAGGCAATCAAAATCGCCAAGGGGGAATAGTCTTTGGTCTTGGGTAAAGCGGTGATGCGTTCACCCGCTTCTTTTTGGACCATGAACACCATTTTGGAGGCGTGATCACCTTTTAAAATCGCATGTTCGACGAGCGAAGAGGTGATGTAGTAAGGGAGGTTCCCAATGATTTTGTCATAGGGAGCGTAATCCCATTTGGCGGCGTTACCGTATTTGATCTCCACGTTGGAGCAACTTGCAAAGTCTTGGCCGGTTTTCAAAATCATGGCTTCATCGATATCGATGGCTTCGATTTGGCCCTCGCTTTGGGCTAGGAAATAGGTCAGACTACCAGGCCCGCAGCCGATTTCGACGACCCGTTCCCCAGGCTGGATCTCCAAGGCATCGACGATCGCGGAAGCCACCTTTGGATCAATTAAAAAGTTTTGACCCACCTCTTTTTTCGCCATAAGGCGATAGGAGGCGACTCCTTCGAAAAAGCTGCGTTCATCCATAAATGGCCTCCTGGAGTTGTTCTTTGGTAATGCCTAAGGCATTGAGACGGCGGAGCAAGGTTTTTCCATTGCACATCCCAAGATGATAACGGTGGCAAATCCGGTCGCGTAAAGCGGCGGAATCTTCTTGGCCAATCAGCCCCAATTCAAATAAGTCGGCATAGACGAAATGATTTGGCGTGGCTTCTTTGGAAGCTGGCACCAAATGCGATAAGGCCTCTAGGACATCCGCGGGGGAACTTTCGGCGATGCCCACCTTATGTCGTTTGATGCATTTTTCCTTCGGAACGAAGGCGTGCAACAACCCGGGAATCTCTTGATCTAAAACATCGCGAATCCGTTTCCCGGGAGAATCCGGATCGGTGAGGACGACGATGTCGCGGGTTTTCTTCGCTTCTTTTAAATAATCTATTGTTTCACGTGGAACATCTGACCCATTCGTGATCACGATCTCCGCATTCAAAAAAGAGGTCAATAATGCCTTGTCGGATGCCCCTTCGACGACGATTATGGCAGGATAGTCTTGTTTGGTCATAATTTCACGTGGAACAGGTTTTCAAAGTTCTGGTTTAGAACTTGTTCTAAGGATTCCTTCTCCATCCCTCGAAGCGAGGCGACTTGATCAAAGATATAAGGGATATAACTCGGCTCGTTGGTTTGGCCTCGTTTGGGCACCGGGGCGAGGTAGGGGGAGTCGGTCTCCACCAAAAGACGATTTAGGGACGCTTCTTGCACGCAGGCCTTGGGATTGACCGAATTTTTATAGGTGATGGGGCCGTCAAACCCAAAATATAAATCGAGTTTGGCGAATTCGCGCAGCATCTCCACCGAGCCGGAATAGCAATGGAGCACGGCACCGGCAGTGGGACGATTTGCTTTGAGGATTTGATACATATCCTCGGTCGCTTCGCGCGCGTGTATAGATAAAGGTAAGCCCAGTTTGTTGGCGAGGGCGATTTGCTCAATGAAAAAGGGGCGTTGCCGCTGCTTGGTCGCTTCATCGTTTTCCCAATAGTAATCGAGCCCGACTTCCCCGATGGCGACGACTTTGGGGTGGTGGGCAAGGGTTTCGATTTCGGCGAGGTCTTCTAATCTTGCCCCCTCGAGGTTTTGGGGATGAAAGCCAACCGCGGCATAGACGATATCAAAGTGCTCCGCAAGCGCGATGGCTTGTTTAGAAGAAGGAAGGTCATAGCCGAGACATAAAATGGCTTTTAACCCGGCTTCTTTGGCGCGAAAAACCACTTCCTCTTCTTGGCCGAGGAAGCGTTCGTCGTTCAAATGGCAATGGGAATCGAAATAGATCATGGTTATTTCCCCACGCAGAAACGGGAAAAGATTTCATCACTTAAGTCTTGGCTGGCCTCTTCTCCCAATAGTTCTCGGCAGAAGCGATAGGCCCGTTGCAAGGAGAGGGAGAGTAAGTCAAATCCGGCACCGGCACCCGCCTCTTCTTGGGCTTTGGCAAGCTCGCCATCGATCTTCCGAAGCAGAGCGAGTTCTCTAACGTTGGATAAGGATGGGGTGTGGTAACTATCCTCGTGGATGGCAAGGGCTTGGTAGATGGCTTCTTTGACGGCCTCGACTTCGTGATGGAGGGCGGAAATATAAAGTTCCCCTTCTTTTTGGCTCGGGACCAAGTCGGCTTTATTGAAGATCTTCACGACCTTCTTCCCCGCTAAACGCGCTTCTAAGTCGGGATCTTCTTCGGGTTTGGAGGCATCCAGGACATGGAGGATCAAATCGGCTTGTTCCACCGAAGCATAGCTACGGTCCACGCCGATGCGCTCGATTTGGTCTTCCGTTTGGTGGATCCCGGCGGTATCTAGTAGCAACACGGGAATCCCTTTGACCGAGATCTGTCCTTCCACGATATCCCGAGTGGTGCCGGGAATCGGGGAAACGATGGCTTTTTCTTCTTCCAACAAAGCATTCAGTAAGGAGGATTTGCCAACATTGGGTTCCCCAACGATGGCCACTTTGATGCCATTACGGATGATTTTGCCTTCTTCCCCTTGGGCAATCAGTCCTTGGAGTCGTTCCCGGATGGCTTGGGATTTGGTAAGGAAGGCGGGAATGGTGAATGCTTCCTCTTCATCATATTCGGGATAATCGATACCCACTTCTAATAACGCCAGTAAATCGGCAAGCTCTTGTTTTAAAGGCAAAACGACTTTGCTGGTTTTCCCTTCTAAGGAAAGTAAGGCCACGTTTTTGGCTTCGGCGGTGGTGGCTTTGATCATGTCATTGACCGCTTCGGCCTCTATCAAATCCATCTTGCCATTTAAAAACGCGCGCGAAGAGAATTCACCGTTGACCGCATAACGGACCCCTTTGGAAAGGAAGGCGGCGACGATTTCGTCCACGATGACCATGGAGCCGTGGCAAGTGATTTCCACGACATCTTCTCCCGTCATGGAACGAGGGTTAGGGTAAAGGTAAACGCAAACCTGATCGATTTCCTTCCCCTCGAAACGCAAGGTTCCGAATTCGATGCGCCGCTGTTCAACATTTCCAATCGGCTTGGAAAATAGGGATTCCAGAATCGCGAAAACCCCATCTCCGGAAAGGCGAAGCAAAGCCAAGGCGGAGACAAAGGGTGGAGTCGCAAGGGCGATGATCGGTTCCATGGCACCCATTATAAATGGGTTGAGGGAAAAGAAAAACGGAACCGAAGTCCCGTTCTCGTTTATTCGCCGATATAGAGGATGGAGACGGCACGGTTGCTGCCTTCTCCGGAAGATTCGGTCTTGATCCCTTCCCAACCGGTGAGGGTGTTGTGGACGATACGGCGTTCATCCGGGGACATGGGGTCGAGTTGGACGTCGATCTTGGTGCGGAGGACTTGGTTGGCGGCCCGTTTGGCAATGCGAGCAATCCGTTCGTATTTGTCTTCCTTATAGCCACCGACATCGAGGAGGATGCGGTAGCGGCGGCGGAATTTGTTGCTGACGGCAAGTTTGGTAAGTTCGTTGAGGGCTTGCAAGGTTTTGCCGTTTTTGCCGATGATCACCGGGTTGCGTTCGGAATCGATGGTGATTTTGAAGATGTCATCTTCGCGGACGCATTCGGTGGTGATTTCGATGCCGAGGGCACCCAAGGAAGATTTGAGGTATTCCTGGGCATAGGCGGCAGCGTCTTCTTCTTCGTAGACGGCGATGGTCGCACTTTTCTTGAAGAGGCTCTTCTTCTCTTCTTTGACCTCGAAGGTGAGGTGCTTTTCGTCGATGCCGAGGGCTTCGGCGGCGAGGGCAACGGCTTCTTCAACCGTTTTGGCGGTAAATTCTTTCATGGTTATTTTCTCGCTTTCTTACGGGAGAGGATGAGCTGCGTGATCAGGGTCTGGACGCAGGAGATGAGACCACCGATCAACCAGTAGACACCCATGGCGGCCGGAAGCATGAAGCCCATGACGATCGTGAAGATCATCATCCCGTAGGCCACCCATTTCATGGTGCGGTTTTGTTGATCCTGGGCGGGGTTGGCCGAGGTTTTGGCCACTTTCTTCGCCGCGCGCTTGGCCAAAATACGAGGCAAGAGCATCGAGAAGACTTGAGTGGTGGCCATCAAGATGAAGAGGAAGAGGGCGGTCCACCAGCCATGGAGGTTGGAGGGAAGCCCATCCACATTAAACAAAATGGATTGGATGGTATCCGATAGCGACATGTTGAGGACTTCGCCAGTCGCTAAGGTGGAAGCACCTTGCAAACCCGACCACACGCAGATGAAGACGGGGAATTGCACAATCAGGATCAAAAGCTGGCGCATCGGATGGATGTTATGCCGCCGATAAAGAGCCATTTGTTCCTGGGAGAGGCGTTGCCGCTCGGTGGGATTGGTGTTGGAGTTGGGGTATTTGGCTTGGATTTTCGCCAGTTCGGGCTGGATGGCCTGCATCTTCTGGTTATCCGTCTGGGATTTGAAGGAGATAAGGATCAATAAGCCACGAACGATGAGCGTAACGAAGATCAAAGCCCAAATCTGACCGCGGCCACTGAGTCCGGGATCCATGCCATAGGCGAAGGTATCAAGCAACCAGGAAACGGGATAGACGAGCAACCCTTCGAGGAAGCCTTTGCTCCAGGCATAGCCCCAATCCTTCTTTTCCATCGAAACGCGCCAGTCGGAGGCGGTGCCGTAATGGCCAAAGTAGCCGTCACGGGTCGCGATGCAAGAACGGATATTATTCACCTTGGAATTGACCTGGTTGACATAGACGCGTTGGAAATCATCCCCGGCGACTTGGTATTGCCCAAGCTGGGAGAATCCGGATTCCACCGCCATCTTCATGATTTTGTTGCGGGTGGCGTCGAAGTTGGCCCACATCTTGGCTTTGCCGTTTTCGTCGGTGCCGGCAAATTTAAGACGGCCAAATCCACGGAGAATGGATTGTTCCGGCCCGATTTCCTTCACGAGGTCGTTTTGGATGTCGCTGGGCGCGGGGTCGACTTTGTCATAGGGGTTGACGGCCCAAGAGGTGAGGTTGGCTTCGGATCCGACTTGGATGGAAGCGATTTTATCCGCGGGGATGTTCGCAAAGTCGGTGACTTGGAACGCGGCAGCGGTGGCGTCTTTCAAAACGATGTCGTCCACCATCCCGAAATAATAGACGGAGGGAAGACGGAATTTGCTGTCGGTGGCACTTTTGATAATCGTCGACATCAAGCCCGCGGCTTTGTTGGACGTAAATTTTGCGAAAACGGTGGCGTCATATTGGTATTCGCCTTCGGTTTTGGCATTGTTTAAGCATTCATAGGGAATGTATTTGTAGACGGTGTCATTGCCTTCAAAGGCTTTCCCGGCGATTCGGGGCAAACCCAAAGCGGCGGCTTCATCCGACCAAGCCATTTCCTGGGCGATGACCGCTTTGGTCATCCCGTGGTCGGGGTCGGTGGTGCCGTTAAGTAGGTTTTCGAATTCGGTTTGGCCAAGATAGACGGTGACGCCCTGTTCATAGGGGTAGGCAATCGACGCGAGGTCGGCTTCGGAGCAGAAATTCGCGGTACAGGAGGAAAGCAAAATAACGCCGATTCCAATACCGGCAAATCCCATCGCCTTTTTCAGAGATTTACTTTTCAATGTCTTGGTTCCTTATTTGATCGAGCGCGGCGAGCAACTCAATCTCGTTCTTCGCATATTCTTCCGCCAAGGTTTCCGGGCGGATGACGATGATGAGATCGAGGGGAAGCGAATCGTCGCGTTTTGCCACCATGGCGCGGACTTGGCGCTTCAGGCGGACGCGGGTGACAGCGCCTCCGTTGCGTTTCCCCACGGCGATCCCAATACGGGTAAAGCCAACTTGGTTGGGAAGGTAGTGCAAACGGAAGTGCTCGGTTCTTAGATGGGCGCCGGTTTGGATGAGGCGATCGAATTCGCGGTGCGATTTGATGGTGTGGAGCTTATCCATGGCGCACCGAAAGATTAGTCAGCGATGCGGGCGCGGCCTTTGGCACGGCGGGCAGCAAGCACCTTACGTCCAGAAGCGGTGGCCATACGGGCACGGAATCCGCAGCGGTTGGAATGTTGTTTTTTCGAGGGTTGATAGGTCTTCTTGGCCATAACGAGGTTCTCCTTTGCTTTTTAGCAAGCGATATTATAGAGAGCCTTTCCCGCGCTTACAACCACGAACGCGCGTAAAGTTTTTTGGGGTTTTCCTCCAAAATGTGCGTTTCGTTCGTTTTCTCCGTTTGCGTTTTGGCCCAAAAAAGGCAATTCACAAGGGCGGTTGCCAAATTTCCCACAATTCGTGGAAGTTTCCAAAAAGTTACGGACAATCGGGATTTTTCTTTTTCAAATCCAATGTGAGGAACCATTTGTTTTGATTGGTTTTCCACAATTTCAAATTTCAGGGTCATTTCTCCACAAGTTTTCCACAATGTGAAAATGTGGATAAGCGGAAAAATACCCTGTTTTTGGCATTTCTGGGCTTTTTGAATGTGGAGAAATAAAAATCGCCGTATTTTCTAGTAGAAAACCTCGATAGCATCGTTATAATTTTGGGACTGAGGAACCCACCATGCCCGAAACCGTCACCGAACTATTTAAAATCTGGGAGCGCGTGCTCTCCCGAATCGAGGAACGGATCAACGACTCCACCGTCTTTGCCGCCTTCTTCGCCAATACCCACATCGAATCGGTGCAGGGCAAAACCGTGGTGGTTTCGGCCGTCGGCGAACTCGCCGTCGAATTGCTCAATAAGAAATACAAAGACCTCGTGACCCGGATTTTGGCCGATGTCACCGGCACGGATTTCGAAGTCAAATTCGTTGAAAGCAGCAGTGGCGAAGCCAAAAACAAGCAAAGTGCGGAACCCGCCAAGCCGAGCTTCTTTAGCGGCAACGCCTTGATGCCGAGCCTCTCGTTTGAGAATTTCGTCGTTGGCAACTCCAACCGCCAAGCCTTCCAAGCCGCGCTCATGGTGTCGCGCAATCCGGGGCAATTCTATAACCCGTTATTGCTCTATAGCGATTCCGGTTTGGGGAAAACCCACTTGCTCCAAGCCATCGGCAATGCCATCCATCAAGAACGCCCCGCCTTAAAAGTGCTTTGCATCTCCGCGGCCGATTTCGTCGATGAATACGTGAAATTCGCCACCGGTTATAAAGAAGACCAATCCATGGTCCGCTGGTTCAAAACCGAAGTCGACGTCTTCTTAATCGACGATATCCAATTCCTCATGGGCAAAAAGAAAACGGCTGAGATGTTCTTCATCATCTTCGCCGACCTCGCCGCCAGGAATAAGCAAATCGTCATCACTTCCGATCAGCATCCCAATCGCTTGGAAGGACTGGATGACCGTTTACGGTCACGTTTCTCTCAAGGGTTGGTGTTATCCCTGGAACGCCCGGATTTGGCCACCAGCGAGGAGATCCTCCGCCGCAAAATCGTCTCGGGCGGTATGAATATCGAGGATTTCGACCCCGAAGTCATCTCCTTCATCGCCGGGCGCTTCTCCCAAAACGTCCGCGAGCTTGAAGGGGCGCTCAACCGGCTGCTCTTCTACGTCGCCGGGTTCCGGCCTTGCTCCCACATCGACATGGAAGTGGCCACCGAAGCGATCCGTGGCCTTATCCAAGATAGCGGGAAAGACGGCAAGCTCACGGAAAAACGCATTATCGAGGTGGTGGCCGACTACTACAACCTGACGCCGAGCCAGATCACCGGGAAAATCCGGACCTCCCAAATCGCCCTAGCCCGCCACATCGCCATGTATTTGGACAAAGCCTTGCTCGATACCCCGTATGTCAAAATCGGTTTGGCCTTCGGCGGCAAGGACCACGCCACGGTGATGAAAGGTGTAGAAAAAGTGGAAAACTCCCTGCGTTCCGACCCCGATATGCAGAAGGCGATTTCCGAACTCAAAACCAAGCTTGGAAAATAACCCCCTTATTATAAATAAGGATAGAGTGGCGGTGCCGCCTGTGCTAAAATAGCATCCGAGCCTCGAAATCACGAGTTATGCACATTACGCACACCCCTTATGAATATGAATAAATAAACCTGAGAGAAAAGGAGTAATAAATATGCGATTCACCATCGACAAAGAAAACTTCCTCAAAGCCATTTCCGCCGCTGACCATGCCATCGCCGCCAAAAACGCGATCCCCCTCATGGCCAACTTGAAAATTGAACTCGACGAACGCGGTTTGGAAATCACCGGTTCCAACGCGGATATGACCATCCGTTCCACCGTGCCTTATCGTAACGGCGAAAAGGAAATCATCCGCAACGCCGGGTTAGGCGCCACCTTAATCAACGCCCACCTTCTCACCGAAGTCGTCCGCCGTATGGAGGGTAGCGAAGTCTCCCTTGAAGTGATCGACGAATCCATCGCTAAACTCGACGATGGCCGTTCCTCTTTTAAGCTCAACTGCGTCCGCGCCGACGAATATCCCGATATCGATTTGGAATTGAACGGCACCCTCCTCGAACTCCCTTGCGCCGATTTCGTGGGACTGGTCGAACAAAGTGCCTTCGCCGCTTCCACCAAGGAGCAGCGTCCCGTTTTGACCGCTTTGAACCTCGAAGCCGGCAATCAGCAACTCGTCGCCACGGCCACCGACTCCGCCCGTTTGGCCCGGAAATCCATCGCCATCGAATCCGAGGCGAAGTTCCGCTGCAATGTTCCCGCTCGCATCATTGGCGACGTGGTACGCCTATTCGAAGAAGGCCAACTCCTGACCCTCTCCGTCAGCGACGCCAAGATCCTCTTCGCCTTTGGCAATACCGTGGTTTCCTCTCGTCTGGTCTCCGGCGACTACCCCGTCACCAGCGCCATCATCCCGCATACCTTCAATTTCTACCTCGAAGCCAATTCGCAGGAATTGCTCAATGCCATGAGCCGCGTTTCGCTTCTTTCTTCCGAACGCGAATCCGTGGTGAAACTCTCGATGCGTGAAGACGAAGTGGAAATCTCCGCCAAGTCCGAAGCCTCGGGCTCCGCTTCCGAGCATCTGCGCATCTTCTCCTACACCGGTGAGCGTCTTAACGTCTCCTTCAACTGCCTCTTCGTCATGGATGCGATCAAAGCCTTGAAAGCCGAAGACGTCACCCTTTGCTTCCAAGCCGAAATGAAACCCTTCGTCGTCAAGAACCCCAAAGACGAATCGGTCATCGAACTCATCACCCCGATGAGAACCTACTAACGATTCCCCCTCGCCCGTCCTCGTGACGGGCTTTCTTTTGCCCTACAAGCGACAATAGCCCTCACCCCTAGGCGAGGATGCACCCAAGGCCTCCAACGCTCTTTAAAGGGCGGTTTTTGGCCTTGGCGACCCCAAGGAAGACAAAAAGTTGCATTTTTTCTTAGAAAAAGCACAAAAAACGCTTTTTCCATTTACTACTAAGTAGTAAACTTATTATGCGGAAAAATCCGTTTTATTTATGGACCAAACCAAGATCGTCATCCATACCGAGTACATCACCCTCGGGCAGTTCCTCAAGTTTGCTTCCATCATCGATAACGGCGGGGCGGCGAAAGCCTTCCTGGCGGAGAATCGGGTGCTGGTCAACGGCGAGGAAGATAACCGACGCGGCCGCAAACTGCGTAACGGCGACACCGTGGTCGTTCTTGGGAAGTCCTATGGGATCGTCGGATGATCCTCACCAGTCTACGGCTCCGGGACTTCCGGGGCTATGAGCGGCTGGATCTGACCTTCGATCCGAAACGGAACTTCCTCATCGGTCCCAATGCCGCGGGGAAGACCAATCTCGCCGAAGCCATTCATTACCTCTCCCTGGCGCGAAGTTTCCGCACCCAGGAAGACGGTAACCTAATCCGCGAAGGCAAGGATGCCGCTTATATCGAAGCCGAAGTGGTGGAGGGTTCCTTCCACCGGGTCATCGGCATCGAAATCGGAAAGCAGAAGAAACGGATTACCCTCAACGGCAAACCGTTACGACGGCTCTCCGAACTCTCCAGGGTCGTCAACGTCATCGCCTTCGTCCCCGCCGACGCCGCCATCTTCTATGGCTCTCCAGGCGAACGAAGGAATTACCTCGACATTGGGCTTAGCAAGCAATCGGAGGATTACTTCCGACTCATCTCCCGCTTCAACGGGTTGTTGAAACAACGTAACGCCGCCTTAAAGCGGACCAATCCCGACCGCTTGCTCTTGCAGACCTTGACTGAACAGCTCATCGATGTCTCCGAGCCCATCGTGAGGTACCGCTCGATGTTCGTGGCTTCGCTCAACGCGGAGCTTCCGGGACTACTCGCCAAGTTGCGCGGCGATTCGCTCCCCTGCGAGATCGTCTACCGCAGCTTCGTAAAAGACGACGGGCACTTCCGCGAAAACGCCCAGAAGGCCTATGACGATGCCTTGGAAGGCGATCTGATCCGAAAGTCGACCTCCATCGGCTTGCAACGAGAGGACTTCTCCTTCCGCCTCAAAGGCAAGGACATCTCCGAATTCGGATCCCAAGGCGAAAACCGGATGGCCGCCTTGGCCCTCAAACTCTGTCCCTATCTGCTGATCGAGGATCCGGACAAAAAACCCATCTGTGTGCTCGATGACGTCCTCAGCGAGCTCGATCAAGACCATCGGGAGCGGCTCCTTCATCTCCTCGGAGAATGGGGACAGACCTTCCTGACGGCAACCGAAACCGATATTCACGGCGAAACCGTGATCGATATATCCGCCCACACAACCACTAGGAGGAACGTAAATGGCAGATGAAGAAAAAGTCGTGGAAGAAATCCACGAAGAAGACCGCTTCCAATACGAAAAGGAAGATGTCGGAAACGAAAAAGAATTAGAGCGCGCCAAGGAAGACTATGGCGCCAGCGACTTGCAGGTTCTCGAAGGCCTCGAAGCCGTCCGTAAACGCCCGGGTATGTACATCGGGTCCACCGCGGAAGTCGGTTTGCACCACCTCGTTTGGGAAATCGTCGACAACTCGATCGACGAAGCCTTGGCGGGCTATTGCTCTTCCATTGTGGTCACGATCAACAAAGGCGAATCCATCACCGTCAAAGACGATGGCCGTGGCGTCCCGGTCGACACCGTTGCCAAAACCGGTCTCTCCGGCGTCGAAACCGTCTTCACCATTCTCCATGCCGGCGGTAAGTTCGGCGGGGAATCTGGCTATAAGGTTTCCGGCGGTCTCCACGGCGTCGGCGCTTCCGTCGTCAACGCCCTTTCCACCTGGATGGACGTCACCGTTTGCCGCGATGGCGGGAAGTTCTTTCTCCGCTTCGAAAACGGCGGTCACCCGAAAGGACACCTCGAACGCATTGGCGATTCCGAAGAACGTGGCACCACGGTTACGTTCCAACCTGATCCCACGATCTTCACCGAAACCACCGTCTTCAAATACGAGACCATTAAGAACCATCTCCGTCAGATGGCCTTCCTCAACGGCGGCATCTCCATCACTTTGATCGACGATCGCGGCGAAACCCCCGTCTCCGAAACCTTCCGTTATGAAGGCGGCATCCGCGAATACGTCAAATACATCGACACCAATAAGATTCCCGTCAACCCCGAGCCCATCTATTGCGAAGGGGCCGAGATGGTCACCTTGGCCGACGAAAGCAAGATCCGTATCTATGCCGAAGTCGCCCTGCAATGGACCGACTCCTATGAAACCCGGGGCACCTTCTCCTTCTGCAACAACATCTCCACCAAAGAAGGCGGCTTCCACGAACTCGGCTTGCAAGATGCCTTAACCCGTGTCTTAAACAACTATGCCAAGAAGAACAAATTGGCCAAGGAAGACGACAAGAACCTCACCAAGGAAGACTGCTTGGAAGGTTTGACCGCGGTCATCTCCGTCAAGCACCCCAATCCCCAATACGAAGGGCAGACCAAAACCAAACTCGGCAACTCCGAAGTCCGTAAGATCGTCTCCTCCGTCGTGGGTGAATCCTTAGAACAATATCTCTACGAAAACCCTGTCGAAGCCAAGAAGATCGTCGAAAAGATCCAAATGGCTTACAAGGCTCGTGAAGCAGCCCGCATCGCTCGTGAAAAAACCCGCAAAACCGCGCTTGAAATCACGACTTTGCCCGGAAAACTCGCAGATTGCTCCTCCAAAGACCCTGAGATTTGCGAACTTTACATCGTTGAGGGTAACTCCGCCGGCGGCTCCGCCAAAGACGGACGTGATCGTACCACCCAGGCCATCTTGCCGCTCCGTGGGAAG
The DNA here is from genome assembly GCA_017454295.1 of Bacilli bacterium. Classification (GTDB taxonomy): domain Bacteria; phylum Bacillota_I; class Bacilli_A; order RFN20; family CAG-826; genus Alloenteromonas. The sequence continues at coordinate 100,204 of JAFTDF010000020.1, forward strand.
ATCCTCAATGTCGAAAAAGCCCGCGAAGAACGCATTTGGGCCAACGCCGAAATCGGGAACATGATCACCGCCATCGGCGCCGGCATCCGCGAGAACTTTGATGTGACCAAAATCCGTTATCACAAAATCGTCATCATGACCGATGCTGATGTCGACGGCGACCACATCCGTATCTTGCTGCTCACCTTCTTCTATCGCTTCATGCGTCCGCTTCTTGATGGCGGATACGTCTATATCGCGCAACCCCCGCTCTATAAGATCGATTACAAAGGCAGCCCCTATTATGCCTATAACGACGCCCAACTCGAAAAGCTCCGTAAGGACCTTAACCTCAAGCCCGGCTACGCCATCCAACGTTATAAAGGTTTGGGTGAAATGGACGCCGAACAGCTCTGGGAGACCACCATGGATCCCAAGGTCCGTAAGATGATCCGCATCACCGTCGAAGATGCCGCCGATGCCGAAAAGGCGTTCACCGATTTGATGGGTGAACAAGTCGAACCGCGTCGCAACTACATCGCCGAAAACGCCAAGTTCGTTAAGAACCTCGATATCTAATGCAGGAGGCCCAACATGGAAAACGAAGAAAACAAAATCCTTGACCAACAAGCCGAGGAAGAACAAGAAAACGAACAACCCGAAGACGCCGCTTCCGACGAAGTCGTCTCCGGTATCGTTGCCGGCCTCATCGACCGCGATGTCACTTCCGAAGTGCGCACGGCCTTCTTAAATTACTCGATGTCGGTCATCGTCAGCCGTGCCATCCCCGATGTCCGTGACGGTTTCAAGCCCGTTCAACGCCGTATCATCTACGGGATGAACGAGTCCGGCATGCAGCCGAACAAACCCTATAAGAAATGCGCCCGTATCGTCGGCGACGTCATGGGTAAATATCATCCCCACGGCGACTCCGCCCTCTATCTTGCCTTGGTCCGTTTGGCACAACCCTTCTCCTTGCGTTATCCCTTGGTGGATGGCCACGGGAACTTCGGTTCGATCGATGGCGACGAAGCCGCCGCTATGCGTTACACCGAAGCCAGAATGAATAAGCTTTCGCTCGAAATGGTCCGCGACATCGATTGCGATACCGTCGACTTCATTCCCAACTACGATGGCACCGAAGTGGAACCGGAAGTCTTGCCTTCCCGCTTCCCCAACCTCATCGTCAACGGCTCCCAAGGTATCGCCGTCGGTATGGCCACCAACATGGCGCCCCATAACCTCACCGAAACCATCAATGCCATTGTGGCCATCGCCAAAAACCCCGACCTCACCCCGGTCGACATCATGCAGAACTATATGTATGGTCCCGACTTCCCCTCCGGCGGCATCATTTTGGGTCGCCAAGGAATTCTCGACGCCTACACCAAAGGCACCGGTACCATCACCATCCGGTCCAAGTACTACATCGAGGAAATGGACAATGGCAAAGGTCGCATCATCGTCACCGAGATCCCCTACCAGGTCAACAAGTCCGCGATGATCGAGAACATCGCCCAACTCGTTCGCGACAAAGTCATCGACGGCATCACCGACGTCCGCGATGAATCTAACCGCGAAGGGATCCGCATCGTCATCGAAATCCGTAAGGACTGCATCCCTGAGGTCGTGGCCAACAATTTGCTCAAGCACACCCAACTCCAAACCACCTTCGGTATCATCAATCTCTGCCTCCAAGACGGGGCTCCGAAAATCTTGCCGATTGTCGATTTGCTCAAAGGCTACATTGAACACCAAGTCACCGTTTTAACCCGCAGAACCCGCTTCCTTTTGCAAAAAGACACCGATCGTCTCCATATCGTCGATGGTTTGATTCTCGCCCACGATAACATCGATGAGGTGATCCATATCATCCGCGATTCCAAAAACGACGAAGAATCCAAAGCCCGTTTGAATGACCGCTTCGGCCTCTCCGAGCCGCAATGCGACGCCATCTTGGCGATGACCTTACGCCGCTTGCAAGGCATGGAACAAGATAAGCTCCTTGCCGAAAAGGCGTCCCTTGAAGCCAACATCGTCGAATACAACCGCTTGCTCTCCGCTCGCGAGAACATCGTCGACCTCATGATCGAAGAACTCAATGTCATCAAAGACAAGTTTGGCGATGAACGTAAAACCGAAATCTCCGACGCGGCGGCCGATATCGAAAACGAAGACCTCATCCCGCAGAAGGATATCCTCGTTGCCCTTACCCGCAACGGCTACATCAAGCGCGTCGATGACGACACCTTCTCCGCCCAGCATCGTGGCGGTCGCGGCATCACCGGCATGAAGATGACCGCGGGCGACACCGTCAAGTTGCTCAAGCACACCAAAACCCACACCGATATCCTCTTCTTCACCACCTTGGGGAAAGTCTATCGTCTCCGTGGCTACCAAATCCCCGATTCCGGGCGAATTGGCAAAGGCGTGCCTGCCCAAAACTTCCTCAATTTGGATAAAGAAGAAAAGGTTGTGGCCATCGTTCCTTGCGATGATTACCCCGAAGACAACTACCTCTTCTTCGTCTCTGAGCAAGGCATCGTCAAGCGCACGTCCTTAAAGGAATTCGCCTCCATCCACTCCAACGGTAAGATCGCCGTCGGCCTCCGTGAAGGCGATGACCTCTTCGACGTCAAGCGCACCGATGGCAACTCCATCATTGCTTTGGCGGCCAGCAACGGCAAGCTCTGCTCCTTCTATGAATCCGAAGTCCGTGCGATGGGCCGTACCGCGGCTGGCGTCTCCGGTATGGATTTGAAGGATGGCTCCGTCATCGTCGGCGCCACCGGCTCCTTCGAAGGCGACAAGATCCTCGTTCTCTCCACCCGTGGTTATGGGAAGATCTCCTATTCCATGGATACCGATATCCCGCAGGAAGACGGTACCACCCGTCACTATGACGGCTATCGTCTCACCCATCGTGGCGGGAAGGGTGTCATCACGATGAACCTCACCCCGAAGAACGGCAAACTCTGCGCCGTCCGTGGCGTCAATGGCGACGAAGACCTCCTCGTCGTGACCCAAAGCGGCATCGTCATCCGCACCCCGCTTTCCGAGGTGAAGATTGCCGGACGCAACACCCAAGGCGTGAAGATCATCAATATTGATGATAAGTCCCGCGTCGCTTCCGTCGCCATCATCCCCCATAGCGACGTCGAAGAAGGCGAGGACGAAGAATTCGCCGAAGAGGAAACCTCTTTCGAGGGCGAAACCCCGGTCACGCCGGACGAACTCGAATAACCTAGGAGTAAGCACGTAGACCATGCGGGTCTTCATCCATTATTCCCCCAAACATTATCGCGACACCTTTGAAGGCAGCCGTATGCGCAAAAACATCAAAGGTGCCTGCGAGCTCGTGGGCATCGAGTGGCTCGACTTTCCGTCGTTGCCATGCGACGTTGCCCACTTTATTTCTCCTTCTGACTATCCCTTGCTTCTTCAGAAAAAGGAGAAGGGCGTGCCTTGCTTAGTCTCCGCTTGCTATAGCGAAAACGATCCCAAGGCCTCCTTCTTGGAAGAAGGGCTTCACGGAAGGTTATTCCTCACTAACAAAGCGCGCCGCATCTTGAAGGCGGCCGATATGGTGACCGTTCCCTCCGAACCGCTGAAGAAACTACTCGAAGATAGTGGCATCACCACGCCGATCGAAGTCATCGAGCCGATGGTGAATCTCACCCGCTTTGCCGATAACGCCGAGGAAAAGGAAATCTTCCTGCGTTATTTCCGGGTCCACCCCAACACGAAAACCGTGATTTCCACCGGGTCCTATCACGATAAGGCGACGATTCAGCTGATTAAGCAAATCGCGGCCCTTTGCCAGGAACTCGAATTCTATTTCTTCGGTTCTTCCTCCATTATCGACCCCTTCGCTTTGATGAAAAGCGCCCGCAGCGCCAAACGCACCAACAACCTTCATTTCTGCTCTTTGGTGCAGGATGACATCTATCGTTCGGCGTTGATGAGCTCGCTTGCTTACATCAGCTCCGGCTCGACCAAACCCGATGCGATCGCCTTGCTGGAAGCATTTGCCTCCAAAACCCAAGTGGTGGGCCTTGTTGGGGCGAAAAAGAATCCCCTTATGCTCGACCAGCAAACTTGCTACCTATTCAAAGGGGCGGAAGATTTATCCGCTTATTTGAATTCCTTATCAAAAGGAAAGGCAAAACAAACTATAATGGCGGCATTCGATGTCGCTAAGAGCCATTCCCTCCTGAATTTCGGCAGGGAACTCTCCTCCATCTACCATCGTTTAACCAATCAAAAAGGAGACATCCAATGAACGATATTAAATTGATCCTCGAACGTCCCGAATACGTCAAGGAAGCCCTCAAAAAGAAATTGTGGGATTTCGATCCCGCTCCGTTGCAGGAACTTTCCGCCCGCCGCGTTGCTTTGATCCAAGAAGTCGAGGCCAACAAAGCCGAGCAGAACAAACTCAGCGCCTCCGTTCCCCAAGTGAAGAAAGAAGGCGGCGACGTCGCTTCGATTTTCGCCAAAGTCAAAGTCTTGGCCGCGGAGAACAAGGAAAAAGCCGACGAACTCGCCTCGGTGGAAGCCCAAATCAAAAAGATCATGGAAGAACTTCCCAATATCCCCGATGACGATTTGTTAGGCGGCGGAAAAGAAAACAACACTCCCGTGTCGCATTTTGGGGAACCCCATGATTTCGGCTTCCCTATTAAGGACCACGTCCAACTCGCCGAGTCCCTTGGCTTAATCGACTATAAGCGCGCCGCCAAAATCTCTGGCGCCGGCACCTGGGTCTATACCAATCTTGGCGCCCGTTTGGAATGGGCGCTTCTCAATTACTTCATGGAACGCCACCTCGCCGATGGCTATGAGATGATCCTCCCGCCCCACATTCTCAATTACGAATCCGGTTTCACCGCCGGACAATTCCCCAAATTCGAAGAGGATGTCTTCTGGCTTGAAGGGGTGGAGCCGCGCAAATTCATCTTGCCGACCGCCGAAACCGCTTTGGTCAACCTCCATCGCGACGAAGTCTTGGAACTCAAGGATTTGCCGCGGAAATACTTCGCCTATACCCCTTGCTACCGCAAAGAGGCCGGCAGCTACCGCACCGAAGAACGCGGCATGATCCGTGGGTATCAATTCAACAAAGTCGAAATGGTCCAATATACCACCGAAGAAGGCAGCGATGCCGCCTTTGAGGAAATGGTGGGAAAAGCCAAAGCCCTTTTGGAAGGCCTTGGCTTAATCTATCAGTTGGATAAATTGGCCGCTGGGGACTGCTCCCATTCGATGGCCCGGACTTACGATATCGAAGTCTGGATTCCTTCCATGGGGATCTTCAAGGAAGTCTCCTCCGTCTCCAATGCCCGTGCCTACCAGGCGCGTCGGGGCAAAATCCGTTATCGTGGAGAAGATGGCAAACTCCATTTCTGCCACACCCTCAACGGCTCTGGCCTTGCCACGTCCCGCGTATTCCCGGCATTGCTCGAACAGAATCAGCAAGCCGATGGCTCCGTCATCATCCCCGAAGTTTTGCGGAAATGGATGGGCGGGATCTCCGTGTTGAAGCCGAAGAAATAGGGTTTATAGATAAATCTTCACACTGGCGTCGTGATCGGTTGCTTCCAATAACAGGAAGCGGCGGTAACGGCGCTTTGTTTCTTTTAGGGCACGATAAATATCGCGCAGATTGATGTCGGGGGCGTATTCGTCGACTTTTCTTTGCACCCACCGCCATTTGAGCCAATGCAAAGGCACCCAGAAGACGAGCCGGAGGCGGTGGCGACCCGGCTTGATGATCATTTTCATTTTTGGATCTTCTCGACGTAGATTTTGGCGTGGGACCCATCTTGCGATACGGCATCGACCAAAGGTCCGACCGCACCGGCATCGATCATATTGAGGATGGATTCAAAATCCGTTTGGGTGAGCGTGAAGCCACCGATGGAGATTTCCGACTTACCGCGGAACATGATGGTGGCAACGGCTAAGGGGATGTTGATTTTCGCATTGGATCCATCTCCGCTGACGGCGTCGATGCGAAGGAAATAATCGTTGTAGTTGCCTTTGGGTGGCTCGACGACTTCCACCTTTTCTTTATCCACGCGCCCAAACAACGCGTCGATGGTGGTATCGAAGATTTCGGCGATATCCCCAAGGAGGGAGACGTCGGGCATGGATTCGCCGTTTTCCCATTTCGAGATCGCCTGGGCGGAGATATTAAGCTTGGCGGCGACCTCGGCTTGGGTGAGGCCTTTTTCTTTTCTTAAGGCGGAGAAGTTTTCAGAGAATTTTTTGGACATGGTGTGGTCCTCCTTCGCTTCCATTATCGAAACGAGGCAAGCGAATTGGTATCGAGGCGAAGTTGGATTTTGCAACGCTTGGTTTAAAATTCACTCAACCATCAGTTGATTATCGTCTAAAAACCACTTTTTGGAAACGTGGGATAAAAATGTTATTTTTCGGTCTAAGTTTTTTCTTTTTTCTACCCGAGTAAAATAAGCGATGGAGGATTTTCCCATGAGTAATGCCGCACCTGTTAAAAAAGGACACCCCGTATTGGTCACTTTGTTGGTTTTGTTTTTCGTTTTGATCGTTTTGCCGATTGGCTTGGTTTACGGGCTCTTCTATGATCCCACGACCCACACCCCCGTCAGCGGGGAAGCCGATGCCACCCAAGTGGTTTCGGACGCTTTCTTCGATTCGTTTAAAAACGCCAAACAGGAAAAGGCTTTGAAATTACAAGTGAGCCAAGACAACCTCAACCAGATGTTCGCCAAGGTATATCAAAAACTGCCCACCCAAGCGAAAGACTATGTCTCCGGCGTGTTCGTCGAAGTCAATAACGACAAATACGATTTCTTCGTGGAAGCCCATGCGCCTTTATTCAATACCCGCGCCATCATTAAAACGACATTTAGCGATACCGTGAACGAAACTTCTCCCTTAGAAGGTTTCTATCAATTCAAGTTCGACGATATCCGATTGGGCCGTCTTGGCGGCTTGACCGGTCTTCTCAATAACGTGGCCAAACAACCGATGACCGATGTGATGGCCCAACTTCAAAGCGGGCTCGCCAGTAGCGGCCTCCATATGACCGTCAGCTGGGCGGATCAATGCATTACCTATAAGAAAGCCGATCTGCTCAAAGACGCTTCCGCGATGCTTGGTAATCAAGAGCTCGTTTCCGCCGCTTTAACACAGTTTATCGATAGTAATGCCGTCACCTTCAATCCTAACGGCGGCCAAAACCTCTCTTTTATTACCGACCTCACTCGTTATCACACCAAAGAAGGCTTCGTCGACGAGGCCAATGATTTGAATTTGAACCTCGATGACTACGCCGCCAAACTTCGGGCCCTTATCGATGCGGGCGTCGTCGATCCCAAATCCGCAGACATCAACGACATCTATCATTATTTGGTCCGCGGCTATCAAGATGTCGGTGCCAGCGTGCGCAACAAAGTCGTTTCTTTAGACTTCTCTGCCGCGGGCATTTCCGATGTCTCTATGTATCAAGGCGCGGCCTTAAGCCCTGAGGTTTCCTTACAGGAAAAGGTGAAGAATCGGATTACCCTTCCCGGTATCGCCAGCAAGAAGATTGCTCAGATCAGCGAAGCTGAAATCAACGAAATGTTAGGCAGCTCTTCCTTTGTTGGAACCGGCGTGGTCTTAGCTAGGAAGAATGGCCAAAACAGCGAAGTCGTGCAGCTTACTTTCGATAACTTCAACGCCAACATCCTCGATGGAAAAATGTATTTCACGGTGGGCATGAACATCAACGGCTATGAAATCCGCGCCATCCTTACCACCACGATGGCTTCCTTTGAGAATTACCGTATGACACTTCGTTTGGATGGGCTCTATCTTGGTCAAACCAAACTCAGCGCCGACTTCGAAAAAATGATCAAGGAACGTTTGGCCTCCGCCTTCCAAGCGGGAAGCTGCGCCTCCTATGATTCGTTCAACCAAGCGATCGTTCTCGATTTCTCTCAAGCGGTGCAAAGCTCCGGCTATCGCGATGCCATCGAACTTGCTGGCACGCCAAAGGCCGCGTTGATCGGTTCTGCCATCGATGATTCCAGCGCCTGCTTGGATTTGACCATTCAAACAAGTTTGCTATAATCACTAAGCCATCGCGAAGGGAAAGCGACGAACCAGGTCAGGCGGGGAACCGAGCAGCCTTAAATCACGGCCCCTTGCGCGGTGGTTTTGTTTTACAATGTAACTATGACCGAAACGGATTACATGCAACTTGCCATCGAGGAAGCCAAAAAGGCCGCGGAAGCGGGGGAAGTCCCCGTGGGTGCCGTGGTGGTTTATCGGGACAAAATTATCGGAAAAGGGCGCAATACCCGCGAAAACGATCTCGATATTTCGGGTCATGCCGAAATCAAAGCACTGCAAATGGCGGCGAAAGCATTGGGCCGCTGGTCCCTCGAAGGATGTCGCTTATATGTGACTTTAGAGCCTTGCTTAATGTGTGCCGGGGCCATTTTGCAAAGTCGCGTTTCCTCTCTCTGCTTTGGGGCCAAAGACGCAAAAGAAGGCGCCATCGTCTCCAAGCACCATGTCTATGATGGGGAAAAGGGCGCTCCCTTGCTTTCTTTTGGGGTGGCCGAAGAGGCTTGTGCGGAATTGCTCACCACCTTCTTTTCCAAGCAAAGAAACCGCTAAGTTTCCGCGAAATTCTACTTTGTATAAAAATTCCTGATTATATCCCTCGCGGTCGCGCTTTTTCGGTTGTATGATATTAGACGCCTCAGGGAGGGCTTTTCTATGGAAAAGAATCAAGAGAAGAAAGCGATGCTGGAATTGCGGCACATTAAAAAAGATTACTATGTCGACAAAAAACCTTTCACCGCGATCAAAGACCTTTCCGTTTCCTTCCCTTCCCGCGGCTTTGTCGCCGTCTTGGGCCATTCCGGTTCAGGCAAGACGACGTTGTTAAACATCATCGGTGGGTTAGACCACTATACCGATGGCGATTTGCTTATCGACGGCAAATCCACCAAATCCTTCAAAGACAAAGATTGGGATAGCTACCGCAACAAGCGGGTTGGCTTTGTTTTCCAAAGCTACAACCTGATTCCCCACATGACGGTGCTCCAAAACGTTGAACTTTCGCTTCAATTAGGTGGCGTTTCCAGCAAAGAACGCGCCAAAAAAGCCGAAGAAGTCCTCGTGAAAGTGGGACTAGGCGAATATTTGAAGAAGAAACCCAACCAACTTTCTGGCGGCCAAATGCAGCGCGTTGCGATCGCCCGTGCTTTGGTGAACGACCCCGACATCATCTTGGCCGATGAACCTACGGGCGCTTTAGACTCCGCCACCTCGGTGCAGGTCATGGACTTAATCAAGGAAGTCGGCAAGGATTGCTGTGTCATCATGGTCACCCACAACGAGGAACTGGCCAAAGAATACGCAGACCGCATCATCAGCATGAAAGACGGGGAGATCATCCACGACTCCGCACCTCTTGAGCCAGATATTAGTGGCGTGGAAGAAAAAGAAGTGGGCAAGAAGACCTCGATGTCGTTTGTGACCGCCCTTCGTTCTTCCTTCCAAAACGTGTTGACCAAGAAAGGCCGTACGATTTTAACGGCCGTCGCCTCTTCCTTCGGGATCATTGGTGTTGCTTTGGTTCTGGCCACGAATAACGGCTTCTCCAACTACATTGCCAACGTCGAATCTTCAATCGCTTCTTCGATTCCCATTTCCATTACGCCCGTGTCCACCCGGATTTCCGCGTCCACCGAGGACGATGTGAAGATGTATCCCACCGACCCTACTTTGACCGTCTATAATCCCTCCACCTCCATGACCACGGTGGTCTATAACGATTTCTCCCAAGAATATTTCGACTATATCGATCGCATTACCAATGATCCGACATGCCCCGTCTATGGCAAGGCCATGAGCGTGCTTTATAACCGCAACGATCTGAACTTCCATTTCATGACGGAAGATGGCAATAGCGGCAAGATCCGCACCATCAACCAATATCAATCCGCCGGGATGCTTGGCAGCGCGATTTCTTCGGTGACCGCTTTGCCTACCACCATCATGCACGAACTCATCGGGGACAAAACCGGTTTGGCTTCGATGTATGACACCATCTATGGCAAATTCCCGGAAAACGAAAACGAACTCGCCATCATCCTCACCGCCTCCAACCGCATCGATTTCTCAACGATGAAGAACTTGGGTTTCTATCGCAGCGACTCCAATTTTGAGTCCGAACGCTTGGACAAGCACCTGACCTTTAATTTTGACGATATCCTCTATAACGGAGAGGGCGATACCACCTACCGCACGTTCCGCTGCTTTACCAATTCCGATTACTACAAATTACCGCAAAACCCCGCAGATCTCGATGCGATGGTGAAAGAATACGAGGTTGACTCTTACACCGATTTATCCGTTTCCTATTCGAAAGACAGCTCCGGGAAAGCCGTGGCAACGGTCAATGGCACCCCCGGCAAGCGGACCGTCAAATATATCGATGGCCCTGGCAACATCAACGATATCTATAACGACACGACCCGCCACCCCATCGATTGCAAAATCGTCGGCGTCCTCCGTCCCACCGAAACCTCCCCGCTTTCTTTGATGCCCCCTTCCTTGGCCTATACTCCGAAGCTTGGAAAGAAGATGGCCGCGGATTATGCCGACGGCACCTCAACCCACAAGCTCGGTATGCTCCAACGCGACAACTGGGTTATCCCCGTGGATAGCGATTTGGAAAAAGATGGCAAAGCGATCATCCAAAAGTTCGTGGATACCTTGCTTGCTTCCTTCGACGGCAAAGAAGGAACGGATATCGATAACGCCACCTTGGCCAACTTGTCTTCGATGATTACGAATCAGTTGCCGAAAGCCTTCCGCTCCTATGTTGTGACGAACAAAGATTATGTCTATACCTCCATCGGTGCTTATCTAGGCGCCTGCCGGAACCTAGGCGCGACTTTCCCCAAAATCGATTTGGAGAATTTCATGGCCGATTTAATGAGTGGCACGATTACCATCGATGCCGCTTTCCAACCTGGGGAAAATAGTATCATGAACCTTGTCGCGGCCGCCAATTCCTATGGGCTCGTGACCTCGATTTTGATCTTCCCCTCTTCGTTGACCACCAAAGACGCGGTCAAGGAATATCTCAACGACTGGAATAAAACCCATCCAGACAACGAGATCAATTACAGCGACATCATGTCGGACCTCACGGAAAGTTTAGGCACGATGATTAACGTCATATCCGCCGTTTTGATCGTTTTCGCTTCCATCTCCCTCGTCGTCTCTTCGGTCATGACCGCGATTATCACGTATGTGAGCGTCATCGAGCGCACGAAGGAAATCGGCGTGCTTCGCGCTTGTGGCGGAAGAAAGAAGGACGTGGGTCGTTTATTTGAAGCCGAATGCGTCATCGTCGGCTTTACCGCCGGCGTGATCGGCGTGGCCTTTACCTTGGTTGCCTGCATCCCCATCAACCTCATCTTGGATCATCTATTCCCAGGCAACGGTTTAAACAGCATTGCCTCGCTCCATCCGGCCGCCGCCATCATTTTGGTGGTTCTTTCCATCGGCCTCTCCTTCGTCAGCGGTTTGATCCCATCTCGCATCGCCGCGAAGAAAGACCCCGTTACCTGCTTGAGAACGGAATAAACCATGGATCCGGAAAAGCGCACGTCATTGGATATCGCCATCGCGGAAGCGGAGGTTTTCGACGTGGTCGCTAGCGCCGGATTGAACCCCGATCAAATCAAAGCCCGCCAAGCCAAGGGCCTCGTGAACAAAGTTCCGCGGCACGTTTCCAAAACCTATCTGCGGATCATCATCGACAACGTCTTCAATTTCCTCAACGTCATCCTTTTCTTGGTGGCGGGGGCGATGGCTTGGGCGAATCTTAGCCCTTCCCATTACTTCTTCTTGCTGATTCTTGCCGCCAATATTCTTATCGGTTTGATTCAGGACATCCATGCCCGCAAACTCACGGATAAGTTGAAAATTATCGTCGATCCCAAAGCAACCGTGATTCGTAATGGCGAAGAACAGCAAATCCCCGTCAACGAAATCGTCTTATCCGACGTCATCATTTTGAAACAAGGCGACCAAGTTCCCGCGGATGCGGTGGTGCTCGAAGGCGAATGCAAAATCGACGAATCGCTTCTTACCGGCGAAGCCGAGCATGTGAAGAAACATGCTCTGGATAACCTCTATTCAGGAAGTTATGTCGTCTCGGGATCTTGCCGCGCTTCGGTTTCTTCCGTCGGCCTTTCCAATTACGCGGAGAAAATCCAAAAGAAAGCATCCCGCTTCCATCGTAGCCCCTCTGAAATCCAACGAGTGACTTGGCAGGTGATGCTTTTCTGCGGCATTTTGGCCTTGGTGTTTGCCCTCATCAATTTCTTGACCTACCTCATCGAAGGCCTTGCCTCTGGAATCCCGCTTTCTTCGCTATTTGATGGGAGCCGGGAACAAACCTCGCTCTTTGTCGAATCCGTCACCGGTTCGGTCGTGGCCATGTTGCCCGCCGGCATGTTCTTGCTCACTTCCTTGACCCTTGCCGTGGGGGTGATCCAACTTGCCAAGCGACGGATCCTCGTCCAAGAACTTTATTGCATCGAAGCCTTGGCTCGCGTCGATACCGTTTGCTTTGATAAAACCGGCACCTTAACCGACGGCACGATGTCAGTTGAAGACATCGCCTTATTCAACGGCCACCCCCAATACGAACTCGAATACGCCGTGGCCACGATTCTTCATTTCACCCAAGACGCCAACATGACCGCCTTGGCTTTGAAGAAACGCTTTGGCGATAACAGCAGCGAGATCGCCGCTGCGACCATGCCCTTCGATTCGGAAAAGAAATATTCGGCCGTCAGCTTGGCTTCGGGCATCACTTATGCCATCGGCGCCTATGATTTTTTGCCGGTGAATCACGACCGGTTTGTGGAAGAGAAAATCCAAGAATTCGCGGGAAAAGGGTATCGTTGTTTGGCGCTTGCTTGCAGCGAAAAAGCCGCAAAAACGAGCGATTTGCCTCAAAAAATGACCGTTTGCGGGCTTCTTGCGATTTCCGATCACCTCAAAGAAGACGCCAAAGATAACATCGCTTGGTTCCAAGAAAACGATGTGCGGGTTTATATCATTTCCGGGGACGATCCCCTCACCGTTTCACGCATTGCCGAGCGGGCGGGCGTCGCCGGATGTGATCGCTATGTTTCGCTTGCTGGCAAAACCGAAGAAGAGCTTCCCGCCTTGCTCGATCAATATCGGGTCTTTGGCCGCGTCTTGCCTGAGCAGAAAGCCTTGCTCGTGGCCGAGTTACAAAAACGGGGTCACAAAGTCGCGATGACCGGTGACGGGGTCAATGATATCCTCGCTTTGAAGACGGCCGATTGCTCCATTGCCATGGCAAGCGGGGCCGACGCCGCCAAAAACGTGGCGCATTTGGTCGCCCTCGACAGTGATTTCTCCAAGCTACCCGATGTCGTTGCCGAAGGGCGGCGCGTCATCAACAATTTGCATCGCACCTGCTCGCTGTTTTTGAGTAAGACCGCTTTCGCCTTGATCCTTTCCTTCATCTTCATGGTGGTTTCTTGGGCCGCGAAGATTCCCGGCACCAACACCCCGTTTAACTATCCCTATTCGACCTCAAACTTATTGGTTTGGGAACTCTTTGCCATTGGCTTACCCGCGTTCTTCTTGGCTTTGCAGCCTTCCAAAGAACGCTTGAAAGGATCTTTCCTGACCACTTTGCTAGTGCGCGCCGCGCCCGCCGGGGTGGCCCAGGTCGTCGCGGCTCTATTGCCGATTGCGCTTTCTACGATTTGGCCCAGTTTGATTTCCGATATCCCCAACGATTCATTCGTCGCCTTCCAAATCGGAAAGGCGTTATCGGTGATGACGTTCTCGTTCGTCTCATTAATGATTTTGCTTCGTGTTTGTCTGCCCTTTGATAAGTTCCGCGCAACCGTCTTCGGCGGCGCCTTTGCTTTGGGGGTTGCCACGGTGCTCGCCGACTTCTTCTTGCGGGGAAGGATCCTTGGCATCACCTGGGATCATTATGCGGAAAATTTCTATTTGGTGATTATCGGCTCGGCCGCCTTGTCCACATTGGTGTATTTCCTCTTGGACAAAGCCGCCCAAACCGTCCTAACGAAAATCCAGCACAAGGAGGAAACCCATGAGAATCGCCCCTAATGTCGCAAAAGCCTTGCAAGAAGGCAGACCCGTCGTCGCGTTGGAATCGACGATCATTTCCCACGGCATGCCCTATCCCAAAAACGTCGAGACCGCCCGTCAAGTGGAGGCCACGGTGCGTCAAAACGGCGCTACGCCCGCGACGATTGGCATTATTGAAGGGGAAGTGGTCATTGGTATGAATGACGACGAACTCGAAGAATTCGGCAAACGGAAAGGCATCGCCAAAGTCAGCAAACGGGATCTCCCGATCGTCCTGGCCAAAAAGGCATGGGGTGCGACCACCGTTTCCGCCACCATGATCTGCGCCGAAAAGGCGGGAATCTCGGTTTTCGTTACCGGCGGGATCGGTGGGGTTCATCGCGGCGCCGAAACCACCTTCGACATTTCTCGCGACCTGAAAGAACTCGGTTGCTGCGATGTGGCGGTGGTGTGCTCCGGGGCTAAAGCGATTCTCGACATCCCCAAGACCTTGGAATATCTAGAAACCGAAGGCGTGACCGTTTTGTCGAATCAGGCAAAGACGTTCGCCAACTTCTATAGCGTCTCTTCCAGCGACCCTGTGGACTATGATTTCTCCACCCCGGAAGAAGCGGCATCCATCATTCGGGCGAAGAAAGAATTCGGTCTTTCCGGTGGGATTTTGATCTCCAACCCGGTGCCCGCGGAATTTGCTCTTCCCCATGACTATATCGATTCCATCGTCGACCAAGCCGTGAAAGAAGCGGAGGAGCAAGGAATCAAAGGAAAAGATTCCACCCCCTTCCTGTTAAAACGGATCGTCGAATTAACCGGCGGTTCTTCTTTAGAGACCAATATCCGTTTGGTCATCAATAACGCCGTGCTGGGGGCGAAGATCGCCAAAGCCCTCGCGGAGAAACAAGTATGATCACCGAAGCCAAACTAAAATATGCTTTGAAGGACATGATGAAGACGCTCCCTTTGGGAGAAATCAACGTCACCGAGCTTTGCAAACGCTGCGGATGCCATCGCCAAACCTTCTATTACCACTACCAAGACATCTATGATCTGGTCGCGGCCATTTTCCTGAACGAAGATCTTTCGAAAATGGAAGCCGCCACCGACGTCAAAGGGGTTTTAAAGGGGTTCTTGGCCTATGCCCAGAGCAACCTACCCTTCCTCATCGCCACCTATAATTCGGCGGCCCGCGACCTCACCGAGGATTTCATCTTTGGCAAAATCAACGCCAAGATGTTCTCCCTTTGGTCGGAACGCGGAACCGAGCCAAAGTTAGGAAAGGAAGCCATCCGCCGCGCTTCCCGCCGCTTGGCAAGGCTTGTGTCGGACGAATTCGGGAATTGCTTCCGCACCCAGAACCTAACCCCGGAAGGCTTTGGGAAAAAGATGCGAAGCACCATCAAACTCATCGAAGAATGCATGGTCCCGGCCATCCTGACGATGAGCAAAAAAGAAGAACGGGATGCCGGCGGGAAAACATTTACGAGCAAGAAGAAAGAATCTGGACTATAATTGCTGCATTGCCGGAGACCCCGGCCATCTGCAGCCCTCGACGAAACGCAAAGGCAACGGAACACGTGTGATTGGCTGTTGCCGCCGATCGCGAGACCCATTGGTCCAACCAGGAGGGCATTATGAAGAAAAACGATTTTGCCACAATCATCGCCTACGTTTTGATGTTAGGCGTTGCCATTTTAATGGGGCTTTTGGTCATCAAGCCCGTCCTTGACGAATTTGGGAACGCCATCAATGGCTCCATTCACTACATCGTCTTGGTGATTTTGTCTTTGATGGCCGGCGTGGTTTTAAACGCCCTGCTGCTAGAATTTGGCCATCTCCTTGGTGCCCGCGTCGGCAAATACGAGGTTTTGTCCTGCGTCATCCTGGGCTTTGGCATGAAAAAGACCAAAGAAAAGAAGAAACTCGGGTTCCATACCTTCGAAGGTTTGGTTGGCGAAACCACCGTCCGTCCCCTCGACCCGAAGAATTCTTCCTTGGGCGCCTATGTCTTCTTCCCCGTGTTGGGGCTCATCATCGAAGTGACCGTTTTGATGATTATCCGCAACGTTGCGAGCAAGCAAGGTGGCGATTTGGCTTGGCTTCAGGTACTTAGCCTCACGATGCTCTCCGTTGGCATCATGGTCTTCATCTACGACCTCTTCCCCGCCCATATCGATTCAGAAAACGACGGTTTCTTGTTGACCCTCATCGGGAATCCCGCCAACCGTTACGCCTACAACAACATCTTGCTCCAACGTTATGCCGCGAACTTCGGTGTGGAAGCGCCCGAACCCGTGGTCTATGAAGAAATCACCGAGTTCACCGCGGCCTTAAACATCATCACCGTGACCCGCTTATTGGTGGACGGAAAGAGCAAAGAGGCGGAAGCGATCTTAGAGCATCACCTCAATCCAGAAGCCAGAATCCCATCCGCCGTGAAAGCGGAAGCCATGGCATATAAACTGGCGATCCTTTTGGAACGCAAGGACAAGACGGCCGGTAAGAAATATTACGACGAACTTAGCGATGCCCAACGGCGTTACATCGCGGATATGATGACCATGCCTGCCCTCCGCTGCTACGTCTTGATCGCCGCCTATATCGAGAACAACGAAGACGAATGCAATTACGCTATCGATAAAGTGAGCCGCGTCTTAAAGACCTGCTTACCCGAAGTCCTCGAAGCAGAAAAGACGCTCATCGACAGCGAAGTGAAGGAAATCCGCGAACAGCACATTTCCTGGGAAGTCTATCCCTTGCCTTGGGAAGAACAAGATTTCTACCCAGAAGAAGAAAATTCTGAGGAAGAAGAATCCTCCGAGGAAGAGGAAAAAGAAACCAAGGAATAAGGGTAAAAAGCCTGCAACTGAAAAAATAAAAATCCCGGCAATTTCGCCGGGATTTCTTGCAAAAGCGAAAGATTTGCTGCGATTTTTATTTTCCGCCGATGTTCATGGACTTGATGTAACAATCGGCAATTTGGGTGCCGCCGCTGGTGAGCGTGAGGTTGTCCGCGAATCCTTTTAGATCGCCAAACATCTTCAGCAAATTCCCGCTGAGCGTAATCAAGGTTAAGGGCTCGGCGAGTTTGCCATCGACGATATGGAAGCCCTCGGCTTGGCAAGAGAAGTCACCCGAACGGGCATTCATGCCGGTGCCTAACCCAGCGATATCGGTGATGTAGACCCCGTCTTTGATGGGGGCGATCAAAGTGGCGAAATCTGCTTTGCCCGGTTTGACATAGATGTTGCTATAACCGGTGCCGATGCGGGAACCTTCCCACATGCCGTTGCCCGTGCTTTCCACGCCATCCTTGGCCGCGGTTTCGCGGTTATAGAAGTAGGTTTGGAGGACCCCGTTCTTCACCACGGTTTTGTTATAAGAGGCCACGCCTTCGTCATCGAAATAAGAGAAGAAGATGTTCTTGGTTAACGGCCGTTCCTCGATCGTTAATTTGCTGGAGGCGACCTTTTGGCCAAGTTTGCCTTCTAATAAGGAAGAATGGCGTTGCACCTCATCGGCAACTGCCGAGGAGAGGAAGGCGTCGACGAAAGCGGCGGCGATGTCATAACGAAGGACGGTGGGGTACTTTTTGGACTTAATGCTTTCCCCGCCGAACTTGGCGACGGCACCATCCACGGCTTTTTTCGCCAAAGCTTTGAAATCGACGGCGGAATAATCCGCGCCAAAGGCGACTTCGTAGTTGGTTTTCGCTTCTTTGCCGTCGTTGGCGACCGCGTAGACCCCAAAGAGGAAGAAATTCCGTTTTTGTTTTAGCTTCAGGCCATGGGAGTTATAGAACTCGAACGAAGCTTCCCGTTCCGAATAACCCGCTTCGACTTCCACAACGCGGGAATCTTGGGCATAGACTTCGTTTTCGAATTCGCGCAAATCGGCGAGCTTCTTTTCCAAAGGAATCGCGGCGAGCTCAGGGCAGTAGACGTTTTTCTTGTGGTATTTTTCGCTGCCTTGGAATAAGGGTTGGGCATCCGGTTTCTCGCTGTGGCTGGCGGCTTTGATGATTTGATTGATCAGATGATCGAAGGTGGAAGCGTCGAGCCGCTCGGTGCGGGCGGAACCGAATTTTCCGTTATAGATGCCACAGGCGACCACGGATTGGCCATCGGTGATCGTGTAATTTTCGATATCGTGATGGAATAAATCGATGGAAACGGCCCGACTTTTGGTCACCTGGATTTGGGATTCCGCGATGCCGCGCTGCTTCGCTAATTCAAAGAATTTGGCGTAGTTCATTTCAATTCACCTCCCCGTCCACCGACGGTGATCTTGCTTAAGCGGATGGTGGGCTGGCCGACGTTGACGGCGATGGAGCCCGAAGCGGCGCCGCAGTTGCCCTGGCCAAGCGCCAGGTCGTTGCCGACGCGGTCGATGTTAAGCAAAACTTCCTGACCGGTGCCGATTAAGGTGCAGCCTTTGACCATTTCCGCGAGTTTGCCGTCGCGGATGATATAGGCTTCCGAGGCCGAGAAGTTGAATTGCCCGGTCGTGGGCTCAACCGAACCGCCGCCGAAATTGGCGACATAGATCCCGAGTTTGGTGTCTTTGATGATGTCTTCGGGATTGTCTTTGCCTGCGGCGATATAGGTATTCGACATGCGGGAGGTGGGAGCATATTTATACGATTCCCGACGGGCGGTGCCGTTGGGGGCCATATTTAAGCGACGTCCGCTGAGACGGTCGACCATATAACCGACGCAGATGCCGTCGCGGATCAATTCGTTCTTTTGTGAAGGCACGCCCTCGCTATCGATGTCGTTGGATCCCCAAGCGTTGGGGATCGTGCCATCGTCCCAGGCGGAGACTAGCGGAGAAGCAATCTGCTCCCCGATTTTGCCGGAGAAGACCGAGAGGCCTTTGGAAGTGGCGGAAGCTTCGAGGGGATGACCGCAGGCTTCGTGGAAGAGGACGCCGCCCCAGCCATTATGGATGACCACCGTGTATTGGCCGGAAGGACATTCTTTGGCGGTGAGTAAGGCGATTGCCTTTTCACCCACCTCTTTGGCCCGCTGTTTGTAGTCGAGGGTTTTGAAATATTCCCATCCGGTGGAAGCGCCGGGACCCTCGAAAGCGGATTCGATGGAATTGTTTTCGCCGGCAGCGATGGCGACCATGACCAAACGGCCCCGTTCTTCCTCGGCGTCAAACCGGGTTGCAACGGGTCCTTCGGCGTTGAAGATGCGGATGGTCTTGTGGGCAAAGGCAAGCGAATCTTGGATACGCACCAAACGGGTGTCGACGGCCTTGGTGACTTCATAGCATTCCCGAACATAGGCGATGCGCTCTTCTAAGGGCACGTCGAGCAAATGTGTTTCCACATGGTTGATCTTTTTGTATTTCCCCTTTTTCATGGAGGTTACCTCAATGAGGCGTTCTCCCGAAAAGGAGGCGGAGAGCTCTCCCGCTAAGGTCAAAAGGCTCTTTTTGGACAAATCCGAGGTGTAGCCGTAGACGCAGCGATAACCTTGTAAAATCCGGATCCCGGCGCCAAAGGCCTGGCGGGACCCGACGGCCTCCACTTTGCCATTATCTAAAAGGACGGATTCGGAATCTGTTTGCTCCAAATAGATTTCGGCATAGTCCCCGCCAGTGGCTAAAGCGCGGTTGAGGACTTCGATTGCCAAGGAATTGGATATCATAGGTGACTCCTTTCAAATTGCACGAGAAATAGATTACCTAATTTATAGAAAAAGAAAACGAAAAGGATATATCCTTGCACCTTTTTAATACCCCTGTAATATCTATCTATGGCGAAACTGTATTATCAAGGACACGCATCCCTCCGATTTGAGACCAACGAAGGTCGCTATATTTTCGTTGACCCCTTTGCCGGGGATGGTTATGACAAACGGGCGGATGTGGTTTTGATTACCCATGAGCACTACGATCATAACGCGATTCATTTGCTCGAACTAAATCCACGCACCGTCGTGATTCGGGCGAAGGATGCTTTGCAAAACGGCGTGTATTTTGATTTTGAATATTACGGCGTGAAGATTCAGGCCGTGCCGGCGGGAGGCAATCCCAATCATAACGAAAACGAATGCGTCGGCTATTTGTTGCGCTTCGACGGCCTCACCATTTATGTGGCGGGCGATACTTCTTATGTGCCGGCGATGGAACGCCTCGCCGAGGAAGCAATCGATTATGCCTTCTTGCCGATTGACGGCGTTTATAACATGGGGCCGGAAGAAGCAACCCGCTGCGCCCAAATCATTCGTCCCAAACATCTGGTTCCCTATCATTCCAAACCCGGCATGCTTTTCGATATGAAACAGGTGATGCGGGTCACTTACGAAAACGCCATCTTGGTCCGTCCCGGCCAAGCCATTGAACTCTGAGGGAATCGTCGATGATCGAGATCTCGGGATTAAGCAAATATTTTGGAAACCACCGAGCCGTGAACGCCTTTTCGGCGAATTTAGCTACGGGTGTCATCGGTCTTGTGGGCGAAAACGGCGCGGGAAAATCCACGCTTTTCCGTTTGATTTCCGGTGTATATCACCCCGATGCGGGGACGGTCTTCATCGATGGCTTCCCTGGGTATAGCAAAGAGGCGAAAGCGCGCGTTTTCTTCCTTTCCGACGATCCTTATACCCCACACGGGATGAGCCCGATGCAGATGCTTGCCTTTTACCAAGGCCTAGGCAATTTCGATACGGACGAATTTAAGAAAATCCTTAGCACGTTCGGCATGCCTTTCGACCGGCCCGTCTCCTCTTTTTCCAAAGGCATGCGTCGGCAAACCTTTATCGCGATGGCCCTTTCTTCCGATGCCCCTTATTTGCTTTTGGATGAAGCGTTTGATGGGTTAGACCCCCTTTCCTTGGAAACGATTCGCGGCGAATTGTTACGCAAAGCCGGCAAAGGCAAAACCATTGTGATTTCCACCCATAACGTGACCGTGCTTCACCGCTTGGCGGATCGCTTCTTGCTTTTGAGCAATGGACGGCTCACCAAAGACGGAGACGCCCAACATTTGGGGGTGGAATTCATCAAATACCAAGCGGTGTTCCCCAGCAAGATCCAAGATACCGATTTGGTCTCCATGGGATATCGCATCGTTTCGTTCCGTTATGTGGGCTCGGTTTGCCATTTCGTGGCGTTAGATGAGTATTTCGAGGAAGAACCCATCCGCAACAAATTCAAGCCGCTTCTATTAGAAAAGGTACCGATCGACCCCGATGAGCTCATGGCGTTAGAGATGCTCCTTGCCAAATCCGAGGGAGGTGCGGACGATGCTTAAGCGTTTGATCCGAGGGCAAATCCTTTCCTGGATCCCCGTCTTTGCCGCCTCGGCCGTGTCCATGACCGTGATTTTCCTCATCGTCATGGTTTCCAACCAGATCACCGTCTATTGTGAAATCTATCGTTCCGCCTTCTTTATCGTTCCGCCCGTTTCTTCCGGGTTATTAGGAATCGTTCTTCCGGCGATGGGCGTCTGTTTTGTCATCCCGCCCATTGTTTATAGCTATCGCACCACCCGTCAAGGATCGGACGCCTACCAGCAATCCGCTTATGGTCCCCACACCATCCAACGGGTCCGTGCGCTTGTGGGTTTGGTCATGCTACTTGCCGCGTTCAGCGTCGCTTATTTGGTGGGTGTGGTGGTGTTTGCCGCCCGCTATGGCGCGACCCCGGAAGCCGATCCAGTGATCTTGACCGACATCCGTACCGGCGTCGAAGAATTGTATGGTTATTACTACAGAAAAGTCGCAGAACTCATCTATTATTTGCCGGTTTACTTCTATTTGTTGCTGGCGCTCATCGCCCAATACGGGATCAATTGCCTCGCTTGCTCCTTTGGCAATTCCAAAGCGACCCAGTTCATTTTGATGGCGGGCTTTGCCGCGGTGGGATCGCTCTTCCTTTCCGCTCCAGCGACGTTTATCAGCCAAGCGATCAAAGACCATTTTTCCTACTGGGGTGATGTGCCTTGGGCGCTTGATATCGTTACTGCCTGCGACTACATCTCCTATTATGCAATTGGACCTTTTGCTCCGGTCCGGCTATGCGAAGGGGTATTCGATGGGTTGATCGGCACCTATATCGGCCCCGAGCATCCGTTGCCAGAGGCGGGCGGCCACGCGATTGCCGCGGCCTCTTTCCATGTCGGTGTGGGGCTTCCTTGCTTTGTCTATGCCCTGTTCCGCAAAGAACCCAGCGGCGAACTCGCCGGTGTTGACGGCACGTCCAACGCCTTCTTATCCTTGATTCCCCATTTTGCGATTCTCTTCGCCGGCATCCTACTGACCACCGTTGCCTATTCGCGGGGCACGCGCATTCTTTACACGGGAATTTTGTTGGCCGGCTATTACGCCCTATTGGCGGTGTTCCGTCACGATTTCCGATTACGGAAAATCGACTGGGTGGCGCTTGCGCTTATCGCCACCACCTTATTAGCAATCTCATTAGGTTATAACCCCAAGCATTCGCGGACGGGGTGGTAATTCATTCGACGACGAATTCTTCTTCGCCCGGCTGCGTTTTTCGGTGTGGCAAGAACGCAAAGACGATGAGGCCAACCCCTTCCATCGCGGTGATGATGCCGAAGAAAGCGGGGAATCCGATGTTGAGGTAAATCGCGGAGCTTCCAAGGTTTAATAACGTGACGACGACATTAATCAGCCCCGTGTTCACGGTGAGAATCTTTCCCAATTTGTCTTTACCCGTGAATTCGGCAAAAAGGCTGACTTGATAGGCAAAGACGAACGATTTGCCCCAACCCGATAGCAGCAGGTTAGAATAAGCCAAAGCATAAGGATCGGTCACCAAAACACATAAAGCGGTGCTAAGCAGCAATAGCCCTCCCCCAATGAAGAGGGGAATCTTTTTGTTTTTGAAGAAGCGGTGGAACAAAGGCATCAAAAGCAAGGAGACGAATTCCCCGGCAATGCCGATGGCGCGGATAAAGGAGTAGTCGCTGTCGGGCAGACCGAGACTTTTCAGTTGTACGGGCAACAGGAAAGCGGATGCATTAAACGCACCGGTTAGCAACACGATGGAGATCAATAGCAAAATAACGCCACGCTTATCCAAAGACGCCGGATGGTGATTGGGGTCTTCCTCGGTGGCCTTCTCTTGGATTGGTTTCAACACGAACGAGAGCCCCAATGCGGTGGCAAAGAAAGCGCAGGAGAAATAATAGACGTCGGAAAAGGGAAGGTGACGAAGTAGGAATCCGCCTAAGAACAAGGAGACGATATAACCGAGGGTGCCGAACTTACGAATCCGGGAATAGGGGATGTGCTTCCCTTCCAAAGCCAAGGCGGCATGGGATTCGATGAAGGCGAAGGGGGCGCCATTGAAAAAGGAAACGATGATGGTCAAAACCAGCAGCGAAACAAAGTCGTGGCTAAAGGCATAACAAAGGGCAAGAACGGCCTCCATAAGGACGCATAATCGGAATAACCAAAGCGTTTTTGCACGGTTTTTATTGAAAAATCCAAGGATACAACAACCCATGAACAAGGAGAACGGAATGACACCGAGAAGCAACGATTGCTGTTGGGCATCGAGCCCGTTTTCGATGAAATAAAGGGCGTAATAAGAGGTTAGCAAAGCGTCCCCCATGTAGAGGAAGAGGTAAATCGGGCAAAGCGATAAGAGAAGACGTTTCTTGCTCACGGGGCAATATCATAGGGCCTCTTTTCACAAAGAAAAGAAGAAACCTTTGTTGGCCGAAAGCCGTTTCTTAGAAAAAACCATAGGACAACCAAGAGAAAGGCGCGTAATATTTCTACGGAAAAACCCAGGAGATTATTTATGAAAAAGACCGCGATTCTCTTCCTGATCCCCCTTGCTGGCGTCCTTGCCGGTTGCGGTGGAAAAGAAGAAACCAAGTACTTCACCCTTTGGAATGAGTGCGACGCCTTGACCACTTTGAAGGACTATGTCAAAGACGTTACCGACAAGAATTCCAAGAATTTCATTCCCGTGAAAGACCGGATCGCCACCTTCGACATGGATGGCACCTTTGTCGCCGAGCTTTATCCCAGTTATTTCGAATATAACATGCTGGAATACCGCGTCCTTGACGATGAGAACTACAAAGACAAGGCGCCCGCCGATGTCGTTGAGACCGCCCAAGAAATCCGCGACTTCGTCCGCACCGGCAAAAAACTCCCCGACCATTTCGATATGAAGCATGCCCGGGCCGCGGCCAAAGCTTATGCCGGCATGACCATTCCGGAATTCGACGCCTACGTCAAAGCCTATGCCTCCAAACCCGCCAACGGGTTCTCGGGCATGACCTATGGCCAAGGCTTCTACAAACCGATGCTTGAGGTCTTTAAATATTTGGAAGCCAACGATTTTACCTATTACGTCGTTTCCGGTTCCGATCGTTTCATCTGCCGCTCCTTGGTGGATTCCATTGGCATCGAGCCGAATCGTGTGATCGGCATGGACGTGACCCTCATGGCCAACAAGCAAGGTGAGAATGAAGGCCAGAATTACACGATGGGCGTGGATGAATATTTGGTCCGCACCGACGACCTCATCATCAAAAATCTCAAAACCAACAAAGTGAAGCAAATCAGCCAAGAAATCGGTAAGGTTCCCGTCCTTTCCTTCGGCAATAGCGGTGGTGACTCCGCCATGCACAATTATTGCTTAAGCAATAAGACCTATAAATCTGCCGCTTTCATGCTGGTGGCCGACGACAATGACCGCGACCATGCCATGAAGTGGGGCGAAGACGAAGCTGCCTTCCAAGCCCGCATCAAAAAGCTTAAGGACGATTGGACCGCGGCCAATTACCACGTCATCTCCATGAAGAACGACTTCAAGACGTTCTATGGCGAGAACGTGCAGAAGACCCCCTTTGTCTTCCCCGCCTAATCGCTTTGCGAAGCGTCGATAAATAAACATTGCCCCCCATTCGGGTTTTGTGTATAGTTATCACGCTCTCTGTGCGGTAGTAAGCCGTACGGCGAAAGGAGATAAGAAAAATGAAAGACGGAATCCATCCCAAGTACCAAAAGTGCGTCGTCACCTGCACCACCTGCGGATCCACCTTCGAAACTGGTTCCACCCTCAAGGAAATCAAGGTCGATACCTGCAGCAATTGCCACCCCTTCTACACTGGCAAGCAGCGCTTCGTCGCTCAGGACGGCCGCATCGATCGCTTCAACAAGAAGCTCGCCAAGTCCCAAGGGAAGTAATTACAAAACTAGAAACGCCCGACTCAGTCGGGTTTTCTTTTGCCTATAGCACGCCTACGGGTGTTATAATCTAACAATCAGTATGGCTAAGAAAATCTGTTTGATTATCGGAGCGGGGCCGGCCGGACTCTCCGCCGCCTACGAACTCCTGAAACATCCCGAGAGTGGAATCCACCCCATCATTTTGGAAGCTTCCCACGAAATTGGTGGCATTTCGAAAACGGTGGAATACAAAGGCAACCGCATCGATATCGGCGGTCATCGTTTCTTTACCAAGTCCCCTGAAGTCAATGCGCTCTGGAACGAAATCATGCCGCAGCAAGGGGCACCTGCCAAAGACGACATCCTCTTAAATCGGAAAGTCCCTTTGCAAGAAAACGGACCCGATCCCGAAATAGAAGACCGCGTGATGCTTACCCGTCACCGCATTTCCCGCATCTATTATCTCCGTAGATTTTTCGATTACCCCGTGTCCATGAAATGGGCGACTTTTAAGAATATGGGCTTTGGCCGGACTTGGAAAGCCGGCTGGGGTTATATCGGCGCTTGCATCCATAAACGGGAAGAGAAATCCTTGGCCGATTTCTATATCAACCGATTCGGCAAACCCCTTTATCAAATGTTTTTCGAAGGCTATACCGAAAAGGTGTGGGGACGCAATCCCTCTTTGATCGATCCCTCTTGGGGTGCGCAGCGCGTCAAAGGACTCTCGTTATGGAAAACCATCGGCAACGCCATCGCCCGCCCCTTCCGAAAAAATTCCAAGAAAGTCGAAACCTCGCTCATCGAATCCTTCTCCTACCCCAAAAAAGGTCCGGGACAGCTTTATGAGCAAATGGCCGCCCTCATCCAAGAAAAGGGTGGGGAAATCCGCTTTGGCGCCGAAGTCACCGGCATCCAATTGGAAGGGAATCGGATTCGTTCTTTAACCATCAACGGCAAAGAAGAAATCCAAGGGGACTACATCATCTCCTCCATGCCTTTAAAAGACCTTTATATTGCCTTGGGCAAAGACAACGTTCCCGCCCATGCCTATGAAGTGGCCACCGCCTTGCCTTATCGCGATTTCATGACGGTTGGTTTGCTTTGCAAAAAGCTATTAATTGATAATGGAAAGAAGCCAAAATATCCCACGGTTTCTAATATCCTTCCGGATACCTGGATTTATGTTCAGGAAGGGCATGTCAAACTAGGCCGTCTTCAGATTTTCAATAACTGGTCCCCCTATATGGTGGCCGATTTGGAGCACACCGTTTGGATTGGGCTGGAATATTTCGCTAACGAAGGGGATGCGGATTGGAATCTTTCCGACGAAGAATTCATCGCCTTGGCCAAAAAAGAAATCCATGAGATTGGCGTCGTCGAGGAAGAAGACATCCTCGATGCCGTCCGCATCAAGGTCAAGAAAGCCTACCCGGCTTACTTTGACTCCTATTCCGAAATCGGCGTGGTGCGTGAACATCTAAACACCATCGAGAACCTCTATTGCGTTGGGCGTAACGGCCAGCATCGTTATAACAACATGGACCACTCCATCCTCACCGCTTTGACGGCAGTGAAATCGCTGCTTCATCCCGAAGAAGTCGCCAAAGAAAGCGTGTGGGACGTCAACACCGAAAAGGAATACCACGAAACGAAGAAGGAAGCATAAATGGCCAAAAAAGAATTTAATCGCGACACCAGCATCTTCATGGAGCTCGTCCGCTTCGTGATCATCGGGCTCTATGGAACCCTCATCGATTTCGCCATCGAAGGATGGGTAACCTCCATCGCCTCCAGCAAAACCGCATCCATGGGCCATGTGGCGGCCTTCTTTGTGATGTTTGCAATCTCGATCCTCGGCTTTGCCGTTGCCACGCCCGCGACCTGGTCGCTTACCGCGATTTGGGGCTTCCGCAACGTCGAAGAAGAATCTGCGAAGAAATCCAAAACCTTGAAAGGCTCCTTACAATTTGCCTTCTGGGCTTTCTTGGGGTTGCTGATTGGCGCCGTCATCCAATTCATCGGTTATATGACCTGCATCGAATGGACCGGCCTCAATATCAACATCTTGGGCGGCTTCGATTTCCAAAAGATGTTCGTCGAAGGGCAAACCGGCACCTTCTTGGCCTGGTTGATCGTCATGGTCATCCGCACGGCCTTCACCATGACGTTCAATTACATCACCCGTAAATTCATCCTCTTTAAAGCGCCGAAGGCTCCCACGGAATGAAACGGATCTCCACCTTTTTAGAACATATCGATACTTGGCTCGAACGCTATTTCGGCAAGAAATGGCATTGGGCGATTACCATCCCCGTGATTGGGGTTTTGGTGTTTGCCCTCTATTTTGCCTTTTGCTTTACCAACGTACCTTATCAGAATTCGGGATTCCGTGATCAAGGGTCGGCGATTGCCGCTTCCGTGCTTGGGGGCACGATCATCGTCGCCATGCTTGCTTATTTTGTTTTGGAGATCATCACCAAACGACTAACCGGCAGAAAAACGGCTTGGGCGTTCCTTGTGATCGCCTCGACCTTGCTGATTTTGTGGGGATTCCAACACGCGCTTAATTTACATCATCATCATCACGATTCGGGCGCTTTATCTTCTGGCAACCACTGGACCATCATCTATGACATTTATTCCACCGGGGAAATCCCGCCGGTGAATCTCCATAACCAATATTACCAACCCAAATTCTTCCACGTGATCATAGCCGGACTGATGAAGTTCAATGGGCTCTTTATTCATCTTGGGGACCAAACCTTATCCGCCTCCTATCCTGCTTATACGATTTCCGCCTACCACCAGTTGGAATTAACCCGCGTCTTCATGGTGTATCTAGGCATCGTTTGCCTCTATGCGATTTACCGCATTTACCAAGGGCTTGGATTGTCCGATAAGAAAGTGGGGCTGGCCACCGCGATTACGGTCATGATCCCCGAATTCTGGTTCATTCAATTCTTCTTCAATAACGATGGGTTGGCTTGCACTTTGTCCTTTGTTGCCCTGGCGCTTGCTTTGGCGTTTAAGCGGAACGAAAAATGGCTTCCCTTGGTCTTCTGCGCCATCACCTTGGGTCTTTCGATGATGGCCAAATTAAACGGGGCTTTAATGGCCTTCCCCATTGCCTTTATCTTCCTTTATGTGCTTATCAAAAAACTGCGCAATTCCGAGAAAAATCGAAAAGATATCTTGATTTTGCTGGGAAAATTTGCGCTTTTTGCGGTCATTGTTTTCCCGCTTGGCTTGTGGACGCCGATCCTTTACAAAATCAAATACGATATGCCGATTGGCTATGTTTGGGATATCACACCGACCCTCGAAGACAAGCAACGTTATGGCATGTACATCGACCCGACGTTCTATAACTTTTTCGAGCGTTGTTTCCCTTTTCCGGCCCGCGACTTATTCCAAAGTCCCTTCAACTATCGGTGGCGTCACAAAGTGGATGGCGTCTACATCAATGAATATGGGGTTATCGACTACAATTGCTGGACCGCGTTCTTCAAAACCGCGTTCTTCGACGAATGGGACGATTTCTTCGTGCAGCAAGGATATCTCCCTGGTGCTTTGCTAGTGGTGGGGATGTACCTCGAGGTGCTACTTGCCTATTTGTCGTTGATCGGACTCGTCGTTTATGCGGTGCTTTATTTCAAAAACAAGCAATGGAAACAAAATGTTTTCCTCCCTGGTGTCTTGCTAGTCACGGCGGTCGCGGTGGCGGTGAATTACATCTATTTCGTGAACCGTTATCCGGTTGGCTGCTCGCAAAACGCCCGTTACGTGATGCCGTTATTCATCCCCTTACAAACGCTGATTGCTTCGCTATGCTGCGATATCCATGACAAGATTTGTCTTGCGCGGAGCAAATGCGTTTCGCCTAGTGGCGAATAACCCCATTGAGTTTACCGATTTTGCCATTTCGAGTACCGAAAATGACCAAAGGTCATTCAGAACAAAGTTAGTTGATTCGGTTTCGGCCTTCTGCTCCTCTTTCTGATTTCCGGCCTGCCTTGGGTATGCGATAGGATGGCTTGGA
>JAFTDF010000021.1 GCA_017454295.1 Bacilli bacterium
GGTTTTTCAGCTTTTTGGCTTTGGAGATAATGTCTCCTAATCGGCAGTTGGGGGTGTCGTCGAAGAACAAGGGGGTCTTGGAGATTTCGTCGATTGCCACCGAGACCATGGATTTCTCGCGGCGGTTGAGATAACCGGTTTGGATATGGTCATTGCTCACCAACGAACGGGAGGCGATCAAACGGCCCATGATGTCTTCGGCGCCCATTTCCAAGGAGAAGAAGGCCACCGGCTTCTTTTCCAAGAAGGCGGCGTTATAGGCCAAGTTCATCCCAAAGGCGGTTTTCCCGACGGAAGGACGGGCCGCCAAAATGATGAGGTCCCCGTTTTTCCAGCCGTGGGTCAATTCGTTGAGTCGGCGATAGCCGGTGGGAACGCCGGTGATGGTATTGGCGTCGGAATTGGATTGTTCCAAACGGCGAGCCACCATATTGGCGATTTCCTCGGCGGTACGCATCCCTTGCACGTGCCGTTCTTGGGCGATTTGGGTGATACGATCATTGGATTTGATGATGAAGTCCCCGAGGTCGGTGACGCCTTTACCATAGGCATCTTCGATATTCCGACATTCAAGAAGCAGCCGACGCAAAACCGCCTGTTCGTGGACGGAATTGACATAGAAAGACATATTGTCGGCGTTGATGGCACGGGAAAGCAATTCGAAGATATATTCGTTGCCTCCGATCGCTTCGGAAAGCTGCATGTTGAGCGCCATGTTATAAACCGTTTCCGGGTCGATGGGCATTTGCTTTTGATGCAGCGTGAAAAGAACGCGGTAAAGCAAGGGGTTGCGGGGTTCGACCCCAGAGAAATCCCGTTCCTGGAGATAGCCAAAGGCCTCATCGGCGGATTCGGGGAAAGCGATGATCGTCGCCAAGACGGCCCGTTCGGCCTCGACGTTGGCGGGTAAAGCGACGCGGGTGGCCATTATTTCTCCTCGGAGATATGGACGTTGACGGTGCCTTCCACGTAGCCTTGGCTGCCTTTATAAAGTTCGATTTTGAGGCGGGTATAACCTAAAGCGTTCGCCGGATATTTATCGACGAATTTGCGCTTATCGAGTTTGATGCCCCATTGCTTCTCCATGCCTTCGACGATTTCCTTGGTGGAGATGGAGCCGAACATCCGCCCGTCGCTGCCGACTTTGGCTTTGAATTCGA
Organism: Bacilli bacterium; assembly: GCA_017454295.1. Classification (GTDB taxonomy): domain Bacteria; phylum Bacillota_I; class Bacilli_A; order RFN20; family CAG-826; genus Alloenteromonas. The sequence goes on from JAFTDF010000021.1 coordinate 1,161, forward strand.
CGTTGATATGTTCGAGTTTGCCTTTGATTTCCTCGGCTTCTTTCTTCAGCTCGATTTGGCGGGCTTCCTCGGCCGCGTTGTCGCGGGCGAGCTCTTTCTGGGTGGAAGAGGTGGAGGGTTTGGCAAGTCCCTTGGGAATCAGGAAATTGGCGCCGTAACCATCGGAGACGGTGACGGTTTCTCCTTTCTTGCCCACTTTTTTCACATCGGCTAATAAGATGACTTTCATGAATTGTTTCCTCCTTCGGATCTGGCACCTTCAAGGTAGGTGTCTAACGTATCTAATAACATGGTTTCGGCCACCGCGACGGACGTGTTGGGGAAGACCGCGGCCGCCCCGCCGAAATGGCCGCCACCGCCCATCTTCTCACACAGGATTTGGACGTTGATGGAGCCGTTGCTGCGGGCGGAGAGCCGGCATTCGTTGGCTTGGGTGCGGCCCAAGACGAAGGCGGCGTTGACCCCTTTTAATTGCATGAGTTGGTTGGCGACCTTCGATAAGGTGGCGCGTTCGATGATGTCTTTTTCATCGGCGACGCAGTAACAGATGCCGGTATAAGGGGTACGGATGGTGGAAATGATTTTGGTGATTAAGGCATATTCCTCATATTCGTCTTTGAGGTAATCGTCGGCCTTCTGGTTATCGGCGCCGAATTCCTTGAGGATTTCCGCGGCCTCGAAGGAACGGATGCCGGTGGACTTGGATTTGAAGAAGGATGTGTCGAGGAAGATGCCCGAGAGCATCAAGGTCGCAAATGTCGGCGAGAGTTCGATACGGGGGTTAGCCGTGGCGTAATGGATGAGTTCGGCGATGATTTCCGAGGCGCTGGCGGCGGAAGGATCGATGTAGGAGAGCACCGGCTTTTCGATGAAGGCCTCGCCCCGGCGATGATGGTCGATGACGATGGTTTTGGCCGATTTCTCAAGCGCCTTACTACCCATGACCATATGGGGAACGGAAACGTCGACGACGACGAATAAGGTCGTGGGGCGAATCCGGTCTTCGGCTTCTTTCGGCGTCAAGGTCATGCGGTCGAGTTCGGCTTTGGTGAAGGCGGATTGGAAGGCATAACGGGTCTTCTTTTCCGTCAGTTTGGGATCGTAGACGATTTGGCAGGGCCGCTTGAGAAAGTCGCACATCGCCATGATGCCTAGACAAGAACCCAAGGCGTCCATATCCATGTCGGTATGGCCGGAGACGATGACGTTCGAAGCGGAATTGATGATGCCTAGCAAAGAGTCGGCGACGGAACGGAATTGGACACGGGAGGTGTTTTCCAAAGCCGTGGTTTTCCCACCATAGAAGCGCATATCCTCACCATAACGGGAGACGACGGCTTGGTCGCCGCCACGGGACATGGCGATGTCGATGGCGGTGCCGGCCATTTCGTCGAGGCGGATGACGTCGGGGAAGTCATGGGCCAACCCGATGGAGAGGGTCGGAGTGACGTTTTCGCCTTTCCCCAAGGCACGGACTTTGGCCAAGACGGAGAATTCGTCTTTCTCCATCCGGGCAAGGGAGGCGTAGTTGCAAATCACGAAATAAGAGTCGGAACGATAACGGCGTAACAAGGCGTCGTATTCCTTGGCGTAATCGAAGATGACCCCACGGATCTTGGTGACCAAGTCGTTGTTGTCTTCTTCGGTTTTCCCGCCGATATCGGAATAGTTATCGATCATGATCAAGCCCACGACGATGGCTTGCTCTTGGGAATATTGGAAGATGGATTCGTAGGCGGAGGTGTCTTTGAAGATGAAGAGATGGGCATCGGAGAGATAACGGACGTTGTAATTGCGGCCATTGACCTCGATTTTGACGACCATGTCGCTGGGGGCGTTCTTTAATTCAGCGAGTGAGGGCTGCCAGGTCATGATATTGGCGTCGAGGAGATCGATTTGCCGTTCCTTAAACAGATTGTTGGTCCACATGACGATGTCGGAATCATCGGTGACGACCAAGCCGATCTGCCCGAAGTTATAGGCTTCTTGGACGTCGCTGCCGATGATGGCGGCGGCATCGAGGTCGCTGCGTTGGCGAATCGAGGAAAGATGGATTTCGCTAAACCAGAGATGCAGGACATTCACAAACAAAACCGCGGCGACGAAGATGATCCAATACTCGGGTTTCATCGCGGCTTTGAATCCGGCGGGGATGTCGTAAATGTAGAATAAGGTGCCGGTGATCAGCGCCACGATTTCGATGAGCACGAAAACCAAGGTGCGGACACGCATGGCCTTCATCGAGGCCGACATCGAGGCGGTGGAAGTACGTTTGGTGGGTTTGCTGGGATAAGCCATAGGGAGATTATAAAACCATTGGGCATTTTCCTCATTAGGAAAATCTTAGGATTTAGGAATGGAAGACGCCGGAAAGGGTCTCGTCGTTGAATTCGTCGTCGTTGCTGCGCTTGCCTTCGATGCCGCTAGAAGCGAGGCGCAGTTCCTCACCGAAGACGCAACGGAGCACCTCCACGGCCAAGTTTTCGACGCCGTCGTTATTGATGATCAAATCGGCATACATACTGGAAGGTTCCACGATTTCGTCATACATGGGTTGCACCGAGGCGAAATATTGCTTTACGACCCCTTCAAAACTACGGCCGCGTTCTTTGGTATCGCGGATCATACGACGGAGAAAGCGCCGTTCGGCGGAGGCCGAGATGAAAACTTTCAAATCGCCCAATTCACGGATGGATTTGTCGACCAAGGCCATGATGCCTTCCACCACGATTAAGGGTTTGGGTTCCACCACTTCGATCTTGTCGCTGCGGGTATGGTGGACGAAATCGTAGACCGGCTTTTCGATGGCTTTGCCCGCTTTTAAGGCGGAGAGCTGGCGGCGCATCAAAGGCCAGTCGAAGGCTTTGGGATGGTCGTAGTTGACCTTGACGCGCTCCTCGAAGGGCATATCCGATTGGTCTTTGTAATAATCGTCGATGGTGATGACGGCCACCGCTTCTTTATTTAAAGAAGAAACGACCGCGGAAGTCACATAGCTCTTCCCCGAAGAAGAGCCTCCACCCACCAAGATAATGCGTCCCATATCGATTCCTCCCAAGCTGCTTAAGATAGTATAAGGCATAGCCTTCTTCGGTCAATTCCGGGCTTTGCCTAGAATCATCCTAGGCTTGACCATTTTGCCCGAGGGACTATAAATAACTGAGTTATGGAGAAAAAGCCCCAACCCAAAAACCGTGAATACGCCGCCTTGCTCTCCCCCATGACGGTGATTCGGAAGAACCACCTCAGCAAGAAAGACGTCAACCGCATCAAGCGCCATCTCTCCGCCAAAACGGCGTTCACTTCCTTGATCGTGGCTTTCGTCACCTTCGCGCTGGGTCTTGGCATCTTCCTTTACGAAAGCATCTCCACGAATTGGAGCCAAACCGCCGTCTATGGCATCAATGCCGTCATCGGACAGGTGATCATCATCGTCGGGTCTTTGATTACGATACTCCTATATTTCGCCGCCAAGCCCCACTTGCATGATCATTATGGTCGGGTCCTTACCCGGATGTGCAACGATGTGTTGCTCGTCTCCATCTCGCTATTGGTGATCTTTTCGATCTTCGCCGATGCCCAAGCCGGCTTCACCAGCGAAGGGCGAGCGGTTTCCGCCGCCATGCTCATCATTTGCTTGATGCTGCTGATCCAACCCGCCTATTGGGTGGATGCCATCGTCATCGATGTACTATTCTCTGCCGGGGTGATCACCGTGGCGATCATCTGCGCCAATATCTTTGGTATGAACGAGATCACCTATTACATCATCGTGGCCGCCTTATATCCTGGCGTTTGCTATTTGGTGGATATCCGTTCCTTCTATGCGGAGACGCAACATTATTGCCAAACCCTCATCTCCGAACGCCTCTACGACTCGTCCAACTATGACGAATTGACCCATTGCAAAAACCGCACCGCCCTAAGCCGCTACCTCTCCGAAAACGAACAAGAAGAAGCGACGAATCACCTTTACCTGATGCTGTTATTCGACGTGGATAACTTCAAAGAATACAACGATTAATTCTCCCACCTTGCCGGCGACCATTGCTTACGCTCGGTGGCTGAGGCCGTGCGGAAAAGCTTCCCCTCCCCCAACCTCGACTTCTTCCGTTATGGTGGCGATGAATTCCTGATGATGTTTGAAATCGCCGACCCCCAAGACGCCAAAGAAATGGCCCTTCGATTGAAAGAAGCCATCTATAACCTCAAGATGAAAGCGCCCAAAGGGGCCCCGGATGAATTCGTCACCATCTCCATTGGGGGCGCCGTCTTCCCCTCTTTAGGCAAGCGAAGCTTCGAAGACGACCTCAAAATCGTCGATAAGCATCTCTACAAAGCCAAACAAAACGGCAAGAACCAAGCTTGCCTCGAAGGCAAAATCCTCTAAAAGAAAGCGCCCCTGTAGGGCGTTTTCATTAGGCCAGGTTATAAGGGGTCGTCCGGAATCCGTTGCTATCCCAAATGTAATCGGCAAATTCAGGGTTGGTGACGAAGGCGTTGCGGGCATGGCCCATCTTCGCATAACGTTCGCATACCGTTCTTTCCCAATCGGTAGGCGGATAATCGTGATGCCATTTCAGCAAGGTCTTGAGGATGCCCATGTTCCGGGTGCCGCTGGAATAAGAGGTGCTATTGTTCAAAACGAGGTTATTGGATTCGCCATAGCAGCACATGACGTAGAAGATGACGCGGGCGGATTCGCCACGGGCACCGGCATAGCCAATGGATGCTGGGTCCCAAGAACCATTGACATCACCATAAACGTCATTCCCGCGGTTGCTGTTGTCTTTTTCAATGGTTGGGCGAACCATGATGGGATCCCGTTCGATATTCGTACCGCCGGCTTTGTCTCCACCGCCGCGGGAATTGGGCCAGGTATGTTCGCGGTTGCAGCCACTGGTCGTGGTTTTCTCGCTATCTTTGCATTCGTGATAGAAGGGGATGAAAGTGTTGGAGTTCTCGTTGGGATAAGCCGCCGCTCTTGCACCGATGCTAAGGCAAGAAGAATAAGTGGCCGTAGCGGTTCTGGTGGCATTGACCTTGGCGGCTAAAGCCACCATGAAGTTCCGCCCATAAAGGGTGGTGTCGACGTTCCAATCATAGGTGCCAGGGGTAAAGGGGGAATAGGACGTCGCGCTGCTTGAACTGGAACCAGGCGTCGAGGTGCTGCCGGAAGGATTGCTGGTCTGCCCGACTTGGCTCGAAGAAGCGGAGCCACTGGAGGGGTTGCTGGTTTGGCCACTTTGGCTTGAGGCGGCAGAGGATTGGGAAGATTGGCTCGACGCGGGCTCTTGTCCCGATTCGGAAGTCCCCACCACCGCTTGGTCGATGACGACCCAGCCGAGAATGGTTTTTCGATAAGAGACGCCGGAGATCGTGTCCGTATACACCGCACCCACGGTGCCGATGTCGGCGCTGGGGGCGCCTTTTCCTTCGATGGAAGCAGGCCCACTGGCGGCAGGGGCGGTGCAGCTAGCCAGCAACGCAACCAATCCTAGAACGAGGAATTTCCGTTTCATATTCGCCCTTGTATTCTCAATTCGTACCATTCAGACCCGAGAATACAATCTCCTTTCTTGGGAAGTCTGATGGGCGGGTTTGCCTCGATCGAGGGTTTCCGCTATAATGTGGGCCGCTGTGGGATGCGTGCCCATATACTTACGGCTTAGACTGTTTTAGGAGGCTCGCACCGCAGCTTTTCGTTTCCAGCCGTAATGAGTTAGACAACGCAAGGACGTTTCATTTCGCGCAAGTGTCGGTGATGGGGGGCTGCGGCGATCGCACGGCAGCAATCATCAAGGAGGCACTTTTATGCCATACCACGTAGGGATCGACGTCTCCAAATGGAAGCATGACGTCTTCGCCATGGACCAAGACGGGTCCGTCGTCCTGAAGCCGTTCCAGATACGGAACGACTCGGAGGGTTTCTCCAACCTCCTAAAATCCCTGGAGGCCCTCGGCGACAAGGCCGGGGTCAGGATCTGCATGGAGTCCACCGGCCATTACCACAAGGCCGTCAACGGGTTCCTGACGGACAACGGCTATTCGCCATCGGTCGTCAACCCGTACCTCGTCTCGGCCTTCGCCAAGGGGCTGACCCTGAGGAAGGAGAAGAACGACAGGGCCGACGCGATCGTCTTGGCGAGATACTCGCTCGAGAAGGGGCCGGCGCCCGGCGAAGCGCAATCCGACGCGCTTGAGATGCTCAAATCCCTCACCAGGGCAAGGGACAAACTCGTCAGGGAGAGGTCCGACAAAATCGTCGTCGTCACCAATTGCCTCGACCGCACATTCCCCGAATTCACGGGCTTTTTCGAGGTCAAGTCAGCCGCCGCCAGGTTCATCCTCGCGAACAAGCCGGACGCGAAGTCGATCGCGTCGATGACCCCCGCCTTCATGGAAAAGGCGAGGAAGGCAAGCCATCGCGCGTCGGCACTGAGGATCCAAGCGCTGAAGGAGGCCGCCTCGAAGACGGTGGGCAGGCCGGATCCGGCCGCGTCCGCCATCGTATCCGCGACCATCCCGGTCCTCGAGTCGGTCGACGAGGCCATCGAGAAGATCGAGGGGGAGATCAAGGCGATAATGTCCGGCTTGGAGGAACACGTGTCCTCCGTACCCGGCATATCCGTCATATCCGCTGCGGCTATACTGGGCGAGTATGGCGACATATCCCGCTTCGACAACCCGGGCAAGATGCTCGCCTTCGCGGGCCTTGAGTCGTCCCATTCCCAATCCGGTCAGGCCGATTCGCACGGGAAGATGGTCAAGCGCGGGTCGCCCCACCTCAGGTACGTCCTGATGAACGTGGCGATCACGGCGAAGAACTGGAACCCGGTCCTCGCGGAATACTACGCCAAGAAGCACGATAAGGAAGGCAAGAAGCGGAGGGTGGCGCTCAACCACGTCGCGAAGAAGCTGATCAGGATCATCTGGAAGCTTCAGAGGGACGGGGTTGACTTCGACGCGTCCAAACTGCGTTAGTCTAGCTTTTTCAAAGAACGATTCCGCGATTCGACACTCGCCTCGCGCGGTTTTCAGGCCGGCTTTTGCAAAGAGGAGTCGCAAGAAGAGAAATTTCTATTGATTTCTAATAGTTAGCCTCCTA
>JAFTDF010000022.1 GCA_017454295.1 Bacilli bacterium
GAAGCGGCTGTCCAAAAAGGGAAGGAAGGTTCACGCTAATACCTACCAAAAATAGGAACATGCGAAGCATGTTGCGAAACCTCTCGAAGTATAGGAAAAGGGCTGTCAATCAACCCATAGGTTTTTCAACAGCCCCTTTTTCGTTTTTCTAGAAAAACCGAATCCGTGACGCTTTTGTGACATGGGGTATGCTAGCATAAGGCAACCGTAGAAAAGCGGAGGCTCGTTTATGCCCTACAAATTCACCCCTGCAGAAAAAGAAGAATTGCGAAGAAAGTATCAGGAAAACATCAACACGATCAATTCCTATATCCCTGAACAATACGAGAACTATCGTCTCCAACCCAATTGGAAGGCATTCGACAAATTCGTCAACGATCCCCAAAAGGCATGGATGTATAAAAAAGGCATGGAGATCCGGGCCCGGGAACTCAAAAAGAAAGACATCCAAGAAGCCCTTGCCCGGAAATTCGACCACCTGAAAGATCCCAATAAGATCTATGGTTTAGGCCGCTTCTTCCACACCGAACTCATCCCGAGCGATGATCCGGAAGCCCAGGCCTATAACGAAGCCAAATATAAGATGTATATGGAGCATCCCGAAGCCGTCGTTCAGCGCCGCATGCAGAAGGTCTTCAATGCCAGTGTCCAAGAGCTCGCCCAAATCGCCAAATGCAAAGACCGCGATGCCTTGATGCTTGCCTGGGCAGAACGCAACTCCGATATCGTGGAATCCGCGTTTGAGGCCTTCGGTACCATCACCAAATGGCCCAATGACATGCTCACCCCGGCGATGCAAAAGAATCTTAGCTCCGTCGTGCGCAACTACGAGCCCTTATTCGACGCTGCCGAAACCTATCGCCGTGTCAACGAAGGATTCCCCGTTCTCCACAACAGCATCGTCCAAGAGCAGGAATTCATCCTCGGTGGGACCGATTTCAGCCAAGAACACCCAGACCTCGATAAATGGATTAGTGGCAACGAGAAGATCAAAGCGGATATCGCCATGAAAGGAAAGATGCTCAGCGAATTCTTCGGTGCGTTAGAAAAAAACCACATCGACGTCAGCAAGCCGGGTGCCCTCGGCGAATGGACCGTCAAAACCAATAGCCAAAAAGAGCCGCAGATCTCTTTAAGCAGCTGGATTAAAGACAAGAAACCCGGCACCTTGGAGAAGCTAAGTCCCGAAGAAGCCGCCGAAACCAAGAAAATTTTTAATAGCGACTTCACCAAAGAAGAAGGGTATAAAGAACCGGAAATCCCCGCAAAATTCAAGGCGATCACCTTGGAAAAGGCCCGCGATGACCTCATCTATAAATATTGCATCGCCAATGACTTAAAGATCTCCGAGGTCGAAGATGGCGGTTTCTATAAGATCGCAGAATCCATCAAAGGCGGTGTCAAAGAACGCGTCTTCGGCACCACTTCCTTGGAATATAAGCATGTCATCCAAACCCTCAAGGATTACGATAACGAGAAACACGTGGCCCACCATAATCCCAAGCCCGTGAAAATCGCCGCCAACCAATATCTCATCCACAAAGGCGTCAAGGCCCGCGAAGAGGCCATGGCGCTCCCTTACCCCGCCAAAGAACGTTCTTTACTCTGCTTTGACTTAATCGAAGAGTTCCAGAAAGCGGAACCGGTCAATGAGGATAAGCTCATCCCAGGCACCAACGAAGTCGTAAAGGGTCCGCACAAGGAATGGCCGCCCGCGATCCATGACAAAAACGAAGTCGAGGACAACCTCATCCAGGACGAGCCCCAAAACAACGCGCCCCAAGTGGAAAAGAAGGCCGAAAAGAACATCGATGAGGCCAAAAAAGACGAGCCGGAAATCCAAGAGATCCAAGCCAACTAATTGTGCCTTTTATATCTTGGATATAAGGTAAAGGATTTTACATTTGTAAAGTCCTAAATGCAAATAAACCGCCAGATGACCCCCTGGCGGTTTTCTTGCTTTCCCATCAAAAAAGGCCCCGAATCGGAGCCAAAGAAGCAGGGATTAGAGGTCCTCGATCGCCTCGATCTTGGTGGGGAAGATATGCCGCAGATGGAGATAGCAAGGGATGATGGCAATGACGATGGCAGAGAACACCGCGATATAACCCCATAAGGCGGTTCGGGTGAAAATCGGCATCACGATTAAGATCGCGCCCATGACGATGGTAAGGGCGAAATCAAGAAGCAAACCAATGAGAATCGCGGCCGAGTTCTTGACGACTTCGGCTTCGTTATTCCATTTGAGTTTGACGTGACGGAGATTGATCCATAGCCCGATGATGGTGTTAAGCACCACATAAGCCAAGGGGATCAAGAAGGCGAAGATGATATCCTCGACATAGTTATGGAAGAAGATGACGGCAATCGTGGAAGTGAGTAGCGCCGCCGGAACGAAAATCAGCAAAGGGAAGAGCAGCTTCACGTGCATATATTTCTTGTAATCGATGGGCAGGGATTTCATGATCCAGAAGCTTTTCCCTTCGATGGAGATACCGCTGGCGGCAGGGGAAGTGAGTCCTAAGATCATGCAGGAAATGGTGATCATGATCGGAATGACCATCAGGGAAATCAATTCCGCGGCCTCTGGGTTCTCAGGCGAGGCGTTATCCATCCCGTTTTTCATCGAGATGAGGAACACCACCGTCCCAACGATGGCCATAATCGCACCCATACAGGAATTGATGAAGTAAATACGGGAGGAGAGCAAACGCTTCGTCTCCAAAGAGAGTAAGAGCTTGGTTTCGTTTTTGTTTTTGCTGCTAGCGTGTACGGCTTTGGGCTTATAGGAAATCGAGGACACCAAATCATGAAGCTTCTCATAGGATAAGGAGAAGAAGAGCACCGTGAAGATGACGGCTAGCACATTCACACCCATATAGGCAAAAAGGAAGAACCAAGAAATGGAAACGGATAACTCAATGAGCCCATAGGCGGGGTTCACCCATTTCAAGACGCCGCCAATCGCCCCAAAGCCGGCGGCGGCTTCGGCGGCTTGTTTATCCCGGGTCACGATTCCAAGAACGGCGATCGCCACGATAAAGGCGGTATAGAAGAGGGTGACGACGAGATTGGCATAACGGAAACGCGACGTCGCCATCGTCACAAGCAAGGAGAACAGCACCGCGATTGCCACCGGGACAATCGGCAAAGTGACCGCTAAAAGCAAGCTCAGCAGCAATAATGGCACATGATGGGTCATGATGATCAGCACCACGGCGTGCGGCAACATGATCATCGTCGAGAAGAGCAATTCCGTTAAATAGATGGTGATGATCTTCGAGGCCACGATATCCCGCCGTTTAATGGGCAAGGAAGTAAGCAAGTCATAGTCATCCCCGATATAGATGCCGCGGGCTTGGTTCATGGCCGACATAAACACGAATAAGGAGGCGACCCCCGCAAAGAAAGCCACCGCCCCCGCGGGATCGATCTTGGCTTCAACATAGGAATGAAGGATCAAAAACGAATAGCCCGCCGACATGGCCATCCCGAATAAACCGACGAAAATCGCGATATAAAAGATGGGGGTATTGCGCTTTTTTCGCCCACTAGAGAAGGAAGAGAGGAACTTCCCGAATTCGATTTTGATGAGACTCTTGAGGTTATTCATTGAATAGCTCCATAAAGCGCGCTTCCAAGGATTCGTTGCCACGGACCTCCTCGGTGGAACCCGAGGCAATCAACTTACCTTTTTTGATGATGGCGATCTTATTGCAGAATTTCTCCACCACTTCGAGGACGTGACTGGAGAAAAGGATCATCGTCCCATGGGCGCAGAGGTCTTTCATGATTTCCTTCAAATCGAAAGCGGCCTTGGGGTCTAACCCGACGAAAGGTTCGTCGAGCACCATGAGTTTGGGTTGATGCAAAATCGCGGCGATGATTTGGATTTTCTGCTTCATGCCGTGGCTATAGTTCTTAATGGGGCTGCCCAAATCGTTTTCGATGCCGAATTGTTTGGCGTATTTTTGGATGAGCTCACCCCGCTCCTTGCCGATGCGGAAGGTATTGGCGATGAAATCCAAATAGGCCATGCCCGTCATGAACTCATATAAATCGGGATTATCGGGAACATAGGCAAGTTGGCTTTTGAAGGCATAGGGATCTTCTTTCAGATCGATACCATTGAAGACGATTTCGCCTTCTTCATAGCCATGGATCCCGACGATGCACTTGATGGTCGTGGATTTGCCGGCGCCGTTAGGACCGATGAAACCATAGATGTCACCATCCTCGATTTCGAGGTTGATGTCGTCGATGGCTTTGGCTTTGCCGTTACGATAGGTTTTGGATAAATGGGATACGCGGAGCATGGATGGTTGCCTCCTAGGGAGAAATCATAATCTTCCCCCGCCTCCCTTACAATAAGGCCCAAGGGTTTTTCCTAAGAAAAGCAAAAGGCTTTGCACTTCATTGAAACGCCCCATAATAAAAGGCATGAAAAAGAAGAGGTATCCCATCAAAAAGGAATTCTTCCCCTACACGGTGTTTTCGGCGCCCTTGAATCGGCTCTTCCTTCGCTTTGCCCGGACCTTCATGAAACCACCGCGGCGTTTCTTTCATGATCCCGCTATCGAAACCAAGACCATTGCCTTAAAAGGCAAAGAAGGCGAGTCTTTCTCGCTATATCTACTTTCCCCAAAAAGCGAACAAGGGCCCTTACCTTGCCTATATTTCGTCCACGGAGGCGGCTTTATTTACCCTGGCACCACTTCCCATTACTGGATGGCCATGGAATATGTCAAACGCTTGCACGTCCGCCTTGTTTATCTCGAATATGGCCTCGCCCCGGAATATCCCTTCCCCTATCCCCAAGAGCAAAGCTATCAAGCCACCCAATATCTATTCGATCACGCCGAAGAGCTTGGCATCGATCCTTCCCGCATCGGGATGGTTGGAGACTCCGCCGGAGCCACCTTATGCGTCTCTTCGATTCTATTAGGGCAGCAACGCCAGACCCCGATTCATCCTGCCTTCGCTATCTTGCTATATCCTTGGCTGGATGGGCGGGGCAATTCGGAATCCTCGAAGCGTTTCGTGGATACGCCTTTGTGGAACGCAAACAAGACCAAGAAAGCCGGCACCTATACCAATCCAGGCAAACGCTCCTTCCCACCGAGCATGGTCTCGGCTTGCGAGATCGAAGATTTATCCATCATGCCACCTTGCTATATCGAAGTGGCCGAATTCGATGCCCTCCATGACGATGGCGTCCTCTTTGCCTCCCGGCTAAAAGAAAACGGCGTCGAAGCGCGTCTCTATGAAACCTTAGGGGCGATGCACGGCTACGATTGCAAATATAAGGCCCCCACCGTCGTCGAAGCGTTTGCAAGACGCCTCGACTATGTGAAAGAGAAATTCGGTTTATGAGATTTAACGAATGGTTAAGGCGCGTCGATGAAAAAGCTGAGGAACGGGGTCATAAAACCCTATGGCAGTTTGTAAAATTCCTCGTCGTGTCTTTGCTCACGACCGGGGTGCAACTGCTTTTGGTCAATTTGCTTTATTTCTTCCTCAAAGGATGGGTGGATCCCTTGCCGGGGCTATTAGGTCAAATCTTCAATGAGGCCACCCTCGGGGAAGGCCACGCCAGCTGGGGTTATCTCTTGCCCTTCTTCTTATCCAACCTCATCGCCAATACGATCGGCTATTTCCTCAACCGCAGCAAAACCTTCCGCAGCGATGCCCCTTGGTGGCATTATGCCCTCTATCTCATCGTCTTACTCTTGCTGATCGTTTTCTCCACTTGGCTCCAAGGTGTGATCGTCAATGGCCTCATCCAAGTGGGTTGGGAAGGGGCGGCCCCCACCATTGCCGCGATGGTCGCGGGTGGGTTCCAATTCTTGGCCTTGTTCCCATTACAAAAATTCGTCTTTTTACGGGAAAAGAAGGCGGAATTGCAGAAATAAACGCCGAATTTTCGAGCTTTTAGATCATGGTGATTCTGCCTTCTGGGGCGGAATATTTGTCTTTTAATTTGCCTTGGCAGACATCGACGATGTAATCGATGACGACCTCATAATCAAAGGGCGTATCCCAAGGGATGCTCTCATCTTGCATATACATCGCGGCCCCGTCTCCGCCATTATCGAGGAGGAAGTCATGACTAGCGATGGTGTAGGTGGCATTTGGATCGAGATCCACATAGGCCCCGTTTTGAAGCACCTTCACGTCATAGACGCGGCGCGGCCCATCGACGCGGACGAATTGCTCTTGCTCGTTTAAGACGACACCGCTGGGGATGGCGGTATTGATGGAATATTTCAGTCCTGAGACATGGACGAAGCCGCCGAATTCTCCGGTGAGCTCTCCTTGCTCGTTACGGGTGAGGTTTTTCACGCCGAGTTCCAAATGGTCGAGGATATGGGCGCCAGTGGTTTTTTTCTTTTTCAATAGATTCCCAAAGGGATGGACATTCTTGATTTGGCGGTAGGTGACATCGCCTTTGGCAAGGCTTTCGCGGATGCCGCCTCCATTGACGACGCCGATATCGGATTCGGCCATAGAACGGTAAGCATCAGCGATCATATTGCCAATGGGTGTCTCCTTCATCCGGACGGGGCGATGGCCTTTTTCCCCACTGGCATCGAGATCGACGTCGATATGGGCCACCACTTTGTTGCCTTCCTCCTCCACCTTCTGGTTGATCTCAGCGAGGAAGGCATCCATCTTTTCGGATTTGCCAGTGTAATCGTTCACGAATTTAAAGGAGATATTCCCGTCTTTCCCTAAGGTCAGGGTCGCAAAGTCATTGAGCTTATAACCCGTATCGACGAGTAAGGTGTCCTCGCCTTTGCCGTTTTTGACGGTAGTCCAAGGCAAATCGACGTGGGCGTGGCCATCCAGCGCGGCAATGGCCCCACTGGTATTGGCGATCACCTCTTTTGAAGAATAAGGCGTATAAGAGGCCGGGCTTCCTAGGTGACTCAGCAAAATCACATAATCGGCCCCATCGCGTTTGCACGCATCGATATTGGTTTGGATAAGTTCGTAGAATTGGGAGGCCGTTTCGGCGCTGAAATCATAGGCCTGCTTCCCATCTTCCATAAAATTCTTCGGCGAGGATTCGACGATCGTATGAGGGGTGGTGATGCCGACATACCCCACTTTCTTCGTCCCATAGGTTTTGATGACATAGGGTTTGACCGCGGAGAGCTTATTTTCATGGCTACCGATATAACGGACATTAGCGGAGACGATATCGCCTTTGAATTCGGCGATGCGTTGCTTGAGTTCGTCCATGCCATAGTCGAATTCGTGGTTGCCTAAGGCCGCCACTTCATAACCGGCCTCATTCATGACATCGATCAGGTATTTGCCATTGGAGACCGCTCCGACATAATCCCCTTGTAGGAAATCCCCGGCATCCACCAAAGAGACGTAGCCGGTTTTTGCGAGTTCTTCCTTGTAGGAAACGATGCCACTATAACCAAGATGGTCGGTGAGCCCGCAATGGACGTCGGTGGTATAGAGGATATGGATGTCTTTGGCTTCGGGGGTATGGCAACCCACCAAAGAAAGAGGCAGCAATAAACCAAAGAATAAGGTAAGGCGATTGCGTTTCATAATCTTCAATGGGTAAGCATATATTCCACCGCTTTGGCGCCTTTAACGGCGGCATCTTTGGCAAAGGTTTCGAAATCGGCGATGACGCTCCCATCGGGTTTATCGGAGATACAACGTATAATGACGAAGGGCGTATGGCTTAAGTAGCAAACCTGGGCCACCGCGGCGCCTTCCATTTCGCAGCAAAGCCCCCCAAAGCGAGCCACGATGGATTCCTTTTGGGCGATTTGGTTGATGAATTGGTCGCCAGAGCAAATCCGTCCTTCATAGACTTTCGCGCCTTCGCAAGTGGCAGCAACCGCCGCTAGGGCCTCTTCCCGTAGCTTCAGATCCGCGGGGAAGGCGACTTTCTTGGTAAAGGGGATCTCGCCTGGGCGGAAGCCAATCGGCGAGACGTCGAAATCATGTTGGACCGCATCGACGCAGATGACGAAGTCCCCGATATCTAGGGTATGATCCAAAGAGCCGGCCACGCCGGTATTGATGATTTCGGTGCACCGGAAATGATGGATCAAGGTATGGGCGCATATCGCGGCATTGACTTTCCCCATGCCGCATTGGACGATGACGACGTCCCGCCCATCGAGACTACCTTCGCAGAATTCCATGGCCGCGATTGTGGCGCAGGAACGGATTTCCGTTTTCTTCTTCAGCAAAGCAACTTCGGCCGCCATGGCGCCGATGATGCCAATTTTTTGTTTTTGGGTACTCATTTTCATAGGGACAATTGTAAGAGAAAAAGGGCGTTTTCGCACGAAAAAACGGCACCTTTCCGGATGCCGCTTCCTCGTTTCTTACTTTTTGTAAGCGCCGATGAGGGTTCCCACCTTCGTCGGATCGAACATCGAATCTTTGGCAATGGCGACATCGGCAGTCACACCACCATCGACATCGACGAGTTGGTCACCCTTCTTCGAGCAGATTTGAGTCAGCCCAGAGAGGGTATAGGTTTGGCCAATCGGATCCATGGAGGTGCGAAGCACGCAAGCGCCACCCCCACTCTTTTCACCGGCGGTGATGATATTGGGATTGTTATCTTTGGCAATCGCGGGTAAGGCATTGCCGCAGGAGAAGGTGTATTCGCTGCTTAAGACGCCTACGCGGTAACCCATCTCCACCAAGCCCTTATCCGCATCGTCAATTTGACCATCGCGGTTTAAGTCGGCGGCAAAGACCGTTTCGTTTTCGGCACCGCTAACCGGGTTTTTGGTGTGGGTGGTGACCTTCCCTAAAATGGTGCAAAGGGCATACATCAAGGAATCGGCGGAACCACCATCATTGGTGGATAAGTCCACGACGACCTGCTTGACGGAAGTTTTCGCTTCGGCGGAGGAGAGATAATCATAAGCCATCGCGAATTGATAGGCGGTATCGGAATCGATCGAGGCGCCATCGGGTAATTCTTCCCTGCCATAGAGGGTGTTCTCATTAATCTCGTGGAAGGAATCAAAGGCGATGGTATAGGTGCCGGAGGTCGTATCGAAGTGATTACCTAAGGGCGAAGCGGAGCCTTTCCGGCTCTTTTGGAATTGATTGCCATCGAGTTCCCATTTCTTCTGGGTCGGGTTATAACGGCTGTCATCTTCCTTGGCTTCACCCCAAGGGATGAAGAAGGATTGTATGCTAAGTCCGGTATGGCCATCGTTAAGATGAGTCAAAGCAAGACGCAGCGAGGAATCCACCACATAGGGATCGGAGCTAGTGAAATCGCCCTTAAAGCCCTTCTCTTCCACAAAGGAGGCGAAGGAAGCGAGGTTCTTATTCTTCTTCAAGCCATAGAAGTTATCGAAGTTGAGGCTTAATTCCTGGAGGTTGAAGTTGATGATTTCTTCGGAGAGCGTTTTCCGCTGGGGAACGTTATAGAAGGCTTCCCCAAAGGAAGAGAGCATCGTCGTCCCAAACAAGGTGACGGTCAAGCTTTCATTGGGAATCCAATAGACGTCTTTGTAGTTATAGGCCAAATTGGCGTTTTCGAAGACGTTGTAGAAGAGATCGTTGAACGTATCCAAAGGCAGATAACCTTTGCCCTCATGGGTGTATAAATCGATGCTGGCATAGGGTTTTAGATCGACGGTCACGGCTTGTCCCTTTTTGAAATTCGAGGAGACGAACTTCAAGGATTTGGCCGTGGGTTGGATTCCGATGAGGTTTAAGGGCTTGTAATTATTGGCCTGGAAAGAGAGGAAGTTATCGAAATCGGTGTAGGTGATGGTTTGATTGGCCACATCGAAGGTCACTTTGTTGTCGGCTTCGTCAACTGCGACATAAGTCTCGCCCTCTTTTTTGAGGTGGAAGTAGTATTTCTCGTTCTTCGCATCGTTTATGCGGGCCGCTTTGATGGCGTTAAGGAAGGCAAAGCCTTCTTCGATGGAGACATAGGGAATCTCGCTATCTTTCTTAAACAGCAGATGGAACCCATCCCCGGTCCGCTTGGCCTCACCTTTGTCATCGACGGTGACGAGGGAGACGGAGCGGATGGTGGGGCCATTATTGCCGCAGGAAGCAAGGCTAGCGGATAATCCGAAGCAAGAGAGCAATAGAAGCAAAGATTGTTTGGTTTTCATGAGGTAACTCCTTTTTAACGATGAGACGTCACGAAGGCGTCGAGTTTGGCTAAATCATACCAAGGGCATAATGACGAGCCGCGAATCGGCGTCATAGAGGGTGATGGTCGCTTGATCTTGGTGGCAACTGACGAGTCCACAGAGGAGCAAGGGCGATAGGATGAGAAGTGCTTTTTTTCATACAGGAATACCTCCTGCGCCGGAAACTATACCACTTATATGCACATATCGCGCATGCAAATATCAAAGATATTGCGAGAAACCGTTTACACCCGAAAAACGGTGGATTCCCTTCCCCCGACAAAGGCCCGTTTTACGTCGCGAAAACGCATTTGTGTCAATTTGTGTCAATTTACGTCAAGTTATGTCAATTTGTGTTTTCAATCGTGATTTGTGTTTTGCTATAATTTGGTTGGAGGTGCTCAAGATGAACCAGCCAAATCCATTCACCTTATCTTTTGGAAAAGAACCGAAAGAATACATTCGCAGAACCGCCGAATACCATGAGATCATCGGAGACTTCGAAAAAGAGAACCCCGCTTCTTGCGTCTACATCATCACCGGTGTCCGTGGTTCTGGGAAGACCGTCTTATTATCCAGTCTCTACAAATATTTCGACGAAGCGGAAAAATGCATCGCCGTGGATTTGAACACGAACACGAACATGCTTGAGGATCTAGCCGCGGCCCTTTATGACAAAGCACCGATCAAGCACCGTTTCCTAAAAGGGGAGTTTAGCTTCTCCTTCTCCGGCTTATCGATTTCCCTCAAAGGGGAAAACCCGGTTACCAGCATTTCCCAATTACTGGAAAAAATGCTGACCGCTTTAAAAGCCAAGGGCATGAAGGTCATCGTCACCGTCGATGACGTCGATACCGGCACGCAGATGAAGGCCTTTGTCAAAGAGTTCCAATCCCTCTTCCGCAAAGACCTGCCGATTTTACTGGTCGTCACCGGCCTTTTCAGCACGGTCGGCACCCTCGAAAAACAAGAAGGGTTAACCTTCCTCCAGCGGGGAAAGAGGCTCTATCTTGGCCCGCTGAACATCCGCTATATCGCCTCTTCCTACAAAGACATCTTCCGTTTGGATGATGGAAAGGCGTTGCAATTGGCGTTGCTGACAAAAGGATATGCCTTCGGCTATCAAGCCCTTGGCTATTTATTGTTCGAAAAAGGCGCCTCCCAGGTAGATGAAGATATCCTAAGAAACTATGACTATTACCTCGAGGAATACGTTTATAGACGAGTCTATAACGACCTCCCCGAAAAGGAAAAAGCCATTTTACGGGCCATGGCATTCCAAGGCATTACCACCAATAAAGGACTCGTTGAAGCCAGGGTGATCACGAATAACGAAATCAAACGTTATAAGGATAAGCTGACGAAGAAAGGCATCTGTGCCACGCCAAACAGAGGGGAAATCGTGATTATCCTTCCCCGATTCGCCGAATATATCCGATTCGTGGAAAGCGTTTATTAAGCGCACCCCGTCTCCAGATATTGGAAAAACCGATATTTTGGGCCTCCAAAACATTGGAAAAGCCGGTTTTTTATGGTCGTAAAGTATTGGAAAAACCGATTTCGCGAGGTGATAAACTATGTTTAAAAGAAAGATTCAAACAAAACTCCAAGCGTATTACGAAGATAAGAACGATCCGAAGATCATGGTCGTATATGGCGCGAGGCAAATCGGCAAGAGCTATATCATCCGGGAAACCGCGAGACCCCATTTCAAGCACTATGCCGAAATCGATTTGAAAAGCGATTACGAAGGGGAACGCCTCTTTGAAAATGTCCGAACCACCAAGGACTTTTATCTCCAAGTCGGATCCATGTTCGATGGTTTGAATACCTATGACGACACGATCATCTTTTTGGACGAGATCCAGTTCTATCCCCACTTGATGACGCTGCTCAAACCATTGAAGGCGGAAAAACGATATCGCTATATCGTCAGTGGTTCCCTTTCGGGAATCACATTTCGGCACTCCTTCATCCCAATGGGGGCCATCACGGAAGAAAGGATGTTCCCCATGGATTTCGAGGAATTCCTTTGGGCCAACCACTATAGCGTTGAGACCATTGATTATCTGCGGGAATGCTATCTCCATCAAACCCCGATTAACGATGGCATTCACCAATATACCTTACGGCTATTCCAAGACTACCTCTTAAGCGGAGGTTTGCCAGATGCGGTAACCCAATACGTGGTGAACCGAAACGTTTCCAAGATGCGACAAGTCCACGAAGAAACCTTCTCTTATTACAAAGACGACTGCTCGAAATATGATAAGGAACACAAACTGAAAATCCGCAAGGTCTATGATCTGCTCTCTTCGAATATGGCCAACAAAGTCAAACGGATTCAGTTTAAGGCCATCGAAGGCAAGGCGGATTCGAATCTGGAAAAATACGAAGACGAGTTCGATTATCTCGTCGATGCCGGCATCGCCTTGCCCTCCAGGGCCGTTTCCAATCCCGTGTTCCCGTTATTAGAGAGCAGGAGCAAAAACTTGCTCAAGTTTTATTACAACGACGTCGGCTTACTGACCAATCTCTTGTATAGAAATAAAATCGATGCCGTCCTCGACAAAGATTCCGGCGTCAACCTCGGCTCCGTCTACGAAACCGCGGTGGCGATGGAACTGTCCGCCCATGGGCATGAACTTTATTATTTCGATAGCAAAAAAGTCGGCGAGGTCGATTTCTTACTCAATGATTACGATGGATTAAACGTCCTTCCCGTGGAGATCAAATCGGGAAAGGACCAAGCCAATTTCCGAGCCATACCAAAACTCGTCGATCCTAGCGGCAATTACAAAATGCCCCTAGGCTATATCTTCGGGAATAAAAACTTAATGGAGAAAAACGGGAATCTTATCACGATGCCGATTTATCTCGTGATGTTCCTATGATGAGGCAAACGACCATGCAATACGAACAAGTCACCTGGTATTCGGAGCGCGTTGGCCGCGATATGACGGTCCGCATCTATGGTCATTATGGCTATCCCGTCATTGCTTTCCCTTGCCAGAATAAGCAAAGCGACGATTTCTATAATTTCGGGATGATCGACGCTTTAGCCCCACTTATCGAAAGTGGGCGGATGAAACTCTACTGCGTCGACGCTAACGACGAACAAACCGTTTCCGCAGGAGGCTATAACCCCGGCCATGCCGCATATCTCTTAGATCAATACCACGAATATCTCATCCATGAATTGCTTCCTTTTGTCTATGACAAACAGCATGGGTATTGTTGGCCTTATCTTGTCGGTGCATCCATGGGTGGCACCCATGCCGCGAATCATTTCTTTCGGAGACCTGAATTATTCTCGGGATTCATCTCCATCAGTGCTTCTTACGATATCACCCGTTTCTTCCCGGGCTATATGGATGAGAAGGTCTATCGGAATTCTCCAGTCCAATATCTTGGGGATATGCCTTATGACCATCCTTATATCGAGACCTATAACCAGAAGACAATGATCGTGAATGTCGGGGATGGGGACTTCGAATATCTAGTCAAATACACAGTGGATTGGCTCAAATCCATCACCGATGCAAAAGGCATCCATATCGATTATCAATATTGGGATGGCAATTCCGTCCATGATTGGCGGAGCTGGCGTTATTCCCTACCCTACTTCTTGAATCGGATACTTCCATAATCAAGGAAAAAGTATGCAAAAAGCCCACTTCTTGGGGAAAGAGTGGGCTTTTGTTGTGGTTTTGAAGACAATAAAACGCGAAGAAAAAGGCTCGGATGAACCGAGCCCATATGTCTTAAGAAGGAATCAAGACGGACTAACCTGGGTTAGGGTTAACGAGATGGTGAAGCCGTTGGAGTCTTTTAGCTGCGGCGCCGTAGTGAGCTTATCGTAACGATAGTCGATCATGATATAGACCACATAGGTAGTATCGGCGGCGAAGCTCGTCGATCCGGTGGTATAGGTGGCCGTGCCGTTATACCAAGTGCCGGAATCATAACGAGCACTATCACGCATATAATCCAACGGGTTGGTATAGACGCCAAGTTCCGCATCAATGGTAGAGACCGTGAAGCAGATATAATCGCGGATCGCCGAGGTGGCATTGAGACTAACGCCGAAGGTAACGGGCTTAGCAGCAGTGACTTCGAAGGAAATGGCTAGAACCATTGAAGTCTTATACTGCTTAACATCAGCTTGAGAGCTACCATTGGCGGCCGCATTGATCTGGTTCAGGTTCTTGAACTCGCTATCGATTTCGGAACCTCGAGTGGACGTGGCATAGACCTTGCCCGTTTTAATATAGAAGGAATAATAGCCATCCTCGTTGATGGTAATAACGTTGGTACCAACGCTTGTGGGCGCGTTTGTATAAATGTCGTCGGTATGGTCTTCTGGTTGAGCGGGATCGCCATCGGTCCACCATGAATCCGCCAGATCATAAATCCGTTGCACGCCGTCGAGATAAGAGACGAGGCGCAATTTGGTACCCGCCGTAGCATAGAAGCCGAAGTAGCGGGCAGCATTGGTGTTGGCGCTATCCGAGATATAGTTACCGGAACCATCTTTTAGACGGTTCATCTTTGTGGCTTCGTTGTAATTGAAATACTTCGGACTGGTGCCTTGCTCCAATTGAATATAGTAGCCTGCGCCTTTAACAGGAATCGGCGCGACCGCCAAGGTCATATTGCCGCCTTCGTTGACGACATAGAAGGCGAAGGTTCCGCCTTCTAAGAAGGTAAATGTGTTAGACGTGACACTGATATAAGCGGTCGAACCACTATTAACGGCATTAACGGGAGTGGCCGCGCCACCGCGATAGGAATAACTGACGGTAAACGAGGCCCCTTCTTCTACATCAACCCCCGCTTCATAAATCAAGTAATCATCACCATCGCCAACACCCATGGAAACCGGGTCATTCTCCCCAACGGTTAAAGTGCCGGTGTATCCGCCATAAGGAACGGCCGATAAGTAATAGCTCGAGCTGTTGTCTGCATATAGATAGAGGTTATAGGCATCACCAGTAGTCGTGGTGATATTGCTGACACCACCGCCTCCGAGTCTGCTATTCGTTCCATCCACAGTGGACAAGGTGATGCTGAGCCAATGCACCGACGAGGAAGCAAGAGATGGATTGCCGTCCAACCAAACGATACGGAAGACGGACGTGCCCGCAGTAAGTGAGAAATTCGCAACTTCGGCAAGGTTGAAGTTGTATTCATTCGCCGCCAAAGCGGATGAGGTGAGCTTATAACCTGTGGAGAGCTTCCATTGATCAGCTGCGGCCGTGGTTCCGGTGAAACCAGCACCGACAAGGTAATAGTCTTTGCCGCTCCCAGTCGGAGAGGTCAACGGGCCGCTATAATCGAGGGCAATAGCCACGTTTCGAACCGTGTACGTATCATCCAAAACGGTACTCGCCAAGATGCTCATCATATTATGATTCTCGGCCACAACATCAGATAAAGCTGTCGTTTTGACACGCGAATTACTCGGGTTGCCGTTAATCGCGTCCCAGTCTTTGTAGGCATTACCGCCGTTGTTAATAATCACGGAAGCGGAGGATGGAGCTGAGAACGAATAATAGTTTGCGAACTCATGATGGAGCACCAAATCACAAGGATTGGGCATTGCATATCCGGAAACGAATAGATAAGCGTAAAGCTCATAGGAGTTTACACCTATGGCTAAGCGTGACGCCGGGCTATCCTCAACATAATAAGTGGAGTTGGTTCTCTGCGTAAACTTCAAGTATAGGGTCATATTTGCAGAAATCGCCGAATTATAACGCGTGCCAGTGCCGACATTGGCAACGCTGGAATAGAGATAGTGGTTAGAATCTTGGTCATACACATTCCAAGCGGATCCCAAAACGACGCCATAGATCCCCTCACCATAAGTGTAAGTCGGCAAAGTAGATCCCTTATCAAGGGTTTGCGGTACACCTAAATCACCAATATCCACCGTGGTGGCGCCTTTAACGGTAACCACTACAGTTTCACGCCAATAGATGGCATATAAGTTAGCAGGGACACCAGAGGCGACATTCATACCAAGTGCGGCGTTGCCTTCTTTTGCGATGGCAGTCGCATAATGATGGAATTCGAAGTTAGTAGCCGCGGTTGCTCCTGTAGGCGGGGTAATGGAGTCGATGGTTGGATTCGTGAAATTCGTAAGATTCACCGTCACATCAAAACTGGCTTTATCGCCGCTAGCATCCGCGCTAGACGAAGCTCCGGAATAACCTTTCCCGGTCGCAGCATCGGCATAAGAGATGATATGGATGATGATTTGAGAACTATTGTTGAGGTAAATATTCGCTGTGAAAGCACGGATTGCTTTGATGTTGCCGGAAGAAGAAGTGATGAAACCCGAGGAAATATAGTGGGTCTCGTGATCGGAACCAATCCAAATATTAGGAACGACACCTTGCACATGGACGATTTTGAATTCGTCGTTTGCGGCAAATGTGATCGTGGTCCACTTGGCCAAATCTGTTCCAGTCGGGCTTTCAGAAGCGATCATTTCACGTGTCGTGTCATACGGGTTATCCGTGTCCATTCGCCAATCAATCACCCAGGTTGCAGAATCATAACTTGCGCCGGTGCCAATCAAATACCAGCCCGTGCCACGGTTCGTGATATTGGACCATTCACCTGAGGAATAGGTATAGCAAATTAACGATCCAGCGGCTCGGAAGAGGTTGGCGGTTTGCTCGGCTTTCTTGTTCCAGTTGGCTTCGTCGGTTCCGGAGACAAAGTCTGGGGCATTCGCGGATGTCCAACGGACAAAGATCACGCCCGCCCAAGTACCCGTGCCGGTATTGCCTGTGAAATAAGTAGTAGAATCAACGCGCGATAATTGAACAAACTTAGAAGCGGTTCCACCGAAGAGCCACATCGCGTAGATGTCAGAGGCCGGCGCGCCAAATGTATTGGCATCTAAATAGACGTCTTCATCCGAAATGAATTCTTTCACATATTCGCCTGTGGAGGCAGTGCCACTACCAGCCGTTGCGGATGTGACACGATAAGTATGGCCGCCGTTAAATGCCGACCATGCAGCGCCCGTTTTTACGGTATCGGGACTCTTGCCAATAACATTGGCCCAATTGCTGGGATTCGGGGTGGCGTTTTTCGTCACGGCGACAAATACGATATTGGTATAGATGCCGGCGGGCACGGTATAAGTGTATGCGCCATAACTGGCGACCATTTTGCTGCCGAAACCATAATCGGCGCTGGGCCCGTTACAGGGCCAAGCATAATAATCGTTGGTATCCTCGCCCCAGTCACCGGGAACGAAGCAATAGACCTCACCAGTGTAGAAATAATCGGCTTTTGCGTAATAACGGGCATACAGCGTGAGGCTATTGCTAGCGGTGTCACTCGTCTTTACGGTTCCATCGGGATAATAATACTGGGTAACAAAGTTACCGTTATTCTTTGTCCAATAGCCGCCGAAGAGGTAATCGGAACTGGCGGGAGTGGGCAATTCGCTAGAACCAGCAAGGGGCGTAAAGGCATCGCCAGAATCAAGTTGCAACGAAGTAACGGAACCCGCGGTACCGCCATTCTCGTCCAATGTAATCACGACTTTCTTGGTAAAACACAATTCATAGTCGTTGTTGAAATACACATAGAACGTACCCGCAGAGATACATCTAGCGTTATTGTTAGCTCCTTGCATGCCATTGAACCAAGAAGTCGAACCGCTGTTGACTTTCCCGTCCATATAAACGATTTCTTCGGAACTATTTACATAGATAGCTTTGAACCCTTGATCATTGCCGGTTCCATAAGAGGCGCTTAATCCAATATAGACCACCAGATCATTTCTCCAAGAGGCTTGGTTGTTGGAAGAATCATAGGTACTGGCATCGGCGGCGATTGCCTCATCGAAATCCCAACTGGTGGTATAGGAAGACCCATCGCGGCTCAAACCGGTACCCATCAAATAATAGCCAGAAGTCTTCGTCCAATGAGCGTGAAGCGTGGTTGTGCTATTGGCCTGGTCCCAAACATGGGCACTCGATCCATCGGCATTGTAGTATTTCGTGCCACTGCCTCCAGAAGAAGCATAGTAACCGGCAAAGGTATAGTTGGTGCGCGTCGGCAAAGTGATAGACGGCATGGCCGCACCGAATTTTGCAGTAACCGAAGAAGAGCCACCACTGCCGGATTCAAAATCAAACGATACGGTATAGTCGTTGGCGATCCACCTTGCATATAAGGTGTAAGTGGAATCCGTTTTGTTCCAGGTCCTAGCCGATCCCAGCTGAGCCGTGTAATACTGGGTTCCACCGCTACTGGCCGAGGTATCGTACCATCCGCCAAAGGTGTAACCGCTCCTCGTAGGCGCGGCTTGGTTTAAAGGAGTGGGCATATTGCTATCGTAAGTTGCGGTCACCGCGCTTGGGACCGTCCCACTGCCACTGTTGAGACTAAAGGAAACGGTAGTTGTTTTTGCCGTCCAAGAGGCACGGACCGTAATCGCACCATAGGCATTGGCGGAAAGATTCAATGTTGTACTGGACGTAACCGATGCGGTCCCGGATGTTGGCCCAGAAGTAACGGACCACCCGCCAAAGTTATAGCCCGTCCGTGTAGGAGTGGCCAAAGTCTTCGTTCCGTCGGAAGCGGATATTGTGTAGGAAGTATTCGATATCGAAGTGCCTCCATTTACGTTATACGTAATCGTATAAGACACAGCCTTAGCGGAAATGCTGCCAAAGTTATAAGCGGCATCGCCTAAGTTATAAGTTCCAACGCGATAATCGTTGGTTTCGCCGATTTGGACCCAACCATCTTGCTTAGCCCAGCCGGCCCTTAGCGTTGCATAGGCATATACAGTCGTATTGTAGTTATAGGATGTGCCAGAAGAATCGCCGCTTGCGCTGCCTGTATTATTGGCAGTAGAAAGATAAACTCCCGTTACACCGCTGCCAGCCGAAATGGTAACTGCATGGCTATTGATCGTCCACTTGGCATACAGGGTTTTGGTGGCATCGGTGATGTCCCATTTTTTCGCAGAGCTGCCGTCAGCATTGTAATATTTTGTCCCCGATCCGTTCGTTTCAGTGAAATAACCACCAAAGGTGTATCCGGTTCTCGTCGGCATCGTTGCGGAAGGCATGGCCGAATCATAGGTGGCGGTAACCGGGGAACTTCCATTTAAGCCGCTTTGCATATCCAAGGTAACAGTCGTGGTCTTGGCGGTCCACTTGGCATAGAGGTTGACGGTGCCGCTGGTCGCGTAGTTAGGCGTGGTCAGCGTCGCCCCGGCAGCTCCAGCAGACTGCGTGCATGCGTCGTCTTTGTACCATCCGCCGAAGGTCCAACCGGTCAAAGACGGGGCACTTCCGAGGGTGGCATTCGAGTCGTAGGTCCAGGTCTGGCTGGAGGGTACCCCGGTGACGGATGCCGTGGCCCCCACCGGCTTGTTGGCGTTGTAAACAACGCTGTAGGTATTCGCGACCCACTTCGGGTAAATATCGATAGATTCACCAGAGCCAAGTTCCAGGGCATAGGTCTCGCCGGCTTGGTAAGTGTTGGTTCCGTCGGTCCATTCCTCGTCCGATACAATGTGATATCCCGTCTTGGTATAAGACATCGCTGGCATGGTCACGTTTCCGCCAACCGCAACATAAACTGGATTATCTTCAGGGGCGGAACCTCCATCGCTCCCATCTCCGTTAAAGGCTACCGAATAGCATTCAATCCAATATGCATATAAGGTTTTGGTTGCATCGGTGATATCCCATTTCTTTGCCGAGCTACCATCGCCATTGTAATACTTGGTACCGGAACCTTCGGTTTCAGTGAAGTAGCCCGCAAAGGTGTAGCCGCTTCTGGTCGGCATCGACGCGGAAGGCATCGCCGAATCATAGGTGGCAGTGACGGAATCGGAACCGCCCGTGCCACTTTGCTTATTTAAAGTCACGGTCGTGGTCTTGGCGGTCCACTTGGCATAGAGATTGTAGGTACCACTGGTGGCATAGTTGGGCTTGGTCAGCGTATCGCCGGCATCGCCCGACTTGTTCGTGCAACCGGCCTCCTTGTACCATCCGCCAAAGGTCCAGCCGGTCAAAGACGGGGCGCTGCCTAATGTGGCATTGGAGTCGTAGGTCCAGGTCGCGTCGGAAGGCACTCCGGTGACTGAGCCTGTGGCCCCCGCCGGTTTGCTGGCGTTGTAGGCGACGGTGTAGGTCTTGGCCGTCCATTTTGCATAGAGATTGACGGTGCCGCCGGTGGCATAGTTGGGCTTGGTCAGGGTGTCGCCTGCATCACCCGCCTTGGTCGAGCACCCGGCCTCCTTGTACCATCCTCCGAAGGTCCAGCCGATGAGGGACGGGGCGCTACCGAGCGTGGCGTTGGAGTCGTAGGTCCAAGTGTCATCGGAAGGCACACCGGTGACGGAGCCCGTGGCTCCCGCGGGTTTGTTGGCGTTGTAGGCGACGGTATAGGTGTTGGCGGTCCACTTGGCGTAAAGAGTCTGGGTTGTCCCAGTAAGATTCCAAGTCCGGTTTGATGTTCCGTCTGCTTTGTAATACTGGGTTCCACTACCACCAGTCTCGGACCAATAGCCTCCAAAGGTATAACCTGTCTTTGCCGGTAAATTTGCAGCAATAGAAGGCATATTGGATCCATATACTGCAGTTACCGAACCAGCACCAGCCGTCGTGGCAGACTGATTATTCAAAGTAACAGTGGTCTTTTCGGTAAAGGTGTATGTATAGGTTGAATCGTTGGTGAAGGAAAAGGAGAAATTGGCGTTAAAAGCTCGATTGGCGACGATGTCTTTGGTGCCGGTAGTTTGGGCAGTCACCATCCCACTGCTTGGAGACGCGCTAGTATGACTTCCCGGATCAAACCAGGTGTCGACATCGGAATAGGGGTCACCAAATGAAAACAGTCGTTTTTTTACATTGCGATAAACTTTGAAAGTCGCATCTTCGGCAAAGGATAGCGAATAAGAAGTCCCGGTTGTGATTTCTGTAGCACTACCATCTTTGTAATAATAGAACGCCGTGGTGGTGGAAACGCTCGCGGCCTCGTCCTTAATGGTATCCGCTTGGACCGAGCCCCATCCCGTCAGTTTATATTGGTTATTGGATAAGTTGAAATTGCATTGTGCAGCATTCCATTTTATCCCGTCGTTATACATGTTCGAAATCGTTCCAGAACTAGACGTTCTTACAAATTCGATTTTTGTTGGGGTCCACGAAGTTATAGACGAAATCGATGTACGCCATACCGCATATCTTCCAGACCCAGACAGCCAGGTTACCGAAACATCGGCGGTATGCGAAGAGTCGTCCCAAATGTGCGCAAAAATCTTTGCATCGGAAGAGGACCAGTTGTTTCCGTCATCACCGACACCACCTAGGTAAAGATAAATGTACTGAGAACTATAAGAAGCACCGTCTACGGTGGTAGAGCGTTTCGGTCCCTGCCCCGGCATTTTGCCGACAGAGTTGCCGCTCTTTTGAATTGCGGCAGGCTCTTCTTCCAGCGCCACTTCCTCGACGAGGGATGGCTTCGATGCCGATGCGTTGCCATTGCGAACCAAAGCAATTTTGTTGGTATCGCTATTGAGGATGATGTCGTAGTTACCATCCTGGTGAATTTGGATGTTATTACCAGCGATGGTTGCCAACGAACTGTAAGAGGAATCGATTGTGACAGTAACCCAGTCATTAACAGTTGACGAGTTGGCAAAAGAATACTTCTTGACGCGGAGTTCCTCGTTGTTGTAGAGATCAATGCCATCTAAGTAAGCTTTGTTCTTACCACCAGAATCGGTCATTCTTTGACCGCCGGCGTATTTCCACTCATCCGCCGAGGTCTTGCCGTTCGTTAAGGCCCAGGTTGAATCGCCTAATAGGTAATAGCCGGCACTGCTTGGAGCATCCAGGGTATAAGAGATAGTATCTTGGTCAAAATTATCCGTTGCCTCCGAATAATCATGCATCGCTTCATAATCCGCACCGTCTTGGCTGCTGAACTTGTAAGTCTTGACTCCAGTGGCGTTGATATCGGTTGTGCCGCTTTCCACTCCGCCGGTAAGAGACGGATTTAAATGGGAGAACCACGCCATGGTGGAAACGGTCGTGGCAACAAGAGCGCTTAAAGTGACCAGGCCGGTCGCCATGATCACCATGATTCTTTTGCTCTTCTTCAAGAACTTGAATAGTTTCATAGTCGTATGTGCAGGTTTTTCTTTATGAAAGCCCTTACATTGTAATCCATTCCCCCTAATAGGGGAACAACAAATTTCGTGCCTCAATAGCTTTGTGGACCATTTTACCCTCAATTTTAGATATGATTTTGCCTCGAAAAACAGCGCGGTTTCCAACTAAAACCCAAGCCAAAATCCGAGCCTGTTTTCGCTGTTTTTCGAGAGCTGTTTTTGAGCCAAAAAACAAGGTGAGCAATACGCGTTGTTTCACTCATCGTGAATCACACTAAGTAAGATTCGTGTGTCATTCGCTTTCTTCTAAAAACCAAAAGATTCCCAAGCACTTTTCTATTCATGCTAGCTTTGCTAGAAAGCAAAAGAATCAGGCAGCCCTTTGGTGTAACTGGTGTGTTCCCGGCGAAGTGACTGCGGGGAACACGGACCTCTCCATCGTAAGTGTGACCGGAAGCAAATTTTCCTATGATGATGTGAACTCGACTACCGTGGATTATAACCATGGGACATCCATCTCTTACACCTCGTCTGGAACCCGCCCGGTGGACAATTATAGCGTCGGGGAACTGGCGGAAGATTTCGACACCCCGGCAGGCGGAGTTGGTTATTACATCACCGGGGATGCCACTTGGGTAGGATCCCTGCAAGAACATTCTGGGAAAACAAGCGCTCAAAAAGAAGAATTGGCCGGGAAATACAACGCTTCGAGGAAACTGACCGCGAAAGGCAAACTGACGGATAAAACCTTTTATCTCGAAGGGGTTTCGATCAAAGCGGTGAATGAAAAAATTCAGATTCGCCGTCATTATTTCGTGGAAAGCGGCGGAAAGACATCCACCAAAGACGGTTTCGTTACCCTAAGCCTGGATTCCAGCGCCTCTTCTTACGCCTCCATTGAATCGAATGCCCTAAAGTTCTCGTCTACCGGCACATATACCATTTGGTTCAATGAGACCTATGAAGACACCACCGGCAGCAAAAGAAACGAGGGAACCATCGGTTTAATCAAGACCTCTTCTTCCACACCCGACAACCCAACTCCTGCTAATTTGATGGAAGAGATAGACCAAAAGCAGCAGCCTTCAAAAGGGCAAGCCAAGCCCTCTTTAGGTAGCGGACCTTCCGAAGCGAAAAAGCCCGATAGTGGACCGAAAAGAGCAGAACACGACAATTCCAATTATTATTTGGTCGGAAGTGGTTCTTTCGAAAGCGGAACTGATTGGTCAACCGAAACGGGATTAAGGATGAGAAATGGCGGAGGCAACAACGCCGGTGCCCTTTTTGGAGTTTACCTAACTGCAGGTGATGTTTTTCAAATCAAATATGTCAACGGAAATGCGGAAACTTGGTATGGATGGAGTTCTCTGAAGAATTCAGGCGCTTATTCGAGTTTCAGGCCTGCTTATTATGATTATTATAATAACTGGACTTGGGAAAACTGGGGTGGAGGAAACGGTGATATCACTGCCGACGGAGCTCACGATTACTATGTAAATAACAATGACAATTATTGGGGTATGGGGAGATGGTCTGGCACGGTTGGATGGACAACTTTTAATGGCCTTTGGCAAGGCGGAAATCTCTATAAATATACAAACGGGCGACAAGTTGGAGACACGGTTGCGACCGGTTTTAAAATCTATGGCACAGACATCTCTAGTGGCGATTTGACTTATCAAACGAATGGTAACATCGTTGTTTCCACCACTGGTTATTACAACATTTATTACAATTCCTCAGAAAACAAGGTTGTCATAGACGGGATGACAATGCCGGTTTTGATTGGTTCAATTAACAACACCAGAAATGGAAGCCGTTCTTCATACACCGAATCCACGAGCACTTTTGCTTTCTCTAGAAATGCATCCACCGGTTATCTAGAGTTATCTTCTTTCCTGCTTCATAAAGATGATACCGTGAAAATCTATGGCACAAAGAACGGAAGCGGCAAATACGCCAGTTATAACTCCAACCTCTCTTCAAACTATTTCGCCTTAAGCGATTCTGAGAAGTATATCAAAATCAAGAAAACTGGTTTGTACACATTCAGTCTTTGGAAAGATATATGGGAAGAGACAAATCCTCATGATGATAGTTTCAAATCAGGCAATCTTTCGTCTATATCTTTTGGCTATTTGACTACCGCTGTTACTTTAAACCAACAAAGCGGATCCGGAGGGAGCGACTCGGTAACGGCATCTTATGATGCGGCAATGCCATCCGCAACCATGCCGACAAGAAGCGGCTACACATTCAGCGGTTATTACACAGGAACCGGTGGGTCCGGGACGAAGTATTACAACGCGGATGGCTCTTCGGCAAAGGCATGGGATTTCGAAGACGCGACGAAAACGCTCTATGCCTATTGGAGGGCCGTTTATGTGGTTCATTATGACGGAAACGGTAACACCGGTGGAACCGCTCCCTCCGATAGCGAGGAAACGGCTTCGGGCGATAACGTCACCGTTGCCGATATCGGCACCTTGGTCAAAATCGGATATATATTTGACCATTGGGACACTAAGGACGATGGCAGCGGCACCGATTATTTGCCCGGCGATGAGCATAATTTCGACAACAATACGACCCTTTATGCGATTTGGACACCAATCACCTATTCCGTGAGGTTTAACAAAAACGATGGTTCGGGAACGACTTCTACCCAAGATGGCACCTTCACCTATGGAACCGGCAAAACATTAAGCACGATTGCCAGTTTATCGTGGAGCAAAACGGGTTATTCCTTCCTTGGATGGGCTTATACCAGCGACGGCGCGAAAGCCATAAACAACGGGGCTTCTTTATCCACCCCGAGCGATGACTACGTCCCGGCAAATAACGGAACATTGGATCTGTATGCCAAATGGCAGGCGATTTCCACCGATGTTACCTTGGATAACGATGGTGGATCGACCAATAAAACCATCGTCGCTACTTATGATTCGGCAATGCCGTTAACCGTAAAAGGTGGAGGCGCATTAAGCGCACCGACCAAAACCGGTTATCTTTTCGGCGGTTATTTCACAGCGAAAAACGGGGGCGGAACCCAGTATTACACCTATTCCAATAGCACGCTTTCCTCCACCAGGAATTGGGCGGAAACCAGTGTGACCACCCTCTATGCGAAGTGGACCGCGATTACCTACGAAGTAAAATACAATGCGAACGGTGGATCAGACAGTATGTCCAACTCCACTCACACCTACGGCACCGCAAAAACCCTCACCGCGAATGCGTTCACCAGAACCGGCTATTCCTTTGCGGGCTGGGCCACTACTTCCGATGGAGCAGAGGTGTACAACGACGAACAAAGCGTTACTAACCTAGCGAACACGCAAGGAGCGATCTTTAATCTTTATGCCGTTTGGTCTCCTGATGGCCACACCATCACCTTAAATGGCAACGGCGGCACGCCAAGCAGCTCTTCCTTCACCCATTATTACGATACTCCGGAAAGCTTATCCGGTTATACGGCCACAAGAGACGGCTATACCTTCGTGGGTTGGTTCGAAGCCACGACTGGGACCGACCATGTCACAGCCGTTCCTTCGAGTCTCAATGAGGCAGACACTTATTACGCCCATTGGGTGCAGAATACCTCGGTGGTCTTAGACGTTAGCAATGTCGGTTGGGGCACCGTTTATTTGAAATCATGGATTACCGTCGATGGGGTATATCTTGAAAACGAAACAACCGCTACTCAAATCATTGGCAGCAAATTATTTATCAAATCCTTCCCATCCGGGGCAAGCTTCCTGGTGGAAAACGCCGCAAACGCCACGGGCAGTGACCGCACAGCGAACATTACCGATATCAGTACGAATGGTACTGGTTACTTGGTTGTCCACTCCTCCACCGTCGATTACTCTAATCGCAAGTGGAATTGGCAAAGCGATTTGGATGAAGGCAGCGCCGCCATCACGGTTGATAGCGATATTGCCGCTTCCGATGGCGACCATCGGATGGGCTACGCCATTTGGTGGGGGCTTGACAGTAACCCAAATGATTATGTTTTAGAGACTGGACTCGTACTGAATGCGGGAGATACATTCTATTTGACGGTGAACGGGGTGAAGAAAACCACCTTGGACAGCGATTATCACGCGACCAGCGACGGTACAAAATGCACCATCAAACGAGATGGACGGTACATCTTCTTCTATACCACGGGTGGGAATATCGCCTTGGTCGAAGTCCCATTATTGGGAAATGGCTATCACATCATGAAAACCAGCGGATCTAGCAGCGATTCCTTCGAAGGCGGCGTGAAGATGCACGAGATTTATGAGGCCGATGCAGTTAACATCGCCACCTACAAGTTCTTCAAGGTCACCGCGGAAGACGTGACCAACGGAACCAACAAGATTTATATCCGTAGCTATGTGGATAACGAACAGGAAACTTTCGCACCGCAAGGCACGCCTACCGTCGGCACCAAGAGCGGGAATTTCGTCCAAGGTTTGGCGGCCGGTTATTACAACATCTATCTCTACGAATCCGGCGGCAACACAATCTTCGATGTCACGACATCCGGTGTTGGAGATTTCTTCACGTTCAACTATTTGGATTCTTCCAAATCCGGTTCCTCCGCCACCATTCAAGCCCAAAATACGACCTTCGTTCTTGAAGTGTGCTTTTCCACGGTCAGCCAGCAAGCGTTGGCGGTGAGTATCATACCCACCAACCCATTCTCCACTTTCATCGACGTGAAGTATTACATCACCGACGAAAAGCAAGAAGATCCCTACGTCTATGGACGGGAGCGGTATTATGCCGATTCCAATTCCAGCGAAGGGATTACAACCACGGCAAATCAGCCAGCAAAGTTATACTTTGCTTATATCGTCATGGAATACTCGACTTGGTATGTGATGAGAGAGTGTCCACAAGGATCCTTATCGTTTGTAATACAGGGGGTGCAGGCATGAATTTAAAGCGAAACATTCTTGCCATCGGTGCGTTGGCCTCCATTACCATCGCAATGGGTGCCATCGGTGGGGTAACGTATGCCTCATTTAAGAGAAACCAAACAATTAGCGAAACGATCCCCCTCTCTTATTTATATCTAAGGCCAACCGGAATATGGGAATATGATAGCCCCGGCTTTGCTTTGTACTATTTCAAATCAAGCGACAACTCCGATCACGGCACCATCACTCCAGTCGGAAACAAACTCGATGCGGATGGCACCCATCACATCTATTGGTTCGAATGGCCAGCGGCAAAATACGACCGTTTCGTTTTCTTGCGCGTCAACCCTTCCACCTGGAGTACCTACGATCCGTTTGGAACGGGGTTTTGGACGCAGACTCTCGACTTAAACTTCTACGCAAAGTGCAACGCGTTTGAAATCACGGTTTTGAATCAAGATAACAGCGGGAAATCGAACGGATCTTGGAAAATCTATAGTGATTCCCGATTCAGAGATCCTTGATTCTAAGTGTCGTTCTTTATGCGGGTTTTAGCCCGCTTTTTGGCCATTAGTGTTTTCCCGGCGGAGTAGAAAGCGGATCACCAGAATTGACGGTCCAAGGAATCACCGGATACAAGAATGTTTTGCCCAACGACGAAAGCGGTGCAATTGACTATAGTACGGAAAACATCCAACACTACGATGCGGGAACCGGGACTTCGGAACGTATTAACACCGATATCTCCGGAGAAGACGAAAACTTTGATATCCCCGATGAAGGCGTTGGTTACTATGTGATCAAAGGCCACAACGGTTCTTTTAGTGCCGCCGATTCGAGCTATGTCTATAAACTCACCCAATATGAGGAAGGGGACAATCGGGTCAAGCGGGCCTACTCCACTTCCAACATTACTCTATCGGCGAATGATGTTTTACGTTTCAAATATTATGGTTTTTCCGATGGCCACACCACTTATGAAACGCTACCAATAACCACATCCGGTAATTCTAAAACCGAAATTAATGAATCTGGTGACGTAAAAGTTGTTTCTGGTTCAAGTGTTTCATACAAAGTATGGCTCGATTACGACACCACATCCGGAAGAACAGCATGGTTGGAGACCGTTGGGTCGTTTGTGGAAGAAGTCGAAGAAGAACAAGTCAGCACGATTCGTTCTAACACCCCAAAAATGCCCGGGCATGGGCCAAAGAGGGCAACATTCAGTGGCGGCACCAGGGTTTTCGTCGAGTATTCCGCCGTATCATCCTGGTGGACCAATCCTTTCATTTACGTTTGGAACGGGAGCACTACTGCGAAAAAGGCCATGACAACCGGCGATAATAACTATCTTTGGGTCGATTTGCCCGATGGAAACTGGACTAATTGCATTTTCTATCGAGCTGAGAAAATAGATTCGACTTGGTGGAACCAGACTACCGATCAATCTTTTGCAACAAGTAAAAACGTATTCACATTTGATGGAAACGGCGGAGATAAGAGCAAAACCGGTTCTTGGTCAACAGGGTCGTTTTTAAGCGGAACTTATTATGTCAAAGACCCAACTAATAATTGGGCAGCTGACGGAGCACGCCTATCCGCAAATCTATGTAATGGCCCTTCCGCAAATTCGTGGATAAATCTAACAAGGGTTGGAACCTCTCAGTATTATATCGCTACGCTTCCTGAAGGTTATTGGAACAATATTATTTTCTGTAGGATGGACCCCAATGGGTCAAATCAATGGTCGAGCCGATGGAATCAAACCGAGAATCAATCCAAGCCCTCTGACTCTAAAAAGTGCTTCACCTTACCGTCTGCGCCTGAAGGGCAGACTACATCGGGAGGATCCTGGGGCAGCCACACCTTCACTTTGACTGTCAGTGCAGGGAGCAATGGAACAGTTTCTGGTGGGGGAGACATAACTATAGGCGGTTCATCCACTATTTCAGCCACTGCCAATTCTGGTTATCACTTTGCAAAATGGGATGACAATAACACGAACGCTTCCCGCTCTTTGTCTAATCTCGCCCCTGATTCCAAGATAAGCTACACGGCTTCGTTTGCAGCCAATACTCTAACGGTTAAATACAACGCCAACGGTGGATCCGGCTCTGCCATGTCCGATTCCTCTTTGACCTATGGGGCATCTGGCTGGGACACCCTCCGAACCAACACCTACACCAAGGGAGGATACACCTTTGCTGGGTGGGCAACTTCGGAAGACGGTTCGGTCGCATATGCTGATGGAGGCCCTTTAACTGTTTCCGATTTCTCCGCCGCTTCAGGAACTTTGAATCTATATGCTAAATGGACCGCCAACAAATATAGTGTGTCTTTCTACGGAAACTATCCAAACGACGCAACCTCTACCTCTTCGCTAATCGAGACTAAAACAAACCAAACTTACAACACAAATTACACTTTGCCATCCTCGAATCCTTCCTATACAGGTTGGACCTTTGCTGGTTGGTACGATGCGGCAACCGGTGGGAGCGAAATCACCGGTTCCACTCTCATCACTACAGCGGGAAACCACAACATCTACGCTCACTGGACGGCAAACACCTATACAGTTCGGTTCCATAGCAACCATGATTCCGATGTAACCGTCGATCAAGATTTTACCTATGATGCAGCAGCAGCTGCGCTAACTTCCACAGCCACCTTGTTCAATACGGCTAACTTCGAGAAATCTGGCTGGGTATTTGATGAATGGACAGCAAATGCTGACGGAACCGGAACCTCCTATACCGATGGCCAGTCGGTTCGAAATCTAACTGCTACTGTAAACGGTGTTTATCACATCTATGCCCAATGGAAACAAACTTATAACGTAATCTATAACGCTAACGAAGCCACCGGAGGAAGCGTTCCTACCAGCCACTCGAATATCGATTTCGGAACCGGAATCACCGTGAAAGGCAACACGGGTTCATTGTATAAAAACGGCTATGTCTTTAATGGTTGGAATACGGCGGACGATGGAAATGGAACCCATTATGCCGTTGACGCTACTCCGGCAGCCTTCAATGCGAATACCACCCTCTTTGCTGAGTGGGTGGCCGACATCTATACAATCGTTCTCGATAACGACAGTGCGACTAGCGCCGGCACCACTTCAATCTACGAAAAATATGGAGTCGGTTACTATCTAGATAGCGCCGCTTCCTCCCAGCAAATGACGGCATCTTCCAACCCAATTACAAAGCCAACAAAAAACGGCTATGTTTTCGGCGGCTATTGGACCGTGGATGGCGGAAGCGGAACCAAATACATCGATGAAAACGGCAAACTAACCTCCAGCGCGGTCACCACCACTTTCCATCAAAATTCCGGCACCCTGAAGCTTTATGCCAAATGGACATTAGGGGTTTATGAAATCCAACTCGATAACGACAGTGCGACTAGCGCCGGCGCCACATCGATCTATGAAAAATATAACACCGGCTACTACCTCAACTATTCAGCAGAAGCGGTCAGCAACCAGATGTCTCCTTCTTCCAACCCAATCGATGTTCCGAGAAAAACCGGTTACACCTTTGGCGGTTATTACACCGAAGAGAATGGAAACGGCACCCAATACATCGACACCAACGGCAACCTGACCTCCAGCGCGGTCACCACCACTTTCTATGATGGAATCACGCTCAAACTCTATGCGAAATGGACCGCTAATAAATATACCGTTACCTTAAATAATGAAGATGCGGATGCACTTACGCCTGGGGCTGACTCTGTTACTGCGACCTATAATGATGCCCTCCCTTCCATCGCCGCAAACAAACCTGTTCGTTCCGGCTATACCTTTGGTGGTTATTGGACCGTGGCGGGCGGTGGCGGCTCTATGTATATCAAAGCCGATGGCACCTCCAATATCGACCACTACCTCATCGATGGCACGACAACTCTCTATGCTAAGTGGTCACGCACCGTCAGCTTGGATGGCTATTCTGTCGATAACACAAGCACTCAAAACTTCACATTAATTTGGCATGCCGTTGCTAGTGGAAACATCACCGCTCCCAGCAAAACCGGTTACACCTTTGGTGGCTACTTCACCGGAACTAGCGGATCGGGAACAAAGATATTTAACGCAAACGGCACCCCCGCAAACGCTTGGAATGTTGCCGGCGATACGCTGCATGCCCTTTGGACCGCCAATACCTATTCGGTCACGTTGAACGGGAATGACGGAACTCCGGCCAGCCAAAGCATCACCGCAACTTACGATGCCGCAATGCCAGGAACCAATACCTCAAGTGCCGCTTTGACCATTCCCACTCGAACCGGTTATACGTTTGGGGGTTATTGGACTAGTTCCAATAGTGGAACCACCTTGGTCACCCAGTATTACAACGACGATCTCACTTCCACAAAGTCTTGGGTTGAAACCGATGTCACTGTGCTCTATGCGAAATGGACAATCAAAACAACGAGAATTACGTTTAATGGAAACGGAAATGACAGCGGAAGCGTTCCTAACTCAATCGACGTTAACTATGGTTCTGTCCCATCCTCTCTAGGGGCAACCGCGTTGGTGAAAGCCGGATATCACTTTGGCGGTTATTGGTACAGTTCTAACGGTGGATCGACTCTATCGAAACGGTATTTCGCACCAGCCGGGTCATTCTCTCAGGTAAATTGGGATAGGGAAGAAGCATCTATCACGCTTTATGCACAATGGATTGCGAACGATTATAAAGTTCGTTTCTATTCGAACGGTGGAACCGGCGGGCCAACCACTCAGACCTTTACTTATGATGCCGCTGCCCAAGCTCTCACCTCCTTTGACTCTTTAAGTTTTGCCAACACCGGCATGCATTTCGTGAAATGGAACACTCAAAGCAATGGTGAAGGCACCGATTACTCCGATGGGCAATCAGTACGTAACCTAACGACGGCACTCAATGGCTATTTCGATTTATATGCCGTTTGGGCATATAACGAATACAGCGTTGCCTTTGACAAGAACGACGGTGGAGGGTCTAACGGCTCTCAATCCGGATTCGTCTACAACACCTCTAAAGCCCTCACGGCTTTTGAATCGCTAAGCATTACGGCCCCCACTGGAATGCATTTCGTCGGATGGGCCACCAGTAGCGAAGGATCCAAAGCTTACGACGATGGGGATTCTCTCGTCACGCCAACCCCCACTCCAAGTCATAATGGAACATTCACGCTTTATGCCCTTTGGGAATATAACACCTATACCGTCACTTTGGATCCGAGCAAAAATGGAGTCACGGTTCTAACAAACGGCGATACCTCAACTACTGCCACATTTAACTCCGCAATGCGTTCCATTACCGTTCCGACTGCGGATGGCTATGTCTTCCGCGGATATTACACCGGAGCGGATGGAGCAGGAACCAAATACTATAATCAAGACGGCAGCTCTGCCAATACATGGAATCTCACTTCCGACACCACTTTGCATGCTAAGTGGGAACTCAAAACCAAATTTGAACAAGGAGATGTTATCTATTACGTCCCCAGTGATGCGTGGCTGGCTTCTCCCGAAGGCAAGACCACTTATACCGCTGCTTACTTTTATACCTCCTCCGCGCCCTACTACAGATGGTGGGTCAAATTCAGCGACTTCACGACAGTCGAAACTTCTCCAAGAACGCTCTTTAGCGTAACCGTTCCAGGGAACTCCACCATCTCCACATGGGATGGAATGCAGTTCTGCCGTTACGATTCCAC
Organism: Bacilli bacterium; assembly: GCA_017454295.1. Taxonomy (GTDB): domain Bacteria; phylum Bacillota_I; class Bacilli_A; order RFN20; family CAG-826; genus Alloenteromonas. Next base: position 32,940 of record JAFTDF010000022.1, read on the forward strand.
CAAGGATGGCAACATTAACATTAACGCTGGGCCGGATGACAATACATCAAACCTTTGGAATTACACCAGCCCGTTCACTTATACGGCTGGGAAAGACCTCTTATATGGCGTCGAGGACAGCAACTGTTCGGGATCCAACACGAGTTGGAAGATTTACCGCGCAACCATGCCTAGCGCCGATAGGACCTACTACTATTTCGATAACACCAACACCTTCACCGGAGGTGGGAAAGTTCCGACCGCATATATTTGGAGCAGCAACTATTACGTCAAGAGTTATGGCATCCAGTATTCAGCATGGCCTGGAACAGCAATGACCCAGCCGGATTCGACGATAACACGTCACGAAAATGTGCCGATCGAATATGTTTGGTACATTACAATTCCATCAATCTATGATCATATTATCTTCGATAAAGGCCCAGGAGCAGGCAGCAGCGATCCTGCTTCCCAAACCGCAAACTTGACCTTAGGTACGGGGGAGAACCAAGGACAACCCAACTGGTTCTTTGTCGTAACCGGCGAGCAAGACAACAACAATAACTGGACCGGCCGTTGGGCTGAAGCAATCTACCCCGTCATTCTCCATGGCGTCTATTTCCTTGATAGCACGCAAATCACGACTAATATAGTAGAAACGGGATACTCATTCGGGATCGAACCATATAGGCCCACCGGGGATTATGATGATGGCTACTTCTATTTTGGAAACGGCACAACTGGAGTAGGCTACCGCTTCTATTCTGGCGCCACCGCTTCTTATTACACCGCGGCTACTTGTGCCAACAATGAAAGGTTCGTCATTGGTACAAATGCCGTTGATGGTCTGACGTTCTCCGAAGGTTCTTATCATCTTTATGTTAAGTACACCAGCTCCTCAGAAGACTACAAAACGGTTTATATTGACGCTCGCGCCTCCGGGAATCGCAATGATCCCAATTCGTATTGGACCGGCATCCATGTCACCGTTTGGACGGATGCATCTACCCGCATCGATCTGTTCGAGGCCGGATCCAGTAGCGTCTACTATCTCACGGATTTCTTCTACAAAGTCACGCTACACGAGGGCCTGGTCTTTGCCATCGATAACGGCATTACTCCGTTTAGTGGAAGCCATTCGACCGTAAAGAACATCACCGTAGATGCCGATACGGACTATCTCTTCATCTACGAAAACAACGCCGGTCAAAACTGCACCATAGGATGGTTCGATAAAATCGTCCACAACATCGGAACCGCTACGATTTATACCTCGACTAACAGTGGATCCACTTGGACTCCCCAAGGCACGATGGGCATTGGCGATCTAACACAGAATTTCTTCATCTTTGAGCGTGGCGTCAAGATTGCCAAGAACACTTGGGTCAAAATCACCATTTCCGGTTCTACCAACCTAAGCCTTCCCGATGGTGACTATGTCTATGCCAACCTCACCAGCGGCGACAATGGAAAAACCGCTGCCTATTTAACCAGCGAAAGTGGCAACATCAAGATCAACGTTGATAATGGCCGCTTCACCTTCTATCTAACCGCTTCTTCGGAAATTGCGATTGCCAAAGTTCCTTACAAAGGAAATGGCTTCTATATCATGCCCACCACGACCAGTGGTAATACCGACGGCTACGACAACTACATCAAGATGCTCACCAAGAGTGAAGACAAAGGCACCTACGAAGGGTTCAACATCGTCATAGAAAACGAAACACCGCTTTACTATTATGTCCGTTCCTACATGAATGCCCACGATGTCCTCTACACCTCCATTAGCTTGACTCCCGGCATCGTTAGTGACGTAATCCTTGAAAAAGACGGCGAGAGCAAGAATACCGGCATCATCAAGTTTACGAAGAGCGGCACCTATACTTTTGTGGTAAAAGGATCCACGTTAACCATCAGCGAATTCGCGATTAACGACTTCTTCAAACTAAATGGTTTGGATAAAAATGCAATTGATAGCCAAAACGCGATCAAAGACCAAAAAACCAGCCTTGTCCTCGAAGTCAAACTTGCCGCCAATAACAACGCCGCCATCAAGCTTAAAGTCACGCCTCGTACCAATACCTTAACGCCTTATGTCGGCTTCTCGGTTTTCGCCACCACCAAGAGCTACGACGACCTTCATACCGAGGATAGCACCACTTATGCGGAAAATGATGTCTATCACTATATGAGAGAAAATTGTTATAGCCTAGGAACATTTGCTCAAACGGCCACAACCGTCATCCCAGCCAAAACCAGTGGATCCGTGTATCTATATATTCTGGTGGATTATCTCTACAGCGCATCGTTAAGCGACATGCCTTACAACATTTCAGGGCTACTCAACTTCACGGTGTCCATCGTGCAACAATGAGAGGTGGAACAATGAAAAAGCGAACTCTATTCTTAGCAACATCCTTGATTCTTGCCTCCCTTGCCGTTGCTACTGCAAGTGCGTTTACTTATGCAAGCTTTGTCAAATCGGCAGACATCAACCAAGACATCGGTTCGGCGGGTTGGAAACAAGATACGATCTTCCTCGATGGGACGCCAAGCGATAACTCCGGTGATTGGAATAACGACAATGCCATCGTTTGTGTCTTTGCGATGGACAAGAACAATAATGACTCCGAATACGATTATTGGATCGAGAGCGATGGCGTCAACGCCAGTGGATATTATTACTTCCGCCTGCCTTTAGCCGCATACACGCACATCTTATTTGCCCGCATCAAACCGGATCATGGAAACCCAATCACTTTCTCTAACGACGTTTGGAATCTGACCAACGACCTAAGTATCAGTGACAAGGGGGCCAACAACCTCTATTCGTTATCAACTTACGGAAATGGTGTTTATCCTGGTTGGACGAAAGCGACTGGAAGTTGGTCGGTTCTTTCTTAAGCATTTATCAATTTATCTTGTCGATTTTCCTCGTAGCAAGTTTTTTGAGATGCGCAAAGTAAATTGCCCTTCATTGAAACGAGAGTTTTGGTTTAACGTAGAATTATTTGAAAAGAAATTGGTGTTTTTGCCTCGAATAGCAGGAATCTTATTTCTTATCCGTTAATGCAAAGCTGCGATCAATTAAGGAAAACACCACCTGATCCACCACTTCGTCGTTGAGGACCACGCTGATCCAGTTCTTCTTATTCATGTGGTAGGCGGAATAAATACCCTTAATGCCTAAGAGCTTAAAGATATCATCGGGATCAATCTTCACATTTAAGACATCGACGATGGCCTTGCCTTGGCCTTTGAGTTTGCCAATCTCGATATTCATGATGATCCCAAACCACTTCTTGGTGTCGTTATGACGGAATACATAGAAGGAAGAATCCTCCCATAAATATTCCCGTTCCACTTGATAGGTAGAGGCGATATATTTCCGGACTCTTCTAGCTTGTTCTCCGCCTTGGGAAACATCGTTATAGCAACTCGCTTTGATGCGAAGCAGTAATTCCTTATAGGCTTCGCCGACATGATAGGCAAAGCCCGTGCCCACATCGCCCCGGAAAGAGGTATATTCCTCCCCTAGATCATCTTCGATGACTTGCCCGGATAAAATCCCGTCTTGGATGAGAATCGTCGCGGAGAAGCCATTGACGCTTAAAGGGGCATGATAGACATAACCCCATGCCTCTTTGGCAAAGCCAAAAGGAACGAGCGCTTCCTCTTTCAAGGAGGCGTTGCCTAGGATTTCTGCTTCAAAAGGAGGTAAGGTAGCCATATCAAACAATTATCATAAACCAAAAACATCAAAAACGAATAGCACCCGCATTGTACTTGCGATAAAGATGGGCCTCCCCAAAACTGGCGTGATGTTCTTTCACTATAACAAGCGACTCAAACGGCCTTGTTTTAGCGGGATTAAAAGCCTAATATTCTCACGACAGGCCGGATGCTCTCGTTGCTCCGGACAAAGGCAGGTAGATGCGTCTCCTGCCTTTTTCTTTGCCTCGTTGTCTTAGTCCACGAAGCGGACATTCGGCATCGAGATATTACCCAGCCAACCATCGGCTTTGACAATGGAATTCCACTCCGTCTCCGTGCCATGGAAGATAATCTCCTGGAGTGAAGTGCAGTTAGAAAGCGCATTGGCGCCGATATAGGTCACCGCATTGGTGATCTCTAAAGTCTCGATACCATCGGGTTCCTTGGTGGCAAAGGCGTTGTCGTCAATCCGGTTAGCCGTGGTGCTTATATAACGTAAGCTGGCGGGGTAAGTATTCATATAATTGTCGGCAGAGGAATAATAATACCCGTTGAATAATGAGCCGAACATCGGATAGGTACTCCCCTTCGCATATAACGACGGTGTGATAAAGCGCTCCATTGCATCGCATTCAGAGAAAGCTTGTACACCGACGCTTACCACCGATTCGGGGATCACCACTTCGGGCAGTTTGTCGCATTTCTCAAAGCAATTCTTGCCGATGGTGGTTAGCGAAGAAGCGGATTCGAAGACAAGCGATTCCAGATTGGGGCAACCTCCGAATGCATATTCGCCGAGTCCCGTCACGTGGGAAGGAATCGTCAATTCCTTCAAACTCTTGCAACCACGAAGCATATAATCGGGCACGACAGTCATCCCCTGGGAAATCGTCAAAGACTCTAGTACATCGTACTTCTTCCCATCATAACTGACCTTTCCGGAAGTCGGATTCGAGTAATAAAGGTTGTAACGGTTTTTGTAGGCCTTCACCGTTGATGTCGCCGGATCATAGGTCTCATAGTCGAAGTAAAAATATTTCCCCGGCGTAAAGGCCAGTGCCGCCTCTTTCGATGAGCCGACGTAGATGTGTTCCATCTTACAATTTGACGAAAATGCAGCGGAGCCCAGACTCGTTAAGGTCGTAGGATCCTCGAACACGATAGTCTCAAGGTTCTCGCAATTTAAGAAGGCGCGGTCCTCAATCGTGGTAACCGAACTAGGAATGATTAGCTCCTTTAAACTGGAACATCCCGCCATCACCAAAGAAGGCAAGGTGGTCATTCCTTCGGGAATCCGTAAGGTTTCCAAAACGGAATAACGTTTTCCCTTGTGTTCAACGGTCCCGTTCGGATCAAGCAAATATAAGGTGGAACCGCTTTGCAAAAGATTCGACCAACTGCCAGCATACGTGTTGCTGGTTTCGATTTGGAGGAATTCCTCGATGGTTCCGTTGTAATAAACGGATTTGAGGTTCTTGCAAGAGAACCCAACGGGGCCAATCGTCTTTAAATTCGGACCGACGGTCAAAGAACTCATAGTCGATCCTTGGAATCCGTTATCCATAACGCCCACCACTTTCTTGCCACCGTAGGTATCGGGAATAACGACATCGCTCAGTTTCGTGGAATAGCCCGCACCAACGAGGTAATTGCCATCATCGAGCAAATAGAAAGACAAACCCTGGGGATTCTCCTCGGAGTAGTTCAAACCGTGGTCCCCTTGGGCACCTTTATCGCCTTGACCGCCTTTGATATTGCCATGGATCACCCAGGTATTGCCCTCTTTGACGTAGATATCCCAAGTGGTGACATTCAAATAGATATCCTTGTTCTTGCCTAGAGATGGTGAGGGGACATCAAAGCCAGATAGAATCCCATTCCCATCCTGACCGGGTTCGCCATCCTCCCCGCGGATCGAGGCCAACCACTCTTCGTAGGTTTGGGTGCCACCACGGGCGAGATATAGGTTATAGATCGTGACAATTTGGGGATTGCGTTCCTCCGTCTGCGAACTCACCTGATAAGATGGACCGCAAGAAGCGAGCAACAGCAAACTGCACAGGGATAGGAATCCGACTTTGGTCTTTTTCATAGGCGTTACCTCAATAGGTAGATTTTACCATAGGGATCATGAAGCCAAAAACCATTAAAAAGGTGTAAAAACCGCGTATAGAAAACCTATTTTCCGTGAAAAAGGCGCACGGGATGCATGTTTTTACGATGCACTATAAGCGTGCCTTCTAACCGCTTATGAATCATATCCCTTGGCGGATTCCCTCTCCGCCTCTATCCTTACGGAGAAAGGATCTATCTACCACTATGATTAAAATCTACGGAATGCCTTCTTGCCCCTATTGCTCCTATCTATTCCCCCAAATCGAAGGAAACGATCAATTCGTCTTCATCGATATTGGGGCTAATGTCTCCTATATGCATGAGTTCATGGATCTAAGAGACCATAACCCCGTCTTCATCCCCTATAAGGAAGAAGGCGATATCGGCATCCCCTGCTTCGTATTAGAAGATGGCACCGTCACCTTAGAACCTAGCGATGTCGGTCTCCACTCCTACAGTGAAACCAAAGCCTGCCGAATTGATGGCAAAGGGTGCTAGGTTTACTGTTCTTAAGTAAGTTCTAGTGCTTTCGCCTGGTTTCAAGTACAAGCTCAAGTCAATGGTCAAGCTAATAACACTAGCGAAAATAGGTTAGTTGCAGTTGGTTTCAATGGCCCTGCAGATGCTTCAACACAAATCGACTACACCATC
>JAFTDF010000023.1 GCA_017454295.1 Bacilli bacterium
CAGGCATAGAAAAATGCCTCCGTGAACAAGAGCATTTTAAAGGAAAAGCGCCCGAGGTTCGATTCCTTGGGCGTTTTCTGTATTTCAAAAGGGGCGTAACCCCACCTCCTAACTAACGGGAGGTTTTGTTACAGCCCCTTTCTTATTTCTTGGTTTTCGGCTTTAGATATTTCTCAAACCAGTTGGTGATTTCCTCAAGACGGCGTTGCCGGTGGGAGGGTTTCCCCGACCGGGAGAGTTCGTGGTTCTCCCCTTTGAAGATGACCATCTTGGCATCGACTTTGCGCTCCAAGGCGGCGCTATACATCTGCAGCCCTTGTTCCAAGGGGCAGCGATAGTCTTCGTTAGAATGGATGATGAGCAAGGGCGTGGAGAGTTTTCCGGCAAACTTAAGGGGACTATGTTCCCATAAGGTTTCGGCTTCATCGGCGAAGAGCTTGCCACCGCATTGATCCTCGGCGAAGGCATAGCCGATATCTGAGCATCCCGCCATGGAAATCCAGTTGGAGATGGAGCGTTGGGTCGCGGCGCAGGCAAAGCGTTTGGTGTGGGTGACGATCCAGTTGGTCATGAAGCCACCATAGGAGCCCCCGGTCACGCCGATATAGCGACGGTCAATCGCGGGATAACGTTCTAGCACGGCATCGACGAAATCCATGAGGTTTTGGTAATCGATGGATCCATACTTGCCCCGTAAATCGGAGAAGCGGTCGCCGCGGCCATCCCCGCCATAGGGATTGGCAAACATCACGAAATAGCCCATGGAGGCCCATAGTTGCATCTCATGGTAATAGGTTTCCCCATAGACGGTTTTGGGTCCGCCATGGATATCCAAGATGGCCGGGTATTTCTTTTTCGCATCGTAATCCATCGGTGCCAAAATCCAACCATCGATATCATAACCGCAGCTATTGACCTTGATTTTGCGGGGTTTGGCGATGTATTTGCCTTTGATCGCCTTATCGTTGATGGAAGTGATTTTGACGGGTTTTTGCTTTTCGTAGCGATAAAGCTCGGTGCCCTTCATACCATAATCGGCTAAGACATAAAGCGTGCCTTTGCTGACATCGAAATCGACGATGGCCCCTTCTTCATCGGCCACGGTGGAAATGCGGCCAAAGGGATCGATGGCACGGATCACGGAGCGATTGCGTTCGGTCGTGAGGTAATAGAGGGTCTCGCCATCTTCTTTCCAGACTTTTCCGTCCCCCATATGGATATCGCTGCCCACCCAGGAGCCGCAGTTATCGTCATTTTCGGCAAGCGGGACTAAACGTAAGGCCTTGGGGGCAAAGGAATAAAACTTGGGGTTTTCGTTAAGGCCATAAGTTTGGCAATCGCTCCCCCAAACGACGAGTTTGTTCTTCCACCACTTGAGCCCATAGACATTGAGTCCGGTGGAGAGAATGCGATTGGCTTTCTTCTTACTAAAATCGAAGAAATATAAATCGTGGAAATAGGTTTCTTTGGGTTTGCCTTTGTCCGCGGCGAAATAGACGCCTTTGTCGGTGAGCTCGTAACAAGCTAGACGGAGTGAACTTTCCAAGACCGGGGTGAGGGTGCCGCTCTTTTCATCGAAGAGATATAAGGCGATGCGTTTCCGATCGATAAAGCCGCGCCCATTGAAATAGAAGGGCGATTCGGTCAGAACGATATAATCCTCTTCTTTGGTTTCTTCGCCTTTGAGATGGGCTTTGGGGTGATCCAAATCCAAGGAAGTCGAAACCAGATACAAGCCCCGTTTGACGCGCTTGATTTCGCTGACGGCGCATTTCAAATCGAAAGCGGGTTTGCTCTCTCCGGTTTTTAAGTCATAACGGAAGAAATGGGATTGCTTGTCTTTTTCATCCTCGTTTTTGCCTAGATATAGCACCTTCTCTCCTTCTTCGAGATAGAGCTCGGCAAAGAGAGGAAGGATCACCTTGGCTTTTCCGTTTTCGACTTGATAAAGCGAGGAACGGTATGCGTCTTTCTCCCAATCGGCGTTTTTGGCGACGAAATACAAACGATCGGCGTTTTCACTGAGAGTCAGCCCCGAAAGATAGGTGAACGAGGCAAAATCACGTAAGGCAACTTTTTCCATAAGAAAACCTCCAAGAAAAGTATATATCAATGACGGAATGTTTCATCGAAAACTCATGATTGACGCAATCATAGCTGCTCGAACGTTTTCATCCTTTGGATAAAAAAGAATAAACGGGGCAACGTCAAAGACAAATATCCGTAGGCATCCGAGGTCACAATGCCACGTTTTAGCAGCCGTTCGCGGTACTTCGAATAAGACTTTGCGCCGATGGAACTATGCTCGATGATTGACTGAGCCCGATTGGCTTTTTGCCCGGAAAACCCATAAAGGAATTGGCGATCGCCACGAGACAAATCCGACCACATTTTGCCGTAATTGATTTCCTCGAGGATCTGATCGAATTCCGACAGCACTTCGTCATCGATGTCCTTTTTGCCAGAGCGATAAAGGATGGACCCGAGGATTTGATAGGCGCTTGCATAGCCTTCTGTCAACGCGGCACAACGATTGGCAGCCGTTTCGGAAAGGCCAAGGGTCGTCTGGTAGGAACGCGAAATCGCATAGAGATTCAGACCTTTTATTTCGATTTTCGGTGCCCGGTAAATGAATGTGAGCGTGTTTTCGTTTTGCAAGTTATTGACGTTTTCGTTCAGGCCAGTGGCGAGCAAATAAATCGGATATCCGTCGATGACTAGGTTTTTGAAGGTATGGGAAAAGACTTTGATGTTTTTGCTGTTGGAGATCTCGTCGATTGTTACTAAAACCTTTTGACCGTGTTCTTTCACGAAGACCAGCATTTTTTCCAGCAAGGTCTCTACGTTCTTAACTGGGACGTCCCCTTCAATGGAAAAAGAGATGCCGTGGAAAGAGAAACTGAATGCCTTTTTCAAAAACGATTTCCTGGCAACCCCTTTCTCATAAAGTTTCGAGGCAATGCCTTCCAAAATATCCAATTCCGGATTCACGTTGATGACGATCCAATCGTCGAGCTTCTCGAATTCGCGCTTGAGATAGTTAAGCATGACGGTTTTCCCAGCACCTCGGACCCCGGTGAAAATATAAATGTGGTCATTGTTCCTGCCCGCGGAAAAATCCGCGACGATGCGATCCGCGATTCCTTCACGGGAAATGAATTGCTCGGGTAATACTCCAAATGTCAAAGTAAACGGATTTTCCATAGAAACAAGACCTCCACGCATATTCTTTCATAACTCTTCATAACTTTCAATTTCTTTCATAACTTTTCATAACTTCAAAAATTTTTCATAAGTCTTCATAACTTCAAAAATCTTTCATAACTCTTCATAACTTTTCCTGGGTCAAAATAGGGGTAAATATATCTAAGAAAATATAGAGGTTGTTCTTAACAACCCACGCTTTGCTTTTTATAATATTTCCATGGCGAAAAACAACGAACCATACAAGTGCTCTTTCTCGATTTCCTATGAGATCGCACGGCAATTAAGCGATGCCACCTACCAGCTCGGTAAGTTTTCGATGCTGGCCAAATCCCGTTCCGGCAATCGCGAATATGCGCAAAGCGCACTTTACTTGCTTTCCCTCATGGGAATCTCGCTTCGTAATGCCGAGATGCGGCGGTTAAAAGAAGGGGACCTGATTCCCTCAACCCCATTAGCCCATGAGCTACGTGACTTCATCCGTAACCTCCCAAAGATGGATCCCTATGACAAATCCTTCATGGAGGCCTTTGAAGCATTGATGTGGAAAGACGGCGTCCCCGTTCGCTTGTCGCGTCGGCTTACCAATTTCCCCTATGTCATCCCGATGCATGCCCGTGTTGATGGTTTACTGCAAGGCGTCTTTGGCTTTGCTAGGAAAAACCGGGAGAAAATCCATCCTCTCATTCTTTCCGCCGTCTTATATTTCGAGATCATGGCCATCGCCCCCTATAGCGAGCATAACGACGTCTTTGCTTCGTTGCTATTAAGGGCCGTGCTTGTGGATTATGATCCCGTGTTTGCCTTCGCCCCCATCGAACGCTTCCTGCTCTTGAAGAAAGAAGAGGCCCAAGCCGCCTATGCCCAAGCCGTGGAGAAGGGCGATATGGCCCCGTTCCTCTCGTTTATGCTTGCTCTTTATGGAGAAAGTCTTGCCTATATCCGTAAATATCAAGTCAAATCCAGCGGCACCGAAAACAAACTGGTGCAAAAGTTGCTCGATAAGATGGAAGATGGCGTCTATTATTCCGCCGCCGATATCTGCGCTTTACTCGGCTTAAAATCCCGGCTGGGCATCCAGCTCAATTACCTCCGCCCCGCTTTGGAAGCCAAACTCATCGTCATGTCCAACCCCGGCGCTCCCACCGACCGCAACCAACGTTATAAGAAAGCCTAATATGGGGATCCTCGCCGCCATCTTATTCTTACTTGCCATCGCCGCTTTGATCCTCTTTTTCAAAGGCAAAGGGATCTTTGAGACCATCGCGATGTTCCTTTTCCTCGGTTGCGCGATTGCCTTGCCCGTCATCCTAGCGCTTTATTTTAAACAGCTTTTCGCGGAGCAGCAAACCATCTGGGCGCCCTTATTCGGGCTCTTCCTTGGACTCACCTTAAGTTTTGCTTTATGTGGGTTCTTCACCTATCGTCTACGGATCAATTGGATCAAAACGTTGATTTTGGCCCTGTTCCTGATCTGCGGCGTGGCCACGATCATCGCCGGGGTCTACTTATCAAAGTTCTTTTTTATCGGTCAAGTTTGATTCACGGTCCGGTCGAAAGCCGACTCATAGAAACACGAAATTGCTTTTGGACAAGCTTTATTACTGGCCTCATTTTGTGGGCCGCCATAATTCCGAATGCAAAGAAGATAACAGACGGAATTCAAAGCGCCATTAATGTTCCCTTAAGCAAGGATTCATAGAAACGGGCGTCGCCTTCCAGCAAACCCGATTCGAGGAAAGACCCATTATTCCATTTGACGGATATCGCCTGCTCATCTAAGACAAAGTGGATTGTCAAAAGTACTCGTTTCGAATCTTGCTTGTCCCAAACAACAAATGAGCCATCTATTGCTTTTTCTGGATCGATTTTAGATTCAAACGAACCGGAATCCTTGCCCAAAAGAGTCAATCGCTTCTCTTTTACCAATTTGATAAACCCGGAGGGATCGCCCATATGACTGGGTTGCATAAAGTCATTCCTTGAATCAAAGAACAACCCTTGATAATCGGTTAATGTACTCGTTTTGTACTCCAAAACGCAATTCGCAGAATCGATTTCTAAAGTATCGATTGCCGGAATCAGTGTTGTCAGGTTTACATCAGTTTGTTCCCACCGGTCCGGGAGGGGGTCAATCGGCTTTCCCAGCAAAGTGCCCATCTGAAAATCTTTCCCCCGGTCATGGATAAGCCGGGACATTGAATCGTAAAAGGGCAAACCGGTATCCAGAAGATAGGAAAAAGAATGGTCGACTTCGAAATCGTTTTCATGATTCAAATGGCCGAAGTGAAAAGAAACGGCCGAGATGTATTTGTCGACGAAGAAACGAATGCGATGGGTCGCGTCTGCCGAAGCGACATCATCCGAATAACGGGTGGTGAAGAGCAAGGTCGAAGACCGGCTGAAAAAAGAGGAATAATCATCTAGATTCCGAACGATTTTGCAAGCGGATTGAAAGACCACGGAATCGATCTTTTCGGAATCAACTTTCATTGTCGAAAAGCCATTTGGGGATTGCTTGCTAGGCTCCACAACGACGTCGGTCATATGAAATGAGGACAAATCAAAAAACACGCCCGCGCTCTTCAAAGCGCCCGTTAACGTGTCTTTCAGGATCCCATCATCGAATTGAAAAGGGTATTGAGGCGCGGCCGAACATGAACCCAATAGCAAACTAGTGAAGATTAAGAGACGGTGGCAGCCAACCATAACTTGGACGATACCACAGAACGCTTTTTTTGCAACAAAGTCCAAGAATAGGAAAACCACTAATTCCCTCTTGCGCTCACCCTCCCATCCGCGTAATATATGTCGCGTCGATACAAGTAGAAAGCAGTCGTCTCCCGACTCGCCAGATCCTCGAAGAGGGTTGGCCCTAACTACCTTGGAACCATTACACCAAGAGACTTAGGCCGGGATGCGAATGCTCCCGGCTTTATTTGACCGATAGGAGGAAACACTTATCCCAAATTACAATCCCAACGATCGCCGTCGTCCCCAGAAGCGGTTTGATCCCATCAACGAGAACATCCGTTACCCGGAAGTCATGGTCATCGGTCCCAATGGCGATAACCTTGGCCGCATGTCATCCCGGGCCGCCAATGAACTCGCGATGAGTTACAATCTCGACCTCTTCTGCGTCGCCCCCCAAGGCAATCCCCCCGTTTGCAAAATCCTCAATTACGGCAAATACCGTTATGAGAAGCAAAAAGCCGAACGGAGCCAAAAGAAGAATTCCAAAGCCGCCTCCCTCAAAGAAGTCCAGCTGCACATCTCCATTGGCAACCACGACTTGATGACCAAAGCCAAGCACGCAAAAGGATTCCTTGCCGATGGTGACAAAGTCAACATCCGCGTCGTCCTCAAAGGAAGGGAAATGGCCCATAAGGAAATCGGCGAAGAACTGCTTCAGAAATTCGTCGGAATCCTCTCGGAAGAAAGCCCGCTCACCACTGAGAAACAGCCTTCTTGGGAAGGCAAGTGCTACAGTGCCATCGTCACATCGAAAAGCAAGAAGTAAGGAAGGAGAATCTTTATGCCGAAGATGAAATCGAATCGCTCCTTAATGAAGCGAGTCAAAGTTACCGGAACCGGTAAGCTCAAATACGTTCACGCGTACAAGGGACACCACGCCCCTTACAAAACCGCCAAGCAAAGCCGCCAGCTTCGCCGTGCGGGGATCATCGATAAGACCGACTACAGCCGGATCAAATTCATGATCGTCAAATAAGAAGGAGGATCACTAATCATGGCTAGAGTCAAAGGTGGCACCGTTACCCGTGCCCGTCGCAA
>JAFTDF010000024.1 GCA_017454295.1 Bacilli bacterium
GCATGATGAAGTCGGGCGAATTCTACACTCCGAGAACCGCCGAATAGGAAGCATTCGGCCTTCTCCGTTGAAGTTTCCTTAAGGAAACGTCGTTTTCCTATCGCCTTTTCGAAAAAAGTACTTGATAATTGTTGGCATGACAAAAACCAATGCACTTTCCATCGGAGCCGGCGTTTTAGGCCTCCTTGTGGTGGGGGCAGGCGGCTACTTCGGGTTTGGCAAATTTGGCACAAGCGTCGATGAAAGCCGCAGCGAATGGATGAAGGGCGTCGCCGACGAAACCGCCATTCGCAGCCTCGCCATCCCCGGCACCCACGATTCCGCCGCCTTATATGGCATCGGCAACCTTTCCGGCCAATGCCAGACCATCGGCATCGAAGACCAACTCAAATTGGGGGTCCGCTTCTTCGACATCCGCCTCCAAAATCGGAATGACGAACTCGTCGCGGTCCATGGGATCGTCGACCAAAAACTCAAGTTCTCCCAAATCGTCTCCACGATCGATGATTTCTTGGCCCACCATCCTAGCGAATTCTTGATTGTTTCCATTAAGGAAGAAAGCGATCCAAAGGGCGCTTCCTTGTCCTTCCAGCAGGCTTTGGAGAAACAACTCACCGTCTTCTGGCGGAAGGAAACGACCCTCCCTAGCCAAGTAAAAGAAGTCCGTGGTAAGGCTGTGATCTTATCGCGATTTGCCTCTTCTACGATTGGGATTCCCGCCTATGAAGGATGGAAGGATTCGACCTCCTTTGCCTTACCTAACGATATCTACGTCCAAGACACCTATAAGACCGATGTCGAAACCAAGAAGAAAGAAATTCTTTCTTGCTTTCAAGAAACGGGCCATGCCTGGAAGATCAATTTTCTCTCCGGCTATTCCCCCACAGGTTTCCCGCCTAGCTATGCCCCATCGATTGCCAAAGAGATCAATTCCTGGATCGATACGGTCATCCCCTCCTATGAGGATAAGGGCATCGTCTTATACGACTTTATCACGAAAGAGCGCATGGATGCGTTCTTCGGGGGGAAGCAAGCATGAGAATCCTCCTGAATATCCTTTGCACCATCGGCGCCATCCTCGCGCTAGTTCTGGGAGCTGCCTTTGCCTTTGTTGAACTGCGGGCTCTATTTGCCCAGGATTGGCAGCTGGCCTATCAACCCACGTTTGCCTTGCTTCGCTATATCGCCCGGAGCGTCTACTTCGTGAGCATGGCCTTATGCGGACTTACCACCCTCATCCTGGGCGGCTTGAAGAAAACCGGACCCTTCTTCTATTTCGGGGCGTTATATGCCTTATTCGCCGCCTCCTTCCTTACCCTTGCCTTCTACGATTGGTATTTCGCCCTCGCCATCATCGTGGCCAATACGCTCATGACGTTTGGCTATACGCTACGAGCCACGCATTGGGATTAAGGAAATCACAAACTCGCCTTTGAAGGCGGGTTTTTTATGTCTATAATCTTTCCCATGAACAAAAAACACAAAGATTTATCTTCCTTGACCCGTTTCGAGGTCGATCCCGCCAAAGGGTTGACCAAGGCCCAGGTCAATCAACGCAAAGCCGAAGGCGCCAATAACGTCTCTTCCGCTTCCTTAGACAAAAGCTATGCCCGCATCATCGCGGAGAACGCCTTTACCTTCTTCAACTGCGTTCTTTACGCCATCGGAATTTTATTTGCCTTCTTAATCATTTATCTTGGCAATACCAACCCCGAAGTCTTGACCAAACTCAACCTCGGCGCGACCAAATTCATCTTCATGATCGCCGTGGTCATGAACGTGGTCATCGGCTCCATCCAAGGGATTCGTTCCAAGAACACCTTAAAGAAATTACGCATCGTCACCGAAGCCAAAGCCACCGTCGTCCGTGAAGGCGAAAAGAGCCAAGTTCCGGCCACCGAAGTCGTCATCGACGATGTCTTGTTTTTAGCCGCCGGGGACCAAGTGCCCGTCGATTTGGTGGTGCTGGAAGGGGAAGTCAGCGTCGACGAATCCTTGCTCACCGGCGAAGCCGACCTCGTCAAAAAGAAGGCGGGGGACCCCTTATATTCGGGCTCGGTGGTCTTTGTCGGCTCGTGCCGGGCGAAGACGGAGAAAGTCGGCGATGACACCTATGCCTCCGAACTCTCCAACAAAGTCAAATCGCTCCAAAACCATAAATCCGAATTGATGGTGAATATCTACCGCATCATCAACGTCCTATCGGTCTTGCTCTTCGTCATCGTGGCCGTCGTCATCGGCACGCTGGTGTATAAGGTCAATCGCTGGGGCGCCTCGGGGATTTTAGGTCCGGGGGAAAGCCTTGCCAATTTCTCCACTTGGGCCCGCATTTTGGTGACGACTTCCTCCTTTGCCATCGGTGTCATTCCGTCCGGCTTGGTCTTAATCACTTCGGTGACTTTGGCCGTCTCCATCGTCACCTTGTCGCGCCAACACACCTTGATCCAAGAACTCTATTCGTTAGAGAACCTCTCCCGCGTCAACGTCATCTGCCTCGATAAGACCGGCACTTTGACCGACGGCACCATGAAAGTGGTGGGCACCGATATCTATGTCACCCAGCGCGAATTCGAAGGCACCTTAAAGAATATCCTCGGCTGCTTCGAAACCACCAACATGACCTCCAAAGCCCTCGAGGAACGCTTCGGCCGTAACGAAGCGGTGGAAGCCAAGGAGACCATTCCTTTCTCTTCCGCGACCAAATGCTCCGGTTACGTCGGTAAAGACGGCCATAAATACTTAATGGGCGCCCCCGACTATATTGCTAAAGGCAATGCGATTGCCCTCGAATATGCCCAGTCCGAAGCCGAAAAAGGTAACCGCGTCATCGCCGTGACCAAAGACGGCGAAGTCATCGGGATGGTGGCCCTCGAAGATGGGATCCGCACTTCCGCCAAAGACACGATGGCCTTCTTCTACGAAAACGGGGTCGATGTCCGCATCATCTCCGGCGATAACCCCGTCACCGTTTCCCGCATCGCTGCGATGGCTGGGGTCAAAAACGCCGATAAGGCCATCTCCCTCGAAGGGGTGAAAGTGGAAGATATCCCCGCCTTGGTCAACGATTACACCATCTTTGCCCGTGTCTCTCCCGAACAGAAACAAGCCCTTGTGGAAGCTTTACAAGCCACCGGCAAGAAAGTTGCCATGACCGGCGATGGCGTCAACGATATCCTCGCGCTTCGCCGGGCCAATGCCTCCATCACCTTCTCCAATGCCACTGACGCCGCTAAGTCTTGTTCCGACGTTGTCTTGCTCGATAACGACTTCTCCCATTTGAAAGCCGTCGTCGGGGAAGGGCGTCGCGTCGTCAATAACATCGAACGGACCGCCATCTTCTTCTTGATGAAGACCATTGCCGTTGCTGCCTTGGCCTTTGCTTTGATCCCCTTCAAAGAAGGGCAACTTGCTTATTCTTTGGAAAACGTCTATTTGCTGGAAACCGCGATCATCGGGACCGGCGGGTTCCTCCTCTCTTTGGAACGGACGAAGAATCCGATTCGCGGCAAATTCAGCCGGAATGTCTTAGCCAAAGCCATTCCTTCTGGGGTCTTGGTTTGGATTGCCGCCGCCTTGCCCGTCTTCCTCTATCACGGCGGCGTCTTAGGTCCATCTGGCCCCGATTCTTATGCGCTTGGCACGATGAAATCGATGATTTCTTTGATGACTGCCTTAGGCGGACTCACCGTCGTCATCGTCATGTCGATTCCCTTTAACCGCTTCCGCACCATCTGTGTGTCCCTTGTGGCGGGCAACGTGGCCTTGTTTGCCTTGGCCTTGCCTCATATCTTCATCGGGGCGGAATCGCTCAACCTCAACGCCGAGAACATCAAACTCTTGCTCCACGAAGCCTTCCAGCCGTGGAATTCGCAAGCGGTTATCCGCTTATTCACCACGGAAGCCGGTGGATTTAATACCTGGGCGATTATCCCGATGGTGGTCTTCGTCGTGGTGATGATTCCGGGGTATTACCTCATCGTTCGTCAAATCAACAAGTGGCTCGATAAGAAAGCCGCGCAAGACGAAGAGAAGCTCAAAGCCAAATAACATCTAAAAGGATCCTCGGTCGGGAGGATCCTTTTTATAAGTCGCTGTCTTCTAAGAACTTTTGGATGCGTAGAAGTGAGGGGACACAACTTTCGTAGCGTACTTGATCATAGAGCAAGGGATAGGTCTTGCTCTGGTAATCGGATTCAAAGGTCGATTCGCCGATCAATTTGGACAGCAATCGATGGAGTTTCGTTCCCGGCTGGGCGGAATAGCAAGTCGGAAGCGGGGTTCGGTATTCCCTCACCTCATGAAATAATGACACCAGCTTTTCGTCTAGCGAAATCAAAGGGAGTATTTGCCGCAAATCATAAATATGGCGGGATTGACGATCCAATTTCAAAGAAATCGAATAATCGCAAATCGCAAAGACCTTGTCGACAAAGGTGCGTTCCAACGTTTGCGTTTTCAACGGGAAGGAACCTAAATCGAATTGCTGAACAAGATCGTTTTGCCCGTTGTTTTGCAAGTATTCCCCTACAAACGTTTGGACGCGGGTGTCCATAGTCGGAAAAGAAGGGGTTTAAGTAGCCAACTCCACGATCACGGTCTTATCGATGGTGCTCGATGCCACTACGCTTTGGTAAGGCAAAACAAATCGATTGAAGACTCGTCGGCTATGGATTTTTTCCGGATCGTTTATTGTAAGGCCGACTGCCGCAATTGATTCCCTGACGCTGTTTGTATTTTTTCGCCGTTGGCCTTGGGTTAAGTAAAGATCGGAACAAGAGATATCGATATCTTCGGAAAAGCGACTGATAACGTGATGACATTTGGATAGAGAGGTTCCGCCTTTGAATACAATATCTGGTTTTCGTGTCACGATTTCCTTGAGGACGCTAATGCCCCAATAGTCCTTCTCGGCATAGGCTTCGCTCATATGAAAGGCGTTTGCTGTTAGCCGAATCGCATTTTGGAAGGTTCTTACATCGTCAGATAAACGCATCGAGGAGCCCTCCTTTGGAGATTTTTGCTATGGTTTTGGTTCCATATAGACCAATATATTTCGCAAAAAGATAGGAACTAAAGTGATTTTTTCTAATGTACTGTCGCAGTTTTTGCTGATTGTTTTTTATCTCTTCGTCCGTGGCATAAGAGAACATATCCAAAAACTGTAGTATCTTGTAGTTTTCGAATGTGATGTCCGTCTTTGCTTTACGAATCCAAGCTTTTCTGGGAGAGCCAGCGACGGTAAAAACTCGTTTATTTGCTTTTGTGCGGCTGGTCGTGATTTCGATAATAGCGGGTACCTGCTGAGAAAGGCCTAAATCATTTAAAAACGTAAGACCTGTGTAATAACCATAGACGTCGATTGCATCGAACCCAGGGATCCCATGGTCGTCACATACGTATTTTTTCCGAACGATTTCGTCAAATCCGACGAAAGGCGGGAGGGTTGATTGATCGTCTGGCAGATAATAAATCCCCGACCCGGCTCGCATGATTCGTCGTTCCTTATAGGCACGGTAAAGTTCCTGCTTAATCGCGCTTTTGCTTTTTCCTCCGATGCGGATATCCTTCAAGGCGATCGGCGTTCCAGGATCATAGATTTGAGCGAGGTAATCGATGGTTTTCACGATGTCATTATAAAGGAATATAAGTAGAAAAGTCAAAAAAGTAACAAAACATAACTTATACAATAAATTTATTGTATAAAAAAGTAACAAAATGCTTTTCCCTAGAAAAAAAGTTGGCCATATTTCTCGTTCTTAACATTTTTCCCGCTCGCGAAGATAATAGATTTATGGATAAACCGACCAAAGCAGAAGTGCAAAGAATCTTAGGCGCTTTGAAGCGCAGCAAGAAGAAAGTGGTGGACCTCGACCTCCTTTCCCGCTTGATGGGCCGCTACCCCGATGTTTTGGCCAATACCCTTGCCTATTTCGAGCCTATGATCCGCATGGATGCTTCCATCAATATCCGCGACTTGGTCCCGGCGATGGAAGAATACTTGGTGGAACCTTTAAAAGCCAAACCCGCGAAACCGAAAAAACTGGCCGTCAAAAAGTCCGAACTTGCCAAATATGCTTCCATCGGCGATTTTGTTTATCGCAAGATGACCACCATCGGTGGACTCGTCGATCCCTCCATCCGCTTATCCGACGAAGATCTACGGATTCTCGAAAAGCTCGTGGAAGTCGAAACCAAGCGTCGTCAGAAGAAGCACTAAGCGTCTGGACGAGAGGCAGATTTATGAATGCCGTTTCGATATCTTTAATGAGTGTTGCTGCTTTCGCCGTTTCGGACACCCCAAATAGCGGCGGCATTATTATTTGCCCCATCAACAAGTATAACTTCCACCTTTTAGAGGACTTGGTTTCCGGAGTTCTTTAATTATGGGAGGAAAAATTGGCTTTCTTTTGGTCGCTTTGGTCTTATGTTCCTGCGGCTCGCAAGAACCGAGGGACGACAGCGCTCTTTATCCGTTGCCTTCTTACTCGTTTACATCGGCGTCCGAACTAAAAGAGCAGGCAATCGCCGCGAAAGGCTTGCCCGAAAAGGAAAGGGAAGAAAAGGGCCAGGAACTGTTTGGCAAAATTCGCGAATTAGGCTATTTCAAGCCCATGGGCCAGGCTTATACGATGAGAAAGCTAAGATTTTTCGATACCCTTTGTGCGGATTCCCGTTTCGAGATGGAACGATATCGTCTTTCCCAAGCGGTTGCCGTCGATCGCCCGATTTCCAAAGTCGATTATGAAGCGTCTTTTAGCGGTGGATTCCGTTCTAGAACCGATCTTTCTTCCTTTGCTCGGGCCCGTGGGTATTTGCAAAGCGATAGCGTAGGCGTGATGGAGCCTTGGGTTGATGCCGCTTGTTCCTATGACTTTATGGATTTCGGATCCGACAACGCTTATTCCGGTTATTTCTATTTCAATGCAAACCGCGGCCTGTTCCGATTTGACGGAAGCGGTGCGGCGATTCCCGATTTGGCATCCGATGTTTCCGTGTCCGAAGACCGTCTGACTTATACGATCACGATTTCGGAGAATTATTGGAAAGATCACGCGGGCACTCCGTTAAGAAAGATTTCGGCGGAAGATTTCGTTGCGTCTTTCGAATATGCAAAGCGTTCGGAAGCTGGTGCCGATCCCCGCATTCTTTCCTTCGAGGCAAAAAATGAGGCGACGTTGGTGGTGAAGACCAATACTCCGGATACCCATTTCGTTTGGGCGTTTTCTTCCCTCTTGAATTACCCGTGTCCAGCCGATTTCCGAGTGAATCCCGATTACGGGAAAACCATCGAATCCACCGTTTATTCCGGGAATTACCGCATCGAGGCAAAGGATCGGTATTTGTCGTTGGTCACGGACAAAGAAGATGCACTGAAAGAGATTCGCATTTACAAGACTTCCACCGACGCTTCTTTTGAAAACGGTGAACTCGATGTTCGTGCGACGGCCACTTCAGAACAAGGAGACGACCTCATCCCCGTCAGGGTTGCCTCCACCCAATATTTGGCGCTGGATTTCCGCCAAATCGACGTAGAACACAAAAAGGCGATGGAAAACCCCTATTTCCGGCGAGCCGTTTTATCCGTTTTTGACCGAAACGAGTTTTCCACTTTTACCGATCTTCAGCCCAACCCCCTTTTCAGCCCAAGCGATCGTCCCAATCCGCTTTACCCTTCCTATTTGGAAAACAAAGGTCCGTGGGATGATGATGATCTATCCTGGGGGCGCCGCCATTTTCTAAAAGCCAAAGAAGAGTTGCCATCCGGCTTTTTCAACACTCCTGCATATCTGAAGATTTATTATGAATCTTTTGAGCGGGTGGTTCCCGATTACATCCGGAACTGGGAAACCCGCTTACGGACCGTTTTCGGGAACGAGGTATTATTCGACATCGGGTTTATCATGGCCGGTGATTTTATCGCCGGAGTCCTTCCCGGACCCGTCTATCGCGCCTATTGCTTTGCTCCCCAAGAGGACTTGCTGGAAACGGTCCAGACGGTGGCGGAGACCGGTTTTGCCTTGTGGGCCCCCTATCGCATGCCACCGAAGCGCGGTTGATGGATTCCACGCCTCCGAAACCCGGGGCTTTTTCAAACTTTCGTGCATTCGCGCATTGTAACCGACCCTTTAAGTTTATATACTTAACCCGTTAAGGAGATTTTTGACTACAATGGCAGAAATCAAGAAATCATTTAAGTCGGTCGACGGCAACACCGCGGCCGCAATGGGCAGCTACAACTTTACGGAAGTTGCGGCGATTTATCCCATTACCCCCTCTTCCCCGATGGCCGAGAACGTCGATGTTTTCGCTTCCAAAGGTCAGAAGAACTTCTTCGGTGCCCCGGTCAAGGTTATGGAAATGCAATCCGAAGCCGGTGCCTCCGGTGCCGTCCACGGCGCCCTCCAAGGTGGCTCTTTGGCGACCACCTACACCGCCTCGCAAGGCTTACTCTTGATGATTCCCAACATCTACAAGTGGTGTGGGGAACTCCTCCCGGCCGTCCTCCATGTCTCGGCCCGTTCCCTTGCGACCCGCGCCCTTTCGATCTTCGGTGACCACCAAGACATCTACGCCATCCGTCAGACTGGCATCACCATGATCTGCTCTTCCTCGGTTCAGGAAATCGCCGACCTCACCCCGGTCGCCCACCTCACCGCGATTGAGTCCTCGGTCCCCGTTTGCCACTTCTTCGACGGGTTCCGTACCTCCCACGAAGTCCAAAACGTCGAATTCATCGATGCCGAAGAATGGAAGAAACTCCTCCCCATGGATAAGGTGGAGGCCTTCCGTGCCCGTGCCTTGAATCCGCACACCCACGCCGTGACCCGCGGTGGTGCCGAAAACGACGACATCTACTTCCAGGCCCGCGAAGCCCAGAACCTCAAAGTGGGCGACGCCGTTGAAGCCGCGAAGAAATATTTCGCCGAAGCCACCCGTCTCACCGGCCGTCAATATGCGCCGTTTGTCTATATTGGCGATCCCAAAGCCGAAAAGGTCATCATCGCCATGGGCTCCGTCAACGAGACCATCGGCGAAGTCGTCGCCGACCTCAACAAGAAAGGCGAAAAAGTCGGGGCCGTCATCGTCCACCTCTATCGCCCCTTCTGCGCCGATTTGCTTAGCCAAGCCATCCCCGCTTCCGTCAAGAAGATCGCCGTCTTAGACCGCACCAAAGAGAATGGTTCCTTAGGCGAGCCGCTTTATCTCGATGTCGTCGCCGCTTTGTCCACCCAAGGCCGTGCCGATATCAAGGTCCTCGGTGGCCGCTATGGTCTTTCCTCCAAGGATACCCAACCCAAGGACATCAAGGCCGTCTATGACTTCCTCGATGCCGAGAAGAACTGGACCGGTTTCACCGTCGGTATCAAAGACGATGTCACCCATCTTTCCATCCCCGTCGACGATTCCTATTTCGTCCCTGGCGATTACACCTCCTGCCTCTTCTATGGTTTGGGTTCCGATGGCACCGTTTCCGCCAATAAGAACTCCATTAAGATCATCGGCGACGCCACCGGACAGTATGCTCAGGCCTACTTCCAATACGACTCCCGTAAGGCCGGCGGTACCACCCGTAGCCATCTCCGCTTCGGCAAATCCCCGATCCACAGCGAATACTACGTCAAGAACGCCGACTTCATCTCCTGCTCCTTGGATACCTACATCTTCAAGTTCGACATCATCTCCAACTTGAAGCAGGGCGGTACCTTCTTGCTCAACACCTCCATGGATGATGAAACCCTCATCAAATCCATGCCCAACCGCATGAAGCACCTTCTGGCCAAGAAGCAAGCCAAGTTCTACGTCATCGACGCCAACAAGCTCGCGCTTGAAGCTGGTATGGGCCGCCACACCAACACCACGATGCAGGCCGCCTTCTTCTACCTCAACCAAGACATCATGCCCTATGCTGATGCCGAGAAGTGGATGAAGAAATACGTCCTCAAGACCTTCGAGAAGAAAGGTATGGACGTCGTCGAAAAGAACTACGCCGCCATCGATAAAGGCGCCCAGGGCCTCCGTGAGGTCAAGGTCGATCCCGCTTGGGTCGAACTTCCCTTCAACAAAGTCCTCGCCGCCGATAGCGGTGATACCTACTATGACGAATACGTCGAAGTCATCGACCGTCTCGACGGCGACGAACTCCCGACCAGCGCCTTCACCAAACACGAACTCCTCGATGGCACCATGAATGCCAACATCACCTTCCGCCAGAAACGGGCCATCGCCGACCGCGTTCCTGTCTGGAATCCGGAATCCTGTATCCAGTGCAACCAGTGCGCCTTCGTCTGCCCCCACGCCACCATCCGTCCTTACCTCCTCGATGAGAAGGAAGTCGAAGCGGCGCCCGAAATCGTCAAAGCCGGACTCAAGAACGCCGTCGGTACCGCCGATAAGACCTTGAAGTTCCGTATCCAAGTCTCCTCCGACAACTGCGTCGGTTGCGGTCTTTGCGTCGCCGAATGTATGGGCAACGCCGCCGCGGCCAAGACGGGCAAACCCATGGCCCTCTCCATGGTCGATGCCCACACCCAGCGCGAGCAGCAAGTCGGTGCCGACTACTGCTACGCCCACGTCTCCGAAAAGAAGGGACAATTCCCGGCCGCTCTCGAATCCGGTGTCAAAGGCATCGGCTTCAAGAAGCCCTACATGGAAGTCTCCGGTGCTTGCGCCGGTTGCGGCGAAGCGCCTTACTATCGCCTCGTTTCCCAACTCTTCGGCAAGGATATGCTCGTGGCCAACGCCACCGGCTGCTCCTCCATCTATTGCGGTTCCACGCCGCTCACCCCGTTCGTCAACGATCACGGCAAGGATGGACCTGCCTGGGCCAACTCCTTATTCGAAGACAACGCCGAATTCGGCTTCGGTATGCGTTTAGCCACCGACCAGAAGCTCGCCCTCATCACCAGCGTCCTCTCCGCCAACAAGGACAAAGTCGAACCCGAACTCGCCGAGCTCATCGACAAGTATCTTGGTTCCATCAAGAACCGTGACGAATGCAAGGCCATCGTGCCCGAACTCGTCGCCAAGGTGAAAGCCTCTAAGAACGAAGACGTCAAAGCGATCCTCGCCTATGAACGTGACTTGGTCGACAAGTCCGTGTGGATCGTCGGCGGCGACGGCTGGTCCTTCGATATCGGTTATGGCGGACTCGATCACGTCTTGGCCAACGAAGCCGACGTCAACGTCCTCGTCCTCGACACCGAAGTCTATTCCAACACCGGCGGCCAGGCCTCCAAGTCCTCGCAAACCGGCTCCATCAACAAGTTCACCGCCTCCGGTAAGAAGGAAGCGAAGAAGAACCTCGCCCTCATGGCGATGGCCTATGGCCATGTCTATGTGGCTCAGATCGCCCTTGGCGCCAACCCCGCCGCGGCCATCAAAGCCTTGAAGGAAGCCGAATCCTACGATGGACCTTCCTTGGTCATCTGCTACTGCCCCTGCGCCGAACAGCACATCAAAGGCGGCCTCGTCAACTCCATCAAGGAAGAGAAGAAAGCCGTCGAATGCGGTTACTTCACCACCTTCCGTTACGATCCGCGCTTAAAAGCCCAGGGCAAAGATCCGCTGCAATTCGATTGCAAGGAACCCGACTTCACCAAGATCCGCGACTTCATCATGCAAGAGACCCGCTTCTCCATGCTCCCGATCGTCAATCCCGAACATGCCGAAGAGCTCCTCACCAAGTGCGAGAAGTACGCGCAAGATCGTTATCAGGCGATCCAAAAATTCCACGAAAAGGCCGAATAAGCCTGCTTGGATGAATCAAAGCCACGCTCGAAAGGGTGTGGCTTTTGCTTTCGGTAATTGGTTATCTTCCAAGATACTTTTTCAATTCGAAGTCGCTGACGGTGGTGTGGTATTCCTTCCACTCCTTTTCCTTGGCTTCGATGTAACGGAAGAAGAGATGGTCTCCTAGGACTTCCCTTAGCAACGCGCTTTTCTTGAATTCCTTAACCGCCGAATGGAGGGTTTCGGGAAGGTGTTCGATATGGAGTTCCTCGATCCGGTCTTCGCTGAGGGAGAAGAGGTTGTCGCTCACCGGGGGAATCACGTCCTCGTCTTTGGTGTTCTTGATGCCGTCTAGGCCCGAGGCCAAGATGCCCGCTAGGGCAAGATAGGGGTTGGCGCAGGGATCGACGTTACGCATTTCGGTGCGGGTGGCAGCGCCCCTAGCCGCGGGGATGCGGATGAGGGAAGACCGGTTGGCATCGCTCCAGCAGGCGTAGATGGGGGCTTCGTAACCACTGACGAGCCGCTTATAGGAATTGACGATGGGGTTGGTGAGCAAGGCGAGTTCCCTGGCATGTTTTAGTAACCCGGTCATCCATTTCTTGCAAAGCAAGGATAGTTGCATATTCGCGTCGGGGTCGTAGAAAAGATCACCATAACCGTGTCGGAAGAGGGAGCAGTTGGTGTGCATACCGTTGCCCGCTTGTTTGTTGAGGGGCTTGGGCATGAACGAGGCCAGATACCCGTGTTTCCTGGCGATGACCTTGACCACTTGTTTGAACGTTTGGACTTTGTCGCAGGCGGAGATCACGTCGCGGTATTTGAAGGTGATTTCGTTTTGGCCGGGCCCGACTTCGTGGTGGGAGGCCTGCACTTCGAAATCCATTTCTTCCAAGACGAGCGAGATTTCCCGGCGGATATCCTCGCCGCCATCGAAGGGGGAGAGGTCGAAATAGGAAGCTTGGTCGCTTGGCTGGAGGGAGGGGGCGCCGTCTGGCCCGAGTTTGAAAAGGTAGAATTCGGGTTCGAAGCCGACATACATCTTTTCGATCCCTTGCTTTTCCATCTCGGCGACTTGCTTCTTCAAGATGTAACGGGGATCGCCGACGAAGGGTTCGCCATTAGGCAAATAGACGTCGCAGATGAACATCGCCACGCCACCGCGGGTCTGGTCTTCGAAGGACAAGGGCAGGAAGGTGTCGATGTCGGGGTGGAGGTACATATCCGCTTCCTTGATACGGACGAAGCCTTCGATGGAAGAACCGTCGAACATGATCTTGTTGGCAAGGGCGTCATCTAGTTTGGCCACGGGGATTTCCACCGCCTTGATGTCGCCGAGCATATCGGTGAATTGGAGGCGGAGATAGGAAATGTGCTTTTCCGCGATGATGGCTTTGATTTGGTTTTTATCCATGGGATTCCCTCCTATGCTTTCTTTCCTTTTAACAACGCGGCCGCGATAAGCCCGACGAATAAGGGGTGGGGTTTATCGGGACGGGATTTGAATTCGGGGTGGAATTGGCAGGCGATGTAGTAGGTTTGTCTGGGGATTTCCACGATTTCCACGAGGTTCCTACGTTCATATCGGCCACTGATGAGGAAGCCCGAATCCTCATAGGATTTGAGGTAGGCGTTATTGAATTCGTAGCGGGGGCGGTGGCGTTCCTCGATTTGGTCTTGGCCATAGAGGCGTTGGGCAAGCGACCCTTCCTTTAAACGACAAGGATATGCGCCTAAGCGCATGGTCGCCCCTTTGTCGGTGATATAGACCTGCTCGCAGGAAAGATCGATGACCGGATGGGGCGTGGTGGGGTTGAATTCGGTGGAATCGGCGTTTTTCAAATGCAATACATTCCGTCCGTATTCGATGGTGACGATCTGCATCCCTAAGCAAATCCCAAGCAGGGGAAGATCGTGTTCCCTCGCGTAACGGGCGGCTTCGACCATCCCTTCGATGCCCCGGGTTCCAAAGCCACCGGGAATTAAGACTCCATCGACGTCGCCTAAGAGTTCTTCGGCGTTGCTTTTGTTGATCTTTTCCGAATCGATCCAGGAGATCTCGCAAATGGCATCGCGGCTGCTGGCGGCGTGGAAAAGGGCCTCTTCCACCGATAGATAGGAATCGTGGAGGGCGACGTATTTCCCGACTAAGGCGATCTTGACTTTGCGGTGGGCGTTTTTGATTTGTTCGACCATCGCCTTCCACGCGGAAAGGTTGGGCTCGCGGTGCTGGTCGAGGGAAAGCTTCCGTAGGACTTGCTTGGTAAGTCCTTCCTCTTCTAAAAGCAAGGGAACTTCGTAGATGGAAGAAGCGGTGAGGTTTTCGATGACGCATTCCTTCTCGAGGTTACAAAACATCGAGATCTTCGCCTTGAGTTCCTCCGGCAAGGGAGCGGGGGAGCGGCAGACTAAGATATCGGGCTGGATTCCGGCGGATTGGAGCTCGCGGACGGAGCGTTGCACCGGTTTGCTTTTGAGTTCGCCGCTGCCGGGGATTTCCACGACCAGGGGAACGTGGATGAACAAGACGTTGTCTTTGCCTTTTTCATGGGCGACCTGGCGGATGGCTTCCAAAAAGGGCTGGCTTTCGATGTCGCCGACGGTGCCCCCGATTTCGCAGATGGCGATGTCGAGGCCTTTCTTTTCGTTGGTATAGATGAAGGATTTGATCTCGTCGATGACGTGGGGGATGATCTGGACGGTTTTGCCTAGATACTCGCCGCGGCGTTCCTTGGTGAGGACGTTCCAATAGATCTTGCCGCTGGAGACGGAGGAGGAGGCGTCGAGGGATTCGTCGACGAAACGTTCGTAATGGCCGAGGTCGAGGTCGGTTTCCGCCCCGTCGTCGGTGACGAAGACCTCGCCGTGTTGCAAAGGCGACATCGTGCCCGGGTCGACGTTGAGGTAAGGATCGAATTTCTGGTTTTGGACGCGGTAGCCGCGTTGCTTTAGCAAACGGGCCAAAGAAGCGGCACAGATCCCCTTGCCTAAACCCGATACCACCCCGCCGGTGACGAATATGTATTTCATATAGTCTCTCCCAAATTAAAAACATGAATAAGTATGGGGTTCCTCCAAATCTTGGAAAATACTTCTAGAAAGGGGTTTGGTATATCGATTTCGTATGATAAGGGGAACGAAAAAAGCGATGACCTTTCGATCATCGCTAGGGTTCAACTGGTCGGAACGAGGAGATTTGAACTCCTGACCCCTACCACCCCAAGGTAGTGCACTACCAAGCTGTGCTACGTCCCGGCAAGGTGATATTATACGCAACTTGAAATCGATTTCCACCGGAAAGTGGTATTCCTACGGAATATTCACAAAAAGGGCTTCTACATCGGGCTTTTTCTTGTATATAATGTAGACCTATATTAAGGAGTTTTTTATGAAACTTTTCAAAAAAGCCGTCCTCATCTTAACGCCTGCTTTGCTCCTTGCCTCTTGCGGCGGTGGACAATCCCCGACCCAAGCCTGGCAAGGCGAAAACGTGGTGAATGCTGAATTCGTGCAAGCCAACCTTGGTGTTCAGAATGTGGTCAAACCCGTCAGTGCCATCTCCGCCAAAGAAGCGCGCGTCTTCAAATCTGCCGACATCGTCAACACGGACCAACTTCAGGATTCCGGTATGATGATCGTCAAAGAAACCGTCGGCGAAGGTGCGGAAGCCAAGACCCTTTACGGTGTCTATGACATCGTCCATGGCTCTTATGTCATCACCCCGTCCATCGAAGATGCCGATAACATCCGCATCACCAGAGACGGTAACGGTGCTCGCTACATCCTTGGCAATAACAATTACACCGGGATTAGATGCTACCACATCCGTGTTGAACACGAAGTGGAAGTGGAAGGTGTGAAAGTTCCCTTTATCCGCATCATCGACCGTTATGGTCACGTCATTGGCGATTACCAGAAGAACCTTTTCTCCAGCTACGGCAATTTGATCTACATTGAATTGGTCAAAAATTCCGGAAAGACCAACGAAAAAATCGAAAGATTCTGGGAAGTCCTACATAAGGAAGATGCCAAAGAGGAAACCATTTACGAGTACTTCCAGTATAGCCAAGACATGAGCAAGCTCGAAAAAGTTTCCGGCTTTGGTGAATTTGCTCCTGAGAATTGGGAAAAAGGCGACCTCGTCGGTTCCTATGACCTTGGCCAATATGGCAAAGAAGGGCTCCGCGTCTATGGCCACAGCAACGGCACCCAAAAGAACGTTTGGTCCTTCGTCGATGCCCAAAACGCCCCCGTTTACGATTTCGTCTTCGATGCCAGTCGTACCGCCATCCTTGGCGTGGTTGGCGGCGTCTTGAATTATCAAGTCCGCGAACAATTACCGAAGGACGCCTCGGATTACAAGTTCTCCATCAGCGGTGAAAAGTTCGATTACCATACCTACTCCATCGATATGACCAAGTGGGAAACCAAGGAAATCGACAACTATCCTTACGTCTTCATCGGTACCGGCAACGCGGTCCCCAAGAGTTTCTTCGCCAACGCCGCCGACGCCGAAGCCAAGAAGTATTCCTACTCGCTCTTCAATGCTTACGAAGTCGACACCGGCAAGAAAGTTCTCAAAGCCGGCCACACCTTGCTCCTTGATAGCGAGCTCAAAGTCCGTGGCGACATCACCACGATGGACTTCGCCAACAACGGCATTTCCAAGATTGGGGATAACTATCTTATCGGTAGCCGCGTCTATGATGGCAAGTCCCTTGCCCAAATCGGTTCGATCAGCGGTTCCCGCTTAGCTTCCACCGACGACAAAGTCTACTATAGCTTCACTGACGGCAACCAGTATGGCGTCATGGATGGTAGCGGCAAAGTCATCGTGAAACCGGCCTATCGCCAACTCCTCCCCTTCGTCCAAAACGGTAAGATCTACGCCAAAAAATACTTAGATGGTTCTTTTGTCCTCCTGGACCTCGATTCCGGCAAAGAAACCGCTCAATATGATATGAGCCATTTCAACAGCTATGACCACATCGCCAAGCGATATCAAACCACGGAAGTTGTGGAAGAAATCGAGGAGGTCACCTATCATCTCGACCTCAACGTCTTCGGTACCGAAACCAAGTTGGAGAGTGATTTCGATAGCTTCTCCACCTACGCCATGAACTATGGCGATGATTATTCCGGCGTCGACTGGAGCAGACGGATGGTCTACATCACCTACAATAAGACCGTCGAAGTCGATGAAGAGCCGCAAGTCCAACGGCATTACGTCGTCGTCGGCGGTTCGACCACTGCGACCGTCACCCCTTATACCTTCGCCGCACCTGAAGCTGCCTAATCGAATTTAGGTATCCCTCAAAGGCCCGTCTCACACGGGCCTTTTTTCATTGCATTTAAGTTGAGGGAAATAGGGGTTCCATTTTATAATTTTCCTTATGGAAAAAAACGCAAAAGACTATATCCTCGTCCATGGGGCTAGGGAAAATAACCTGAAGAACATCGACTGCAGTATCCCCAAGGGATCGCTGACGGTGTTTACCGGGCTTTCAGGCTCGGGCAAATCCACCTTGGCCTTCGATACCATCTTCTCCGAAGGGCAACGCCGCTACATGGAGTCGCTTTAGTACTACGCGAGACAATTCCTCGGCGGTTTCGAAAAGCCCGACGTCGAATCCATCGATGGTCTCTCCCCGGCGATTTCCATCGATCAGAAATCCACCTCGCATAACCCCCGTTCCTCGGTGGGCACGGTGACGGAGATCTACGATTATCTGCGTTTGCTTTATGCCCGCATCGGGGTCCCATATTGCCCCCATCACCATACCCCCATCCATTCCTATTCCCCGGTGGCCATGGCAAATGCCATCCTCCAGTATGAACAAGGCAGTCGCATCACCATCCTCTCCCCCGTCGTCAAACACGAAAAGGGAACCCATGCCGACACCATCGAAAAACTCAAACGCCAAGGCTTTGCCCGTCTTCGCGTCGATGGGGAGCTCAAACTCATCGAAGAGGTGGGGGAACTTGAAAAGAACAAACGCCATGACATCGATATCGTCATCGACCGTCTCATCATCAAAGAGGGGCTCGAATCCCGCGTCAACGAAGACGTCGAACTCGCCTTAGATTATGGGCATGGTTATTTGATTATTCTCTCGGAGAAAGGGGAACGCTTGCTTTCCCAGCACCATAGCTGCCCCGAATGCGGCTTCTCCATCCCTTCGTTAGAACCCCGTCTGTTCTCTTTTAACGCCCCGTTGGGATACTGCCCCGATTGCAAAGGGCTTGGCATCAAACGGGAAGTGGCCATCGATTTGCTCATTCCCGATCCCGATTTATCCATTAATCAAGGCTGCATCCGTTATTTCTCCAACATCGTGGGTACCCAAAACATCGAATGGAAGGAATTCGCCTTGCTTTGTTCCACCTATAAGATCGATTTGGATACCCCTTGGAACAAATTAAGCAAGAAAGCCCAGGAAATCATCCTCTACGGTTCTCCCGATTATATGGAATACACGATTGTTTCCTCCTCGGGGAACAAGATGAATCGCCGCGGCAACATCGAAGGGGTTAAGACCCGAATCGAACGCCTTTACCGCG
Organism: Bacilli bacterium; assembly: GCA_017454295.1. GTDB lineage: Bacteria > Bacillota_I > Bacilli_A > RFN20 > CAG-826 > Alloenteromonas. The sequence goes on from JAFTDF010000024.1 coordinate 18,292, forward strand.
AGACTTCCTCCGATTGGATGCGGACGTATTACGAATCCTTTATGCGCGATTCCATCTGCACGACCTGCCATGGCGCACGGCTCAACGAAGCCGCCTTATCCGTGAAAGTGGGTGGGCTCAATATCCATGAGGCCACTGATTTGAGTTTGGATAAATTCGTGGAATGGGTGGACCAAGTCCGGGCCAACCTCGATGAGACCGACCGGCAAATCGCCGATATGGTCCTCAAGGAAATCCATAACCGCGCCTCTTTCTTAGTGGATGTGGGCTTGGATTACCTCACCTTATCCCGTTATGCGATGACTCTCTCCGGTGGGGAAGCCCAACGCATCCGTCTTGCCACCCAGATCGGGTCGCGCCTCTCCGGGGTGTTATATGTCCTGGATGAACCTTCCATCGGTTTGCATCAAAAAGATAACGAGAAGCTCATCGCCACCCTCAAGAAGATGCGCGATTTAGGAAATACCCTCATCGTCGTCGAACATGACGAAGACACGATGCGGGAAGCCGATTACCTCGTCGATATCGGTCCCGGAGCCGGGATCCATGGCGGGGAAGTAGTGGTCGAAGGCACCTTGCAAGACGTCATCGATTGTCCCCGTTCCATCACCGGCGCTTATCTCTCCGGACGGGAGAAGATCGAGATTCCCGCCAAGCGGCGGAAAGGTAATGGGAAAACCCTGCAAATCAAAGGCGCTTATTGCCATAACCTGCAAAACGTCGATGTTTCTTTCCCTTTGGGGAAGTTCATCGTCGTCACGGGGGTGTCGGGTTCAGGGAAGTCTTCGCTGATCAACGAGACCTTGGTTAAAGGCATCGAAGACGCCATCACCAAAAAGAAAAACGTGACCCCTGCCCCCTGCAAAGCCATTTTGGGGATGGAGCACGTCGATAAACTCATTCACATCACCCAAGAACCGATTGGCAGAACGCCACGGAGCAACCCCGCCACCTATACGGGAGTCTTCGACGATATCCGCGCCCTCTTCGCCGAAACCGATGAAGCCAGGGCGAGGGGCTATGACAAAGGCAGATTCTCCTTTAACGTGCCTGGTGGCCGTTGCGAGAAATGCCAAGGGGCGGGCGTCACCCGCATCCCGATGTCGTTCCTTCCCGACGTCTACGTCAAGTGCGACGAATGCGAAGGGAAACGCTATAACGCCGAGACCTTACTCTGCCGTTATAAAGGCAAGAACATCCACGATGTGCTTGAAATGCGCGTTGAGGAAGCGGTGGAATTCTTTGCCAATCGCCCCGGGATCCTTCGGAAGATCAAAACCCTCATGGATGTGGGCTTAGGCTATATCAAGTTGGGGCAACCCGCCACGCAGCTTTCCGGCGGGGAAGCTCAGCGCGTCAAACTCGCCACCGAATTACAACGCAAAGCCACCGGCAAGACCGTCTACGTCCTCGATGAGCCGACCACCGGCTTACATACCGACGACGTCAAACGTTTGATCCAAGTGCTCCAAAGCATCGTCGACCATGGCGATACCGTCATCGTCATCGAACATAACCTCGACGTTATCAAAGTTGCCGACCATGTCATCGACCTCGGCCCTTTGGGTGGCTATCGCGGCGGCAAGATCGTCGCCACCGGCACCCCCGAGCAAGTCGCGGAAGTCGAAGGCTCGTTCACCGGGTATTATCTGAAGAAAATCTTGAACCACGATTAATATGACTTGGCCCATCCTTTCCCAAATCATCCTTTTTGGCATTGCCTTGTCGATGGACGCTTTCGCCGTGTCCATCATTTCGGGCCTTACCATGCAAGGGCTGAATCGGAAACGGAACTTCTTTATCGCCGGAACCTTTGGCTTTTTGCAGGGTTTTATGCCGCTGCTTGGCTTTTTGAGCTTAGAACTCATCGAGGTTTTGGTGGATTCCACCGGGGGCAGCCGGGCCTCGGAATTCATGACCACTTCGGTCACCTGGATTGCCTTTGCTTTGTTGCTTTTAATCGGCGGGAAGATGTTATTCGAGGCGATTCATGGACTAATATCCCCACCCGAGCATCCCGAGGAAAAGCAATTCTCCCTCAAAGCGGTTTTCCTGCTTGGCATCGCCACCTCCATCGACGCTTTGGCGACGGGAATCGCCTTCCATAACGTCGACGCCAAAGGACAAGTGATGTCGACGATGTCGACCATCTGGCTCCACGTAGCCATCATCATGGTGATCACCTTTGCGTTTTCCTTGATTGGATTATTGCTTGGGAAGCAGATTATCAAGTTACTCAAAGGGCGTTATGAAATCGCCGGCATCATCGGCGGCGTGATTCTCTTGTTCTTAGCCGCCTGGATCGTCGTTTCCCATTACGTTGGTTTATAAGCTTATTGCTTCTGAAAGGAAGCGGTGCACCAAAAGCCGCCGTTTTCGTTTTTCCAGTTGAAGCAAACGAGCAATTCCTTGGCTGGGGTTTCCCGGTTTGGACTATGGGGAAGGGCGTAGATCTGGAAATCTTGCCCGCCGATGGTCGCATCCCCGTCATAGCGGAAGCAATGTCTCCCGGAAAGATTTGATTTATCGTTTGGATGAACCATCTTGGTAGGGGCCCCAGAGAGTACCCATTTGTCTTGGAGGCTTGACTCTAAGGCGAATCGACAACCACGCCAGGTCAAAAGGCAGGTACGAAGGTTTTCGGTGGTTCCCTCTTTTCCTCTATCCCATAAAGGGAACCCCCAGATTCCATGATCGGCAAGGCTTTCTTGCGAGTCCTGGATGACACATCCGGAATCGGCGGAGAATTCAAAGCCTTCAGGCATTGGCCCTTGTTGGGCGGAAAAGACATAAGAGCCCGTTTCGACGGTAGGCAATACTCCGGCCAGTCCCTGTTTCCCGGCGGGCTCGAAAACGGCGCAAGCATGAAGCGGGAGCAGGCATATTAAGAACAGAGGGAGGGCTTTCATGAAAGAAGCGCTCCGCAGCCACAATAGTATTGGTTCGAAACGGTTGTTTTGAAATAAGCTTTGTGAACGTGCGCACTTTGGTTGTATACGGCCAAGACGCCGGCACAATTAAACAACCCAAGTTTTGACATTAGTACTTGAGAATAATCCTCGTACCCAAAATGGACTAGTAATTTATCGGTGACAGACGAATAACCGTAGATTACCACGGCATGATCGATGTTTCCGCTAAATTGGCCAGAGTAATCGGGCATATTCCCCATATAAATAGCCGGGAAACCGTCATCGATTGGGTCGGTAGGAGAAGCAAAGACATTGAGATAATAGTAAAAACTATAAGTTTTTTTGGTACCAATGAAAGAGGATAACGCATCTTTGACATCCCAAATCATGGTTGTTCCAATGCCGTTTCCCCATGCGGCGGTAGGAAAGGAATCACTTATCTCAGGGATCCCGTGCCATGGATAAATAGATCCCGGATATCTTGTGCCTTCGTGAATTGAGATATAGCTGTTTGATTCGCTGGAGGAAAAATACCCGCTGCTTTTAAAGATCTCTAAATAACCCAATACCAAGGATGCTGCAACATATCCGCAAATGACGCCTGTGTTGGTTGGATGACAATCGGAATTGAGGCGGAAATACCAATCATAATCAATATGGTGATCAACATTTACATAGTAGTCTGAAAAAACTCTTTGCGAGGAATGTGGAACCGTTGTTAGTTCTTCATCAGCATTCATTTTTATCGAGGTCCTTGGAACGAAATTAGTCTCTCTAGCTTCGTCAATAGTGGAACGATAGTAACTAGCGGATTTATCGGTTAAAGAATCGACAGTTTTTTGATTTAAAAGGCAACCAGTGTGGAAATTAGAATAACCCCCCGATTTAGAACGGAGAACAAATCCATACGTTGGAACAAAGAACAATTCGGTATAGCCGTTACATTTTGGGCTGTTTGTGGCGGGGCAAAGCTGGGTTATATCCCCAACGGCTGGATTATATATCCCAAATCCAATAGGACTTAGTTCAACCAAATAATATGGGTTATGTGCTAAATCAAAGATTAGAGAAGTTTTGTTAATTGAGAAAGCGTCGTTTCGCAAATGATATCTCGCTTCCTGAAGAACGGCTTTTGCTGCGTCATCTTTCGTTAATTGAATAGCATATTCTTCCCCGTAATCGTTGCGATACTTGGTTTCTGGTTGCCCGGCGTTTTGGCCAATGTAGTACGTAGGTGTGCAAACGAGCACTGGAAGAAGTAACAAGTTTTTCATGAGGATAGTATAATGCCTTTTTTGAAGGGGTCTATGAACGAACTGAATTGTTTGAATCGTCAAGCCGCCTGGATCGTCGTTTCCCATTACGTTGGTTTATAAGCCTATTGCTTCTTAAAGGAAGCGGTGCACTACATGATGGGGCATTCCCTTGGTGGGACCTCCGCGGCGCTTTTCTTATCCGGCAACAAGGATGAGACGTTCAAGGGGATCATCTTTCTGGCGAGTTATCCGAATAAGGAGTTAAACGATTCCTATCGTTGCCTATCCATCTATGGGTCCAATGACGCGGTACTAAACAAAGCCGAATACGAAAAGAACCGAAGCAACTTCCCCGCGAAAATGACGGAAATCGTGATCGATGGTGGCAATCATTCCTATTTCGGCGATTATGGGTTTCATGCCTTGGTGACGGTGGAGTTGCGGACGATCTCGCGCATGACCGTGGAACGGCTCACGCCGAGCTTCTCCGCGACGGATCTGAGGGTGGATTCGGGGTTCTCGGATATCTCGAACTCGATCAGCACCCGGTCGTGGTATCTCAGGTGTTTCATATGTTTTCGTTTCCTTTCTGGTCCCCGTCTGGAGGGACGTTAAAAGGATAGCAAAGGCGAATTCGCGGGCGAAACGCGACGGCCGCCAGGCGGCTGTTGCGATTTACTTGCTAACTAACGATATTTTAAAATTTTTGTATTTTTTATACCATTTTATTGAAATATTGACATAATACTGCTACTATAACGGCCTGAGGAGTGCAATATGGAAATTGGCATTGTAAGAATAGAATCGGTGCGTTTGTCTCATTTTCGGAACGTCGGATTTGGAGAAGTTTTTTTCTCCGAGAAGAAAAAAGTCGAAAAAGGGATTATCAATGATGTTTCTCTATCCCCGGTTTTGGGGATTTATGGGCAAAACGGATCCGGAAAAACTTCTGCTTTGCTAGCTTTGCGCATTATTCAGTTTCTGCTTTCGGGCAGGGAATTGCACCCCACCATCTGCGATTATATTCAAACTGGTTTCGAATCCTTTACCATCGCGATAGATTTTTTGGTGCGCCGCGGTGATACATATTCTTACGCTACTTACGAAATCGAAATCGGGCGAGCAAAAAATAGGTCCGTCCGCGTCTATAGCGAGAAACTTTCTTTTACGAAATTTGCCGAAGGTGAAAGGAAGGCCAATCTTTTCTCGTTCACGGCCCCCGATAAGATTAACCCTGCCTTCCTCAAGAGGATGGACGCCAAAGACCAGGCGATTTACCGATATGTATGTGTCCATGACACGGGGAATGAGAACGAAGGCATGACCGCTGTTTATTCATCGGTCTTCAGCAAAAATCTTTCAGCACTCTTAGAAGGCAACAAAGAGGCATTCCCCGATTATTACAATCTGGTTGTTGACTTACAAACATTCGCGGAATCTCGTCTTGCTATTTATTCGATTAGCTATTTTAACGAAAACGATCAGGTTGGCATTCGTCTCCGCCTCAAGGAAGAAAAAGGGGATGATCCTTCCCGATTTATTTGCCAGGATCTATTTATTCCTTTTGCGATAAATCAATTACCAAGGGCTCAGTATGAGGTTTTAAAAACTAATTTAGACCGCATAAACAAGGTTATGCCCGCCATCATTCCAAATTATAAAGTCGAGATTATCAATGTTATGGTTCCCGACCCCCGAAAGATGGATCCTGAGAGCAGCTTCATCAATTTCGTTCTGGCATCGAATCGAGGCAATGGGCCGGTACCTTTGCAATACGAATCCAACGGAATCAAAAAGATTATTTCTATCCTTTCTGGGTTTATTGATGCTTATAACCACGAAGGGTGCACGATGGTTGTCGACGAGCTTGACAGCGGCATCTTTGAATACTTGCTTGGAGAACTCGTTTATGCCTTTGGCAGTTTTGGAATGGGACAATTAATATTCACATCGCATAACATGCGTGTTTTGGAAAAACTAAGCCATAAACATGTTTTCTTTTCGACAACGGACAACAATAACGCTTTCACGCAAATAACTAACGTACACGAGACCAACAACCTTCGCGACCTTTACTATAAATATATCGCGACCGGATTAAAGGATGGCACAAAACTTTTCGACATGGTCAATACCGAGGATATCGTGGCTGGTTTGTCTTCGCCGGAGGAGCAAAGCAGATGAAGCGATGCCTGCTTCTCGTAGAAGGCCCTTTCGACCGTCAGCGCCTAGCGGCATTGAAGGGTCTTTTTGACCCTGGCAAGCTTGAAATCGTTCCTTTTGGAACCGACATCTTAAAGTCAAAATCTTACGCGGAGAATACCGACAGGGAAATCACGGCCCTCCTTGCCAAAGACAAACTCTATGAATTCTCGGATTTCGACATGATAGTGCAGGTTTGCGATACTGATGGCTGCTTCATAGATGAAGGACTAATAAAGCAAGGAAACGGACATATCGTCTATTGTTCCGACCATATTGAAGCAGCGGATCCGCAATCTGTTCGCGCCGAGCATCGGCAAAAAGCCAAAACGATAAATATGTTGCTCGCAAGCGGACACATCATGCTTTATTACAACTCATGTAATATCGACCATGTCTTTGACAATAATCAAAACCCCTCAGACACCTTCAAGAAATCGGCGGCAATTAGAATGTACAAGAACACTCAAAACAATCATGAGGCTTTGGTACGTGCTCTCTTTGTGGCGGAAAAATCCCATTCTCATTCATTCCAAGACAGCTGGAATTACATTAAAAGCGGAACGAATTCACTGGTGGCGACGTCGAACCTCGTCTATTTTCTCCTTGATAATTATGAATACCTAACCGAGGATGCCAAGGCTCTGGTGGATACATATCGCGGGAAGGAATAAATTTCCAAATGAAATCGACCGAAACGCTGAAGCAGGAACTCATCGCCGCCAGCGATCGCATTGACAAACAACTAGATGATGTGATCAACAGTGTCGAGGATCGGGAGCGAGTATCTGCGGCAATCAAAGATGAGTTCCGAACGCTGATTGTCACGATTGCCAAAATGGTTTTCGAGAAGGAAAAGCCCGAAGATTTCAATTCCAATATAGGAATAGAGTGTACTAGACAGGCCATCAAATACTGTGCCGCCAACAAACAATACAGGCTGATTGACGAATGGTACAAAATGTCAAATGCCGCGCATCACGACGCCAATTATCAGGTCGATGAAGCAACGCGCACATTTTTGCCTATTGCCAGACATGTGCCGGACATCAAGCAATTTGTTTTGGATGAATTTGGAATTGAGATTATCAAGCGTTTTCAGTTTTACCCATTGGATCTGGACGAAGACTCCAAATTGACGTACTCAAGTTTGCTTACGGGAATAAAAAACGAAGCGAACTCCCGTTCAGACGATGATGAGAGATATGTGGTTACAAAGCATTCGTTCAGGCACCTTGATGGCATGTCGTTTTATGAAGTCGGTTTAGCGGTGTACGGCGAAGAAGCCTCTAAATATACATCCTTTCTCGCCTTTTCTATCAAAGAAATAAAAACTCCGTATCCCATTCGAGTGACAGAATACAAAAACGTCGACATCGTGTGCTTAGGCATTCAAATTAACGTTATGGTCATCTTGGATTATGTGGTGGCCATACCATACAAGATACTAAACGATATAGCTGCGTTATCGGGCCTGCGCCACCTCATACAAGGCGAAGGGGTGGCATATGGTAACTTGATGCGCTTGTTAACCGATAAAGCGTGGATGGTTTTGGATCTTCTGGAAAACGAAAAATTTGAAAAAGCGCTCGACCTGATAACTGGAAACAACCCAAAGAACGAACTCTACCTAATTCTTTCAGACCTGAAGAGATTAATCGAGCCGAATTCAGGGTTCCCGTTTCGGCGGACGCTTCGTTATTTGCTTTGTTCTATGCGCGAAAGCACCGTCAAATCATGCCGAGCCCCAGAAGATGGCAAACGCTATGGAGACTCTTTTTTCTGGACAAAGTGCTACACATTTGAGAAACAGCCTTTAGTGGCATGTTTGCCGGATTCGATTACATCAATTCCAATGATGGTTCGCGCTAACCTCTTAGACAAAAAGCCCGAAGTAGAAATCCCGATGCGCTTACATCGCCACCCTGCGTATAGCAAACAACTCTTCATTCCCGTACAAAACTTTTTCTTCTTGTGCTCAGGGGAGGATGAAAAGGCAAAAACCGAAGAGATTGCAATGCTAGTCAATCGTTACAACGACACTATTTCAAACGCAGTGAAATCTTTGAGAATTGGGATTGCAGGCCAATATCTTTATTCCGTAGACAAGGTCCAATCAATTCTAGAGATACGCGAACACGTCCAACAGCTTCGAAAGCAGGGTGTTTTGGATTACCCACAAAAAGCCGATCTTTTCTTAAAAACCGCAACGATTGATGATCCTGCTAAACAGGCTTTCTTAAGAAAAGCTTTTGTTTCTTCAAAAGTCGCTTTACTTCATGGTCCTGCTGGGACCGGCAAATCAAAGACCATCGAATTGTTCTGCGAGATGATGAAAGGCGACCGCGTATGTTTCGTCGCAAACGCAAACGCGGCACTCGGTCGTCTTTCTGACACATTGCGAAAAAGGGCCAATACAAATTGTTGGTCATTAAAAACCTTTCTTTGCAGAAACCCAAAACCAGATACGAAATGGGTGATATTCGATGAATGCTCCGTCATCTCGAATCGCGATATTACTCGAGCGTTACGGAAATGTATAGCAATTAATGCCGGTGTCATCTTTGCAGGCGACCCAGAACAACTAGAGTCCGTGGACTATGGCGGTTGGTTCGGGTATTTTGTCTACGAAGACTTCGCCTATAACTTGGCCAATAGTTATCGTACGGGCATCCCGCAGCTTCGGACCCTTTGGAATAGAGTTCGTAGCCTTAAAGATGAACACGATATGGAGGCCATAAGAACAATACTGGCAGAGAATCATATTGTTCATCCGCTTTGTAAAGATATTGTGAGTTCGCAAAGTAAACATGACGTTATCCTTTGCTTAAATTACGAGGGAATTTATGGCATTAATTTCTTAAACAGGCTTCTTCAAAGCGGCAATCCGGAAAACATGATTTTGTGGAGACAACGATGCTTTAAGAAAAACGATCCCGTGATCTTTACGTCAAAGAACTTTTTTGCAGACAGATTAGATGAGTCCGTAAAGGGACAAATTGATTCTGTTACCATCTCGGAAGATGGATATGAAGCGTCGTTCAAAATCCGTTTAGACAAACCAGTCGGCGAATCGCCCAATTACAAAGTGGTCCAGGAAAACGGCCAGCATTATATGATCGTCATCGTCAATAAACGACGCGGGGGCAGCCATCAAGGACACGTCAAAGAGATCCCGTTTCAAACCGCGTACGCTATCTCCATTCATAAATCTCAGGGCCTTGAATATGATGATGTTGGAATTGTCATTTCTAAGAACATGGTTGATTTCATTACAAAAAACGTCTTTTATACCGCGATAACCAGAGCAAAAAAAGATGTCTCCATATACTGGTCCCCCGAAACCGAAGTAAATGTGCTTGAGCAACTGGTTCCCCAGCCGAACAACGACTATCATTTGTTAGAATCTTTTATTAAATCCGGGCTTGTTTCAAAAGACGCTTAACTCGATTGCCATCGCGGAAACATCGGGATGCTTCTGTTTCCTTTTTGTTCCCCGCCTGGAGGTTGATCCTGTCGTCGTGCCCCAGTCTCTTTTCCTCTTTCATGTCTTCGCTGTCCTTTCTTTGCGTTGGGGCGGCGGGGAAGGACATGAATAGCCAAAAACCGGGAAAAGGGAAAAAGCGGGCATGGCGGCCCAGACTGTTGCAATCTTTCTGTCAAGTAACAACTAACTTGATAAACGGTATCTATGCTGTGAAATCTTGGTTGGATTCGTGTTCTTTACAATGACCATTTCCTGTGCTCTGATTTCTTTTCCTTTGGCTCTTTCTGGTACCAAAACTCCTTTGGCAGAATTGCTGCGACAAGAATAACGGTCGTTCCCAAGCGGTTTGTTGCGTCGCGTTTCGTGTGCTTATCCATTGGATAAAGTCACTTATAGTGGCATAATCATAGCACTATGGGAATCGCATTTTTGATCATCGGATTGCTATCCATCGCTGGTGGCATGGCCTTATCCATCTATTTCACCCGGGCTTACGTCAAAGACGAGAAGACCCTTATTCCGGAGAAAAAACACCTCCTCTATGTCGGTGGTGGTTTGCTTCTTTCCGGCATCGGGGCCATTTTCTTAACCATTTGCCCCAATGTTTGGAAGGAATGGAATATGGCGGGCGGCCATTTGGCCATGGGCATCATCGGCAATTTCTTCTTTGCCGTTTGCTTCCTCTTGCTATGGTATGCCTTCTATGTCCGCTTCTATAAGAAAGGGCTGCAACAAGATGCCAAACTCTTCAAATGGGTCCGCATCGCGATGTTCTCTTGCATCCCCTTGTCTTTGGCCTTCTTCCTGCTCGCCGGCGAAGGGATGGCCCCTTATCTGTTCTATCCTTTGGCCAATGGCATCGTCATCAATGGCCATGGGTTTGGCTTATACAATTACCTCAACGAAGGCAGCAGCGAACATGCCGGCGGCCTCCATATCGCCTTTTATGGCATCGTGATTTTGGCCGGGGCCATCATCGCCTATAAGATCTCCGATCACCATATGTATCAAAAATATGGCCGTCATGGCATCATCGACGGTTGCTTCCTTTGGGCTTTCCCTTCTGGGATTATCGGCGCCCGAATTTGGTATGTCGTCGGCAACTGGAACGGCGATGGCGCCGGCGGACCGAATTATTCCCAATATTGCGCGGATGGCCAATGGTTTAAGATGTTCGCCATTTGGGAAGGTGGGCTTACCATCCTCGGTGGGGCGGTCTTTGGCATCGCCGCCGGGGTCATTTACATGCTGATCCGCCGCAAATACGTGGATATCCGCGTGGCCGTCGACTTGATCGTGCCCACCATCTTGATCGCCCAAGCCATTGGACGTTGGGGCAATTTCTTCAACCACGAAGTCTATGGCCAAAAAGTGGCGATGGAATCTCTCGGCTTCTTGCCGACCTGGCTTCGCAACCAAATGGCCACCGCCTTCTATGGCGGGGTGCCCACCGCGGAAGCCTATATCCCCTTATTTTTAATCGAAGGGGCAATCAACATCGCCGGTTATTTCGTCATCTGGTATGGCGTGCGTCTATTGTGGAAGAAAGGGCGCGCCCTGGGCGATTTGGCAGGCTGCTATTTGATTTGGTATGGCATCGTCCGCATGATTCTCGAACCGTTGCGCGACCGTAGCTATAACATGGGCCAAAACGGCTTGTGGTCCTTCTGGAACTCCATGGTTTATGTCCTCCTTGGCCTTGCCGTGATCGCGGGTTGCCAACTCTATGCCTGGTATCGCAAGAAGCATGGGCTTCCCGAAGAAATCAACCGCGCCCCCATGCCCAAAGCGAAAAAAGCCCCTGCGAAATCGGGCACTATCGATTCGAACGCTTTGAAATCCGCTCCGAAGCAACGGAAGAAAGAGGAGGAAGAATAATGCTTGATTGTTTGGTCATCGGCGCCGGCATTGCCGGCATCACCGCCGGTATCTATTTGAAGCGGGGCAATTTAAACGCCTTGGTTTTGGACAAAGGCGCCCCCGGGGGAAAACTCAATAACATCCATCGCATCGACAATTATCCCGGGACCTCCAAAATCCCCGGACCCGATTTGGCCATGGCTTTATTTAACCAAGCCTCCGAACTCGGCGTCGAATTCGGCTATGGGTCGGTGTTTGAGGTGCGCAAAGAAAAGAACTTGTTCCTCGTTAAAACCGACGCGGGTGATTATCAAGCCAAAACCGTGATCGTCGCCACCGGGGTCGAGAATAAGAAACTCGGGATTCCCGGAGAAGACGCTTTCCTTGGGAAAGGCGTGTCCTATTGCGCCACTTGCGATGGTAATTTCTTTAAAGGCAAGGATGTGGCCCTGGTGGGCAACGCCGACCACGCCGTCGAAGACGCCATCTATCTTGCCGGGTTGGTGAATCATCTTTATTTCCTCTATCCGGAGGCCCTTGCCGCCACCCCCGCCCACGAAGAAGAGCTGCGGGCTTGCGCCAACGTCGAATTCATCCCCATCGACGCCTCTATCAAAATCGAAGGCGACGCCCATGTGGAAGGCTTCCTCTACCGCCAAGGCGAGGAAGAGAAACGCATCGCCGTCGACGCGGTCTTCCCCCTCTATGGGGAGAAATCCTCGACCGCCTTCCTTTCGCCTTTAGGCGTGAAGAACAACAAAGGTTTCATCGTCGTGGATGCCAATATGCAAACTAGCGTCCCCGGGCTTTATGCCTGCGGCGACATCATCGATAAGAAATTGCGGCAACTCGTCAACGCCGCCGGCGAAGCCGCCGTGGCCGCGACCATGGCCTTAAGCTACGCTAGAGCCTGGAAAGAATAACCGATTGGGGTTGCCGATGATCGCCAAAGAACTCTCTTTTTCCCGCAAGGCCAAAGAAGAAATCGCGTCTTTGCCTTTTCCCAAGACGCAAGCCAAGGCGTTATTAAGCGGTTTTGCCAAGACCGCCGGTTCCTTGCGCTTATCTTCCGAAGGGGAGGAAATCGATTGTTCGAGCGATTCCGCCCAAATCGCCAAAGCCCTCTATTCTTTGGCCAATGCCGTCTATGGGCCGATTGCCCGCTTTTCGTTTACCCGGTCCGCCAAAATCCATAAGAAAATGCGTTACCACGTCTTACTCCAAGGCAAGGTGATGGAAGATCTGGAGCTCGATTTCATGTCTTCGAAGATTCCGTCTTTCGTTTTGGGAAAAGAGGAACTGGAGCGGTGCTATCTCTCCGGCGCCTTTTTGGCTTCGGGCTCGGTCAACGATCCCCATTCGAGCAATTACCATTTGGAGATCGTTTGCGCCGATCCTGGTTTTGCCAAATGGCTGATTCATCTGATTAACAAAGCTTCTGGGCATCTTTTCGAAGCCAAATCCACGTCCCGCCGCGGCCAGACCATCGTCTATTTGAAAAAGGCGGAGCAGATTTCCGATTTCCTGGTCTTAGTGGGCGCCACCGATGCGTGCTTGGAATTTGAGAATGTGCGGATCGACCGCGACTTCTCCAACATCGGGAACCGCTTGGCCAATCTCGACGGGGCCAATATGGCGAAGACCTTATCGGTGGGGGCTAGGCAAGAACAAGAGATCCGTTATCTCGTTGAGAAAAACGGATGGGATGGCTATCACGGAAAAAAGAAAGCGGTGATGGAACTGCGTTTATCCCATCCCGATGCCTCTTTATCCGAATTATCCGCCCTATTAAGCGAAGCCCTGAACGCCAAAATTGGCAAATCCAACGTCAATCATTTGCTGCGCGATCTCCATCGGGAGTACGAGGAAAGCCATGGCTGAGAAACCTTTTTGCAGTGACGAAGAATATCTTAGGGAATTAGGGAAAAACCTGGCCGCTTTGCGGAAGAAGAAAGGTTATACCCAATTGCTTTTATCCATTGATTCGGGCGTGGCGAAGTCTTATCTGGCCGAGCTGGAACGGGGGAAGCGCAACCCTACCTTGACCACTTTGCGGAAACTCCTCAAACCTTTGGGCGGGCAAATCCGTATGATATTACCGAAATAACGCACGGAAACCGCGTGCGTTTTTTTCTTGCGGGGTTATACTAAACCGAACGTGGAGGTAATTTGTCATGAAACGAAACCTTGGTCCCCAAACCTATGTCTACCCGATGCCGGTGCTGATTCTTGGCACCTATGATCAAGATGGGAATCCCGATGCGATGAACGCCGCCTGGGGCGGTACTTACGACACCAATATGGTCACGGTTTCCTTGTCGAAGCACCAAACCACCGAAAACCTAGAAGCCAACGGCTGTTTCACGATGGCCTTTGGCACCAAGTCCACCCTGAAGGCCTGCGATTACGTCGGCATCGTCTCCGCGAAGAACGAAAAAGACAAAATTGCCAAATCCGGCCTTACTCCGAGCAAGGCGCCCCATATCAACGCCCCCGTGTTTGAGGAGTTCCCCCTTACTTTGGAATGCCAAGTCGTTTCCTTCCAAGAAGGAACCTTGATCGGACGCATCCTCAATGTCATCGTCGACGATAAGGTTTTAACCGATGGGAAAATCGATCCCGCCAAGATGGAAGCCATCGTCTATGAACCGGCTACGCACCATTATTTATTGGCCGCGGAAGTGGTAGGCCAAGCCTTCAAAGACGGGCTCGCTTTGAAGTGATTTTCGCTTCCGAAGAAACCTTTGGCGCAGGGGCGTTTCCAAATCGCGGGAAATCCCCTGCGTTTTCATTGAAAACGTGCGGATATTAGGTGATAATTAGTCCGCAATCAAACAAGGAGGACATATATAAATGTCAGTTAAAGTTGCGATTAACGGATTCGGACGCATTGGCCGTCTCGCTTTCCGCCAGATGTTCGGTGCCGAAGGCTATGAAGTCGTCGCCATCAACGACCTCACCAGCCCCAAGATGCTCGCCAACCTCTTGAAGTATGACACCGCCCAGAAGGGTTATTGCGGTGTGATCGGCGAACATCTCCACACCGTCGAATCCAAGGAACCGATCTTCGAAGAAGACGGCAAGACCGTCAAGGTTCCCGGCGCCATCATCGTCGATGGCAAGGAAATCACCATCTATGCCGAACCCAAGGCCGCCAACCTCCCCTGGGGTAAGCTCGGCGTCGACGTCGTGCTCGAATGCACCGGCTTCTATTGCTCCAAGGAAAAATCCATGGCCCACATCGAAGCGGGCGCCAAGAAGGTCGTTATCTCCGCTCCCGCCGGCAAAGACCTCAAGACCATCGTCTTCTCCGTCAACGAAAAGACCTTGACCAAGGAAGATCAAGTCATCTCCGCCGCCAGCTGCACCACCAACTGCCTCGCCCCGATGGCCAAAGCCCTCAACGACGCCTTCCCGATCCAATCCGGTATCATGACCACCGTCCACGCCTACACCGGTGACCAAATGATCCTCGATGGTCCCCACCGGAAAGGTGACCTCCGCCGTGCCCGTGCCGGTGCCGCCAACATCGTTCCCAACTCCACCGGTGCCGCCAAAGCCATCGGCCTCGTCATCCCCGAACTCAACGGCAAGCTCATCGGCTCCGCTCAGCGTGTCCCCGTCCCGACTGGTTCCACCACCTTGCTCGTGGCCGTCGTCAAGGGTGAAGATGTCACTCCCGAAAAGATCAATGCCGCGATGAAGGCCCAAGCCTCCGCTTCCTTCGGTTATACCGAAGAACCGATCGTCTCCTCCGACGTCATCGGTATGCGCTTCGGCTCCCTCTTCGATGCCACCCAGACCATGGTCGCCAAGATCGGCGAAGGCCTCTATCAGGTCCAAGTCGTTGCTTGGTATGACAACGAGAACTCCTACACTTCTCAGATGGTCCGTACCATCAAGTACTTCGCCGAACTCTAATCCATCGGCATTCCAAAGGGTCGCTCCGGCGGCCCTTTTTCGTTCCCCGAAATATGGAAAGGCTGTCTTTTTCGGAATCCGACTCCGAAAAAGTCAGGATTTCGTTTTCGATTCCCTATGCGTCCTCCTTCCTTATGAAAAGGAAGTGGGGTATCATAATCCCATAGCGTTAAGGAGTAATTACTATGCTAACCGTCGAAGATTTAAAGAACCTCCAAGGCAAGAAGGTTTACGTTCGCGTCGATTTTAACGTCCCCCATAAAGGAGAAGTCATTTCCGATGACAATCGTATCCGTGCCGCCATCCCCACCATCAAAGCGTTGCTTGAAAAAGGTGCCCGCGTCGTGTTGATGTCCCACCTCGGCAAAGTCGATTGGAAGAAACTCAAGAAGGGTGAAAAGACCCAAGAAGAGATCGATGCCCAGATGAAGAAGAACAACCTCTGCATCGCCGTCGAACCCTTGAAGAAACATATTTCCGAAGCCATGGGCAAAGACGTCAACGTCTACTTCTGCCCCGAAAACCGCGGTGAAGCCCTCGCCCAAGCCGTGGCCGCCCTCAAAGATGGCGAAATCTTGCTCGCCCAGAACACCCGTTACCAAGCCGGGGAAGAAAAGAATGATCCCGAACTGGCCAAAGAATGGGCCGGTTTGGTCGATGCCTTCGTCATGGATGCCTTTGGTTCCGCCCACCGCGCCCACGCTTCCACCGTCGGCGTTCCTTCCATCCTCAAGGAAGAAGGCAAGCCAGTCGCCCTTGGTTACCTCATGATCAAGGAAGTCGAAAACCTCACCCGCTGCGTCGAAGTCAAACCCGAAGATCGCCCCTATGTCGCGATCCTTGGCGGCTTGAAGGTCTCCGACAAGATCAAATCATCAATGCCCTGATCGATAAGTGCGATTACATCATCATCGGCGGCGCCATGAGCTACACCTTCAAGAAAGCCCGCGGCGAAGAAATCGGCGGTTCCTTCTTGGATGAAGCCTCCCTTGATTACGCCAAGTCCTGCTTGGAAAAAGCCGGTGACAAGATCGTCCTCCCCGTCGATTCCGTCATCACCGATTCCTTCGAACCGGTCGAAGGCCGCAAGATCGAAGTCGTCAAAGCCATCCCCGAAGGATTCCAAGGCGTCGATATCGGCCCCGAATCCGGCAAACTCTTCGCTTCCGTCATCGCCAAGGCCAAGATGGTCTTCTGGAACGGCCCGATGGGCGTCTTCGAACAAGAAGAATTCCAAGCCGGCACCAAAGCCGTCTGCGAAGCCATCAAAGATCTCGAAGGCAGAGCCTTCACCGTCTGCGGTGGTGGCGATTCCGCCGCGGCCATCAAGCAATTCGGCTATAAGCAGAACTTCTCCCACGTCTCCACCGGTGGCGGCGCCTCGCTTGAAATGATCGAAAACGACGGCCATCTCCCCGGCGTCGACGTCCTTCGCTAAGAGGTAACGCCATGCGTAAAAAACTATTACTTGGCAACTGGAAAATGAATAAGACCCCCTCCGAGGCGAAAGCCTTCGCGGAAGGGTGTGCCGAAATGGTGGCCTACGCCATCAACCACGGCATCGAAGTCGGCGTTGCCCCGACCTTCGTCTGCTTACAAACCGTCAAAGAACATGCGCCCCAAGGCCTCATCGTCGCCGCCCAAAACTGCAACGAACACGCTTCGGGTGCCTATACCGGCGAAATCTCGATCCCGATGTTACAGGAAATCGGCATCGACACCGTCATCCTTGGCCATTCCGAACGCCGCGAATATAACGGCGAGACCTCGGCTAAGTGCAATGAGAAGATCAAAGCCTTGCTTGCTGCCAATATGACGCCCGTCTATTGCTGCGGCGAATCCTTGGAGACCTTCGAAAAGGGTGAGACCAAGAAATGGGTCGCCCAGCAAATCCGCGAAGGTTTCGAGGGTTTGACCCCCGAGCAAGCCGGCAAAGTCGTCATCGCCTATGAGCCGATTTGGGCCATTGGCACCGGCAAATCCGCGACCAAGGAAATCGCCGAAGACACGATTGGCTTCATCCGTCGTACCCTCCGCGAATCCTTCGGCCCCGTGGCTAATGACATCCGCATCCTCTATGGCGGCTCGGTCAAACCCGGCAATATCGCCGAATATATGTCGCAGGAAGATATCGATGGGGCCCTCGTCGGCGGCGCTTCCTTGGCCCTTGATTCCTATCAAGGCCTCATCGAAGGGTTGGTTGGCTAATGGGCTACGCTCGTTTCTCCGAGGAGCGTCCCTCCGAGCAACAACCGCAGCAAGAAGTCGAAGTTAACGGCAAAGGCTTAGCCCGCATTTATGGCTATATGGGTATTGCCCTTGCCATCACCGCCCTCATCGCCGTATTGGTGTCCTGGTTCTTCTCCAGCCATATCAATAGCGCCGCGTCCATTCAGGTCGCCGATGGCTGGGTCGTCGGTTACTTCGCGACCCTTGGCGTTTCCCTCATCGCCTGCTTGATCTTAACCTTCGTGATCCCCGTCACCATGATTAAGAATAAGCGCTCCCTTTGGGTGCCTTATATCCTCTATGCCGTCTTTATGGGGGCCTTGCTGTCGGTGGTGCTGATTGCCGGGATCTCCTGGGCCATCATCGGAGAGGCCTTTGGCCTCACCGCCGGGGCGTTCCTGATCATGTTCTTCATTGGCTATTTCTCGAAGAAGGACATCTCCCTTGGCCTATATTTCCTCATCGGTTTACTCTCGATGGCGTTATTGGTGGTCTTGTTCTGGTTCATCTTCGCTTCCTTCAGCGGAGGATGGCAAGCCATTCGGACGGTCGACATCGTCTACTCGGTCATCGTCTGCGTCATCATGTTGCTCTTCATCGTCATCGATGGGATCCGCGTGAAGCAAATCGCTTCCCGGGGCGCCGCGAGCAACAACGTCTACCTCTATTGCGCTTACATGATGTATAGCGATTTCATCACCCTGCTCATCCGCGTGATCTGGCTCTTAGCACGCGCAAAGAACGATTAAGGAGGTTCTTATGGTCCAATTCTTCATCTGCAAACATTGCAAATCCGTCGTCGCCAAACTCAATGGCATCGGCTGCAACCCTTCCTGCTGTGGGGAGGAAATGATCGAGCTGCTTCCCGGCGTGGAAGAAGCCGCGACCGAAAAGCACATCCCCGAAGTCAAGGAAGCTAGTGGCAAGGTCTATGTCCAAGTCGGTTCCGTCTTACATCCGATGCTCGAAG
Organism: Bacilli bacterium; assembly: GCA_017454295.1. Lineage (GTDB taxonomy): Bacteria > Bacillota_I > Bacilli_A > RFN20 > CAG-826 > Alloenteromonas. The sequence continues at coordinate 37,129 of JAFTDF010000024.1, forward strand.
CCCATTATATCGAATGGGTCTACCTGCTCACCGATAAGGGCGGTTACTTCCATTTCCTCAAACCAGGGGACGCCCCCCAAACCGTCTTCGCCCTCAACGATGGCGAAGTGCCCCTTTCCGTCTATAGCTATTGCAATTTGCATGGCTTATGGAAAGCCGACGTCGAATAAGAGATCGACCAATATGAAAAGGAGACCGGCCGGTCTCCTTTTTACTTTTGCAGGCGTTTTTTCAAACGTTGCTGGATTTGCTTCAAGGTGGATAGCGTTTGCTGGAGGGATTCCTGGCTTTGCAAAGCTTGGTTGTAGAAAGCGGGGTTTTCTAGCGCTTGTGGGTGTTCTTCCGGTTTTACCTCAATCCAGCAGAAATGGAGCCAATAGTTGCGGTCGAATTGTAGGTCGCGAAGTTCGGCGGAAAGACGCCGCGCATCGGGGATGCAATCATCGAGGATCAGGTGGACATCGTAATTGTCCTTTAACCCCAGGAAAAAGAATTTCCCCAACTCCCCAAGGGTCTTGGCCCCGAGTTTGTCATGGTTTTCCTCATCGAGGAAGTGATAACGGTCATCCAATAGCTGGATGAGGGCATATAAGGCGGTCTCGACCAGCGAATATAAATAAGAAAGATTCCAGAACAAAGCGGGGAAGGCTTCGCCGCGGCTAGAAGCATAGGCGGGACTGCTTTGCTTCGGACTTAATTGGACATGGGTCCGCGATAAGGTGAGGGGAGAAAGGGAGACATTCCGCTTTTTCTTGTGGCGGTGGGGCCCGATCTTTTCGAGGCAAAGCTGATAGAAATCATGGGCGGCTTGCAGATCGTCTTGCAACGCGAAGTCATAATCCTCGAATTCGGGGGTGAGTTCCCCTTCTTCGTCGAGGCAATCCAAATAAAGTTTGCCCATGAAATCATGGACATAGAAGTTGCGGCGGCGGGTGAGTTCCTTATAAGCATGCTTAAACGCGCCAAATTCCTTGGTCCCAAAGCAAGGGAAGGCGTAATGGAAAAAAGCGGGCCGCATCTCATAGAGGTTTTGGAAGGAGACGGATTTGAGCTCCCGGTTTTGGATCCCGCGTTCGTCTTTGCTTACGAGATAGACGATTTGAAAAACATAGTCCTCGATGGTTTGGTAGGTCATCATCAGCTCGAGGTAATCGGGATAGAGGAGGGAAATCCGTTCTTTGCTAGCTTCGTCCATGGAAAGAAAAAGCAGAAGGGCCGCGTTTCCTCTCTAAGAGAAGGTGGGCGTCTTGGTCGGCCTTTAGGATTCCTAGTCAAGCTAGGCTTTCGACACCGGCGTCTCCAGTCAGGCTCCCGTAGCGACAATGGAGAGGGGGTATTTCCTTCTGCGTCTTTATTATAACCGTTTCCCTCCGACTTTGGGGATGCCTCATCCTTATTATTTATATAAATAGGGGTGGAAACCGATTTTTTCGAAAAAGTTTCATTTCCCTCTTCACATTCGAAAAGAGCATGGCTATAATCTCCCTCGCTGTCAAAAAGATGGCACTTCCAAAGGGAAATAAAATTCCTTCAAAAAAGTGTTCAAAACTTCTTGACAGTATATGTCGAAAGGCATATCCTTATCGAGCACGCTGCAAGGGAGACCTTGTGCGAGAGCGAAGCGTGCTTCTGATCTTTGAAAACTAAACAGATAGACAACAAACACTTAACGTCGATTCTTTTGAATCAAAATAACACAACCAGATAATTTCAAGAGACGAGATCAAATCAAAGTTGAGAAATCAAAATTGATATTTTCATTGAGAGTTTGATCCTGGCTCAGGATGAAC
>JAFTDF010000003.1 GCA_017454295.1 Bacilli bacterium
CTGAGCTAGCGGAGGTGGCTGGGGTGACTGGGATTGAACCAGTGCATCAGGGAGTCAAAGTCCCTTGCCTTACCGCTTGGCTACACCCCAATGAAAATGGTGGGTGAAGATGGATTTGAACCACCGAACCCGAAGGAGCTGATTTACAGTCAGCCGCGTTTGGCCACTTCGCTATTCACCCACACTATGTCGCCGTGTTTCCGCTTGCCCTATGAAGATGGTGGATGCTGCAGGTTTCGAACCTGCGACCCCCGCCTTGTAAGGGCGATGCTCTCCCGCTGAGCTAAGCATCCGCGGGGCCGGAAACGGGCTTTCAAAATATACCATTGTGCCTAGGTGGGGTCAATGAGAAATTGCAAAAGAAAAAAGGACCCGAAGGTCCTTCGCTAGACTTTGGCTTAAAAGCCCGGCTTCCCAAGGAGGTGGAACATGTTTTTCTTATAGATTTCCACGCCCGGTTGGTTGAAGGGGTTGATGTGGTTGAGGTAGCAGCTCATCGCGCAGGCCCGCATGAAGAAATACATCAGTTGGCCTAAGTGATAGGCATCCATGGCCTCGACTTGAAGGTGGAGGTTGGGGACGTTGCCGACATTGGCGTGGGCGTCCATCGTGCCTTCCATGGCTTTCTTGTTGACGAAGTCGAGGGTCTTGCCTTCGAGGTAGTTGAGCTTATCGAGGTTATCCTCATCATTGGGAATGACGACGTCTTCGGCCGGGTGTTGGATTTCCATCACGGTTTCGAATAAGACGGGGCTGCCTTCCTGGATGAATTGACCCAAGGAATGGAGATCGGTGGAGAAGGTGGCGGAATCGGGGAGGAGCCCGGTGTGTTCTTTGCCTTCGGATTCGCCAAAGAGCTGTTTCCACCATTCGCCGAGTTGGACGAAACGGGGTTCATAGGAGACGAACATTTCCACCGGATAACCGGCTTTGTAGAGTTCGTGGCGGACTAAACCATAGCGATAGGCTTCGTTATCGGCGCCTTTGCCATATTCTTCCATCCCGGCTTTGGCCCCATCCATGAAGGCTTGGATATCGATGCCGGCGACGGCCATCGGGAGTAAACCAACGGCGGTGAAGACGCTGTAGCGGCCACCGATATCGGCGGGCAAAACGAAGCGGGTATAGCCGTATTTCTTGCTTAAATCGAGAAGCGCGCCTTTTTCTTTGTCGGTGGTGGCATAGACGGCTTTTGCGGCTTTTTCCTTGCCAACTTTCTTTTCCAAAAGCTCTTTCACCAAGCGGAAGCCAAGCGCGGTTTCGGTGGTGGTGCCGGATTTGGAAATGACGTTGATGGCGAAGTTTTTCTTTTCCAAATGGCGGAGGACCTGGGCGATATAAGAAGGGGCGAAGGTTTGACCGAGGAAGATGATTTCCATCTTGTCTTCGGGATAGAGGCCATTGAGCGCTTCGATGGCGGCGCGGGCGCCTAAGTAGGAACCGCCGATGCCGCAGACGACGAGGCAATCGTAATTCTCGCGAATCTCTTTGGCGCAGGCTAAGATCTTTTGGAATTCTTCTTTGTCATAGGTGTTGGGATAATCTACCCAGCCTAAATAATCGTTGCCGGCTCCGGTTTTGTTTTCGATGGAGGCATGGATGGCTTCCATTTCCTTGGCATAGGAAGCGAAGTCGATGTTGCGTCCTAAGCGATCGAGTTGCAATTTGATCATAAGTTTTCTCCTATTTATTTTCCGATTCGATCCATTCGGGGAGATGCGCTTTCAAGGCCTCGAATGAGATTTCCTCGTTTTGGATTTTGTTATGGCGGAAGGCTTTTGCCTTATCGCCTTGGGTCATCGCTTTGAGGGAAACGCGGACGTTGCCTTTTTCTTCGTCAATGGCGATGACTTTGACGGCATAGATGGAGCCGACGGTGACGAAGGAAGTGAAGGAACGGATGAAGTTGTGGCTAAGTTCGCTGATATGGAGGAGACCGGTATACCCCTTTTCGAACAGCAAGATGGCGTAAGTGGGGTAGACGCGGATGACGGTACCGATATCGACGTCGCCGATTTGGGGGTTCATGAGGGGTCCTCCTTTTTGGTGGTGAGTTTGAGGTAGGTCTCAACGTCTTCTGGCGTCGTGATCTTCAAATTCTCTTTGCTGCCTAAGACCACCGGCACTTTGCGATGCATCATCGTCAGTAACGAGGCATCGTCGGTGACAGGGACTTTGGCGAATTTGCGGTGGGCTTTCAGAATCGTCTTGAAGCGGAAGGTCTGCGGGGTTTGGGCCAAATAGACCTTGCTGCGATCGAAGTATTTGCAGGCTTTTCCTTGCTCTTCGTAAAGCACGGAATCGGTCACCGGAATCGCGGTGACGGCCGAGCCAACCTCATAGGCGGTGAGGAAATTGTCGAGGATCAATTTCGGGGAGACGTTGGGTCGATCACCATCGGCGATGAGCACCAAATCATCCGGCCGGGTATTCAATTTCGCGAGGAATTCGAGGCCGAAGCGGGCGCTTTCCTGGCGGGTGGAACCGCCTTTGATGATGGCTTTGATCTTCTTGATTTGCCGCGAGAGGATCAAATCACGGCAAGTTTCCACGGTGGAAGGCTCCACGACCACGTAGATCTCATCGACGGCATCGGAAGCGGAAAAGCGGTTGAGCGTGACCACGAACATCGGCTCTTTGCCCAAATCCGCGAATTGCTTGGGATAAGGCGATCCAAAACGCTGCCCGGTCCCACCGAACAAAACGAGGGCGATGTGTTTGCTACGGGATTGCATCATGCCTTAAAGAGTATACACCCATACGCGAGGAAAGAAAAAAGAACTATCGCTAGTTCCTTTTTCAGCCTTCGATTTTGGGTTCCCAATAACGGAGGTCGGCGTTGATGGCGATGCCCTTGATGATAAGGCGTAGGATTTTCTCCAAGCGGCTATTTTGCCGATAGTCGGCGGGGCAGGCGTAATTGACGCGGCCATCTTCGACCAGCGATGTGATTTTGCTCTCGTTATCCTTTGGATAAACCGCGATGGATTTCCCACCGTTATTCTTGACCAGAATCATCGATGGGACATCGGTGAGCCCATCGCCGATATAGACGATATTGGAGTAGGGGATGCGGCGCGAAGGGGTTTTCTCGTTGACGGATTTGTCGTCGCTGGTTTCGGTGATCCCTTTGGAGATACGGAAGAAGAACTGGGTTTTCTGGGTGTAGTTGATGGCAAGTTTGGGCCAAAGGACTTCCCCGGTTTCCTCGTCGAAGATATATTCGCAGCCGTAAATGGCTTTGAATTCTTTGGCGATGGAACAACCTTCGACGATTTCTTTGTTCCCCGAGGAAACCAGATAGTGCTCGATTTCCACCCCATGCTCCTCACCATAATGGTTGATGCGCTCGAACCAAGTGGTGACGCCGGGGAAGTAAGAGATGTTCTTGCCGCATTCGTTTAAGAAGGCACGGTCCATCTTAATGCCCTTTTCCTTGGCGACTTCTTTCATCATCCAAAGATAGGACAGAATCTTCTCACAGCCGGTCTTGGCCGAGAACTCGCCGGTGCGATCCCAAAATTCCTTGGGCGTCATGCCCATGGCGGGGATAAAGGAATAGGCCTGCATGTCGGTGGGGGCCAACGTGGAATCGAAATCGTAAAGGATTGCGCAAATCGGTTTTTTGTTCATGGCCATATTGTAGCAATCTTTTCTTGCTAAGAAAAACACCCGATTTTCCATTATCGCGTTACAATATGGGCGATGGAACCCTACCAGATCATCCTTTTGATATTGTTGATCTCCTTGCTGCTATACTCCGCGGTGGCGGTGTATATCATTTCCAACGCCCGGGATTTCCGAATCCGCTTAAGACGCAGGGAAAAGGCTTTGATGATGCTGCTTTCCGAAAAGGCCGACATCCTCGAGCAGGTCGTCGACCGTTACGAAACCAGCAAGGTTTCCCTTTCCGAAGAAGACCGGGCCGCCATTGCCTCGTTAAAAGCTTTGACCTTCGATAAAATCGGCCAAGAACGGGTGGCTCATGCGGCCGCGATCATCAACGAAGCCCATACGCGGCTCAACTATCACCGGCAAAGCAACAAATGGATCCAAGGTGACCTCGCGTTAGCGAAAGCGACGGAAACCTATGCCGAACTCGACGGGAATTACCGTCAATCCGTGGCGATTTATAATGCCGACGTGGCCGGCTATAACTATTGGCTTGCCATCCCGATGTATGGCTTTTTGGTGATGCTATTCGGTTTCCGGAAACGCAAAGGGCTTAATTAAAGCGCATCTCGTAATCCAATAGCCCATCATAGAAATCTTTTTCGTGACTGACCAAAATCACGCAGCCTTCATAGTTTTCGATGGCCCGGAACAAAGATTCCTTGGCTTTTTGGTCGAGGTGGTTGGTGGGC
>JAFTDF010000025.1 GCA_017454295.1 Bacilli bacterium
CCATTGCCTGCCGGAGACGGCTTTCTCCGCTTACACACGGGCAATAACGGAAACGGGCTTACGCATCTTACGCATCTCCGTGGCGCCGCTATGCCAAGCCGAATACTTCAAAACCTATCCCGATCTCCCCAAGGATTATCTCTTGGTCGATATGGGCTATCATCAAACCAGCGTCTCCCTCATCGGGGAAGGCTCGCCCTATGGCTCGATGACCATTTACCAAGGCGGCCATGACCTCAGCCTGCATCTATCCCATACCTTGGGGGTGGGGATCGAAGAAGCCGAGCGCCTCAAAATCGAATACGGCTACGACACGCGGCCCTGCACCTATGAAGCCGCCTATAGCAAGACCACCGATGAAAACGGGAAGGTCCTGCCCATTGGCGCCGCCCAAATCAACGCCGCCATCGAATCTTATTTCGATGAATACCTACGCTTATTGGATAACGCCATCGCCACGCTGCTAAAAGACTACAAAGGCCGCTTCGACGATATGCCGATGATCTTCACCGGCGGGGCTTCCTCCTTATTTGGCATCGACGAAATCGTTGGGAAGTATTTCTCCAGACGGCAACGTTATTATCCCGAGCTCCGCACCGTCGGTACCCGCGACCGCGGCTTTGCGGGAGCGCTAGGGATGATTCTGGTCGCCTCGCGTTACAGCGGTTCAATGGTCGACGATTACAAAGGCGTCGCCCCCTTATCGCGGCCGAGCAAACCAGAAAAGAAAGAGAAGATCAATTCCGGCGCCGAATACGACGCCTTATAAACGGAGGAACCAAGCATGATGGATTTAGATAATTACGAACCGGTTGCCCGCATCGTCGTCATCGGCGTGGGTGGGGCCGGCAACAATGCCGTCAACCGCATGGTCGACGAAAACATCGAGAACGTCGAGTTCTATGTTTTAAACACCGACAAGCAAGCTTTGGCCACCTCCAAAGCGCCCCATCGTATCGTCATTGGGGAATCCGTCACCTCAGGCCTTGGAGCCGGGGGTGATCCCGAGGTGGGCAAACAAGCCGCCGAAGCAAGCCGCGAGACGATCGAGGAAATCGTCAAAGGCGCCAACATGGTGTTCATTGCCGCCGGTATGGGTGGTGGCACCGGGACCGGGGCCGCCCCGATCGTGGCTTCCATTGCCAAGGAAGCCGGCGCCCTCACCGTGGCCATCGTCACCCGTCCCTTCTCCTTCGAAGGGAAGAAGCGCATCGCCAATTCCGTCATTGGCTTAAACGATTTGAAGGCCGCCGTCGATTCGATCATTATCGTTTCCAACGACAAACTCCTCGCCGCCAGCGGTACCCAAAATATTTCCCAATCCTTCGCCGAATCGGATAAAGTGCTCGCCCAATCGGTGAAAACCGTGACCGACTTGATCTTGCTTCCGGCGATGATCAACCTCGATTTCGCCGATGTCCGTTCCACCTTAAAAGGCTCGGGCATCGCCTTAATCGGCTATGGCATGGGACAAGGTCCCAACAAAGCCCAAGACGCCGCCGAAAATGCCATCAATTGTCCGTTATTAGAAGCTTCCATTTCCGGGGCCAGACGCGCCATTTGCTCGATTACCGCCGGGGAAAACGTTTCCCTTTTCGAAGCCCAGGAATGCGTCAACCGCATCATCGACCAAGCCGGTGGGGCGATTGACATCAAATTCGGGATGTCCTTAAATCCCCATCTTGGCGATACCTTGCTCGTTTCCGTCATCGCCAGCGACTTCACCCAGGAATACGACTTTACCGCCGTGCCTTCCTTCAACCCCGCGCCGGTGGCTCCTTCCCCGGTGCTTGGGGAAAACGGTGGCTTTGCCCAAGACGAGGCCAATAAGGGCGATAGCGGCGAGGAACCCTCTTCCATCATCAACTCCATCCTCCCCGATTTCCTCTCTGGCAAGATCTTGCCCGGCGGAGACGAGGAATAAACACCTTGCCCATAGGGGCAAAATCATCTAGACTATTGCCGGCGTCGACGAAGACAACGCCATCCCAAAACGACAGAGAGCCTTGCCGAAGCTGAGAAAAGGTAGTGGGATGGATATCACTTCCGAGCCCGTTTCCCGAACCACTAGTAAGGAAGCCGCCGCCTCCCGTTAAGAGGAATCCAAGTGCCTTGGCTTTGCCAAGGAATCAAGGTGGTACCACGCATTCGCGCCCTTGAAATAGGGCGCTTTCTATTTGTAGGAGAGATATTTATGGATTACAAACCGACATTGCACATGCCCCAAACCGCGTTTCCCATGCGGGCGGGTTTAGCCCAAAAGGAACCGGGCATCATCGAAATGTGGAAGAAGATCGATCTCTACCACAAAATGAACGAAAACCGGGTGAATGCCCCTTTATTCGCTTTGCATGATGGTCCCCCTTACGCCAATGGCGACATGCACTGCGGCCACGCCTTAAACCGCACCTTAAAGGATATCGTCATCCGTTATAAGAACATGGCGAGGTATCAAACGCCCTTTGTCTTTGGCTGGGATACCCATGGTCTCCCCATCGAAGTCAAGGTCACCAAATCGGGGGTGGACCGCAAGAAAACCCCGATCGTCGAATTCCGTTCCATCTGCGAAACCTATGCCCGCAGCCAAGTGGAACGCCAAAAAGCCCAAATCGAGCGCTTAGGATGCATGGGGGATTATGCCCATCCCTATTTGACCTTGCTCCCCGAATATGAAGCCCGCCAGATCGAAGTCTTTGCCAAAATGGCGCTGAAAGGCTTGATTTTCAAGGGTTTGAAGCCGGTGTATTGGTCTTGGAGCAGCGAATCCGCGCTGGCCGAAGCCGAAGTCGAATACCATGATGTCGAAGCCATCACCTGCTTTGTGCCCTTAAAGGTCAAAGACGGCAAAGGCTTGCTCCCCTTAGACGCATCCGTGGTCATCTGGACCACGACCCCGTGGACCTTACCGAGCAACCAAGCCGTCACCGCCAACCCCGATTTCGAATATGGCTTATTCGAGACCGAAAAGGGAAAACTGGTGTTCCTTGCCTCCAAGGAAGAAGAATTAAGCGAAAAGCTAGGGCTAGGCCAGGTGTCTTGCCTGAAGAAATTCAAAGGCAAAGACCTCGAAGGTATCATCTTGGCCCAACCAATCTACCCGGAAAAGGATTCGCCCGTGCTTAGCGCCGATTTCGTCACCGACGATGCTGGTTCGGGTTTTGTCCATACCGACTCCGACCATGGCTTGGACGACTATAACGTCTGCGCCAAATATGGCATCCATCCCCAAGGGCTCGTCGATAGCCATGGGGTCTACCATACCTTCGAAGGCGATTTCATCGACGGCAAATTCTACGAAGAGGTCAATCGCCTCGTCGTCGAACGCTTAGAAAGCGAAGGCCGCATCTTACAAAAAGAAACCATCGTCCATAGTTATCCCCATGATTGGCGGACCAAGAAGCCCATCATTTTCCGCGCCACCCCGCAGTGGTTCTGCTCCATCTCCCCGATCCGCGAGGATTTGCTCAAAGCCGTCCATCAGACCGCTTGGTACCCGAAGTGGGGCGAGATGAAGATGGTCAACATGATCAAAGACCGCGCCGACTGGTGCATCTCGAGACAACGGGCCTGGGGCGTTCCCATCCCCATCATCTATAACGAGGACGGTTCCCCGATTTTGGAGAAGGAAGTCTTCGATCACATCGAATCTTTGATTCGGGAACATGGCTCCAATATCTGGTTCTCTTCCTCTGTGGAAGAACTCTTGCCCCCTGGCTATCGCAACCCCAAATCCCCGAATGGGAAATTCACCAAGGAAAAAGACATCATGGATGTCTGGTTCGACTCGGGTTCTTCCTGGAACGGGGTCATGGTGGAACGGGGCCTTGGCTATCCGGCCGATTTGTATCTAGAAGGCAACGACCAATATCGCGGCTGGTTCAATTCCTCGCTGATCGTCTCCCTTGCCAGCAACGGCATCGCGCCGTTTAAAACCGTCTTGACCCATGGTTTCGTCATGGACGAATCCTGGCAAAAGATGAGCAAGAGCAGCGGCAATGGCATCGATCCGAATAAGATCATCTCCACCTATGGGGCGGATATCCTCCGTCTTTGGGTCGGCAGCGTCGATTACCAAGCCGATGCGCGTTTAGGCGAAAGCATCCTATCTTCCGTCATCGATATCTACCGCAAAATCCGGAACTCCTTCCGTTTCCTGCTCGCCAATATCGAGGGCTATGAAGGCCAAGAAGTCAGCTATGAAAAAGATGACCTCTATATCCTTTCTTCCTTAGAAGAAATGAAGAACAAGGCCCTATCCGCCTATGATGCCTACGCCTTCCGCGCCGTCATCGACGCGGTGACCTCATTTATCACCGGCGATCTTTCCTCTTTCTATATGGACGAAGCCAAAGACGTCTTATATTGCGATGATCTTGCCAGTAAGCGCCGTCAAGCCAAAGTCGCCGTCTTCTATGAGATCTGCAAGACCTTGGTCTTATTGCTCAACCCCATCCTCCCCTTTACCTGTGAGGAAGTCTATTCCTATATGCCGGGGGAGAAGAAAGAATCCGTCCAACTCGAGGATATGGTCAAAGCAAGCCACGATTATGAAGCCTATCAAGAAGAATTCGTTCGCTTTAAAGCCCTGCGCGACGTGATGCTCAAAGAACTCGAAAATGCCCGTGCTAGTGGTCAGATCGGATCGTCGGGTGAAGCCGATGTGGAACTCACCGTGGGCTCATCTTCTTTGATGGAAGCTTTGCAAGCTTGGGACGAAGATTCCCTCAAACGCGTCTTGATGGTCTCTTCCTTCACCTTAAAAGAAGGTAAAGAGGATAACGCCAAGGTCACCATCACCGATGCGCCCTCTTGTGCGCGTTGCCGTAACCACGACCATCACCATCAAACCAAGGGCGAAGAAACCTTATGCGATCGCTGCGCCGAGGTGCTTGGCTTATGAAACAATGGCTGAAGAAACTCCCGATTTGGGTCTATTTCTTCGCCGGTGCCGCCGTGCTCGTCGGCATTGATTTGCTTACGAAATGGATCGCCCAAAATCACCTCACCCCGAATCAGCGGGTGGAAGTCATCCCCAATTTCCTCTACTGGACGCTTTCGTATAACACCAAGATCGCCTTCTCCTTGGGGATCGATGGCGTCGGTGGCCGCATTTTGAATATTGCCATCTCTTTGGTCATGTCGGTGGCCATCCCCTGGTATTGGATCGCCCACGATAAAAAGTGGGGCAATTTCGCCCGCGTCATCGCGATGCTGATCTTCGCTGGGGCATTAGGCAACCTCATCGACCGCAGCTTCTATTGGAGCGCCACGACGGGCTTCGATGGGGTCATTGACTTCGTCCAATTCTATTTAGGCGGCGGCCCGGGGAAACCCACCTCGTTTGTGAACCCCTTTGCCACCTTCAACCTCGCCGATGCCTTCTTGGTCATCGGGGTGATTTTGATGATCATCTATATCATCATCGACGCCGTGAAAAACCGCGACCGCTCCTTAGAAAGCGATCCAAGACTGCAAAAGGCGCGTGACGAAGCGGAAGTGCAAGATGAAACCGTGGAAAAGTGAACCTCCCTATTTCGGACTCCGTTTGGACGAAGCCTTGTTCAAAGCCGGGCTTTTCCTTTCCCGCTCCAAAGCCACCGAGGCCATTAAAGCGGGGCGTGTGACCCTGGGTGGGTTGCCGACCAAGCCCGCCTTAAAAATCGAAGAAGGCATGGTTTTTGAAATCGAAGAGGCCCTCACCCCGTCTTCTTTGCAAGGCCAAGAAATGGAACTTAGCATCCTCTATGAGGATGAAGATCTATTGATCATCGATAAACCCGTGGGCTTATTGGTCCATCCGGGCAACGGCCATCCCGATGGGACGCTCGCCAACGCTTTGATTGCCCGGGGCATTGCCGTGGGGGATGCTTCCCGTCCTGGCATCGTCCATCGGATCGATAAGGATACCTCGGGGTGTCTTGCCATCGCCAAAACCGAAATGGCCATGGCCTCTTTGCAAGCGCAACTCGTCGATCATTCCATGCACCGCGAATATAAAGCCCTCGTCCAAGGCATCATCGCCGAGGACGATGCCAAAATCGACGCGCCCATTGGCCGGAGCAAAAAAGAACCGACCAAACAATGCGTCGACCTCAAAGGGAAAGAAGCGGTGACCTATTTCCATGTCGAGAAGCGTTATCCGGGTGCCCAGGTGACGTTAGTCTCTTGCCGCTTGCTCACGGGGCGGACCCATCAAATCCGCGTCCATATGGACTATATCGGCCATCCCGTCATCGGGGATCCTTTATATGGCAAAGGCAATCGCAAACTCTACGATCAAGGGCAGCTCCTCCATGCCGAGAAGCTCATTCTCACCCATCCGCGAACGAAAGAAAAAATGGAGTTCATCGCTCCACTTCCTCCGCATTTCGTCGATGTTTTAGCAAAGCTAAATTAGATCTTCGTATAGGTTTTGAAATCAATCTTGGCGATTTCGATAAGGGCAGCTTTGCCCTTTTTTGCTGCGTAGGCCTTCGCGAAGTTCTCGACTTCCTTGCCAGCGCCAAGGGGAATCTTCGCCCCGATTTTCTTGCTCAGTTTTTCCATCTGACGAAGGAATGAATAACGGGCGATGACCGAAGCAAGGGCCACGGCAGGGAAGGCAAGCTCCCCTTTGGTGGAGAAGCAGGGGTCTTCGATGATTTGATCTTCCCCAACGAGGTATTTGAAATAGGCCTTCGGCGGGCAGAATTGGTCGATGCAGCAAACAGCCCCATAGTGGCGCTCGGATAAGTTGCAAAGGACGCGATTATGCATCTTGGCCTTGATGGCGTTGAGGTTATTGGTCTTATGGACTTCGTTATATTTGGAATTGGGGAGGGTCAGCGCGGAATAATCGAACTCGGCGATGAGTTTGGGCCCGATTTCTAAGATTTTCTTATCCGAAAGCAATTTGGAATCGGTGACCCCGAGTTTCTTTAATAAGGGAAGCTGGCTGGGTTTGACATAAGCGCCCACGACGATGACGGGCCCGAAGAAATCCCCGGTGCCGACCTCATCCGATCCGATTTGGCCATAACGAGGGAATTCACCCGCTTTTTCTTTTTTGGGTTTGCCCCCCTTGATTTTGCCGTAGACCGCATCGGCGGCGCTTCCTTGGATGACGCATTTGTTAGAAGCGTATACTGCGATGCTGGTGGAATCGACCCGCGCAAAATAAACCAGATAGGGGGCGGGCAGGGTCAAGGAAGGCCCAAAGGTTTTTTCAATGAAAGCAATTTCTTCTTCGCTTACCGGGAAGGAATATACGTCTGCCATAGGAAAATGATAATCCAAACCGTAAGGAAGAAAAACCCCAAGGCGCATCATCTTTCCCTAAATTGGGAAAGGTTGGCTATAATGTGGGGGTTATGCAAGAAAGCTTTACCGTACTCGAAATCGAAAAGATCCTGGGGCTGGTCGCTAATTACGCCAAAACCGAAGACGGGAAGGCGGCGATTCTCAAGAGTCGTCCCTACCGCGAAGGGGAGTTCAAATCCGCCCTTTCCTTTGCCTTTGCCTGGAACGAAGTTTCCCCCTTATTAGGCACCTTGACTTTCGGGGATGGTCAGCCCTTAAAAGCGGCCCTTACCAAAGCCACCAAAGGGGCGAGGATGAACGAGGAGGAATTGCTTTCTTTTGCTGCTTATAGTGCCTCCGCAAGCGAAGCTAAAGTTCGCTTGGAGAATATAGAGGTAAGTAATGTAGTAACGGATTTTATTCAAGCTTTACCGGACACTTCCTTTATTGAATCGCGGATTCGTGAGGTCATCGCACCCGATCAGCACATCTACGATAACGCTTCGCCCAAACTCAAGGCGATCCGCCGTGACATTAAGAAAAAAGAAAAAGAGGCCAACGCGGTTTTGCCGACCTTAATCCGCCGTTACGAGCCTTATCTCAATGCCACTTCTTTGGCCTATAAAGACGGGCATTACACCCTCCCGGTTTCGATTTCCTATAAGCATAAGGTCCATGGGCTGGTCATCGATTTCAGCCAAAGCGAGAACACCGTCTTCATCGAACCCGATGAGTTGCTCAATCTCCAAAATGAGATTGCCGAACTCCGCGCCCAAGAGCGGGAAGAGATTTTGGAGTTGCTCAAAGAACTTTCCGCCTTGATCGAGAAAAACCAAGAAGCTTGCCTTCGTCTCTACGATGATTTGATCTTCTTGGATATCGTCCAAGCCAAGGACCTATTTGGCTTGGCGACCCATGGCCATTTGGCTGAGATTTCTAGCGATGGCAGCCTCTATCTGCAAGCGGCCCGCCATCCCTTGCTGGATCCAAGCAAAGTCGTGGCCAACGATTTCCGCCTCAACGCCGATTCGCGGGTGGTGGTGCTTTCCGGTCCCAATGCCGGTGGCAAGACGGTCGCCCTAAAGACCTTGGCGGTCAACATCTTGCTCTTTGAAATGGCGATTCCCTGTCTCGCCGAACAAGGCGGGACCATTCCCTATTTCAAGCATGTCTTTTGCGATATCGGCGATTCCCAATCGATTGAGGAGAATCTTTCCACCTTCTCCGGACATATGGCCAATATCGCTTCCATCGCCGAACATGCCGGCGGGAAAGATATCGTCTTCCTCGATGAAGTCGGCACCGGCACCTCCCCCAAAGAAGGCGAGGCCCTGGCGATTGCCATCCTTCTTTATCTCGAACGGAAGCATGCTTATGTCTTGGTCTCTTCGCACTTTGAAGGCCTGAAGGCCTTGGCTTTGGAGAATCCGCGCTTCGACAACGCCTCTTTAATCTATGACGAAGAGGGGTTCCGGCCCACCTATCGCCTCCGCTTTGGCAGCCCTGGCGAATCCTATGGTTTATTGGCCGCCAAGCGCTTTGGCCTCCAACCCGAAATCTTGGAGATGGCCAAAAAGCGGCTTTCCGCCCATGGGGAAGGCAGCGTGGCTTTCGCCATTAAGAAACTCACCAAATTACAAAAAGAAAACGAGGCCTTGGCCGCTTCGCTAAAGCAAAAAGAAGAAGAGCTCAAGCAAGAACGCAGTCGCCTCAAAGTGGAAGCCAATAACCTCAAACGTTCCAAGGAGCGGTTCCAAGAGGATCTCGAAGCGGAAAAAGAAGCGGTGCTTGCCAAAGCTAAAGTTGAGGTCGCCGAGCTCATCAAAGACTTATCCAAACCCGATATCAAACTCCACGAGGCCATCGCCTTAAAGAGACGCTTGGATAGCCTCGGCCAAGAACCTTCCAAAGAAGAGGAACGCCGCGAGCCCGGAAGCTTCAAACTGGGCGATTATGTCGAAATCGGGGATTATGGCATTAGAGGGCGCATTACCCGCATCCAAGGGAAACGGGTGACCGTGGCGACCTCCGGCGGGAAGGATTACCAAACCGATCTCTCCTCATTAACGCTATCCGAAGACGCCTCCCCCAAAGAAGAAGTCCTCCAAGGGGCCTTCCTCGACCAAGTGGGCACCAGTAGCGTTGGACTCGAATGCAATCTCATCGGCATGCGCGTGGAAGAAGCCAAAGCCGAACTCGATCGTTATTTAGATCGTTGCCGCCTTTCCGGCTTTAACCGCGTCCGCATCATCCATGGTTTTGGCAGCGGTGCTTTGCGCGCCATGACCCATGAATATCTAAAGGCCCATAAGGGATTTGTCGCTTCCTTTGAACGGGCCGGCCCCCAAGAAGGGGGGTCTGGGGCGACGGTGGTGTATCTGAAATGACGGACAAATTGCAAGCCCTCATCGCCGCTTTGCCCCATAATCCGGGCGTCTATTTGATGAAAGACGCCGAGGACAAGATTATCTACATTGGCAAAGCCAAAGACCTCTATAAGCGGGTGTCCCAGTATTTTTTGCGTCCCCAAAGCGGCAAAGTGGCCGCGATGGTCTCCCACGTCGATCATTTCGAGACGATTTTGGTCAAATCGGATAAGGAAGCCTTCATCCTGGAGATGAACCTCATCCAAACCCATTATCCGCGTTACAACATCATGCTGATGGACGATAGCCATTACCCCTATATCGCTTTGAAGAAGGGGGATGCCTATTTAAAAATCGCCCGGAACACCAAAGATAAGAATTATTACTATTTTGGGCCGTTCCCTTCCTCGAGTTCGGCCTATACCACCATCGATTTGCTCAATGCCATCTACCCCACGAGAAAATGCAAGAACCTTGGGAAGAAACCTTGCCTTTATTATTCGATGGGCAATTGTTTGGCCCCTTGCTTAGGCCAAATCGATCCTGAGGAAGTTAGCCTCCTCCACGAGAAGATCAAAGCCTTCTTACGAGGCGACGTCGGTGACGTGGTGGCTCAGTTAAAAAAAGAGATGGAAGCGGCTGCGGAACGCCTCGATTTCGAGGTGGCCAAAGAAAAGAAAGACCATCTCGACGCCATCACCCATATCGCCGATAGCCAACGGGTGGAACTATTAGGGGAGCATCGCGATTACGATGTCTTCGCCTTTGCCTCGCGCGATGGGTATCTTTGCTTGGCATTATTGACCTACCGGAATGGCATGATGCTAGGAAAGAAGAGTTTTGTGGTGCCTACTTTCGGCGAAGAAAACGCCCAAGCCATCGAATTGATTTGCCAATATTATCTGGATCGGCCTTTGCCTTCCTTGATTGTGTCTCGCATCGAAGGATTGGAAGAGGAAATCAAAGACCTCTTCCCCGAAGTCAAAGTCGCCTATCCCAAAGAAGGGCGGATGCTCGATCTATTGATGATGGCGGGACTTAACGCCGCCAATAGTTTGGATGCCTCGTTCCTTTCGGCGCGGCTTGACGATGATAAGGCGGCCCTTTTAGATGAACTGGGCGCTTTGCTAGGAATCCCCACGCCTTATCGCATCGAGTTATTTGATAACTCCCATCTTCAAGGCAGCGATGCCGTCGGGGCCATGGTGTGCTATATCAACGGCGAAAAAGCCAAGAAGATGTATCGCAAATTCAAGTTAGCCGAGGAAGATGCGGGGGATGATTACCATTCGATGGTCGAAGTGGTGTCCCGCCGCTATGGGCGACTGAAAGAGGAAGGAAGCGACTTCCCCGATTTGATCCTCACCGATGGGGGCCTCGCCCAGGTCCACGCCACTTTGGAAGGGTTAGAGAAAGTGGGGGTCAAGTTACCGGTGTTTGGCCTTTATAAAAACGACCGCCATCAAACCGAAGGGCTCATCGACCGGGAAGGGAAGACTTATCCACTCAACCGGACTTCACCATTATTTTTCTTATTGATGCGCATGCAAGACGAGGTGCATCGCTATGCGATCTCCTTCCATCAACAGAAACGGGGCAAGTCCATGTTCCGTTCCCTCTTCGATGGGATTGAGGGCATCGGTCCCAAACGCGAAGAGAACTTACGCCGCCTTTACCCAAGCAACGAAGCCTTGCTCCAGGCCTCGGTGGAAGAACTTGCCCAAGTGCTACCCCAAGATAGCGCGAATGCCCTCTATGCGCGCCTTCACGAAAAGGATTAACCGCCACTGACGAAAGCGTGTATACTTGTTACGCCTCCGCCCGTAGCTCAGTTGGATAGAGCAACAGCCTTCTAAGCTGTGGGTCTGCCGTTCGAGTCGGCACGGGCGGGCCATTGACCATGACAGTGACGAGAATAACGTTACTGTTTTCTTTTTCCGAATGTGGCATTTCGACCCGGTTCCCCAAAGGAATCGCTGAAAACGATAAAATAAAACGCTGCATCGCAGCGCTTATTTGCTTTGGAACGGTCCTCCATTGAGGCCGTTTTTTCCACTTCGTTTGACCTGATATAGGGCATCGTCGGCTTGGTCGATCATGGCGATGAACTCCTCTTTTTCTTTGGGAATGCCGTAGGTATAGCCACAAGAGAAGGTGAGGCTCAGACTTTGGGCATCGAAGGTGAGCTCGGAGGAATCGGAGCGGAGTTCGTTCATCAGCGCGGTGAAGACCTTTAATTCGGTTTCGGGAAGCAGAATCAAGATTTCATCCCCGCCATAACGGTAAACGTGTTCAATGCCGAAGATCTCTCGAACGGCTTTGCCGATATGATAGAGGACCTGGTCGCCTGTGAGATGACCATAGGAATCGTTGATTTGCTTGAAATTATCGATATCCATCATCCCCACGAGGACTTCCCGACCCAGATAATTGAGCATCTCCCGACGCAACGCGTAGCGGTTGCGGATGCCGGTGAGGGCATCGGTGAGGTTTTGCTCTTCCAGTTCGGCGTTGCTTTGAGCAAGCATCGCATTGGCTTCCCGCAGACGGACGTTGACATTGCTGGTGGAGGTTTTTAGATAACCGACTAGAATCACGGTGACGACGACGCCGACTAGAATCGTGGCCAGTTTGGCTCCGCCCACCGAATCGAAACGGAAGAAGGAGTGGTCGATGGAGAAGAAGAATAACGAATAACCGATCATCTCCAAGCCACAGGCGATCCCGGCGGGATACCCCCAAATGGAGGTGAAGGTGATCAGCCCCGCAATCAGGATCATGTTGGGGTTTGGGATGGAGAAGAAATAGACTAGCAATGTGAGTCCGATCATCGTCACGAGGGAGAAGGCAACGTGAAAAGATTCCAAAAGCCACCAGGCTTTGGAGAAGACTTTTTCATGGCCCATTCGGAACAAGTTCGCCATTCCATCCCTCCTTTTAAGGAGTCATTTTACCACGGGGAAGGGTGCTTCCCGCCCATTTTACTCATGAAAGCGGTTTCTCTCCCCCGAGGATAAAGGGGCGCCTCTTTCGTTGAAACGGAGAAAAAAGAGAGTAGAATCACAGTCGTTATGAAAATCCTTTATCTTGTTTTAAAGGCCTCCCCTTCCGCCCAACATTGTCTGGAAGCGCTCCGTCACCGCGGGTTCAACGGCACCGTAGTGGCCGCCGATTCGTTACGTGCCGCCGTCGAAGAATTCCCGGAAGACCATCATTTCTATAATCTCCGCCATTATGAGAAACGGGAGATCCTCGAATCGATTCTTTGCTTCTTCGTTTTGAAGGAAGAAGAACTCGAGGACGCCAAGGCCATCATTCGGGAAGCCACCGAGGACTTCCATGCTTTGCATGGGTTTATGTTCTCCAAACCCTTAGAAGATTACGAAGGCTCCATCTGATTATGGAATTCCCCATCTTTGCCTATATCGCCCTTCTTTTGCTTGCCGGTTTGTTTTCGACGCGGTTAATGAAGGTGCTGAAGCTCCCCAACGTCACCGGCTATATCATCACCGGCATCCTCATGGGGCCGTTTGTCTTCGGCCTCTGTTTCAACGGCTTTACCTATGAGGGGATCAAAGACGCCCCCATCGCCCAATATATCGGTCGCCTTTCCTGGGTGAGCCAGGTGGCCCTAGGCTTTATTGCTTTTTCCATCGGTACCTCTTTTAAGGCCAAAACCTTGAAAGCTGTGGGCAAGCGGGTCCTCGTCATTACCTTCTTAGAGGCCTTCTGCGCCTCTTTGGCGGTGATTTTGGCGTTGCTGGTGGCCCATTTCATCTTCCCAGAGCAAATCGGCTGGGAAATCGTTTTGACGTTAGGCGCGATCGCCTCCGCGACGGCCCCGGCGGCTACCTTGATGGTCATCCGTCAATATAAAGCCCGCGGCGAAATCGTCGATACCTTATTGCCAGTGGTCGCCTTAGATGATGCGGTGGCCTTGATCCTATTTGCCATCCTTTTCCAAATCGCCTCCACAATCTCGCTAGGCAGTTCATTCGATGCCTATAAAATGCTACTGAAACCCATCTTGGAAATCTTGATTTCCTTGGGTTTAGGCGTGGGATTAGGCTTCCTCATTTCCCTTTGCAATAAGTTCTTCTTATCCCGCAATAACCGCTTGATCTTCTGCGTCTTCACCGTCTTTGCCGCGTTAGGGTTCTATATGCTTTTCCGTCAGCCTGGCCTTGGCGGATTCGAGCTCTCCTCCCTTTTGATTTGCATGGCCGCGGGTGCCATCTACGCCAATTTCCGTAAGGATTCGGGGCCGACCTTCGACGTCCTCGACCGTTTTACCTCCCCGATTTATATGATGTTCTTTGTCCTTTCGGGAGCGTCTTTGGACTTAACGATCTTTTTCTCGTCAAAAGGACTCGTGGTCTTGGGGATCGCCGCGGTGTATCTATTCTCCCGTGTGGCGGGGAAGTGGTTTGGCGCCTTTACGGGGGCAGCCCTTACGAAAAGCTCCCCCGAGGTGCGGAAATATCTCGGGCTGACCTTGATTCCGCAGGCTGGCGTGGCCATTGGCTTAGCGACGACTTGCTCCGCTCTGTTCGCCAACAATCCCGCCACGAAAGAAGCGGGGGCGCTGATCTTAGCAATCGTGTTGAGCTCCACTTTGGTCTATGAACTCATCGGACCGCTCATCACCAAATTTGCCTTAAGCAAAGCCGGGGCGATTCCTAAGGAAGACGAAGCTTAAAAAACCGAGATTACTTCTCGGTTTTTTCTTTCTTTTTCAAGTGGTAGAAGCGGGCCCCTTTCTTTTCGAGGCGGGCTAAGATCAAACCATGGCAACGTAACGCGAGCTCATTGGGGCTAAGGTCTTTATATTCCTCATATTCGAGCACGGCCACGCA
The DNA here is from genome assembly GCA_017454295.1 of Bacilli bacterium. Lineage (GTDB taxonomy): Bacteria > Bacillota_I > Bacilli_A > RFN20 > CAG-826 > Alloenteromonas. The sequence continues at coordinate 14,501 of JAFTDF010000025.1, forward strand.
ATCGTAATAGAGGTCGGTGAAATGTAAGGGGAAGCGGTGGAAGACGGCGTTGGTGTTTTGGATGGCGAATAAGGCAATGGGGGCTTTGGATTGGTAAGCCATGGCAAACGAGCCCGGATGGAAAGGCAACATCAAGGGGTTGGGGAAGGATTTGTTACGGGTGCCTTCGGGACAAATCATGACGGAGGAGATGTTATCTTGGAGCAAGTTCCCCGCCCGGGAAATGATCTCGGCCCCACCGACCATGTCGTTTTGGTCGATAGGCAGATACCCAGCCCGCTTAATCCAACCGCCGATGCCAAACATGTCCTCGTTGGCCTTTTTGCTGACGGCGACGACGTCTAAGCCATGGAAAATCGAAACGAAACCGACATGGTCAAAGGCGGATAGATGGTTGGAGACGATCATGTAGCTACGCTTTTTCATGTCAATCTTCCCTAAGCCCGAGGCGTGGACGCGACACCGGCAAAGAAGCAAGACGACAAAGCAAGTTTGGCTAAGCACCCACATCCCAAATCGCGACGGGGCGTAGCGTTTTCCAGAGCGTTGGTATTTGAGCCCAAGGGCGACGACCCAAAGGGCGAATAAGGCAAAGCCGGCCCAGAAGAAGGCAAAAAGCAAAACCGGGAGGATCCAAATCCAAATGATGTTTTGATAGAATCCGCCGAAATAGAAGGTCACGCCGGTCAGGATTGCGGAGAGGAAGAATAAAAGGACACTTAAGGCCATCGGCCATAAGTTAAGCATCTTCGCGAGGAAAGTAAAGAAAAAAGAAGGAATTAACCTTCTTCTTCCTCTTTCCGTTTGAGATGGTAGAACCGCGCTTTTTTCTGCTCCAACCGTCGCAAGATGAGGTTGCGGCAATGCTCGGCGAGTTCTTTGGCGGAGAGGTTTTCGTATTCCTCGGGTTCGACCAGGCCCACGCAATCGAGATAGATGCTGGTGGCGCGGGGGAACCGGGGTGAGATGGCGTTGGTGTTTTGAATCGCGAACAGGGCAATGGGGGCTTTCACATCGGTGGCCAAATGGAAGGAACCAGGATGGAAGGGGAGCATGACGGGTTCGGGGAAGTCCTTATTGCGCGTGCCTTCGGGAGCGATGACGACCGGGTAGCCTTTCTTGATTAAGTCGCTGCCGGCGGCGATGACTTTGGTGCCGTTGGCGATATCGTCTTGGACGATGGGGAGATAGCCGGCTTTCCGCATGAAGGCCCCGGCGATGGGGATGCGGAGGTTGCTGGGTTTGGAGATGAAGACCAGCGGGACGCGCAGATACGCTGCTAGGACGAATTCATCGAACATGGAGAGGTGGTTGTGGATGATGGCGATGGGGACTTTGCGACTGGGCAATTTGCCAAGGCCGGAAACATGCACTTTGCAACGGAGGAACTTCAAGATCAAATAAGCGGTTTGCTTGATGATCCACATGGCGGGACGGCAGGGCGGATAGACCTTATCCTTGCGGTGGGCAAGGCGGAGCGAAATGATATACAAGATAATGATGTAGGAGGCGAAAATCGCCAGCCAATACAGGAGTGCGAATACGGGAATGGTCCAAATCATGTACCATTGTTCGTACCAATGCATCAAATAATAAGTGAGGCCAGTAAGACCCAAAGCCAAAATAATAAAGGTGACAAAAGCGACCATAAGCGCCGTCATTATGGCATAAGGGAGAATCGTTTTCAATTTCGGGCAAAGCGGTGGTAAAGCCGAGAGGATTTGATTACAATCTTCCCCATGAACGCCAATGACATCTTTGCTTTGATTTCCCAAGACCTCGCTCGGGGCGACCTTGCCGCCTCGAAGGAAAAGTTCTTTGCGAATCGAACGATCCTTTACGAAGCCAACCCCTTACTGACGATGAAGACCAATTTCGAGCTCCGCTTCATCGCCGAGGAATTCGAGGAAGCCTATCAAGACAACGAATTCTTCCAAGCCTTACCTTATGTGAGCCAGGAAGTGGAGGAATATCTCCGTGAATTGCCACGCCTGATCCGCGCCAATGAACTCGCCTCTTTCCAAAAGAAGCCGCGGGACGAGGAAGCCAATTTGAAATTGCTCGTTCCTTCCACCAAGTCGGAAGAGCTGCTCCTCGTCGTCACTTCCCTTGGCGAAGGGGACATCACCCCCTATGTGCCGGCTTTGGTGAATTTGCTGTTCGCTCCCGACGTCCATGACGATGTGAAGAGTTTTACCTTGATGCTGCTTTCCGCCAAAGGCATCGACCAAATGATCACGCTGCGCAAGCGGGGCGAGTGTTTCCAAGTCAACCCCGCCAAAATCGGACAGCCCTTTGGCAATGCCGATTACGACGCGATGAAAGAACGCCTCGCCAAAGAGAAAGACACCTCGCTTGGCGAGATCGGCCAACAACTCCTCGACCAATTCGCCTTAACCTTATATCCGCGCCGTCCCTTATTAGAAGAAGGCCTCGAAACCACCTACCAAGGGATTAGAGAACTGGCTGAGAGTTACCTTCGACCAGGCAAGGAAGCGGGCAAATATGGGCAGCAAATTGAGGACATCATCTCCGAAGTGCCGCCGCTAGAAATGTAAGAAAGGGCTTTGCCCTTTTTCTTTTTTAGCATCTCTTCCATTTTCCAAGCATTTTCAGTGGAACTCTATCATTAGATAGCGTATACTTTTACTCGCGTTTAAGAAGGAAGAAACTATGAAAACGAACATCAAAACCCTTGAACCGGGCAAAGTCCGCATCGAAGTCGACGTCGATTCCAAGAACTGGAAAGACGCCCAGGAGAAGGCCTTTAAGAAATTGGCCGCCAAAGTCTCCGTCCCCGGATTCCGTCCCGGCAAAGCCCCCGAGGCGATGCTCCGTGCCCGTGTCGATGGCAGCCGCATCCTCAATCAAGCCCTCGAGGATATCCTCTCCCCGACCTATTCCGCGGCCGTGGTCGAGAACAAGCTCCGCCCCATGTACCAACCCAGCGTCGACGTCACCAAAGTCAGTGACACCGACCTCTCCCTCGCCTTTGAGGTGATCCTCGTCCCCGAAGTCACCTTAGGCGAATACAAAGGCCTCCACGCCGAGAAGAAAGCGGTGGAAGTCACCGACGCCGATGTCTCCGCCGCCATCCAAAAACGGCTCGAAGGCAATGCCGACCTCGTCGTGGTCGAACGTCCCGCCAAACTCGGCGACACCGTCACCCTCGACTTCGAAGGCTTCGTCGATGGCGTCCCCTTCGATGGTGGCAAAGCCAACGACTACTCTTTGGAACTTGGCTCCAATAGCTTCGTCCCCGGCTTCGAAGATGCCCTCGTTGGCGTCTCCGCAGGTGAAGAAAAAGACGTCAACATCACCTTCCCCGAACAATACGTGGCCGAACTCGCCGGCAAACCCGCGACCTTCAAATGCCTCGTCCATGCCGTAAAGGAGAAAGCTATCCCGACCCTCTCCGACGAAGCCGTGAAGGATTTGGGCCTTGCCGATGTCGAAACCGTCGAAGCCCTCACCGAATACGAGAAGAAGAACCTCCTCACCCAAAAGGAAAACGAAGCCCAGCGGGATTACTACACCGCCTTGGTGCAGCAAATCATCGATGGTTCCTCCGTCGTCATTTCTCCGGCCATCGTCGACGCCGAAGTCAAACAACAAGAAGAGAACACCCGTCACCAAGTCGAATCCAACGGGCTCACCTTCCAGCAATATCTCGAGATCACCGGCCAAACCGTCGAACAGCTCCGTGAGCAAATCCGCGGTGGTGCCGAAGCCAATCTCAAATCCTACCTCGTCATGGAGGAACTCTCCATTAAGGAGAAGCTCCTCGTCAGCGATGCCGAACTCGATGTCGAGATCGCCAAACTCGCCGATCAATACAAGATGAAAGCCGAAGACGTCAAGAAGGCCCTGGGCAACCTCGAAGCTTACCGCGACAATCTCCGTCAGAAGAAACTTCAAGATTTCATCTTAGCGAACAATAACTAATTCCAACCACACAAACGAAAGGAGGCTGGCATATGCGGAATGAGAACCCTTCCAAAACGATGCTGCGTTTACCTTTGCTTGTCTGTCGCGCCCTGGTCGTTTTCCCCGCGATGAGCGAGGAGATCGAAGTCGGACGCGACTTTTCCATGCAAGCGGTGCGTTTAGCATCGAGCCAAACCAATAACCTGATCTTCGTCGTCTCCCAAAAGAAGGAAGAAGACGAAAACCCGACCCCCGCCGATCTCTACCCGATCGGCACTTTGTGCCGTATTGTTTCCAGCAACGATAACGGAACCACCATCCGGATCCGCGTCGTCGGGAGCAAGCGCGTCGAATTCACCGACATCTCCGAAGAGCAAAACACCCTCTTCGCCACCGGGGAAACCATCGAATCCATCCCCCTTCCTAGCGAGGAAGAAGCCGCCTATACGAAAAAGATCCTCGATAAGATCTTCGCTAGCCGCGCCTTAGGCAACCAAATCCCGCGTGGGGCCATGGCCAGTTTCCGTAACGGCGGCAAAGCCGAAGACCTCGCCGATACCTTGGCCGTCTTCTTACCCTTAAACCTCGCGCAGCGTCAGGAACTTCTTGGCGAGCCTTCCGTGAAGGCCCGTTTGGACAAAGTCCTCGCTTTCATCGAGGAAAGCGAACAATCCATCGACTTGGAGAACAAGCTGGCCAACCGCGTCCGCGAATCCAGTGAGAAGCAGCAAAAGGAATACCTCCTCCGCGAGAAGATGAAAGCCATCAAGGAGGAGCTTGGTGAAGGCAAGGATAACGATCACTCCGAAGACGCCATCTTGCGTAAACTCGAAGAGAATCCCTATCCCGAAAACGTCAAAGCCAAAGTCAAAAGCGAGCTGCGTCGTTATTCGATGATGCCCGAATCCTCCCTCGAATCCTCCCTCATCATGTCCTATATCGACGTGTTGATGGGCGCCCCATGGTATCAAAAGACCGAGGATAACGAAGACCTCGACCATGTCCGCGAAGTTCTCGACGAAGACCATTATGGTCTTGTCAAGGTCAAAAAGCGCATCGTCGAATACCTCGCCGTGAAGAAGATGACGGGCAATCTCAAAGCCCCGATTCTTTGCTTCTATGGGCCGCCTGGATGCGGGAAGACCTCGCTTGGGCGTTCCATTGCCCGCGCTTTGGGTCGGAAGTTCTTCAAAGCGGCCTTAGGTGGTATCTCGGACGAATCTGAAATCCGCGGCCATCGCCGCACCTATGTCGGTTCCATGCCCGGACGTATCATCCAAGGCATGACGAAGACCGGCGTCATCAACCCCGTGTTCCTCCTCGACGAAATCGATAAGGTCGGCGGAGGCTCCTACCGTGGCGATCCGGCGTCTGCCTTACTAGAAGTCCTCGACCCGGAACAAAACTTCGCCTTCAACGATAACTACCTCGAAGAACCCTATGATCTGAGCAATGTTTTGTTCATTGCCACGGCCAACTATCTCGAGAATGTTCCTGCGCCGCTTCGCGACCGTCTCGAACTCATCGAGGTTCCTTCCTATACCGAACTCGAGAAGATCAAAATCGCCAATGGCTTCTTGATTAAGAAGCAGTGCAAAGCCAATGGCTTGCAGGAAAGCGATATCGACTTCACCGAGGAGTCGATCAAGACCATGATCGAACATTACACCATGGAAGCCGGCGTCCGTCAGCTCGAACGTTTGGTGGCCTCCATCTGCCGGAAAGTGGTGGTTGATCTGTTTGCCCACCCCGAGATGGCCAAACCCGTCGTCATTGACAAGGAAAAGGTCCACGAATACCTTGGCGTCGAGCTCTTCGAAGGCTCCAAAAAGGAGAAGGAGAACCAAATCGGCGTCGTCACCGGCCTTGCCTATACCGAATTCGGGGGGGATATCCTACCCATCGAAGTCACCTATTTCCCCGGCAAAGGCGGACTCGTCCTCACCGGGAAGCTTGGCGATGTGATGAAGGAGAGCGCGACCATCGCCCTCGACTTCGTGCGCGCCAATGCGAAGAAATACGGCATCGATGACGAGATCTTCCAGAAAAACGACATCCATATCCACGTCCCCGAAGGCGCCGTCCCCAAGGATGGTCCTAGCGCCGGCGTGGCCATGACCACGGCCCTCATCTCCTGCCTCTCGGGCAAGAAGGTGGACGCTAACGTCGCCATGACCGGGGAAGTCACCCTCCGAGGCAAAGCACTGCCCATCGGCGGTCTCCGCGAGAAATCCCTGGCCGCTTTACGCGCGGGCATCAAACGGATCATCGTCCCCATCGATAACAAAAAAGACGTCTCCGAACTGCCCGAGGAAGTCAAAGCCAATCTTGAGATTTCCTACATGAAATGCGTCGATGACGCCTTAGAAATCGCCTTGATCCCCTCGCAAGCATGAGTTTCACCAAAAGCAAATTCGCCATCTCCGTCGCCGATGTGGCCCTCCGTCCCAAAGACGGCAAGCCCTGCGTGCTTTTGATTGGCCGCAGCAACGTCGGCAAGTCGACCCTGATCAATGCCTTGACCGGGCAAAAGATCGCCTTTGCCTCGAAGAAGGCGGGGAAAACGAAATTGCTGAACTATTTCCTCATCGACGAACGGTTCTACCTGGTGGATGCCCCGGGCTATGGCTCGACGGATTTCGCCACGAAAGACACGATGCACTTCTCGAAGATGATGGAAGAATATCTGCCGCTTCAGGAGGTGAAAGCGGTGGCTCTGCTGCTCGATCTTCGTCGCCCCATGGGAGAAGATGACCTGGCCTTCCTTCGTTATTTGCAAGGAAGCGGCAAGAAATTGCTGATCATCCTCACCAAGGTGGACAAGATGAACCAAAGCGAGAAAGCCAAAGCCAAGGCGGAATTAGCCAAGGCGGGCATTACCACCTACCTTAGTTCCGACCTTAGCAAGGTCAATACCAACAAAATCGCCGAACTCATCGCCTCTAGCGCGAAATAGTAGACGAAAAGAAAGCCGGCTCGTTGAAGTGCGCCCGTTTCGGGGTTCACCTCAGTGCCGGCTCTTTTATTTCCCACGAATGGTGATGCCTTGCTTTACGGCAATCATGGGACGAAGGCCCGCGCCGATGTCCGCTTTGGCGCTGCCATCATAGATGAAGGGGCCGCCTGAGGAATTCTCCATCAGATAATGGGAATAGACTTTTCCGGCCTCGTTCATCAGCCAATAGTATTTCCCGGCATCGGTGTTGCCAGAACGATTCACGCGATAGGTCGCATAATCTGAATAATTTGCCTTCGCTTCGGCACTAGGTAGGCGCTTCATGATTTCGATGTTGGGTACGACGATGGGGTCGGTATGGGTGGCCAACTGGGTTTTCCCATCGATGATGGTCTCGTAGTTATCACGCCAGGTGATGGGCGCGTTGATGCGACTTGCTTCGGTTAGGGCAAGGGCGGGATGATCGTAAACGACCCCTTTCTCCGAAGAAGTGCCCCGTAAGGTCTTACGGACTTCGGAGTCCTCATAATCGTCACGCGGGACATTACGTTTTTCCGTGAAGTTATAGGAATAGCCGGAATAATCGATATCGATGACGTCAACGGAAAGTAAGAAGGTGACGTCATCGGGTTTGTCGATGGAGAAGACTTCTCCAGAGGAAGCGGCTTCTTCGGCGGTAAGGACCCGCCACAAAAGGGGTTTCCATTGGTAATAATCCCAGGTTTTGCCAAAACTGCCGGTGTAGCCGCGGCGGTATTTGACGCCTTGGTAGTCGAAATCGAAGTTTTGGATGTTCCCGGTGGTGGGCCGGTCCTTATTGGCTTCGTCTAAGGCCTGAATGAGCGTCGCATCGGTGACTTTATCCTTAGGATAAGATCCATAATAGGCATAGGTCTTTCCGTTTTCGAGATAACCTTGGGGGACGGCGCAATTCGAGGAACCGAATTCGGCCTCGTAATGGAGGGTCACCTCCCCGGATTTGAAATTCCCTTTCAGCGTGGTGGATTTCCATTTCGAAAGGTATTGGCCCTCGGTGGGGGCTTTGAAGACCGGGACATAGGCGTCTTTTGTCCCATAGACGATATCTACGGGGGTTTGACCGCCGGCTTCGTAATGGAAGGTGGTTTTCGCGGAAGAACCCCTTGCTTCGAGGTACCCTTTGGCGAAAGCTTCGCCATCGATGCTGCCGGAAAGGAAGGATTGGCTCAGTTCGCTGGCCTTAAGATAATTGGCCGCATCCTCAAATTGGCCTAGTTCCGTTAATAGGGAATTCGCCCGTCCGAAATCCCCACGATTCATCGAGGAAATGGCATCCTCTTTTTGGGCTTGTTTGGCTTTGGTGGCGTTATCACCCCACCAGGAATAGGCGTTATAGGCAGCGGTGGCTTCTTCGTATTTGCCTTGGGCGAAGAGTTCATCGGCGCGGTTACGGCTTGTGGCGGGTAAGATGCCCAAGAAGGTGCCAAGGATTCCGCTAGCGATCGCCACGATGAGGGCGGTGGAGATGGAGGCAATGATCCGTTTCTTCTTCCGCTTGATAGCCTCTTTTTCCGCGGCGATGCGGGTTTTTAGGATTTTGCTTGCCTCGGCGCATCTTCCCGCCGCGTCGGAAGTGGATTTGCACAATTCGTCTTGGGGAAGTTCGGGGCAAGGAGAGAGGGAATTCGAATTCGTCCAACGGGTCAATAGGCCACTAGCATCGTTTAAGCGAGTGATGGTGGCTTCGACGTTGCTAATTTCGTCAAGCGAGAATCCCTTCCGATACACCTGGAAGCGTTCGTAGACCGCGTTAACGGCATCGATGGTTCGCTGATAGGAGTCCTTGCGCTCCTTTAAATAGTCATCGATGAGGGCCTTCACTTCCGGGACATGACGGTATGGATATAGGGTTTTCAAGGCCTCCCCATACCTGCCGGTGGCGCGAACTTTTTCCTTGGCCTGAGCGATGAAGTTTTCCGCTAGTTTGGCGTCAAGATGAAGCCGGCACTGTTCAAAATAGGTCTTGGATTGGGCAAAGGGAATCAAATCATGGAAAAGCCCCGCCGCAGGACCATAATCCCCTTTCTTATAGAGGGCCTCGGCTTCAAAGTAGACGTGGTTACGGCATTGGGCGGCCCGGTTTTTCGCGTCTTTATAATCGCCTAAAGCATCGAAAGCGCGGGCGGCAGCAAGCCAATCCTGCTTGGTTTGCAGAAGCTTTTCGGCTTCGCCATAGCGCTTGGCAAGTTCGGCGTTTTTGGCGGCGATCGCGGCATCGTCGATCCGTTTCTGAATGGCCTTATTGGCGTTTTCGATGGTGTTTTTGACGCTTTTATCGCCAAACCGCATGGCTTTGGAGAGGAAACGGTCGTTGAGGTCGTGGGGTTTGGCCGCCTTTTCTAGCGCACCTTCGGTTTTGAGTTGGTGAATGGCAAGATATTGATAAAGATAAGCACGTCCATTTTGGGGATCGTGGTTTAAGACGTTTTCTAAGATTTCGCCCGCCTTGGGGAAATCTCCTTCTTCAAGAAGAAGACTGGCCCGGGTAAGCAAAGCATTCACATCCATTCCGGAAGGCACGACTTTGGGCATGGAAGGCTGCACTTGGCCAAGGACTTTTCGCGCCAAGGCTTCTTGTTCTTCTTCCTTGCGTTTCCTCGCCTCTTCGTTGAGCGGTTCCCCGCATTGGTGGCAGAAGAGGGTGCCCGGGGCGTTTTCGTGTTTGCATTTGGGACAAACGATGGGTTTGGCTTCGGTGAGGGATTGGACACGAAGGATGAGGTCTTCCTCGTTTTGCACCCACTCGACGCCAGCGAAGGTTTCCTTTAAGAGGCGTTCAACAAGTAGCGGAAGCCGGCTTTCCCGAGGTTCAAGCAGATATTCCACCCGTCCCATTTGGGGGAGCTGGTGGAGGATATAGGGGAGTTCGAGTTTGATTGCATCGCAGCCGACGGAACGCGAAGCCTTCGAGGAGAGGAAGACGACGCATTTGCAATGGGCCATCGCCTCCTGCAGGGCGGACCAATAGTTCTCGCTAGCGCCTTTGCCATGGCGGAGGTTGCGGAAGGCGGCGAAGACGGTGAAGCCGTTGTCCTCGAGAAGATCGAGGATGCGGACGACGTCCTTTTGGTCTTTGGAGGAATAGCAAAGGAAGACGTCGCGGGGCAAAGAGGGCGTATAGAGCCCCTCCTCGAGTTTGAGGGCCTCGTCTTCGATCTGGGTGAGCCTCTCATAGGCCTCCTTTCCCTTGAAATGGGCTTCGACGAAGGTCTTGAGTGCCCCCACGTTGCGTAGCGTCAGGCTCATGATCATGAAGCGGAACACCTCCTCGGCGACGAAGGAGGGGACGTTAGCGGAAAGCAGATAATTGTTGACGGTGAGGGGATCCTCGTCGAGGGCGGCCACGTAGAACAGGCCCAAGGGATCGCTTTGGTCGACGCGCAGCAAGGCCTGTGCTGCCTGGAGCATCGCCTTGGAATCGGGGTTGGGCCGATGGGAGAGGTCGTAGAGGAGCTTCTTGCAGTTGGAGTAGTAGGCGAGTTTCTCCTCCTCGATCAGGCCCTGCACCTCCTGGAGGATGGAACGGTCTTCCTCCTCGGTGTAAAAGGAGCCGCAGTGCTTACAGCGAAAACCACCGTTTTCTTTTTCGAGGGGTTCCCCGCAGCGGAGGCAGACGTAACGTTTGAGGGCCATAGTTAAACATAACTATAACACCCTGCTGATTTCCCGCAAATTAAGACGATTCTAGGATCGTGATTCCACCCTTTCCTAGCGGGGCAGAACGGCTTCCCCTTATCTAATATTTTTAATATAGATAAAGATTAGAAAAAAGTGGAGTTGAAGTGATGAAGAAAACCCATCGCCGCGATCGGTGATGGGCCTTCATCAACACCAGCACCATTATAACCAATTAAATGGGCCTGGGAAAACGATATCATTTCTTTTTTATTGTTACTAGGATAAAATATCCGCGTTTCAATGAAACGGAGGGACCATCCACCCACCGCATAGAGAGCCCCGCAGACTGGAAAAGGGCCGGAAAGGGAGATGGAAGTCGCCGCGGAGAAAAGCGTTGCCCGCGTTAAGGGAGTCAAAGTGTCTTATCTTGAGATAAGGAATTTGGGTGGTACCGCGCGCCGCGTCCCAATGATGGAACGCGTTTTTTATTGGAGGTAACCCCATGTTAGAGAAACACTACGACCCCAAGAAAGTCGAAGAAGGCAAATACGCCAAATGGAAAGAAGGCGGCTATTTCACCGCGGGTGATAAGAGCAAGCAACCCTTCTCTTTGGTCATCCCCCCGCCCAACGTCACCGGCAAATTGCATTTAGGCCACGTCATGGACACCATTCCCGATGACATCATCGTCCGTTATAAGAAGATGAAAGGCTTCGATGTGCTTTGGGTTCCTGGCATGGACCATGCCGGGATCGCCACCCAAGCCAAAGTCGAGGAAAAGCTGCGGAAGCAGGGGATTTCCCGTTATGACCTCGGCCGCGAGAAGTTCTTAGAAAAGACCTGGGAATGGAAGAAAGAATACGGCGACACCATCCACGACCAATGGGAAAAGATCGGCCTTGCCGTCGATTATTCGCGGGAACGCTTTACCCTCGACCCCGGACTTTCCAATGCCGTCAAAGAAGTCTTCTGCACCCTTTATGAACAAGGTTTGATTTACCAAGGCGAACGGATCATCAACTGGGATCCGGTGCTCAAAACCGCCCTCTCCAATATCGAAGTCATCCACCAAGATGACGAAGGGGAATTCTTCTATTTCATCTATGATGTGGTGGATTCTAATGAGAAACTCATCGTCGCCACCACCCGTCCGGAGACGATGTTTGGCGATACCGCCGTCTTCGTCAATCCCAAAGACAAACGTTATGCCCACCTTATTGGCAAGAAGTGCATCAACCCGGCCAATGGGGAACCCTTGCCCATCATGGGCGACGAATATGTCGATATCACCTTTGGCACCGGGGCCATGAAATGCACTCCCGCCCACGACCCCAATGACTTTGCTTTATCCAAGAAATACGGCTTCCCCCTCATCAAAGTCCTCGATGAGTCGGCCCATATGAACGAACTCGCCGGCAAATATAACGGCATGGACCGTTACGAATGCCGGAAGTCCTTAGTGGAAGACATCAAAGCTAGCGGCCATCTTGACCACATCGAGAAATTCGTCCACTCCGTCGGCCATAGCGAGCGTTCCGGCGTCGTCGTCGAGCCGATGCTTTCGAAGCAATGGTTCGTCAAGATGAAACCTTTGGCCGAGCGCGTCATCGCCCAGCAAAATAGCAAAGACAAAGTCGAGTTCTTCCCGCCGCGGTTTGAGAAAACCTTGCTCCGCTGGATGAACGAAGTCGAGGATTGGTGCGTTTCCCGCCAGCTGTGGTGGGGACATCGCATTCCCGCCTATTACGATAAGAAGACGGGCGAAGTGGTGGTTTCGCGCACCCCGTTAGATCCGGAGAAATACGATCAAGACGAGGATGTCTTGGATACCTGGTTCTCCTCCGCCTTATGGCCCTTTGCCACGCTTGGCTGGCCGGAAAAGACGCCCGACTATGACCGTTATTTCCCGACCTCCGTCCTCAATACGGGCTACGACATCATCTTCTTCTGGGTGTCGCGCATGATTTTCCAAAGCGAGCATTTCACCGATCAAGTGCCCTTCCGACAGGTCATCATCCATGGTTTGATCCGCGATCCGAAGGGTCGGAAGATGTCGAAATCCTTAGGCAACGGCGTCGACCCGATCGACGTCATCGCCGAATATGGGGTGGATGCCTTACGTTATTTCATCACCACCAATTCCACGCCGGGGCTCGATATGCGCTATAGCGACGAAAAGCTCCAAGCCGCCTCGAATTACCTCAACAAAATCTGGAACTCGGTGCGTTATGTGGAGATGACCCTTGGCGATTATCAACCCAAGGAGATCGACTTCAAAGCCTGCGGACCCTTGGAAAAATTCATCTTGTCGCGGCTACAAAAGACGATCAAAACCGTCGAATCCAAGATGGAGAAATACCAATTCGCCAACGCTTCCAGCGCCCTTTACGATTTCGTCTATGACGATTTCTGCTCGTTCTATTTGGAAATGAGCAAAGTCACTTTGGCCGACCCCGCCCAAGCGGATTTGGTGAAAGACGTCCTCTATTATGTGGTGCGGAGCATCGTCTTGATGATCTATCCCTATACGCCCTTCATCGGGGAAGAACTCTACCAGTCCTTGCCCTTTGCCAAACCTTCCATCATGGAAGAGAGCTATCCCGAATATCGGAAAGACTTCGTGTCCAATCCCGCCGAGAAGCAGGGGAACCTCCTCCGGGAGATCCTCCGCGATGTCCGCGGTTATAAATCCGATCAAGGCCTTGCCCCCAACGCCCCCGTGGAGATTTACCTCTCCCCCAAGGCACCCTTCCAGGGCATCGAGGATTACCTGACTCGCTTCCTCTTCGCCAAGAAGGTCGAATTCGGGAAGGAATTGCCCCAAGGCGACGTCTTCTCCTATGGTGACTTCGGCTTAGCCTTGAAGCAAGACATCGACGTGGAGGAGGCCAAAGCCAAACTTTCCAAAGAAATCGAGACCCTCCATTTCGAAATCGCCCGTGGGGAGAAGATGCTTGGCAATCCCGGGTTCTTGGCCAAAGCCCCCAAAGAGAAGGTGGCCGCGGAAGAGGAGAAACTTTCCGCCAATAAGGCCAAACTCGCCGCGTTAGAAGCGCGATTAAAAGAACTCAATTAATTCGATGATAGGCCCGTTTTCATTAGAAGGCGGGTTTTTCTTTTCTCAAATTGCCTCCTTCCCCGCGTATAAGATAGCGGAGGTGCAATTTATGCAATCTAGACCTTTAACCGAGGAAGAACTTTCCTCACTTCGGCCGGGAGAGTTGACGCTGGCCACGGTGACGGTGGTGTTTACCGTTGTGATCTTGGCCATCGTCGCTTTTAAGATCTTCACTTCGAAAGGCTCGAAGATCACCTTGCCGGGCGGCTACCGCTTCGAATTCACCGGAGCCAAAGAATGAAAATCGCCGATTTGCCTTTAGACGATCGGCCAAGGGAGAAAGCCTATGCGCTAGGCATCGCTTCCCTAACCGATGCCGAGCTACTGGCGTTGATCTTAGGGAAAGGGAGCCCCGGACACAGCGCCCTCGAAATCGCCTATGCCTTGCTTCATGACTTCGGAAGCCTCTCCTCCATCGCCGAAATCCGGATGGAAACTCTATGTGCCTATCCCGGGGTGAAACAGGTGAAGGCGTTGCGTTTCGAAGCGGTCTTTGAAATCGCCAAAAGAATTCGTGGCAAACGTGGGGGCCAGAGCGCTTATCGGCCCGATGAAATCGCCTCCGTATTCGCCAAAGAAGCGGGGGAGGTCGAAACCTTGTTCTTACTCTCCTTAGACGGGATGGGGAAGGTGAAAACGCAACAACGGATCGGGGTAGGTGGTGACGATTTGCTTTTAGCAAAACCCAAGGATATCCTCGCCAAAATGATCCAAAGCAAATACAAACGGTTTGTTTTGGTTCACACCCATCCCTCGGGAAATGCCTTGCCTAGTAAAGAAGATCTTGCGTTCACCTCAAAGCTGAGGGAAGAATCGCTGTCGCTTGGATTCCGACTGGTCGATCATCTCGTGGTGGCGGATGGAAACTACTACTCGTTTACGGAAAACGGTTTATTGTAAAAGCCCTTGTTTTTTCACGCTTTCATCCCATAATGGACAAAAAGGAGTCACGTTCTTTATTTATGGGACAAGCAAAGAAAGCAGAAAAGGCGTTTAAGCCAATTTTGAAAATCATCTTCAAATACCTGAAGGAAGCCGGCGTGAACAAGAAACCGGTGACCGATCGCCCTTGGGACCCGGTCAATGGGCCCAATCCCACGATTGGATCTTATTGGGACGCCAAGCGCAACGGGAAAAAGGTCAAAGTCCGCTCGGCGATGGTCGACTATCCCTATTGCTTCTTAATCATCAACCGGAAACGGGTGGCGCAGCGGGATTTCTTCCGTATCGTTTTGGATTATGAAGCCGGGGGATTGTTCAAACCGGCCAAACCCCTTGGCATCTTCATTTGCTACGGCATGCAATTCGAACCCGACAACGACATCGACCGCTATAAGATTCTTTCGCGGAACCTCGGGGAACTCGGCGAGGCCTTGAAAAGCGTCGGCTTCGAGCTGCACTATACCACTCCCGACGACACTTGGTCGTTCTATAACCAAGACGTCACCCCGCTTTTACGGAAGAGAACCAAAGACGTCGCCTATTATTTCTGCTCCTATATCCGTATCCAATCCGAAATCAATCCTGCCAGCAAAGGGGGCATCCCCTTTGCCGATGTGCAGAAACTCTTCGAAAAGGATATTGGCCCGCTGCTTTTAAAGAACCTCAAAGGTCTTTCCAATGCCCTCGGCAACCATGTCATCGAAGGCGTCCAAGGCAAATAAGAGCGTTTCCGAAGACCGCTTTCCGCTTGGGAGGCGGTTTTTTGAATGAGTTTGCAAAAAAGTCTTTCCCTTTGGGGAAATAAAGTCTATGATACACGCGTTGTCGCCTCGCTTTTTGGGCGCAACCGCATAGACAGGGTCCCTAAGAGAGTTATCCACCCCGATAGCGAGTCTAGTAGAAAGCAACCCAAAAAGGAGGAAAAAGACATGTACGCAATCATCGAGACCGGCGGTAAGCAGGTCAAGGTCGAGGAAGGTTCCAAGATCTACGTTGAAAAGCTCGATGCCGAAGCCGGCAGCGAAGTCAGCATCGCCAAAGTCCTCTTCGTCGGTGGGGAAAAAGCCAAAGTCGGCACCCCCTATGTCGAAGGCGCTTCCGTCGTCTGCAAAGTCGAAAAGCAGGGCTTGGGCAAGAAGATCCGCGTGTACAAGTACAAGGCCAAAGCCAATGAACGCAAGACCATTGGCCACCGTCAGCCCTACACTTGCCTCATCGTGAAATCGATCAACGCCTAATTATGACCAAGGTCGTCATTGACTATAAGGGCAAGGGACTCGGCTCCCTCTCCATCTCCGGCCATGCCGGGACCAATGTGGCGGGAAAAGACCTCGTCTGCGCCGCAGTCAGCGCCATCTCCTTCGGGGTTCTTAACGCCTTGGAGGACATCGACGAGGACTTCGACTACGAGATCGACCGCGAGGAGGCTTCCATCAAGCTCTCCCCCAAAGGCGCGATCTCCGATCACGACGAGACGGTCCTGGAAACCCTCATCATCCAATTGAAGACCATCGAGGCTTCCTATCCCGAAGCCATCACCATCAAAGAAAGGAAGTAAGACCATGAAATTCATTCTCGACATTCAGTTCTTCGCCTCGAAAAAAGGCGTCGGTTCCACCAAGAACGGCCGTGATTCCGCGGGTCGTCGCCTTGGCGCCAAGGCCAGCGATGGCGAGCTCGTCACCGCCGGCAGCATCCTCTACCGTCAGCGCGGCACCAAAATCCAGCCGGGCAAGAACGTGAAGAAGGGTGGGGACGATACCTTATTCGCCACCGTTACCGGCGTCGTCAAATTCGAACGCGTCGGCCGCTCGGGCAAACAGGTTTCCGTCTACGAAGCCGCTGCGAAGTAATTCGTTCACAAAATGTCTAAAGAGGATCCTTCGGGGTCCTTTTTTCGTGGGCGGATGGCTTTGCTCTTTCTTAAGAAACGGTTTTGTAATACCATAATCGGGATTATGGCTAAGAAACTTCATTTACCAAGCACGATCCACATTTCCGGTATCGGACGGCGGACGTTTGCCTTCCTCCTCGATTTGGTTTTCATCCTCGCCGGCATCTTTGCTGTCTATTACGCTTTAGGGCGTCCTGCGATCTTGAATAACAATGGTTACCAAGAAACCGTGGCCTCCCGCAAAGCCTATATCGAAGCTCCGGAACTGCTCGAATACAAAGACGGGCGGTATAACTACATCCTCCTCAACGCCTATAACGAAGAGACCAAAGTCTATGGCTACGAGACCTATTCCAAACAGGTCTGGGAGTATTTCACCGTCTTCCTTCCCGCCCACGCCGATTACGCCTTCATTCCGCCGAAATTCGTCAAATCCCAAGGCGAGAAGATCACCACCATCCAAGAAAGCGACCGCAACAACCCGAAAGTGGTGGGCCAATGGACCTATGAGAATTTCTTTAAGAGCGACTATTTCGTGGCCGCCGTCGACGAAAAGGGCGATCCCGATTACACCAAGCAGCCATTGCTTTCGGAAAAGGCCTCCAAAATCGGGGCCGATGGACTACTAGAACAACGGACCAACCTCCGCGATTTCTTCGCCAATTCCGCCAAAGGCAGCGGCTCTTATGTCGATGCGGTGGAAAACCTCATCACCCAGCAAACCATCGCCGATTACGATAACGCCATCCTCTATAAGCAATGGGCGGCCTATGTCCCTTCCATCGCGATTTCGCCGTTGCTCTTCTTATTGTTAATCCCGATGCTGCTCCCCCATGGTAAGACCTTGGGAAAACTCATCCTTCGCTTGGGAATCATTTCCGAAGAAGGCTATGCCGCGAAGAAATCCTCTTTGCTCATCCGTCAGGGAATCATCTCGCTTCTGTTTGCGGTTTTGCTCATTCCTTATTTATATGCGGCCTTGATGATCTTCTTGTTCACGTCCATCCTCTTCTACATGTCGATGGTCCTCTCCAAAAGCGGTCAGGGTTTCCAGGATAAGCTGGCCCGCACCATCGTCATCAACACCAAGACCTCGATTTGGTTTGCTTCCGAAGAGGATCAACGCGAATACGCCGAATCCCACCCCAATTCCTTGGTGGCCCAAGCTCTGAATAACGACGAGAGCAAAAAGACCTATTTCCACACCAAGGAGGATTATGGCGTCTTCGATTCGTCCATGATCGGCGAGGCGCGGAAAAAAGCCGAAGCCATCGAATCCTTCGACGATTTTGAAAAGAGCGAGGAACAACTTGCCAAAGAGCGCTCCGAAGCCGCCGCAAAAGCCGCGGAAAACAAAGCCAAAGCCGAAGCCGAGGCGAAGAAAGCTAAGCAAGAAGCCGCCAAAGCCTCTCAGGAGAAGGCGCTTCATGAACAAGCGAGTTCCGCTTCCATCCTCAAAGGGGTCGAAACCAAGGAAGAACCTAGCGAAACCCCGGACCAGGAAGGGTTCACCGACGAATAAGAAACCACCGAGGAAATCCTCGGTTTTCTTTACACACGCAGGCTCGCCTCGCTATAATTTGACCAATGAAATCGCGTTTTGATTTCGGCACAATCCGAGAAAGGAACAGTCTATGAAGAAACATACCCCGTTTTTATTCGCCCTTTCTTCCCTAAGCATTTTGGCGCTTGCCGGATGTGGGGGAGCCATGGGCTGGGAAAAAGATCCCGATGCGGAAATCCCACCCGCGCAAATCGGCTGGGACTACCAAGGGGAACTCCCCTCCGCCGAAGACCATTTGGTGGCCTTCGTTCCCAAAGAAACCCATTATAAAGGCGTCTATTGCTGGGATGATGCGGGGAATCAAATCTTCGGCAAATGGCCGGGTTCCAATTTGACCGTCACCTCCAGTTATGATGCGAATTGGTATCAGGTCGATATCCCCGATTACACCAAGATCAACATCATTTGGAACGGCAATGGCCAAACCAAGGATATGGCCCTCACCCATGGCGGGTATTGGTGGTTCTGGACCTCCGATAACGACATGCATGACGAGGCGCCTTCCGGGGCGTGGATCGATACGGCCAAATTCACCGATGAGAAAACCATCAATGTCGCCGCTTCGGCCAAGATGGATAAAGCCGTCTTATATGAAGGCGAAACCGAACTCATCGTCGCCGAAAACCCCGAAACCTCCGGTATTTTCTTCAAACTCGGCGATCATCCCCTCGACTTACAAAAAGGCTATAAGGTCAAAGTCACCATGGCCGGATCGGAAAAGGAAGCCCATATCGATTTGGGCGGCCTCTATAGCACCGATGGGTTCAATCGCAGTTACGCCTATGAGGGCAATGACCTTGGCGTGACCTATACCCCGGCCTCTTCCACCTTTAAGGTGTGGTCGCCCGTTTCCACTTCCATCAAACTTCGCCTTTATAAGAACGGCACCCCGAGCAGCGTCGATGCGGAAAAAGGTAGCGATGAAGTCTACAAAGAAATCGCCATGGAAGCGGGGGAGAAAGGCATTTGGAGCGCCGTCGTCAACGAAAATCTCGATGGGTTCTACTATACCTATGTCGTCTCCAACGCCAACTATCACGAACTCGAGATCGTCGATCCCTATGCCCGTAGCGCCGGCGTTAACGGCAAGCGCGGCATGATCTTAGATCTTGCCTCGACCAATCCCGAGGGCTGGGAAAACGCCAATCGCAATAACTATGACCGGAAGCAACTCGCCGTGTGGGAGACCCATATCGCCGATTTGACCTCTTCCTCCACCTGGACCGGAAAGGAAGAAAACCGCAAACGCTTTGCGGGCTTCCATGAATCCGGCACCACCTATAGTGAAGGCGGTAAGACCGTTTCCACCGGCTTCGATCACGTCAAGGAGCTCGGCGTCAATGCCGTCCAGATCCTGCCGATGTTCGATCAGGACAATAACGAGATCAATCCCGAATTCAACTGGGGCTATAACCCGCTCAACTACAACGTCCCCGAAGGCGTCTACAGTTCCAACCCCTATGATGGCCGGGTCCGTGTCAAAGAACTCAAAGCGTTGATCGCCGATTATAACAAAGCCGGCATCAACATCATCATGGACGTCGTCTATAACCACGTCGCTGGCGCCAATAAGAGCAATTTCGACGTGCTCATGCCCGGTTACTATTTCCGTTATAACGAAGATGGCTCCCTCTCCAATGGCTCGGGATGTGGCAACGAAACCGCCTCCGACCACAAGATGATGCGCAAATTCATCATCGATTCGACCAAGTATTGGGCCGAAGAATATCATTTAGGCGGCTTCCGCTTCGACTTGATGGGTCTCCACGATATGGAAACCATGGAAAAGGTGAGCGAATCCTTAAAGAAGGTCGCCCCGAACATCGCCGTCTATGGCGAGCCTTGGACCGGTGGCACCACGCCCTTGGAAGAACAGAAGCAAGCCATCACCAAAAACGGGGCGAAGTTCAAAGGCTATGGGCTCTTCTCCGATGTCATGCGCGACGCGCTGATCAAGGGCGGCATGAACCCCGTGGGCAACAAGGGCTGGATCACCCAGACCTCCACGGGCATCATGGGCGATTTCAATAACGTCGTCCGCGGCATCAAAGGCACCATCAAGAGTGGTCCCACCGAGATCACCGATCCCGATACCATCGTCAACTATGTCACCTGCCACGATAACTTCACCCTCCATGACCGCATCGCGATCCTCAATGGCAAGGAAGACGAGGCGACCACCAAGAAGATGGCGATGCTGGCCAACTCCATCGTCTTCACCAGCCAAGGCACCTCCTTCATGCTCGCGGGTGACGAATTCCTCCGCAGCAAACCCGATGACGGCACCGATTCCACGGGTGGGTATTCGCATAACTCCTACAACAAGAGCTATGAATGCAACCAGCTCGACTATGCCTTGAAGATCCAACATCAGGATATGGTGGAGCACTACAAGAAACTCATCGCCTTGAAGACCAAAATCAGTGGTCTACGCTTAGGTAAGGGCGATGCTGGCAATCTCAAAATCGAAACCGATGACGGCTATAACCGCATCGTCTATGAAGTCCGCGACAATGAAACCGGCCGTACCTACAAGATCGCCCACGCTAGCGGCGCCAATACGGCGAAAGCGGTGGACTTCTCCGGCTACACCCTCTACCTGGATACCCTCGACAAAGCGGGTCTCACCCTTTCGGGTGCCACGCCGCTAGACCACTTCCAGACAATCATCGCCTATAAGTAAAAAAAGGCGCCCAAAAACCAAATAGGGCAAGGAACGATTCCCTGCCCTTTTTATATGTCATTTTCTAAGGGAACAAATGCGCTGAAAAATGCAAGGGGTTTTTTGCAAAAAGTTGCGGTGGCATCGAGATGTAAGGGCTACCAATTTCGCTTTACATATGCGTATGAGCGTCCTAAAATGTCCTTATGTTGAACAAAAATTACGATGGATTGACGCGTAACAAGTTCTTTGGACGCCCAATCAGTAATTTTTAATGAAAAGAAAGGAGTCTGTAATTTTATGTTTAACAAAAAAGCTTCCCTGTTCGTGCTTGCCTTAGCAGCGACTGGCCTTGCCTCCTGCGGCAACAGCGGACCGGACCTCACCTATTGGTGCCCCAACGGCGACAACGATTTGATGGAACAACTCGTTGCCGACTTCAAGGCCTCCAACGCCGAGTACTCGAAACTCAACATCAAAGTCTCTGCCAACTATGGCGAAGGCGACACCTATGCCGCTCTCCACAAAGACCTCGATGCCGCTGCCGACGTCATCTTAATGGCCGACAACAACATCCGTGATGGTGTCAAGGCCGACGAACTCGCCCAGATCGACGACGCCGCCTTCAAGAAGACCGTCTCCGAAGGTGCCGTCGCCGCCACCTCCATCGATGGCAAGATGTACGGCTATGCCTACCGCGCCGACAACTCCCCGATGCCGATTTACTCCACCGAAACCTTCGCCAAGGAACCCACTTCCTTCGAAGAAATCCTCAAGGTCGCAAAAGAGAAAGGCCAGAAGGTCTACTTCGACCTCGGCAATGGCTGGTACAACCCGACCCTTCTCTGGTCCGGCGGAGGTGAATTCACCATCAACGCCAAGGGCGAACTCGAAACCAACCTCTCCGGTGATGTGAAGGCCAAGGTCGCGAAGTCCCTCGAAGCCTACAAGGCTCTCTACAACTCCTACAAGGATACCTGGGTCTCCTCCTCCGACAACGCCAAGATCGAAGCCGACTTCAAGGATAAGAAGTGCGCCTATGCCTTCCTCTGGAATGACCTCTCCGCCATCCAGGCCGGCAACGCCAAAGTCGCCGTCGGCATGTGGCCGACCATCAAAGTCGATGGTAAGGACGCCAACATGGATTGCTTCGCTTCCTACAAAGCCATCGTTTGCAAGAACGGCAAGGATTCCAAGCGCGTCGAACTCGCCAAGAAGTTCGCTGCCTTCCTCGCCAGCAAGAACAGCCAGAAGAAACGGTTCGATGCCCTCCAGCATGGTCCGTCCAACCTCGAACTCCTTGCCTCCAAGGATATCCAAGCCGCTCCGTTCATCGCCGCTATCGGCCGTATGGAAGAAGCCAAGCGTACCCATGGTCAGGCCCTCTCGACCACCGGTGACTTCTGGGATCCGATGGCCAACCTCGGTGGCTTGATCACCAATGGTAAGGAAACCTGGGGTGACTACGCCGACGCCGGCAAAGTCATTGACGCCCTCGTCAAGAACAAAGGCTGGAGCGTCAAAGCCTAATCGGCCGCCGATTCCATTATTCAACCATTACCCAAAGGGGCCAAACCGCCCCTTTGGGTTCTCCTGCATTTAGTGCAAGAAAGGACTGCATATGTCAGAACAAGAGAACTCCTCCAAGTCTGGACAGGGTGTCGTCTATGGAGAAGCCGGTATCGACTTTAGCGGTGTAAGCGCTCTAGCCAATACCGATTTCAAGCCCGAATCGAAGGGTGTGGCCTTCCGCAACGCCATTCTGGAAAGCCTCGCCAAACTTGGCCTCTTCCTCTTCGGGATCATCCTGGATGTCCTCAAAACGATCTGGGCGATTATCGCAGGGCTCTTCACCGGCATCTACCGGGGAATCAAGGCCCTTGGTCGTTACTTCCGCGGCAACCACCGCAAATTCATGGAGATGGACAAGTGGGGCAAAGGCTCCTTCTTCCTCCAAGGCCTCGGCCAAATCAAAATGGGCCAGGTCGGGCAGGGCGTTGTCTTCATGGTCGTCGAGGTCGTCTTCGTCATCTTCATGGCGGCGGCGGGCATCGTCAACATCATCAACCTCTTCTCGTTGGATGCGGTTACCCGTGAATCCCACACCAGATTGCTCTTAGGTATCATGGCGCTCATCATCATCGCCGCCTATTGGTTCGTCTGGCAACTCGGCGTCAATGCCACCTACGATTCCTACCAGATCCTCCATAACTTCGATTTCCGCAATGCCCGCGAAAACCAACTCGCCGTCTTGAATTCCTATGGCAATTATCAAGACGATCAGAGTAAAGGCTTAGTGGAAATGAAACACCGCGACGTCTATAAGCTCATGCGTGGGAAATACGCGTATTCCTATTTATCCGCGCGTTATATCTCATACGTGGACTTCAAGCGCGTCCCCGAACGGGAACCCAATGCCTTTGAAAAATTCAAACAGCGTTTCAAGGCGAAGTTCTACGCCGGTTACGATAAGTGGCGCGTCAAGGTCAAAGCCGGGAAGTGGAGCTCCATCTTCGCCGCTTACCTTGAATGGAAACTGGCCAAACCCAAATCCAAATATGGTCTCACCGTCGTCCGTAACGAAGTCGAAATCGGTCTTCTCCGGTTCCATCATACCTACGACAAATATAACGACTATCACTCCGTCCTCCGTGACTCCGAAGCCCTTCTCCGCGTCCTTGAAAACGCCGAGCAAGTCTTAAAATGCGTCTACGCCGAAGACGAAGTCTCCGCCAAAAACGGCATTGCCCCGATTCCCCATGGTTCCAAAGTCAAAGCCAAGGAAATCCTGCCGCGGATCGTCGGCTACTACGAATGCTCCTTCGATGTCGGCATCACCGCCTCCGAACTCGTCGCCAAGGCCCTTAAGACCAGTGGCGAAAAAGGCGCGGTCAAAGCCATCGAAGACACCCGTGCCGCTGAGCAGGAACGCCACGACCTCTTCATCTATGAAAATAATGAAAAGGTCAAAGCCGAAGCCGCCGGTATCCGTCAGGCCTATTTGGATTACGATAAGCTCTCCAATTACCTGCTCAAAGGCAAGAAGGAATTCCTTGCCGAATTGAAGAATGTCTACGGCATCTCCGAACACTATGGCGAGATGATCTATGGCGACTTCAAGCAAGCCGTCGCGGATTCGCCCGCCAATGAAGAAGCGGTGAAGGAAAACCTCGCCCGCCGCTCCGAAAACTTCGAGCCCGTCCGCGAACTTCTCGAAACCTATGCCTACCATGGCCAACCCGTGAAGTTCAAAAAGCAAGTCAAACAGTACGCCGACGAAAAGTTCGCGACCACCGTCTTGGCCTTGCCGGTCCTCGGGGCCATCTTGACCTGCATCCTCCCGCTGGTCTTCTCCGTCATGATCGGGTTCACCAACTGGGATGGCAACCATACTTCCTATACCTTCACCTGGAACATGGAAGCCTGGGGTCAGGTCTTCGGCATGTCCTCCACCGGAGGTGACTTCGCCACCGCGTTCTCGACCCTCTTGATCTGGACGCTTATCTGGGCCTTCTTCGCCACCTTCACCAACTATATCTTCGGTATCATCGTCGCCCTTCTTATCAATAAGAAAGGCATCAAGCTGAAGACGCTGTGGCGTACTTGCTTCGTCATCACCATCGCCATTCCGCAATTCATCACCTTGCTTTCGATGAACTTGCTCCTTGCCGCCGATGGTCCGATCAACTCTGCCTTAGAGGCCGCTGGCATGGCGAAGATTCCGTTCTTGAGCGAAATCACCAACGGCGTCGCCGCCTTCGACGTCTCCCAAGGCAATTACTTCTTCATCAAATTCATGATCATCGTGATCAATATGTGGGTTGGTATCCCTTACACGATCCTTTCCACCTCCGGTATCTTGATGAACATTCCGGAAGATCTCTACGAATCCGCCCAGATCGACGGCGCGAGCCCCTGGACCCAATTCTGGAAGATCACGATGCCTTACATCATCTTCGTCACCGGTCCGTCCTTGCTGACGACCTTCATCGGCAACATCAACAACTTCAACGTCATCTACTTCCTTTCCGGTGGTGGACCGACCAAGCTCGATGCCCTCGGCAACGTGGGCGCCGGCCATACCGACTTGCTCATCACCTGGCTTTATAAGCTCACCGCGAGCCGTCAGAACCCCGAATACGCGATGGGTTCGGTCATCGGTATCTTGATGTTCGCCGTCTGCGCCTTCTTCTCCCTTATCATGTATAAGAGAATGGGCTCCGTTCAAAACGAGGAGGCATTCCAATAATGGCTACCAACGTTCAAGCGCTCACTTCCGACGAGCAAATCCGTCTCTCCCAAGAGAAGAAGCGGAAACACGAAGGCTCCCTCCGTACGCGCCGCCTCGTCTCCAACATCATCATCTACATCATTCTCGCGGTGATGTGCGTCATCTGGCTATTGCCCGTCGTTTGGCTTGTCTTGCAGTCCTTCAACGTCGAACCCGGCAGTGCTGGTTTGACCCGTATCATCCCGATCGAATGGGGTCTATACAACTACCAATACCTCTTCACCAACGTCTATTGGGACGTCCAAATCGGGGAAATGCCTTCCGCCTACGTCTTCTTCTTGAAGGTGGGCGAAAACGGCGTGGTCATCGGTTCCTTCTTCTACACCTTGATCATCGCCATCTTCTCCTCCTTGATCTCGACCCTCTTCGTCATGGCGACCTCCTACGCCTTCTCCCGTCTCCGCTTCAAATCGCGCCGGGCGATGATGCGTATCATCCTCTTATTGGGCATGTTCCCGGGCTTCCTAGGCCTCATCGTCTTGTATCAACTCTTCAAGATCATGGGCTTGCTCAACACCATCTGGTCGCTCATCATCGTCTACTCCGGCGGTGCTGGTATGGGCTACTACATCTCCAAAGGCTTCTTCGATACCATCTCCAAACAGATCGACGAAGCGGCCATGATCGACGGGGCCACCAAGTTCCAGATCTTCTATAAGATCACGATGCCCCTCTCCAAACCGATCATCGTCTACCAAATCCTCACCTCCTTCATGGGTCCGTGGGCCGAATTCATCACTTCGTCCTACATCCTTGGCGGCGCTCAAAACGCCACCACGGGCAACCCGACCACGGTCGCCGTCCAATTGCAGGATATGCTCCGCATCACCGACGGTACCCGCGGCAAATACTGGGGTCAATTCTGCGCCGGCGCCATCGTCGTCGCGATTCCGACTTCCATCCTCTTCCTCATCATGCAAAAGAACTACGTCGGCGGTGTTACCGGCGGCGCGGTCAAAGGTTAAACTCCTTTCGCCAGGGGGATCTTCAACGGTCCCCCTGGCCTTCCACTATCTACGTATGAGCAACAAGATTCTTAGAAAAACCTTACCGATCCTCCTCTTAACGGGGCTGTTGTCTTCTTGTGGTGGCGGCTATCAGATCAAAGAAGCCGATAACGCGGGCGGCAGTGCCTTTTATGAAATCTTCGTGGGGTCTTTCTGCGATTCCAATGGCGACGGCACCGGCGATTTGAAGGGCATCGAGAGCAAACTCGATTATCTTAAATCCCTGGGCGTGTCCAATCTTTGGCTCACCCCGATCCACCCTTCGCCGAGTTATCACAAATACGATGTGAAGGATTATTACGATATCGATCCGAAGTTTGGCACGATGGCCGATTTCGAATCCTTGGTCAGCTCCGCCAAAACCAAAGGCATGGGCATCATCATGGATATGGTTTTTAACCATACCTCCGTCCAATCCCCTTGGTTCGACAAGTTCTGCGAGGCTTTAAAGACCAATAACACCAAATCCGAATACTACGATAACTATTCCTGGTCCGAAGAATATATATCGGGCTATGCCTACAATGCCAAGGCCGGGGTCAACGTCGAATGCAATTTCGATCGAAACATGCCTGAGCTCAACATGGATTCCAAATTCGTCCGCGCCGAGCTAAAGAAAATCCAAGATTTCTGGCTCGATAAAGGCGTGGCCGGATTCCGTTATGACGCGGTCAAATACTATTATTGCGATAACTATGGCGGCAATATCGTCGGCGACACCGAAAAGAACGTGCCCTTGCTCAAAGAGCTTGCCGATAGCGCCAAAGCGAAAAAGAAAGACGTCTATCTCGTCGGCGAGAACTGGGTGACCGACCAAGAGAACATCAACGCCTACGCTTCTAGCGGCATGAATATGTTCAATTTCCCCACCGCCGGGGTCGATGGCTCCGGTACCGCCGGGGAAATCGTCCTTAACGGCGGCCCCAAATATTTCGCCAACGCGATCGAAAGCGCCCAAAAAGGGTTGCTCGAGGCCAATCCCGATGCCGATATGTGCGTCTTCGTCTCCAATCACGATACCGATCGTTGGGGTGGCTTCCGCAATGGCCATGATCACGCCGAGGAAGCACGGAAAGTGGTGGCCAGCGCCTACTTATTGACCCCTGGCACCCCCTTTATCTACTATGGCGAGGAAATCCAGATGCTCGGACAACGGACCTCGGAAAGCACCGATGCCGAACGTCGCCAAGCCATGGTCTGGAACGATGATTCCATCACCTGCAATCAACCCGAGGGCTTCCCCGTCCCCAAACAAGTCACGAAAGGCGTAGGGGAATCGGAAAAAGACGGTTGGAGCATGCTCAACCATTATCGGAAGGTCCTTTCCATCCGCAATACCTATAAAGAAGTTTTCCGCAAAGGCATCTTCACCGCCGTGGAAACCCCCGAACGCGCCGTGATTTTCAAGATCGTCAGCGGAAACGAAACCTATTATTTGGCGCATAACTGCGTGGATAAACCCCTCACCCTTAATCTGCCTGACGGTTTGCAGATCCTCGAAGAGATCAACGTCAGTCAATCCTCCCCATCCTATGCGAGCGGCGCGCTGACGCTACAACCCTATTCCAGCGCCTTCTTGAGGTAAGCATTATGAAGAAAAACAATCTCTTGCTATTCTCCCTTTCCATCTCCGCGTTGATGGCCCTTGCCAGCTGCGGTTGCGGGAATAACCCCGGAACCTCCAGCGGCGGCGATTCTAGTAACACCTCGGCCGATACCAGCCAAGGCGAATCCAAAGAATCCGGCGAAGGTGGCGATTACGAAGACGTCGACTATCATGGTATTGTCCGTGTTTACTACCACAATGATGCCAATAACTACGCCGGCAAACGTATTTGGGCTTGGTGCAAAGGTGTTGACGGAAAGGAATATCCTTTCGTTAACGAAGCCAAACCTGATGATTATGGCGTTTATGTCGATTTTGATTTAAGCAAAGGCGTATGGGAAGGCGCTATTTCCACGACCTTCTCCTTCATCATCAAAGAGGCCGGAACCTGGGCGGGCCAATCCACGGATACCATCTGTCCGTTTGGAAAATACATCAAGGATGTCAAAGACGGCATTTTGACCATCTATGCCTGCGATGGCGAAGGTGGCAACATCGATACTTATGTTAAGAAAGACGATGCCCTCGGCGATCGTCTGGCAACCGCCTATTTCAAAGACTGGAAGACGATCCATGTCGAAGGCGGCGGCGTCCAGGGCAGCCGCAAGGCCGCCGAAGTCGGCAAGATCGATTCCTATGACCTCTACGCCTACGATGCCAAGTACGCAGCCCTTTCCGCTGAAGAGAAAGTCGCCCAGAAGTCCAAGTACCTCGTCACTTCGGGCAAAGGCGGAAAGAACAAGATGGATATCACCATCCCCGAAAGCGCCCTCGACAAAAACGGCCTCATCAAGCCCTATCTTTCCTACACCATCGAAGCCAAGATGAGCCTCGATACCAGCCGCACCAAGTCCAAGGTCGCTTCGGTCTCCCGCCTCTTCGATACGACCGAATTCGTCAACAACTACACCTATTCTGGAAAAGACCTCGGCGCCACGGTCGATACCACCGACGGCTCCTGCACCTTCAAACTTTGGGCCCCGACTTCCAGCCGCGTCCAAGTCAAGGTCTACGGCACCGGTACTCCCGGCGATATCCACGATGAATTCGTACCTTCCTCCAACTGGGGTAGCACCTATGAAATGAAATACGGTTCCAAGGGCGTTTGGTCCGCCAAAGTCACCGACACCGATTTCAACGATGCTTCCCCTTATTACTACACCTACATCGTCACCAATTCCAACGGCACCGTCGAAACCATCGACCCCTATGCCGTCGGCTGCGGTATCAACGGCGTCCGTGGTGCTGTCATTTCCTGGGATAAGATGCATAAGCCCGAAGGCTGGGATAACATCAAAAGCGGTGGCCTCCTCAAAGACATCGACCGTCCCAACCAGCTCACCGTCTATGAATCCCATATCCGCGACTTGACCATGGATTCCACCTGGGGCGGCACCGAACGTCCGGGTACCTATCCTGCCTATATCCAGGAAGGCACCAAGTACAACCAGGCCGTCACCACCGGCTTCGACCACATCAAGGAACTCGGCGTCAACGCCATTCAGCTCCTCCCCGTCTTCGATGCCGATAATGACGAACGCTGGGCCGACGAAAACGGGCATCTGATCTCCGAACGCGACGACTTCGGCAAGGAAAAGATCGCTCCGGCCTACAACTGGAACTACAACCCCCTCAACTACAACTGTGTCGAGGGTGCCTATTCCACCAATCCTTTCGATGCTCAGGTTCGTATCGGCGAATTCCGCGACTTGGTCCAGGCCTGCGCCAACAACAACATCCGCGTGATCATGGACGTCGTCTATAACCACTTCGCCTCCATCAACGGCAACCCGCTCCAGAAAGTGGTGCCGGGTTATTATCTCCGCACGATGGAAGATGGCTCTTATTATGACGGTACCGGCTGCGGCAACGTCACCGCCACCGAACGCAAGATGATGAGCAAATTCATCGTCGATTCCTGCGTCCAGTGGGCCACCAACTACAAGATCAAAGGCTTCCGTTTCGACCTCATGGGTTGTATCGACGTCAAGACCATGCAAGACGTCAAGAAAGCCCTCTATGACGTCGATCCCGATATCGTCGTCTACGGCGAAGGTTGGGCAGGACTTGGCGATGCCGGCTTCTATAGCACCGTCAACAACAAGTCCCTTTATAAGGATCTCCGCAGAGCTTCGCTCTCCGGCGTCTACAAACACCTCGGCAACTGCGGTGGCAAGGGATCCGTGGGCTGCTTCAGCAACGGTTTCCGCAACGCCATGAAGGGCGATACCACCAACGACATCTACCCCGAATGGGGCTTCCTCTCCACCGGTTCGGACAACATGAACTCCGGCCTCAAGGACCGTTCCGCCCAAGGTTTGCTTGGTCGTAACATCTGGAACTATGAGGACAACTGCTGGTGGGAATCCAAAGAGAAACACGAAGGCGACACCCAAGGTTGGAACGCCGAACAGACCGTCAACTACGTGGCCTGCCACGATAACTACGGCCTCTTCGACCAACTCAACTACGCCATCTACAGCCAGAAAGACGCCGACAAGGATACCAACAACGCCGACGTCAAAGGCGCCGTCGTCGCCGCGCAGGCCGCGACCCTCATGAACGAAGGCATCGCCTTCCTCCAGGGTGGCGACGAGATCCTCCGCCAGAAAGTCCTCGTCAAACCGACCTCCAGC
This sequence comes from Bacilli bacterium, assembly GCA_017454295.1. Taxonomy (GTDB): domain Bacteria; phylum Bacillota_I; class Bacilli_A; order RFN20; family CAG-826; genus Alloenteromonas. Next base: position 44,761 of record JAFTDF010000025.1, read on the forward strand.
TCCTCCGAAGCCGACCAGGCCCTCTGGAAGAAGATGGAAGAATCGCAGAAAGGTCGCACCGAAGGCCACAATTGGCTCGAAGGCGACGGTATCAAGATGAATTCCGGCAACTACCTCGTCCGCAACGCTTACCAATATGGCGATAAGGTTTCCGCCTACAAGTGGGATCGCAAAGTCAAATACGCGGCCGAATACAACGCCGTCAAAGCGGCGGTCGCCGAACGCCAGGCCCTCATCAACCAAGGCGTCTTAGGCAAGAAGTACTCCGAAATGCCGACCAGCAGCTACTATAGCTATGGTGGCGATAAGGGCGGCTGCATCATCGCCGCGAGAATGGGCGATTACATCGTCGCCGTCGGTGGCCGCGAGAACAATCCTTCCATCACCGATGATGACTTCTCCGGCAGCTACACCGTCGTCTATAGCAGCGGTGGACACGACAAAGGTTCCGCCTATAACCCCAACAAGGTCATCGGCGTCAATAAGTTCGAAGTCTTGGTCCTTAAGAAGGCCTAATGAAAGGAGTGGCAATGAACACCAAAAAACTCAAACACGTCGCGCTATTCGCTTTAAGCGCAACCGTCCTCGCTTCCTGTGGCTGTGGAGGCGGGGGAGATCAATCCTCCCAGTCCTCGGAGGAATCCCAAGCCAGCGCCACCTCGCGTTCCATCGATAGCGGGGCCGCGGCCGAATACATGGCCAACTTGAAGAAAACCTCCAAAGCCAACCATCTTTACTATCACTATTTCCGGCATGGTAACAAGGCCAAATCCTATTCCGATTGGGACGTCTGGGCCTGGCCCTATAAACCCGATGCCGGCGAAGGTACCCGCATCGACTGGGTCGGCCGTACCACCAGCTCCGATCGCATGTCCGCCTCTGGCGAAGCCACGATCGACGATCTCGGCGGTGCCTATATCGACATCGATCTCAATGCCACCTATAAGGGTGGTTGGGATGCCACGAACAAGAAAATGCTCGACCTCGACGTCAAGTTTGATAAGTCCGAGGAAATCGGCCTTCAGATCGTCAAATCCGAAACCCGTACTTCCTCTTCCGGCTTCTGGACCAACGACGGCTCCAACGTCTATATCCGTTTAGACGACTATGCCATGGAACTCGAAGGTGGTGGAAAGGCTTACCACGTCTTCGTCGTCCAAGACCAGGTTTACGCCCCCAAAGCCACCGTCGGCGAAGAGGTCGTCGACCCCTTCAAAGACGACAACGGCAAGAACGTCACCTATGGTTCCAAGACCTATGACGACGTCAAGTGGACCACCGCGCCTGGCAAATCCGTCACTTCCAAAGACTTCTCCAAGATCGGCACTGGTTACCAGATCATGGTTTCTTCCTTCGCCGACTCCGACGGCGATGGCTTCGGCGATATCTATGGCATCGTCGAAAAACTCGATTATCTAAAAGATCTAGGCGTCCGCGCCCTTTGGCTCACCCCGATCCAGCTCTCCGACTCCTACCACGGTTACGACATCACCGATTATCAGAAGGTCGACCCGAAGTTTGGTTCGAAGAATTCCCCCGCCGGCAAAGAAGCGGGTAAAGTCACTTCCGATACCGCGATGGAAGACTATAAACTCCTCATCGCCGAGGCCGAGAAGCGGGGCATGAAGATCGTCATGGACCTCGTCCTGAACCATACCTCGACCGCGAATAACTGGTATACCTCCTCGGCCAACCTCGATCCCGATTACCGCGGCTATTATCAGTGGGGCAACAACAAGAAGAAGACCACCGATTATCCGCAGGGGCAAGGCGATAAGATCAACGAAGGCAAGTATTGGTATCCTTACGGCGACCATCCCTATTCCTACTACGCGAAGTTTGGCTCTGCCATGCCCGAGCTCAACTTCTCCTACCAAAAGACCCGTGACGCCGTCTCCGATATGGCCGCCTTCTGGGTCAAGCAAGGCGTCGGCGGTTTCCGTCTTGACGCCGTCAAGCACATCTACATGCTCGACGAAGCCACCGTTGAGAACAACGATACCGTCGTCATCGACTCCACGACCGTCGGCGGCAAGAAAGTTTCCTACTCGAGCAACCTCACCAAGAACCTCCATTTCTTCCAGGATCTGAAGTACCAAGTCGCCAAGAAGGCGGGCGTCGAAAAAGACGGCGTCTTCTTCGTCGGCGAGAACTTCGACGGCCATGCCTACCACGTGGCACCTTACTATCAGGCCTTCGATTCGATGTTCGACTTCTATGCCTACTTCAACCTTACCTCCGGCGCGGCTACCGGCCTGACCGGATCCACCTCGGGCTTTGGCACCGTGGGCGGCTGGCTCAATAACCCCGGCGGCGCCTTCACCCCGGGTCAGGTCGCCAAAGACGAAAAAGGCAATATTTCCGGCGACTCCACCGGCTCGGTCTGGAAATCCACCGGCGACAGTGAATCCGCCAACGGCAAGGGGAGTGGTTCTGCCTTCAACCTCGCCAAAAACGGCGGTTGGGACTTCCCCCATGTCTACGAAGTCTATAACAAGTATCGTTCCGCGGGTGGCGGAAGCGTCTCCCTCCCCGGTGCCTTCACCTCCAACCACGATATCGCCCGCACCATCAACCGTATTGCCGGCACCGGCAAAGCCACGGGTATCGAAGCCCAGGGCAACGTCACGACCAGCACCTATGCCAAATACGATAAGTCGGCCACCTTGGTTAAGATCGCCGAAATCCTCCTCCCTGGTTGCACTTGGGTCTATTACGGCGACGAAATCGGCTTAACCGGCAACTTCCCGAAAGGAAAGACCGCCCAAAGCGACTACGCCGACCTCTATTACCGTCAACCCATGAAGTGGAAGACCGCCGATACCAATAAGAAGAAATCCGAAGGTACGACGGACTACTACGTCACCGGTTCCAAGGTGAAGGTCGAATGGGACGACGTAAATAATACCTCGACCGTCAAAGGCGCCCTCGACCAGCAAACCACGGCAGGCTCTACGTTCAAAGTCTTGAAGGAATTCATCGACTACAAGCAAGCCAACCCCGATCTCATCACCGGTAATATCGCCTATGGCAACTGGGTCTATGGCGAAGCCGCGAGCAACGTCCTAACGTTCAGCCGCGCCAACGACAAATACCGCGTCGTGATTAACTTCAACTCCAACCCGGTCCCTGTCAATAACGACGGCCCCTTTGCCGGCTATACCATCCAGAAAGCCTGGAACATCTCCGGCACCGCCATCTCCGCCGGCCAAAAGCTCCCGGCCTTCTCCGCCGCGTTGCTAAAGAAGTAAACCCCCATCATAATCTAAGGAAGAGCGTGCCAGCAAAGGCGCGCTCTTTTCTTCGGTGAGCACTAAGAAAAATGGGATGATCTTCCTCTTGCATGTAAGGGCTTACATAGTAAAATATTATGGAACCAAATTTTAAGGAGGGTTCATTCATCATGAAGAATTTGAAATTAGGTTTGCTCTTACTTGCTTCCGCGGGCTTATTGGCCGCTTGCGGTGGCCGCCAAGTTTCCAGCCAACCCACCACCAGCTCTGAAGCCAGCTCTCAAGCTGATTCCAGCGAAGACGAATCCAGTGAAGACGAATCCAGTGAGGACGAATCCAGCGAGGATACCAGCGAAGAAGAATCCAGCGAAGAAAACGGCCACGGTGCCGAAGGCTCCGAAAAGGTCTCCTGGTATCTCATCGGCGAAGGCACTGCCTTTAGCGAAGATTGGACCGTTGCCGGTGCCATCCAGCTCTATTCCAACCCCGGTAGCGAAACCGATAAGGGCATGATCCTCAACGTTACCTTTGGTGGCGATGAAAAGTTCAAAGTTGCCGATGGCGCGGAAAGCACCAGCACCTGGTATGGTTATGACATGGTCAACACCAGCACCGATGGTGAAACCCCCAATGCCGGCGTCACCGCTTTCGAAGGTGTCGACGATGGCTTTGGTGGCAAAAACATCAGCTGCAAAGAAGCCGGAAGCTATGACATCTACGTCAACGGCGAAGGTCAGCTCTGGATTCAAGCCGCCGCTGCTTAATTTCTAGCAAATTATGAATGAAGCCCCGCGCAAGTGGGGCTTTTCTATTTTTTTATCCACCGTAAAATCAAGCTAAGGAGTTCTTTTCATGCCCGATCAAGCTTTGCCCAACACCATCCCAAACGTCCTTTTCCTCGAATGGCGCGACCAAGACGCCTATCCCGTCTATCCCGAATATAAGATTGGGGGCGGGCAATTTACCTTCCAAACGATGATGGCCGTTTCCCGAGGCGGCTTCTTCCAATATGTCGTTGCCCTTCCAGTCGGTTTTCAGATTGACGGTTATTCCTTTGTAGTGGGGGAGGTCTATAAATCCCCAAATGCCATGCGCATCGTCAGCGACCACCGTTTGGCCCAGCAAATCTATGATGCTGCATTAACCAAAGGGCATCGCTATGGAAAAGGAAAAGCCCAAGATGACGATCCTTTTGGCGAAGCCGATGAGCACGTTGTCGAGCTTAGAGGCGATGACGGTTTGCTATATCCGTTTAAAATCGTGGCTCATTTCTCCTTGGACGAAGAGCGGCAATTTGCCCTGATCCGTCCCTACTGGGGAATCCAACTAAAAGGATTCGAGCAGGGCCAAACCCCAGTATTCACATTTGAGTTTAAGAAAGACGCGATCGGCTTTGCCTATCTAGAGCATGTCGACGACGAAGACCTCGCTCGTCGCGTGCAGTTAAAATACATGCAATTAGCCATGGGTAAGTAGCTTGGTTATACCAAAGGTATTTTCGATAAAATCTTTCTTTGTAAGGGCTTACATTCTATAATTAGACGATTGATTTTCAAAAAGGAGTTTTTGAATGAAAAAAATCGTCAAAGCCTTATTGATGCTATCCGCAGCCGCCTTGATGGCTTCTTGCTCTTGCGCCGGCTCGGGTAACTCATCCTCATCCGCTCCCAAGAGCGAAGAATCCTCTCAGGGCAGCAAGGAAAGCTCCGAAGCCTCCGAGGAATCGGAAGAATCCGAGGAATCCGAAGAGTCCGAAGATTCCGAAGACTCCAGCGATGATACCCCCGATTACGTTTACGCGATCAAGATCGGCGAAGGAGAAACCGCCCAAACCCGTGCCCTCGCCGTCAACACCGGCGCCACCGACAAAGTCGAATACATGCTCACCGGCGTTGAATTAGCCGCCGGCACCAAAATCGAAATCATCGCCGGTACCGCGACCGCTTCGGTTCTTCCCGTCCGTGGCGATTGCCCCGTCCAACTCGAGAACGGTGCGATCAAGGAAGATGGCGAATATAGCTTCTACTATTGCGAATCCAACACCGCCAAGCCGCAGGAAGTCGGTCTCTGGATCGAAAAGAAACTCGATCTCGAATTCGATACCGGCGATAACATCAAAGCCTACTATCTCGTCGGCACCGTCAACAACTGGCAGAACCACGCCCACATCTATGCGTTCGAGAAAGAAGCGGAACAGCTTAACGGCCACGATGTCTATCGTCTCGTCGCCACCTTGCCCGCCAACTGCGAATTCAAGGTCCGTGCTGGCAATGCCGCGGATAATGAAGGCTATTACCCCGCCGGTGATGCCGCTAACATCAAAGTGACCGAAGCCAAGGAATACACCATCCGTTTCGTTGCCGAAGGCGATCCTTCCTTCGCCCATGGTTGCATCCATATCGTCGGCGAGGCCGTTCCCGACACCACGACCCTTTATCTCCGTGGTACCGCCGTCGGTGGTTGGGATGTCGCCGCCTCCAACGCACTTGGCGCTCCAGAACAGGAGGACCAACTCGGTGTCATCAAAAACGTCGCCCTCTCCGTTGGTGATTTCAAGATTTCCAATTCCACTTGGGCTGCGGACAAGACCTATGGTTATAAGAAAGGCGACGATGTCGCCGTCATTGGCGACGCCGCTTCCAAGTTCGAAGCTGCTGCGGGTGAAGACAACAACATCCACTGCAAAGAAGCCGGCAATTACGACATCTACATGATGGCCAACGGCTTCATTTCCATCGAGGTCCATGGTGGCAGCGGCCCCGTCGTGAGCAATGTGACCGCCACCAAAAACGGTGAACCTTTGGCCATCACCGATTCGCGTTCCGCCACGGAAATGGACAACAAAGGGAAGTATCTCATCGAACTTGCAGTCGATGACGTGCTTGCCCTCAAAGACGGTGACACCGCATTGCATTTCTACAAGATGGAAGGCGATCCCGAGGCCAAGACCGATAAAGGCACCAGCTTCACTGCCACCAAAGCAGGTACCCATACGGTTTGGTATAACGCCTCTGGTGAACTTTGGGTGGACCTTCCTAGCGATCCCGTTGGCGTTTTGACCGCCACCAAAAATGGCAGTCCCTTGGAAATCACCAACTCCAAAGAATCCACTGACACTAAAAACAAAGCGAAAGTGGTGCTGGAACTTGCCAAAGACGACGTCATCACCTTCTCGGAAGATGACACCGCGTTGCATTTCTACAAGAATGAAGGTGATCCCGCCGCCAAAACCGATAAAGGCACCAGCTTTACCGCTACCATAGCCGGTGAACATATCTTCTGGATCAATAATTCTTCCGAAATCTGGGTAACCGAGCCGACTCCGGCCGCCGAATACTATGTCCGCGGCACAGCCGTTGGTGGATGGGACGCCGTTGCCGCCAATAAATTAGCGGCACCTTCTTCCACTGATCAGCTTGGCAAGATTGAAAACATCCACCTCGATAAAGGCGAATTCAAGATCGCCAATTCCGATTGGTCGAAAGAATGGGGCTATGCCAAAGATGAAACCGTTATGGTCATTGGTGAAGGCGCAGCGAACTTCGAAGCCGCCGCTAGCGACAACAACATCAAATGCAAAGTTGCCGGCACCTATTCCATCTACTTGATGGCGAACAACTATATCTCCATCGTGTTAGTCTCAGCGGATGCCCCGACCAACACCAAATTCACCGTCACCGTTCCTAACGACTGGACCACGCCCTATGCTTATGCTTGGGAAGGCGAAGGCGGTGCGGGTCACCAGAACGAGGCTTGGCCCGGCGTTGCCATGACGCTAAAGGAAGGCAAGATCTACGAAGTTGAAATTTCCAACGTTTACGAAAAAGTGATCTTCGTCGATAAAGACGACCAAGAAAACCGCAAGACCGCCGATCTCGACCTTGACTTTGATAACCCCACCTATGATCTAACCGATAACCACGTCGATTGGTATGTCGTCGGCACCGGTTCCTATACCACTGCCGATTGGACTCAAGCCGGTGGCGTCCGAATGGTTAAGAGCTCCGACGCCAATAATATTGGCGAAATCACGAATCTCTCGCTCAAAGCCGGCGATATCCTCAAAATCGCACCGAAATCCACGGGTGATTGGTATGGTTATACCGCTTTAGGCAACGACGATTCCAAAGCGTTCTTCAACGATGTGGGCGGGGACGATCACAACATGGAAGTTAAGGCCGACGGAATCTATAACATCTACTTCAATACCAGCCATCAGATCTACGTTTCTTTGGCCGCTGACTAATCCATCCTCAAATTCGAACAAGGGCCGTTTCATAACGGTCCTTTTTCTTTCTCAGGTGAATTTACCGTTCAAGTGCAACACGTGACGAAATAGAAAAGGCTCATCGGATCCGTAGTAAGATTAGGTTGCTACATACATCTTACGGAGGACTTTAATGGGCTACATACATCTTACCATAGAAGAGAGGACCGCGATTTCCTTTTTGAGGATCCAAGGCGCCTCCATCCGAGGTATTGCCCGGGCAATAGGGAGGAACCCCTCCACGGTGAAGAGGGAGCTGGACAGGAACTTCACCCCCAACCGCGAGGGGACAAGGAGCTACTACCCCCATTCCTCGCAGAAGAGGTACAAGGCGCGGATATCCAAGGCCCATAACATAGTCCAATTCCCATTGGAGGTCATCCAAATCATAGAGCAAAGGATAAGGGAGACCTGGTCCCCGGAGCAGATCGCGGCCTTCTACAAAGGCCAGGGGTTCCCTTGCTTCAAGACCATCTACAAATGGATCGGCGAGGGGACCATCCTCGGCGGGGACAGGAAGCTGCTCCGTAGGAAGGGCAAGGGCGGATGGTACGAGACAAGGGGCAAGTTCAACAGGGGCAAATCCATCAGGAAAAGGGACAAAAGCGTCTACAAAAGGGCGGATTACGGCCATTGGGAGCTCGACACGGTCGTCTCCGGGCTGGGCAAGTCGAAGGCGTGCTTCGTGACCTTGGTGGAGAGGAAGTCCAGGTTCTACAAGGCCATCAAATCCCCGAACCGGCACGCGGACGTCGTGGCGAATCTGGTCATAGGCTACCTGAAGCGTTTCCCGCCGGAACTGGTCAAGACGATCACGACGGACAACGGGACCGAATTCGCGGATTGGGGGAGGATTGAAGCCGAACTCGGATGCCAGGTCTACTTCTGCGACACGTTCTGCGCCTGGCAGAAGGGGTCGAACGAAAACTCGAATGGCCTCCTAAGGGAATTCTTCCCGAAAGGTTACGATTTGGGGCGTTATAACCAAAAATACATTGATAAAAAAGTGGGCCTAATCAACAATAGGCCCAGAAAATGTAACAACTGGATATCTGCATCGAAGCTGATGGCCGAGGCTATCTCCGATTGTTGCACTTAACATTACAATTTACTTCTCAAAAAAGAGCCGAAGCTGCGTATAAGATATTAGGAGGCTAACTATTAGAAATCAATAGAAATTTCTCTTCTTGCGACTCCTCTTTGCAAAAGCCGGCCTGAAAACCGCGCGAGGCGAGTGTCGAATCGCGGAATCGTTCTTTGAAAAAGCTAGACTAACGCAGTTTGGAC
>JAFTDF010000026.1 GCA_017454295.1 Bacilli bacterium
GCTACCTCTGGAAAGGATAAACGCTGAAAGCATCTAAGCGTGAAACCAACCTAAAGATGAGACTTCCCATTCGAAAGAAGTAAGAGCCCTCCAAAGCGAGGAGGTTGATAGGTCGGAAGTGTAAGCACAGCAATGTGTTCAGCTGACCGATACTAATAGCTCGAGGACTTAATTTCACTAATCTATTTTATAGAGAGTAAGCTAAGTCAGGCGCATAAGTAAATTGCATTGAAAGAACAGATCCGTAATATCCGGTTTTCAAGGAACATTGGGAACGAAAAAGTCTGGTGGCGATGGCGCGGTGGTCACACCTGTTCCCATCCCGAACACAGAAGTTAAGCACCGCAGTGGCGAAGGTAGCCGAGCAATCGACAAGAATAGCGCGCTGCCGGGCTTTTTCTTTTTAGGGGCCTTTTTAGGCCTTTTTTCATGGCGATTCCAGCTGTTTTCTTGTAATCTCCAATACGCCTGAATGATAGGTTTCTTTTGTCATAACCCATGGATGGTATTATGACTTTCCCTTTGGGAAGGTTATAATTGTCTCATCATGAAAAATCCAATTTCCTTAATTCCTTTATCCTCCGTTTTAAATGGGCAAGACCAAGCCCTGGTTCAAGAAATGGAGGCTTTTTTATCCAAAATCGACCCTAGAGGCGACTTTACCTTCCTTTCCGAAGGGGAAGGCGGGGTTCCTTTGTTTTACGTCCAGACGGGCGGTTCTGAGCCTGGTTTCGCCGCTCGCTACCAGAATTACCAAGAGCCTTATTACTTTTTGGTGACCGGGACCCGCAATTCCCTTGCGGCATCTTTGGAAATGCTCTCCTTTTTGCAGCAACGCGGCCTCCGCGGGAAGATCATCATGGGGACGCCGGAGAAGATCCACGACGAGATTTGCGAATATCTCCGTTTCAGCAATGCCCGCGCCGAACTCCGCGGTTCGAAGATGGGCGTCATCGGCGCTCCTTCGGATTGGTTGATTGCTTCTCACGTCGATAAACATGTGGTGCAAGCAAAGCTTGGCATCGAGATCCTTCCAATCGACTATCAAGAATTCATGGATGAGATCGAAGCGGTCAAAGAGGTTCCGGAAGCTTTGATCCATCGCTTTAAAGACAAGACCAATCGTCAGGAAGATCTCATCGAATCCTTAAAGATTTATCTTGCCTTAAAGGCGTTATGCAGCCGTCATGGTCTATCCGGTTTTACTTTACGTTGCTTCGATTTGCTTAATCTTAAGCACCAAACCTCCTGCCTTGCCTTTGGGTTATTAAACGAAGAGGGCATCATCGCCGGATGCGAAGGGGATATCCCCGCGATGCTTACGATGGCGGTGGCAAAAGCCTTGTTCGGCTATGCCCCGTTTATGGCCAATCCCAGTCGTTTCGACATGGAAACCAATACCGCGGTTTATGCCCATTGCACCCTCCCGTTAAACTTCGTCAAATCCTATACCTTAGACACCCATTTCGAGTCCGGACTTGGCTTTGGGATCAAAGGGGAAATCGAAGAAGGGCCGTGCACTTGTTTCAAAATTTCTCCCGATATGACCGCGCTAAAATGCTTAGAAGGCAATATTGTCGCTAACCACAACTACGCTACCTTCTGCCGGACGCAGATCGAGGTGAAGTTCTCCTCTTCCTTAAACGAAATCACCGATCATCCTTTTGGAAACCACATGATTTTCGCCTTCGGTCATCATAAAGAAGCTTTGGCTCGTTTCTTTGCCTTCCTTGGCTAGTGAAATCTTCCTTTTGGGCGCGCCTTCTCGCGCGTAAAGGTTTGTATTTTCCTTATTCCTAGCCCATAATCAATATGGCCTACTATGTAGGCGCTTGTTTTGTAGCAGTTAGTTTTTATGAAACCAATCAAGAAAAAATCCGCGAAAAAGAGTTTGCCCGAACTCCCGGTGGCCGAGATTGCTAAGGTGGCGGCCGATGCCGCCCTTGCTAGCTATGGCATCGTGGGTCTTGTCGCTCGTACTTCGTTGCTTGACGCGGCGCGGGAAATCTTGCGCTTAGAGGATTTCGAACAGGGGATTTACGTCCGCTCTTCCGCCAAAGGATATGCGATTGACGCCTACGTCTGCTGTGCCGACGGGGTCAAGATTCCCGAAGTGCTTTCCGAAACCCAGAAGCGGATCGCATACGAAGAGGAAAAGGCCTTCGGCGCCGTCTTTTCCGCGTTTAACGTCTATTGCGCCGACGTAAAGGAGAAAGGCAAATGAGATATATCGATGCTGCTTCCTTGAAGGAAATGCTCCTCTCCGGGGCCAATAACCTCTATAACCATTATCCCGAAATCGACCAACTCAACGTCTTCCCCGTGCCCGATGGCGATACGGGGATGAATATGAACCTCACCTTCTCCTCCGGGGCGAAGGAAATCATGAATCGTCCCGACGAGGACGATTTATATGCTTTGGCATCCGCTTTTAGCCGGGGCCTACTAATGGGGGCTCGCGGCAATTCCGGGGTCATCACCTCACAGATTTTCCGCGGCTTTTCCAAAGCCACCGAAGGTAAGAAACGCCTCGATGCCCAAGACCTAGCGGAATGCTGGGAATCGGCTCGAGAAACCGCCTACAAAGCCGTTGATAAACCGGTCGAAGGTACGATTTTAACCGTCATCCGCGAATCGAGCGCGGCTTTGGCTGAATATGTAAACGATTCGACCACCGTCAAAGAGGCGATGGCTTATTTCCTTGCCAAAGCCAAAGAATCGTTATCCCATACCCCTGACCTGCTTCCCGTTTTGAAAGAAGTCGGCGTCGTCGATAGCGGCGGTGCGGGTTTGGTGACGATCATCGAAGGGATGGAGTCGGCGGTCCGCGGCAAGTTCATCGAACGTTCCAAAGAAGCCGAACCGACCGCCCCAATCGTCTCCCCCTATGCCGGGGCCCAACTTTCCGAAGACGAAGAAGGCTACGGCTATTGCACCCAATTCATTCTCCGCTTGGGTGGGGAAGGGAAGAAGCAATTCATCGAACGCACCTTTAAGAAATTCCTCCAAAACCATGGCAAATCCTTGGTCACGGTCCGCGACGAGGATATCGTCAAAGTCCATGTCCATACGTTGCTGCCTGGCCACATGCTCAATTACGCCCAACAATTCGGCGAATTCGTGACGATTACCATCGAGAATATGTCGGAAGAGCATAACAACATCTCCGAAGGCAAGAAGGCCACCGATTACAACATCCACGGCCATAGCGTCCCTCAGGAAGAGGAAGCGCCCCGCGAATTCGTGGCCGAAAAGGACATCGGCTTCATCGCCGTCAGCTCCGGCTCTGGCTTAGATGAGATCTTCCGCGAACTTGGTGCCGAACAACTCGTCAGCGGCGGTCAGACCATGAACCCCTCCACCGACGATTTCCTTAGCGCCATCGCCAAGGCCAAATGCAAAAACGTATTCATCCTTCCCAATAACTCCAACATCGTCATGGCGGCATCCCAAGCTTGCGACGTCCTCCAAGGCAGCGAGATTTCCGCTCGCGTCATTCCCACGAAGACCATTCCCCAAGGCATTGCCGCGGCGATGTGCTTCAATCCCGAAGAAGAACCCGACGAAGTGTTCAAAGCCATGAAACTGGCGCTTCGCCACGTCCGGTCCGGCTCGGTAACCTACGCGATCAAAGACACCGAAATCTCCGGTGTCAACGTCACCAAAGGGTTCTACCTTGCCATGAAAGATAAGAACATCGTTTCCTGCGTCAAAGATAAGAAAGCCGCCCTCTTCGATTTGGGCGATTCCTTGGTGACCCCCAAGAGCGTCTCGATGACCGTCCTTTGCGGCGAAGATATCAAGGAAGCGGAAGAAGAAGCCCTGCTTGCCGAACTCACGGAACGTTATGGGGACCAAGTCGAAGTCAGCCTCCTCCATGGCGGACAACCCGTTTATTCCTTCCTCGTCGGCGTCGAATAAACCATGCCCTTAAGCAAGAGCGCCAAGATCAACGAACTCCTCACCCGCATGGGGATTTATAGTGCTTCCCAAGTGGTGGCCCATTATCCCCGGCGATATGACGATTTCACCCCGAGCGATCCCGGGATTTTGCTCCACCTTCAAGACAAGCAACGCATCGTGATCGAGGGGCAGGTGATTTCCGCGCCCAAAAACATGTTTTTCCGTAAGGTCAGCAAGACGACCTTTTATTTCCGTTCGGGCCGCCTCGACTTTGTGGTGACGGTCTGGAATCAACCCTATTACGCTAGAACCCTCATCCAAAACGAAACCTATACCCTAGAAGCGTCCTATGATGCCAAATCCCATGGTTTGAATTTGCTGCAGATGAAACGGGGTATTTTGCCTCCGGAAGACCGAATCGTTCCGCTTTATACCTTGCCTCGGGAATATCCCCAGCATTTGTTCCGGAATCTCGTCGCGAAATCCTTAGGCGAACTCAAAGGGAAAATCTACGATGTCATCCCTTCCTCGTTACGTCAGAAATACCGCCTGATTCCCAAAGAAGAAGCGGTGCGCCACATCCATTTCCCAGCGGATCGGGAAGATTTGCGCCAAGGGCAACGCGTTTTGAAATACGAAGAGGCGTTGCTTTTCTCTTTGAAGAACCAATTGATCCGCCTTCAAAACAAAGCCTTGGTCCGGGAAAAGGTGGCCAAGGTAAATCGGGAGAAGATCCGCGGTTTTGTTTCTTCCCTCCCTTATTCTTTAACCAATTCCCAAAAAGAAGCGGTCGCGGAGATCCTCAAAGACCTCGATGCCAATACGCTTATGTATCGCTTGCTCCAAGGGGACGTCGGCATGGGCAAAACCTTGGTGGCGTTCTTAGCGATGTATGGGGTCTATACCAAGGGCGAACAAAGCGCCCTGATGGCCCCAACCGATGCCTTGGCGAAACAGCATTATAAGAACATCGTTTCCTTCTTTGAGGGGACGGGTGTGACCTGCGCTTTGCTTACCGGGAGCATGCTGCCTAAAGAGAGGAAAGCGGTTCTTTCGGGACTTCGCGATGGGAGCATCGACGTGGTGGTTGGGACCCATGCCTTATTCTCCCAAGACGTCGAATACGCCTCCCTTAGCTTGGCCGTGATCGACGAGCAACATAAGTTTGGCGTCAACCAAAGGGCCGTCCTTGCCGCCAAAGGCGATCACTGCGATTTATTGCTGATGTCGGCCACCCCGATTCCTCGGACTTTGGCCATGACCATCTATGGGGATTTGGATGTTTCCACTTTAACTGAATTTCCCGCAAAAGCCCGCAAAATCAAAACGAAAATCGTGAAAACAAAGGATTCTTGCGTGGATCAAGCGATTTTCAATTCCTTGCAAAACGGGGGCCGCGTCTATGTGGTCGCGCCGCAAATCGAAGAAGGGGAAGACGCCCAATCCAGCGTCCTTTCCTTATCCCGGTCTTATGAAAAACGCTTCCCTGGAAAGGTTGCTTTACTCCATGGAAAACTCGCTGAGGAGGAAAAGGAAATCGCCCTGGCTTCTTTCTATGGCGGGCTACGTCCAATCTTGGTTTCCACCTCGGTCATCGAAGTCGGGATCGACGTCAAAGAAGCCGACACGATGATCATCCATGACCCTACCCATTTTGCCTTATCTTCCCTCCATCAATTAAGGGGGCGAATCGGCAGAAACGGACAGTCCGCAATCTGCTATTTGCTCTATGACGGCAAAGACGAAGAAGACCTCGAGAAACTTCGTATCCTCGTGGACTACGAAGATGGCTTTAAAATCGCCGAGGAAGACCTGCGGTTACGTGGACCTGGGGAAATGGTCGGGGTCAAACAATCCGGATTGCCTTCTTTGGAAATGGCCAATCTCATTGCTGATTTTAAGATGTTCGAGGCCGCCCGCGACGACGCCACGATGATCCTTTCTCACCCCGAGGAAAAAGAGTTCCAATCGATCCTTCGATTAGCCCAAAAAGGGCTAGGCGAATTCATCCCTTGAGGGGCAAAAACCAAATAGGGGTATCTATCCTTGATTAAAACAAGGATAATATGACTATGCCAAGTCCGTACCGTGAACTTTATCGCCGCTTCGGCATCCTCCCTCATAACGAGGAACTTTACACGTTGGCCTTCACGCATTCTTCCTACAACGGGATGGCCGGCACCAGGCACCAAGACTATGAACGTCTGGAGTTTTTAGGCGATGCCGTCATTGGGGCGGTGGTCAGCGAACTTTGCTATATCTACCATCCCGAAATGGAGCAGGGCCGGCTCTCCGTATTAAGGGCCCAATTCATCCGTTCCGAATCCGAAGCCGGATATTGCAAGAAGCTCGGCCTCGACCAATATATTCGCGTCGGCATTTCCTTTACGAAGAACATGTTCAACAAGACGCCGCTATATGAGGATGTCTTCGAATCCTTTATGGGGGCGGTCTTCCTCGATCAGGGTCGCGATTTCGCCTATAAGCTGATTCGTTCCGTCTTCGAAGACGACATCAAGAACGCGGCGATCGATGGCATGAGCAATCCCAAATCCGCCTTGCAGGAATATATGCAAGCCGACCACAAGGAATCGGTTACCTACAAGACCATTTCCGAGGAAGGGGCAGGGGTGAATAAACTCTTCACCGCCGCCGTTTATTTCGAAGGCCGGGAAATCGGACGGGGACAAGGACATAACAAGAAAGCCGCGGAAACCGATGCCGCGAGGGACGCCCTAGCGAAGCTGGCGCGGCCGAAAGAGTAAGAAAGATGGGTCTATTTTCGTTTTTAAAGAATAAATTTGGCAAAAAAGATGGCCAAAAAGAAGAACTCCAAAGCTATGAAAAAGGTTTGGAGAAAAGCCGCAAGAATTTTGCTTCGCGCCTGGACGCGTTATCTAAACGCTACGCGCGCGCTGACAACGATTACTTCGAGGAACTTGAAACCATCCTCATCGAATCCGATGTCGGGGTGGGGCTTTCGATTCGTTTGATCGAACAGCTCATGGACGAAGCCGAGGCCGAGGGCATTTCCGAACCCAAGGTCATCAACGAGAAGCTCGTCGACGCCATGTTCGTCGATTACGCCACCAAAGGTGATTCCATCGAAAACGAAATCCGTTTCGTCAAAGAAGGACCGACCGTGGTTTTGGTGTGCGGGGTTAATGGTGTGGGCAAAACCACCTCCATCGCCAAACTCGCCTACCGTTATAAAAACCAGGGGAAGAAAGTGGCCCTCGTCGCCGGGGATACCTTCCGTGCCGGGGCGGTGGAACAGCTCCAAGTCTGGGCGGACCGCCTCAAAATCCCCCTCATCAAAGGCAAGGAAAACGGCGATCCCGCATCGGTGGCTTTCGATGGGGCCAAATATGCCGTTGAGAACAAGATCGACCTTCTGATCGTCGATACCGCAGGCCGTCTCCAAAACAAGACGAACTTGATGCAAGAGCTCGCCAAAATCTCCCGTGTCCTCTCGCGGGAAATCCCTGGCGCGCCCCATGAGACCTTCCTCATCATCGATGCGACCACTGGCCAAAACGGGGTCCTTCAAGCCAAAGCCTTCAAGGAAGTCACCTCGCTTACGGGGATCGTCATCACCAAGATGGACGGTACCTCCAAAGGCGGCATCATCCTCTCCATCCGCGATGAACTCGGCGTTCCCGTTCGTTTCATCGGTTTGGGTGAAAAGATGGAGGATCTGCGCGAATTCGACCTCGATAAATACCTCTATGGCTTGCTCCTTGGGGAGGAAGAATCATGAACGAAGAACCCTTGCTGCAGTCGCGGGAAGAGGCCTTGGAACTCATGGATCTCTATGAGAACCTTCTCTCCTTGCAGCAACGTAACACCCTGAATTCCTATTACCGTTACGACCTCTCCCTTGGCGAGATCGCCGAGGAAAGCGATATCAGCAGAGCCGCGGTCCACGACGCCCTCCATAAAGGAGTGGCGCGACTGCTCGACATCGAAGCAAACCTGGGGTTCTTGAAACGGCAAAAAGAACTCCGTCAACAGGCACAGGATGCCTTAGGGAAGACCGATCCGAAGCAACGGATGGCCGCCCTTGAAAACCTGGGAAAGGAACTCCTCCATGGCATTTGAATCTCTTGCGGATCGCTTTGCTGGTATCTTCAAAAAGATGCGTGGCGAGGCCCGCCTTACCGAAAAAAACATGGCCGATATTTTGCGGGAAATCCGCGTCGCTTTGCTCGAAGCCGACGTGAATTTCAAAGTCGTGAAGGCCTTTACCGAAGACGTGAAAGAAAAAGCCCTTGGCTTAGACGTCTATTCCAAAGTCAACCCCTCGCAGATGGTCGTCAAGATCGTCCACGACGAAATCCAAGCCTTATTAGGCGAAGAAAACACCGGTATCCAATTCGCCAAAGGGTTGACCACGATCATGCTCGTGGGTTTGCAAGGTACTGGGAAAACCACCAGCGCTGGGAAACTGGCCTACCAATTCGTCCATAAACTCAATAAGAAAACCATGGTGGCCGCCCTCGACGTTTATCGTCCCGGCGCCATCGAACAACTCGAAACCGTCGTGGCCAATGCCGGGGCTTCCTTCTTTTCGATGGGGAATAAAGAAAACCCCGTCAATATCGCCCGCGCCGCGCAGCGTAAGGCGATGGAAGAAGGCATGGATGTCTTAATTCTCGATACCGCTGGGCGCTTACAAATCGACGAAGGCCTCATGGATGAGCTGAAAAAGATCAACCACGAAGTTCATCCCGACGAAGTCTTGCTTTTGGTGGATGCCGCCTCCGGCCAAGACGCGGTCAACGTCGCCAACGCCTTCAATAACGATCTCCGTCTCACGGGTTTGATCATGTCACGTTTAGACGGCGATGCCCGTGGCGGTGCCGCTTTGTCCATCAAATATCTCACGGGTCTACCCATCAAATACATCGGCGTCGGTGAAAAGGTCAGCGATCTCGAAGCCTTCTATCCCGACCGTATGGCCGACCGGATTTTGGGCATGGGCGATGTCGTGACCTTGGTCGAAAAGGCGAAAGAGGCCATCGACGAGAAACAAGCCGAAAAAGACGCCCGAAAGATGATGGAGGGCGAATTCACCCTCGAGGATATGCTTCGTCAAATGAAGCAAGTTCAGAAGATTGGATCCATTGGGTTCATCGCCAAATTGATCCCGGGCATGCCCAAGCTCACCGATGAACAAAAAGAAAAAGCGGAGAAGGAGATGAAGGTCTTCGAGGCCATCATCAATTCCATGACCCCGTATGAACGCCGTCACCCCGAAGTGCTTCGCTTTTCCCATAAAAACCGCATTGCCAAAGGCAGTGGCTTAACCAATGCCGACATCAATCGCGTCATCCGCAAATTCGAGCAATCGAAAGAGATGATGAAGCAGATGAAACAATATCAAAAGACCGGCCGGATGCCCCCGGGAATGGGTGGCATGGGTGGTTTTGGGAGGTAAACCATGGCAGAAGACATGATTTATAAGCCCCGGGAAATTTACACCCGGTTCTTAGAAAAACAGCTCCACGAGGAAGCCGATAAGTGGTTTGACGATTTGGCCGCCAAAGCCAACGTCAACAAAGACGAAAACGCCCTTCACG
The DNA here is from genome assembly GCA_017454295.1 of Bacilli bacterium. Lineage (GTDB taxonomy): Bacteria > Bacillota_I > Bacilli_A > RFN20 > CAG-826 > Alloenteromonas. The sequence continues at coordinate 9,486 of JAFTDF010000026.1, forward strand.
TCAAAGCTTATCAAGCGGCGAAAGCCGAAGAAGAAGCGGCGGAGAAGAAGGCCAAAAGCGGTCAAGGCTGGGCGACCTTCATGCTCGTCATGGGCATTATTTTCGCCATCGTTTTGATCGGGATTATCTTCTTGGTCCTCTATTTCACCACCTTCAAGAAGATGAAAAAGGAACGGGCCGACATTTTGGAAAAGGCCAAAGCCAAAACCAAAGCGAAGCTCGATATCTGCTATGCCGACGTGGCGGCGTTGAATGCGTCCTTTGATTGGAACATGCCCTGTAAAGTCTTGGAGAAAGCATCCACTTTGCTCGAACTCGACCCAACCTTTAAAACCGAGCGGATGCAACAGCTCATCGTGGGCTACGGTTATCAAGAAGATGATAACTACCTCCATAGTGTTTTGGGTTCCAATAGCGGGGCCATTAACGGCAACCCCTTCTTCTTAGAGCGTGTTTCCGAATGCGAAGTACGCGATAAAACCTATACCGGCACCCTCGTCATCACCTGGACGACGACCAGCCGCGATTCCGATGGGCACACCCATACCGACGTCCATACCCAGACCTTAATCGCCACTTTGGATAAGCCCGCGCCGTTCTATGAAGATACGACCCGCTTAATCTATGGAAACGACGCCGCGCCTAAGCTCAAGTTCAGCCGTTATCCATCCGGCGTCAGCGGAAAGAGCGAGAAAGAAATCGAATCGTTCGTCAAATCCAAAGTCAAAGAGCTTGAGAAGCAAGAAAAGAAAGCCATCAAAAAAGGCGAGAACTTCACGAAGATGGGCAACGATGAATTCGATGCGCTTTTCGGGGCCAATGACCGTAACAACGAAGTTGAATTCCGCCTATTGTTCACGCCGCTTGCCCAGACCAACATGATCAACCTCATCAAAAAGCCCGATCCCTTCGGCGATGACTTCGTCATGGTCAAAGACAAAAAGATCACTTCCGTGGCTTCCCGCCATTCGCAGTCCTTCGATTATTCCGCCTCTCCCGCCCGGTTCCGCGGCTTTGACGTCGCCGCGATGAAGCAGGCGTTTGTCGGCTATTGCGACGATTTCACGAAGAACCTCTATTTCGATTTGGCGCCGATCATGTCGATCCCGCTTTATCAATTGCATCGCAGCAACGAGAATCTTCGTTATGGGGCCTATCCTTCCAATTTCACCAAGCATGAGCAAGAGACCATGATCAATGGTTTGGATCCCGCTTTGTTCCGCCCCAAAGATGCCAGCGTCGAATTGCCGGTCATCATGAAAGCCGTTGCCAGCACCCCCTCGGGGAAAGATGACATCGTTGAGGTTTTAGCCACCAGTTATATCGCCACTCCACAGGTCGAACTCGTCCCGCGGCTTGGCGGGGATGGCCATACCCATTTGGTGCCCGTGCCTTGGGTTGAATATACCGAAGTCCAAAAGACCTCCTTCGTCGGTGTGGGCGAAGTGGGCTCTTCGGCCCAAGAAGCCGCTGAAAAGATGGCCAAAATCCCCGCGGGCCAAGCCCATTATGAACGCGGCCTCGTCTCTTGCTATCTTGGCGATAAGCCGAGCAACGCGTTTGCCGAATTACGCAAGGTATTCTAATTCATGGAACTTCCTTCTCTTCGCAAAGAACTCATCCCTTTTAGTGGCATTTTCCAAGCCGTGGATTTTCAAGGTCCTTCATTAATCCTCGTCGATCGTGCGATGGAAGATCAGCCTCGTTTTGACGGTACGATTTGCCCGGTGGATGAAATCGCTTCTTTGAAGCCGGGCTATCAAACGATCGTCTGCTTTGGTATTTTCGACGGGCTTTCCAAGGAAGAGCGGGATGCTCGTCTAAGCAAGGCGATTTCTTTGTTAGGGAAAAAGGGAACGATCTATCTGGCCGCCCATAACCGTTTTGGCCTCTCTTTCTTAGCTGGGCTCAATCCGGGGGAAGGTCCCCTTTATGAAGGGCTGGAACAGGGGCTTCATTATTCGCGCCAGGAACTTCTTGAAGAGGCAAAGACCGCTGGCCTAACCGAGCTGCGTTGCCTCTACCCGGTGCCTACCTACCGCCAGTGCATCACCATCTATTCCGACGACCATTTACCGCAGCCGGGAGAAATCCGTAATCTCACTGCCGCCATTGGCAAAGATCGCTATGTGATGTTCGATGAGGAAAAGGCTTTCGACCATTCTGGAACGGCCTTTCCCGACGTTGCCAACTCCTTCTTACTCGTGGGGAGGAAAACCAAATGAACCTCCTATTTTCTACTTTTGACCTTCACCGAAAAAAAGCGTTTGTTGCCATCACCTCTATCTACGAGGAAGGCAATAAGCGTTTTGTGGTCAAAACCCCATTATTTGAAGAAGGAAAGGCACATTTGCAGCGTTTTGTTGATGCTTACCCCCTTCTTTCCAAGGCGTTTGGTAAGGGCTCTGTAGCCCAAGCCAAGGCGCAGGGCGAGCAAATCCAAATTGAGTTTGTAGAGGGCAAGAGCTTAACTTCCTTGCTGTTAGAAGCCTACCGCAGCCAAGATGTGGAACGGATTGAGGCCTTGCTTTCGAAATACCGTGATTTCCTCTTGTTGGCCCAAGACGATGCCAAGACGGCACCCCGATTTGCTTCTTACCGCATTCCAGGCCCGATTCTTGCTCCTGCGGATATCGACCTCATCTTTGATAACATCATCGAAAAGGAAAATGGGCAGCTTTGCATCATCGATTACGAATGGAGCGAGCAAGAAGGAATTCCCTTCCAACTGATCGCCTACCGAGCCATTTCCCGTTTGGCGAATCGCCAAGCCGATTTAGGGGCATATCCGTTTGAGAAGTTACTCGCTTTCTTTGGCATCTCCAAAGCAGTGGCGAAGTCCTGCGAAAAGGCGACCAATGACTTTGTCTCTTCGGTGTTAAACGACGAAACTCCGGCGAACCCGGAAACGCATTATATCTTCTCTGCGATCGCCGATTATGAACGGGGCCGAGAAGAGCTCTATCAGCAAATCAATGAGAAGAACGCCGAAATCAACGACGTGAAAAACGAACTGAATATTTCCAACGACCATTTGGCCCAAACCAAGAACGAACTGAACGTGACCAATCAACGCCTCAATGAAGCCAACGAAACGATTTCCCGGAAGGATGGGGAATTAAACCAAATCAAATCCTCCCGTGGCTATCGCATGTTGAAACGATGGTACAAGTTTCGGGACTGGATGTTGCCAAAAGGCAGCAAGCGTCGTCTCTTTGTCAAAGCGGGGCTTTATGCAATCCGTCACCCCGTGATTACTTGGAAGGCGATTCTCCGCGGCAAGGGGAAAGATTTCTTCCGCGCGGCCAAAACCAATCCCGATGCAGCCTTCAGCAAAGTGGAGAACTATCACCAGAAGATGGAGGAAAAAGGCGATTTGACCAACCTCGTTCTTTATAAAGAAAAAGAATTCACGCCCTTCTCTTTCCCCGAATGCGAGCAACCCTTGGTCTCGATCATCATCCCCGTCTATAACCAGTTCTTCTATACCTACAACTGCCTAAAGGCGGTTTTGGAAAACACGGACATGGAGAAGACTCCTTATGAAGTCATCATCGGGGATGACGTTTCCACCGACGAAACCAAAAACATCCTCAAGATCATCGGTGGGCTCATCGTGGCCCGCAACAAAAAGAACACGGGTTTTCTTCTCAATTGCAACCAAGCCGCGGCAAAGGCAAGAGGCAAATATGTTTATTTCCTCAATAACGATACGAACGTCCAAAAGGGGTACATGGATGCCCTTATCGAATATATCGAATCCCACGAAGACGTTGGGGCCGTTGGCTCAAAATTGGTCTACGGCAATGGCCAACTCCAAGAAGCTGGGGGCATCTTATGGCAAGATGGCTCTGCTTGGAATTATGGCAACTGCCAAAACCGGGAAGACCCCGCCTTCAACTATGTGAAGGACGTGGATTATATTTCCGGCGCCTCTTTGCTGGTCCGCAAAGACCTTTTCGATCAGCTCGGCGGATTCGACACCCGCTATGTGCCGGCCTATTGCGAAGACAGTGATCTTTGCTTTGCCATTCGTTATCAACTAGGCCGTCGCGTGGTTTATATCCCCAACTCTGTGGTTGTCCATTTCGAAGGCATTTCCAATGGTAAAGACCTCAGCAGTGGGCTGAAGCAATATCAAGTCGTCAACAATGAGAAATTCAAAGAGAAATGGGCCAAGGAACTCGCTGCCCATTATCCCAATGCGGAACAGGTTTTCCACGCACGTGAATTAAGCGGTGGCAAGAAAACGATTCTCGTCGTTGATCACTACGTTCCCCAATTTGACAAAGACGCTGGATCAAGAACGGTCTACGGCTATTTGAAGCTGTTAGTTCAACTTGGCTACAACGTGAAATTCATCGGCGACAACTTCTTCCGCAGCGAGCCTTATACTCGCGTGCTCCAAAACCTCGGAATCGAAGTCCTCTATGGGAATAAGATGTTCTTAAATTGGAAGTCTTGGCTGAAAGAGAATGAACCCTACATCGACTATGTCTTGCTCAACCGCCCCCATATCGCCATCAAATACATCGACTTCATGAAAGAGAATATGCATGCCAAGATTCTCTACTACGGGCATGACTTGCATATGCTCCGCCTCGAACGGGAGAAGGAATTGACCGGCAACGAAAACCTGCAATCCGAAATCGACCACTTCAAGAAAATGGAAGAGACCCTCTTTGAAAAAGCGGACTATTCCTATTATCCGAGCCAAGTCGAAGTCGATTACCTAAAACAACGCTATCCCGGAAAGAATTTCGGGCTTTTGCAGAGTTTTATGTTCGAAAGCGGGCCTTTTGAAGAACACGATAACCGCCACGATTTAATGTTCATCGGCGGTTTTGGGCATACGCCAAACGTGGATGCCGTATTGATGTTTGCCAAAGAGGTTTTCCCGTTGGTGAAGGAAGCCATTCCCGATATCAAATGGCATGTTGTCGGCTCGAACGCAACCGACGAAGTGAAGGCCCTTGCCTCGAACTCCATCATCGTCCATGGCTTCGTTAGCGATGAAGAGTTGACTGAGCTTTATAACCAGACGGCCCTGGTCGTGGCGCCGCTACGCTATGGGGCTGGCATCAAAGGCAAAATCGTTGAGGCGATGGATCACTGCGTCCCCGTGGTGACGACCACTTGTGGCGCCGAGGGAATCGATGAAGCCGAGAAAGCGTTGGCCATCGAAGACGATCCCAAGAAGATGGCTGAGCTTATCGTCGCCCTGTATGGTGACGAAACCAAACGCCTTGCCATGGCCAAAGAAGGCAAGCGCATCATCAACGAACATTACTCTTACGAATCGGCAGGAAAGATTTTGGAACAGGAGCTCTCTCGATGAAACAAAAATTGAAAAACTTCTTCTCCATCTTTGCTGATCTTTGGCATTCCAAACGCCTGACGGTGAAACTGGCGTGGAACGACCTTCGCAAACGCTACGCCGGAAGCATGGGCGGCATTATTTGGGCCTATGTCGTTCCATTAATGAACATTGTCGTCATGTGGTTTGTCTTCCAATACGGGTTTAAATCCACCGGCTCGATTGGCGGCCAGGGAAACATCCCTTATATCGTGTGGCTCGTTCCCGGTTACATCATGTGGAGCATGATCTCGGATTCGTTAATGCAAGCGACCAATGCCTTGCCTGAATATGCTTATTTGGTGAAGAAAGTCCAATTTAAGACGGACATCTTGCCACCGATGAAGGTGCTTTCCTCTTTCTTCGTCCATTGCTTCTTCCTGTTGTTTGCCCTTGTGATCTTCTTGATCTTCGGTAATCAAGGCTATTGGCCCACTTGGGCATGGCTGCAGATTCCTTATTACCTCATTGGGGCGGCCGTGTTATTGATCGGCCTTTCTTGGCTGCTATCCTCTTTGGCGGTCTTCTTAAAAGACATGGCCCAGATCGTCACGATTTTCTTGCAAATCGGTTTCTGGGCGACGCCGGTGTTCTGGGATTTGGAATCCCTCATCGCGGTGGAGAATCCGTCCACGAAACGCTATGTCGCCTATTACATCTTGAAGTGCAACCCCTTCTATTATTTGGTCAACGGGTATCGGCGGATCATGATTACGGGCACGCCGTTTTGGGCCCATGAGGATGCCTTTTGGCAGATCCCTTATTTCTGGGGGTTCTCGTTGCTGATGCTCTTCCTGGGGGCCCTTGCCTTCCAAAAGACGAAGAAGCATTTCGCCGATGTACTATAAGGAGAGACGAAGATGGATATTGCCGTGAAAATCAAAGACGTCTCCAAAACGTATTTCCTTTATGACAAACCCTCCGATCGTCTAAAGGAAGTCTTTTCCCCATTCCGGAAATCCCATCATCGGGAATTCCACGCCCTCAACCCCTTAAGCGTCGATATTCCCAAGGGTGGCTGCTTTGGGGTCATCGGGGTGAATGGCTCTGGGAAATCCACGTTATTAAAAATGGTCACGGGGGTTTTAACGCCCACGACCGGCCAAATCGAAATCCAAGGTCGCGTTTCCGCTTTGCTGGAGCTTGGCGCTGGCTTCAATTTGGAATACACGGGTCTCGAAAATGTTTACCTTAACGGCACCGTTATGGGTTATAGCAAAGCTGAGATGGATGCCAAACTTCCCGAGATCCTCGCCTTCGCCGATATCGGGGATTTCATCCATCAACCGGTGAAAACCTATTCCTCGGGGATGTTTGCCCGTTTGGCCTTTGCCGTGGCCATCAATGTTGATCCGGATGTTTTAATTGTCGACGAGGCCTTATCGGTGGGCGACATTTATTTCCAAAGCAAATGTTTTAAGAAATTTGACGAGTTCAAGGCCAAAGGGAAAACCATCATCTTCGTTACCCACGACATGGGCTGCGTGCTTCGCTATTGCGATGAGGTCATGGTGCTCCATAAAGGGGATAAGGTGGCCCAAGGCAACCCCCATGATATGGTGGATATCTATAAGAAGATCTTAGCCAACCAATTCGACGCCTCCGCTCCGAAGAAAGAAGAAAAGAAAGCGGCCACGGTCCAACCTGGCGAAACGATGAAATCCCATCTCGCGCTCAACCCCAAGCCAATCGAATACGGGGAAAAGCAAATCGAGATCGTCGATTTCGGAATCTTTGACCACAAGGGGCAAATCACTAACACCGTTTTAAAGGATGAGCCCTTCACGTTTAAGGTGGCGTTACGCTTCAATGAAGATATCCAAGACGTGATTTCCACCCTTACCATCAAGACCCCTAAGGGCGATGTCTTGATGGGAACCAACACCTTCCTTGAGGGCATCTCCCTCAATGACGCTAAAGAAGGCGATACGATTGTGGTCTCCTATACCCAAAAATGTCAACTTCAGCCAGGCGAATATCTCATCTCCACCTCGGCTACGAAATATATTGGCGACGAGGTCCACGTCTACCATCGCCTCTATGATGTGGTGGGCTTAGATGTCATCGGCACGAAAGCCACGGTCGGCTATGTCGACCCGGATAGCCAAATTACGACCGAAGTCCTCAAAGGTTAAGTAAAACCGTCACGAAATGGTGGACTGTATAACGGTCCACGATTTCTTTTTTCACAGCAGAATAAGCGGGTTTTGCGAAGAAATCCTGGTCAAAATCGATGGGTCGGCCATCGAAAACGTAGATATTTTCTTTGTTATAGAAATCGTAGCTGACCACGGTGGGATTGGTGGTGATGAGTTTCTTTTTTGCCGCCATCGATTCGAGGGTGCGCATGGTCAAACCGTTTTGATTAGCCCGCGGAAAATCCAATAGAATCTTGGTTTGGGAGTAGATGGAAAGAACCTCTTCTTTGGAAATTTTTTGGGTTTGGAGTCCAAAGCGTTTCGCTAACTTGCGATAGCCGGGATGAGTGATGGTGAAGAAGATGCGCATCAAGGGAGAGGGCAAATAGAAATAGAGGTAGCGAGCAGGGTAGCGATCCCCTAGGCTGCGGAACAGGCGATCGGCTTCTTTGAGCTTGGCCGGATAGGCGGTGCCAATATAGGCGAGATCATATTTCTTTTCGTTTTCGGGAAGCTCAGCAAATGCGGGGTCGAAGAAATTCTCCAGCCGCTCAAATCCGTCATAGCCATCCGATTCGAAGTAATAGCGGCGGTCGAATTCCAAAGAGAGACGGCGCCCATATTTGGCGTTCTTCATGCTATCCCATAGGTAATAGACGAATTCCGCTTTCGGGAAGGCTTGCCGCAACATACGGATATGGCGAGGTAATAAGGCCTGACCCAAAATGACCACGACTTTGGAAACGGGGTGGTTTTTGGTTTCGGCAATGATGCGCTTCACATAAGCGCTGGTGGGTCCGGCATAAAGAGGACGACACAGACGAATCATCGCTTTCGCAAAGCCGCTTTCTTTAGGGCGATCGGAATAAGAAAGCACCTCATAGCCTAAACGCGCCATTTCCACTTCGATGCTTTTCCCGAAATAGAAGAATTCGGGGCGGATAAAGAGAATGCTTTCCTTAGAATCCATAGGCACATTATCCTACGAATCCGGGTTTGGGGGATAACAAATATGCGCCTGCGGGTGCAAACCTTCGCTTGCCCGTATAGACGGCAATTCCTAAAATAAGGACACTATGAAAGCGTATGTAACCGGTTCTCGCGGGATGGTTGGTTCCCACCTCGTTGAGGCCTTATCAAAAGCAGGGCATGAGGTGGTGGCCTCTTTTTACACCCCGATCGTCCCTCAGGAAGAGATTCAGGCGAATGCCAGATTTGTGGAACTGGATGTCCGTGACCACGAGAAAATGGCGCAGTTCATCGAAACCGAGCGCCCGGATGCCATTTACCATTTGGCGGCCCAATCGTTCCCGGTCCGTTCTTGGGAAGACCCCTATTACACCATGGATGTCAACGTCAAAGGCACCGTGGGTTTATTCGAAGCCGTGAAGAAATGTCGGGAAGCCCACCCTGGGTATGATCCGAAAATCATCGTGATTACTTCCTCGGCGATTTATGGGGAAGCATTGCTTTCTTATGACGTTGATCAGCTGCCGGATGAAAACTGCGCCCTCAAACCCCTTCATCCTTATGGGGTTTCGAAAGCCGCTCAGGATTTGCTTTGTTTCCAATACTTCCGAAACTTCGGGCTCAAGACCATCCGTGTCCGCTTATTTAATTGCACGGGCCCTCGGAAAACGGGTGACATCACCTCCGACTTCACCAAGCGTGCGGTCTTACTGGAGAAGTCGGGAGACAACCATTTGGTGGTGGGCAATCTCACGGCATTGCGGGCGATTCTCGATGTCCGTGACTTATGCACGGCCTTAATGATTTTGGAAGAAAAAGGAAAAGCGGGGGAAGCTTATAACGTATGCTCTTCCCATATTTTCCGGATGAACCATGTCGTGGAATGCATTGAGGCCGTGACCGGCGTGAAATATGAATTGGTGCAAGACCCGAAACTCTTACGGCCTGCCGATGAACGACTGTATGCGGGGGACTGCACCAAGATCAAAGCCCTTGGCTGGGAAGAAAGATATACATATCAACAAACCGTTTCCGATATGATTGATTATTGGAGAAAGAAATTAGCATGAGCGAGCTGCCCCCCTCGAGAAAGGTGTCTTGGTTCTACCGATTCGTGAAGCGGGGCTTTGATGTTTTCAATTCCCTTTTGCTGTTGATCGTTTTACTCCCCTTGCTTTTGATCCTGGCCCTGCTGGTGGTTTGCACCTCCCGGGGCGGAGCGATCTATCTAGATCCCCGAATCGGCAAAAACGGGAAGCCATTCAAACTGTTTAAATTCCGATCGATGGTTCATGATGCGGAACTCCATCCCGAGAAATATCTCACCCCGGAACAGATGGAACAATGGCTCACTGAACGCAAGGTGGATAACGATCCCCGTCTGACGAAATTCGGGCGGTTTATGCGGAAGACTTCCTTGGATGAACTCCCGCAATTCCTCAATATTTTTCTCGGAACCATGTCGTTTGTCGGGCCTCGTCCCATTACCGATTTTGAGTTAAAAAAACATTTTAGCGATGCGGAAGCGCAACGGATGCTCATGTGCCGTCCTGGCCTACTTGGTGTCTGGGCGGTTAGCGGCAGAAGCAACGTCACCTTCGAATCCGGGGAACGGCAGAAACTGGAATTGTCCTACCTCGAAAAGCGATCCTTGGGGTTTGACCTAAAACTCATCTTCAAGGCGCTTCCGGCAGTCATCACGCGGAAAGGCGCTGAATAACAGCACCTTTTCTTTTTTCTTTTGCGCATCATGGTATGATTTGCCTAGGAATTATTCCTAGGAGTACCCATGAAGAAGAAAGTGACCTTGGCCTTGCCCTTATTCGCCCTTAGCCTCGCCGCTTCCGGTTGCGATTTTTCGCTCCACCTTTCGATAAACTCTTCCTCAGATTCTTCTGCGGCCTCTGATTCCCAGTCGGCTTCCGTGCCGGATTGGGATTATGTCGCCCCGACTTCCGACACGGGATACTACAAAGCCACCGAAGTGAATAAGACGGTTAATTTTCACAAAGTCGGGAAACATTCCGCCAATCCAACGCTACCTTCGACCGGCACCCCAAAGATTTTGGTGTTGCCGATTGGCTTCAGCAATCCCGCCTATGCCTTTACCGATAAGCGCCTTGCCGATATTCAAACCGCAGTTTCCGGCACTGCCGAAGAAACGAAGTATTGGGAATCTTTGAAGAGCTATTACGCCACTTCCAGTTACGGCAAGCTCGACATGGATTTCGTGTTTGCTGACCCTTATATCGCTGCCACGACCCCGATGGAATTCTATCGGGTCAATAAGAACACCGTTTTCTTCGAATACGATAATCTCCGCTACACCTACGAGGACAAGCCAGAAGCTCTTCCTCAGCTTGCGATGCAAAAAGCCATCGAACAATATCAAGCCGGTGGGGGCGATACCACCCAGTTCGATTCCGATAAGGATGGCTTTATCGATGCCGTCATCATGGTCTATTCTTGCCACAACAGCACCAATGACTTCTTACTGAAGGATGAAAAATACGGGGATTTGTTCTGGGCGTATCAATATAGCGACATGTCCGTCACCGAGGTCGATGGCGATGTCGCTTCCCCGATTGGCAACCGTTATTTCTGGGCTTCTTATGACTTCTTCTATGAAGGCGTTAGCGAAGGCAAAGGCGTCGATGCTCATACGTTGATCCATGAAATGGGCCATATTTTGGGCGCCGATGATTATTACAACTATGCAGAAGGAGAACGGGCGGAACCGTCCGGCTGTTTAATGATGATGTCCAATAACATCGCCGATCACGATATCTTCTCCAAGCTTTCCTATTCCTGGGTGGAACCCTACGTTGTCACTGGGGATTGCACGATTACGATCAATCCTTCCAATAGCGGCGGTGATTGCATTTTGCTCGCCGATAGTTGGAACGGGACTTGCTTTGATGAGTTCGTGATCTTTGAGCTTTATACCCCGGATCGATTGAATCAACTCGATTCCACGAAGGCTTACCACGGCAAAACCAAAGCCCTCTCCCAAGCAGGGGTTAGAGCATTCCATATCGATAACCGTTTGGTCTTTGCTAACAACAACGATCCCGAATCCGGCCGTCCTACCGGCGCCGTCTTCCTTAGCGATGGCCAAGTGAATCATTTCGATGAATTTGTGTCGGTCATCCTCAAGAAGGGGGATTTCGTCGCCCAAGGCGTCACCAATACCGCCTATTACGATGCTTCGGTTTGCCAAGGCAGGGGTTATGAACTTATCCAAATCATTCAGGCGGATGGGGTAAATACCACCCGTAATGGGACCGTTTCGGTGAACGCCGACCTCTTCCAAAGTGGTGACACGTTCTCCTTATCTTCCCATAACGCGTTCTTCTCGAATCGCGACAAATTGAACAATGGCAACGACTTGCCTTACGAAGTGACTTTCGATAGTGTTTCTGCCACTTCGGCCACGCTAAGCTTCCGGAAGGTTTCCTGATATGTCTAAGAAGAGTGATAGCAGTGTTCTATTAGAAAACCGAAAGGCCCGTTTCCTTTATTTTTTGACGGACTTTTTTACTGCCGGGCTTGTCTTGACCGGTACTGAAATTAAATCCCTACGGGCACGAAACGCCTCTTTGTCGGATTCCTACATCTTTATTAAAGATGGGGAAGCCTATATCGCCAATATGCATATTGCCGCCTATGAAGATGGCACCATTTTCAACGTGGACCATCTAAGGAACCGCAAATTGCTGCTAAACAAAAAAGAAATCCGCAAGATCGAGGACCATATTAAGGGAACCGGAAAAACCTGTGTGCCCACCAAGGTCTTTTTGCTCCACGGATTCGCGAAAGTGGAGATTGCCCTTGCCGAAGGCAAAAAAGCCCATGATAAGCGTGATTCCATCAAAGAACGTGACGAGAAGCGCAAAATCGGGAAAGCCATGCGCGAAGGGGTCAAAGCCACAGGAGAATAAACATGGTCGAAGCGGTGGAACGTTATCTTTCCGAGCATGATAAAGGCCGTTATTCCCGCGAGGAATTCGACCGTTTTTGCAAAAAGGAAAAGTTAGCTCTTTCTTGTCCTGTAATTCACATTACGGGAAGTAATGGCAAAGGTTCTACCGCGAATTTCTTGGCCCATATTTATCAAGCTGCCGGCTACCAAGTCGCCAGTTTTATCAAACCCGCTTTTCTCTGCGTGAACGAATGTATTCGTTTTAACGACGAGGAAATTGATGACGAAACCCTTTCTTCCTTATTTAAGGAAAGCGAAAAAGCGTTCCTCAAATATGGCCTGTCCGCGTTTGAGACGACCGTGGCGATCGCTTATCGCTATTTCGAATCCAAGCATCCCGACATCGCAATCATCGAAGCGGGCATGGGCGGGGATATCGATGCCACCAACATCGTGGATTTGCCCACGGTCCTTTCAATCATCACTTCCGTGTCGCTAGAGCATACGGCGTATTTGGGGACGACCGTTTCCCAAATCGCTTATGCCAAAGCTGGCATCATCAAAGATGAGACCCCGGTTCTCGTTGGCAAACTCGATGAGGCGGCCAAAGAGCCGATCCGGGAATATGCCTCCGATATGGATGCTCCCTTTTTCGAGGTCGATGAGGCCCATTTCGAAAACCTCCAAAACGGCGAATTCCATTTTGATTACCGCCCCTACAAAGATCTTTCGATTCCGACGGCCTCCCTCTATCAAATCAAGAATGCGGCCTTGGCGATTGAAGCCACGAAAATCCTAAACGCTTCCTTCCCCGTTACGGAAGAAGCGGTGCGTAAAGGGTTATTGATGGGAATGCTGCCCGGTCGATTCGAACGACGTGGTAACGTGATCTTTGACGGAGCCCATAACCCGGAAGCCAGCCAATCCTTGGTGGATTCTTTAGGACGTCTTTCTTTGGAAAAACCGGTTCACATTTTGTTTGCCGCGATGCGGGATAAAAACATCGCCGTGATGTTGCCGATGCTAAATCGCGACGCCGCTTCCATCACGCTGACGACCTTCCCCCATTTCCGGGCCAGAACCGAAGAAGACTACTTCCTCTACGTTGGGGATTACCCGTTTGTCGAGGATCCCAAAGCGGCGCTCGACGAGCTTCTAGAGAAATATCCGGAAGATTACATTTTGGTCACCGGAAGCCTCGCATTTGTAGGCTTTTTGCGGAATATTGCCGGGGATTTGCGATGAATTTGAACCTGAGCAAAGTCCGAAAGATCGCTTATGCGGGCGTCTTGATTGGGCTCAACGTCATCCTCAATCGCCTGGTGGGGCTTGCCCAAGCCGGACCCTTATTTTCCTTTGCCCGCATTAGTCCCGGGATCTCCATTGTGATCTTCGCTTCGCTTATCCTGGGCCCTTTCTTTGGGGCGCTTGTTGGCGTTGCTGGGGATGCTTTAGGCTGGGTGATCCTTGGCCAATGGACGGGAACGTTTAATTTCTTTCTTTCGGTTTTCTATGCCATCGTCGGCATCGTCCCTTATTTCGTCGGCAAGTTTTTGATCCCCTCTCCCCATAAGCGTGTGGGGAGGATCATTTTCTTCGTATTGGGTTTTGCTTCCGTCGCAACCGCTTTGCTCGCGGTTTGGCTATCCCCTGGTATTCGTACCTTATTTGAAAAAGCCAATTTCGTGGTTTGGATTGCCCAAACCGTAGCGACGGTGCTCGTCGCCATGATGGGTGGCGTGATGGTTTTGGCGTGGGCGCTTTTGAACAAGAAATACCAGAAACAGGCGATGCTTGGCGGCATCCAAGTCGATACGATCTTTTCGATCATCGTCGTAGTTGAAATCCTAGGCGCGATTTTAAAGCCATTGGCCTTCATTGCCTTCTATTCATTGATCCTCGGGGAATCCTTTACGGCACGTACCGGCTTAGATTATGGGGCCTTGGTACTCATCAATGCCTTATTTGCTACCGTGAACATTCCTTTGAATGCGTTCTTGCTTGCCCTTTATTGTCGCCACGGCCATTTCTTATTATCGGGAGCCACAAATCATGAAAGATGATTACGAACCGGAAATCGATGAATCTTTGTTGACGCCTGCCCAAAAGAAGGAGATGGAAAAGCCGCTCTTCCCCAAGAAAGCCGCTATTTTCATCGGGGTGCTTTTGGTACTCGTCATCGCTTGCTTAATTGTCGTCCTTTCCTTACCGGCTGCTTAGGAGGCTAACTATTAGAAATCAATAGAAATTTCTCTTCTTGCGACTCCTCTTTGCAAAAGCCGGCCTGAAAACCGCGCGAGGCGAGTGTCGAATCGCGGAATCGTTCTTTGAAAAAGCTAGACTAACGCAGTTTGGAC
>JAFTDF010000027.1 GCA_017454295.1 Bacilli bacterium
CCTGATCCTATGCCTCATCATCGCCATTTATACGGCCATATTCTATCTCGTGCCTTCCGGCGGCAGGATGTACCTTCGTCTCGATGACCATACCCTCATCTTCTGCCTGATCCCCCTCCTTCTTTTCTATAAGCCGGCGGGGAAAAACCGCAGCAGCGCTTCCAACATCCTCTATTACGCTTTATATATACTCACCTTCTTGATCCCCACCATCGTCACCCTCGTCATGAAATAGATGCGGCCCCACGGCCAACGATTTTGGCACCATCCCCGCTCGGTCCTCCCAGAGGCATTCTCTTTCCCAATGGTTATCAAAAAAGTGGAGAAGGCTTTTTTGCCCCGCCCACTTATTCGCTAGAACTCCATCAGCCGCGTTTTTTAGAAATTGGTGCGGTTTTTGCGTGGTTTGGCATAGCAAAGACGCCGTAAATGCTCTCCAAAGCAATGCCGATAACCCCTTGAGTTGGATCTTCTCCGTCAAAACCATGACGGCCCCATAGGTTGGCCCTTTCGGGCTTCGTTATGATTCGTGTTTTGTCTTCAAAGACAACTCCAAGGAAAGAAAAAGAGGAAGTAAAGGTTTTCAAAACCTTCCTAAGCGTGTATTCTTTGTTTTGCTTTAAGCAAAGGTAAAACCATGTCGAATAACAAAAACAAGAAAAACTATAACGCGAAGAAACGGATGTCGCCGGAAACCAAAGACAAACTGAAAACCGGGTTTGCCACCATCATCAATAACGATGCCTGTGTCAAAGTCGCCCGTGAATGGAAAGGCCCCATCCAGGCCCTCCCCATCTGCCTTGCCGTGGTCTCCGTCGTCCTCGCCGTCTTACCTTCCTTCATTTCCCAGATGAACGTCCAAGGCGCTTCCGGCGTCTATGGCAGCCCCTTAGACAACTTCGATGTCGGTCTTGCTTCCTTCACCCATGCCCTCACCGTGGATGAAAAAGGCAATGCCCGTCCCGAAGCCGAAATCGTCCACGTCTCCTTCACCGAAGATGGCGAATTAAAACTCACCAACGTCGAAAAGCTCTATCACACCGAAGGGGAGGTCACCTACTCCTGGTTCATCGACGTCGATACCGCCACCAAGGCACCGGCCTTCGAAGTCTTCTTCAATACCTTCTCCATCGATGACGAAACCTTCTTCAATCGCCTTTCCAAGGACATGAATCCCGAAACCGGCAATGCCCGTCATGGCGAAGATGTGGTGACCCCGCAAGCCTCTTATTTGGCCTTAGGGAAAACCAAAATGGTCTTCCGCAAAGTCCATTCCACCCGTGGCCAAGAAGGCGCCTATGATCGTATCAAAGGCCAAGACCTCGTGGATTTCACCCCCAAGAACGCTAACGGCGACCTCATCCCCTACACCTCTTATTCTTACCGCTCCACCATCGTCAAGAACTGGACGCCCTTCATCAACGCCACCTTCGAAACCGCGAAGATTACCTCCGCCTGGAGCTTCACCGGTATCATGGCGGGCATCGACCTTGGCCTCGTCGTCCTCTTCGGGCTCATCCTCTTCGTGATGACCCGCGGCAAAAAGAATCCCTTCCGCATCATCAACCTTTGGGAAACAATCAAAATGGCGGGCATGGCTTCCTTCACCCCAGCCATCTTGGCCATGATCGTCGGCTTCTGGATGCCCCAATACGCTTACCTCTTCTTCATGTTCCTCTACGGTATGCGTATGATGTGGATGTCCATGAAATCCCTCCGCCCGATGCAATAAGGCAAACGAAAACACCGTCCCGCATGAGACGGTGTTTTTAGTCGCCGTAATCGCTGCCGCGGCTTTTGTCTTCCACAAAGATACCCAAGGGATCGGTGAGGTCGAAGATCTCCCGATAGATATATCCATCCCGGGTGATCCAAGGGGATTCGAAGTCGGCGGTGAAGATGACTTTGTGATTCTTTTTCACCGTCTCGTCGAGGGCAGCCATGATCCGGGGGAAATCCTCCGCCCGTTTTTCGCGGAAGCCCATCAGTCCTTCATAGAATCCGGGTTCCACGTAGAAGCGGTTTCCCTCCTCGTCTTCATAGCAATGGACGAGGCGATTGGCCTCATCGACGACACTTCGATACTTGTCAAATGCTTCGTAAGTCATAAAATACTCCGCAAAATAGTTTAAGGAGGTGCGCAGGAAAATGGAAACGAAACCCGCTGAAATCAAAATCGTTTTTACCGATATCGACGGGACCCTTTATTCCCATCAGAAAAAAGAAGTGCCCGCTTCCGCGATTACCGCGATTGAACGCTTACAAGAAAAAGGCGTCAAAGTCTTCCTTTGCAGTGGCCGTAACCGTTACCTCATCCGCAAATCCGGCGTCCTCTCCCATTTCACCCCCGATGGCATGGTGACGATGAATGGGGCCAACGTCATCGTCGGCAACCAAGTCATCTACCGTCACCCCATCCCCGCCACCGTCGTGGATAAGATGATCCTTTTCGCCAAGCGTCTCCGTTTCGGGCTCACCCTGATTGAGGAAAACGAAGGCCATATCAATATGATTGACGAGCGCGTTATAGGCGCGCACGAGAAATACGGCACCCGTTTTCCCCAACCCCGCACCTTCCCCGACCATTATGACCGGGTCGTCTATCAAATGATCGCCTTCTGTGACAAATTCGACGAGGAACTCTTCCTCCCCCACTTGCAAGATTGCAAGTCCGCCCGTTGGGACGAATATGCCGTCGACATCATGCCCAAAGACAGCGATAAATCCGCCGGCATCCGTTCCGTCTTGGATTACTACGGCTATCAACCCGAAAACGTCTTGGTTTTAGGCGATGGCCTCAATGACATTGAGATGATGCAATTCGCGGGACACTCTGTGGCGATGGGCAACGCCCAAGAAGAAACGAAAAAGGCCGCCGACTTCGTCACCGCGGATATTGATGACGACGGCTGGGCCAAAGGGATCGCCCATTTCGGGTTACTCTGATTATTTGTGATAGGGCTCGTGACGCAAGATGCGGAACGCGCGATAGATTTGTTCTAAGGCCATCACCCGTGCCAAATTATGCGGAAACGTCATGGCACCGAAGCGGATCGAGGCATCCGCTTTTTGTTTGACTTCCTCGCTTAGCCCAAGCGAGCCGCCGATGAGAAAGACGATATGGCTTCCGCCGCGAACAAAGCCGCTTTCCAAAAAGGCAGCGAAACCGGGGGAATCGACTTCCTTGCCATGGCCATCGAAGCTCACCACATAAGCGCCTTGGGGCAATTTGGAAAGGATCTTCTTTCCCTCTTTGTTTTTCACCGCCTCTTCCTGGGCGGGGGAAGCGTTCTCCACGATCGGTTCATCGGCAAGTTCAATGAGCTCCATTTGGCAATAAGGACGAAGGCGTAACAAATAATCTTGGCAGGCCTCTTTCCAATGCCGTTCTTTGAGTTTTCCCACGCAAATCACGGTGATTTTCATCGCAAATCCCCACCTAAATATAACGTTTTTTGTTTCATGGCCGTGATGAAGACATCTTCGCCCAAGGTTTCCCCATACTTCTTCAAATGGGCGGACAAGGCTTTTTCCACCGTATTGCATTCATCGGAAACGTGGCCCAAGAAAATCTGTTTGGTGCGAGGTCCGATCAGGTCGCGTAGGTAAATGGCGGAATCGGCGTTGCTCAAATGTCCCATCTCGGAAGCAATCCGATCTTTGAGGTATTTCGGACGGGAAGAGGCATAGAGCATCTTATGGTCGTAATTGGATTCGAAAAGGTAATAGGTCGCGTTTTTTAGTAGAGGCAAATTCTCAGGTAAAACGATGCCCGTATCGGTAACGTAAACGAATTTATCCTTCTCGTCGAAGAGAATAAAATTCAGCGGCGTCGGGGCATCGTGGCTCGAGGCAAAGGGCAAGACGGTAAATGGACCCACCGAAACCGAAACGCCCGGTTCTAGGGCTTCAAAGGGTTCTCCTTCTTCCATGGTACTAGGCCCCGTATAGATCGGAATCCGGCCATGATATAAAGGCACCCCTTTGGTGTGGTCGCTATGGTTATGGGTCAAAAACAGGGCGGCGATGTCGCTAGGCTTGGCCTTTAAATGGGAAAGGCCCTCCTTGATTTCTCGCAAGGAGAGGCCCATATCGATTTGTATGATCGTGTCGCCAGAGCGGACCAAGGTCGCGTTGCCTTTGGATCCACTGGCGACGAAAACGATATCCATCAGTCTTCGAAATGGCCGCTAAAAGCGCGGGATTCCATTGCCGCTTTTTGCTCTTCGTATTCCCGGGCGGGATCGTCGAATCGGGAGAAGTTGCGATGGAAGATTAAATCGAATTTATCGACTTTGCCATTGCGGTTTTTGGCCACGGAAATGGAGACGGTGGAAACATCGCTATCTTTCTTCGGCGTTTCCTCCTTTGGTTCTTCCTCTTCGGGCTTCTTCCCACCGACGCTTTTGCCTTTGCCGACGGAGAGGCCTTGATTGGTGTAATAGTCCTCGCGGTACATCAGCATGACGACGTCGGCGTCTTGCTCGATGGAGCCGGACTCACGGAGGTCGGAAAGCATGGGGCGCTTGTTCTCGCTCTTTTCCACGTTACGGTTAAGCTGGCAAAGACAAATCACCGGAACGTTCAGGTTACGGGCTAGGGTTTTCAATTCGCCGGAGATGAAAGAGACTTCCTGCTGACGGGCGTTGAAATCCACCTTATCCGAATAACGGATACGGCCCAAATAGTCGATCACGATCAAGCGCAGATCGGGATGGAGGTTTTTCAGCTTTTTGGCTTTGGAGATAA
>JAFTDF010000004.1 GCA_017454295.1 Bacilli bacterium
GAAGCGGCTGTCCAAAAAGGGAAGGAAGGTTCACGCTAATACCTACCAAAAATAGGAACATGCGAAGCATGTTGCGAAACCTCTCGAAGTATAGGAAAAGGGCTGTCAATCAACCCATAGGTTTTTCAACAGCCCCTTTTTATATCTTTGATTTGAAAATAAGTCGGTTAATCGATATAGTTTAAGCATGATTTTAGATTAACTTGCTGGCAAAAAACTACTGTTTATTCCTTGTCTCTAGATAGTGGAGTGCCTAAAACGACTTTAACTGATATTTCTTCAGGCAAAGCTGATATTTTGGAATGTTCTGGTAAAACACTATTAGCAATTTCTAAGAGCTTGGGAGTATCAATAGAAGATTTGCTTTCTCTAGAAAGAGAAGAGGCAAAAACATCATTACCAGCATTTTTGGTGGATGCCATTTCTGAATATAGAAAAGCAATTCGTAAAGATAGCACTTTAGTGGATTGTTATAGCGACCAATTGAATAGTTCTATCAACGTTGCAGAAGTAGAGCATCTTATTTCTAAAGAGCAAGCAGATAGATTAAGAGCGAGATATTTTTAGGAGGTTTTAAGATGATTGTCCCACATGTCGATTTAGAAGAAATCAACTCACTGATTGACGATGTGGAACAATTAACTCAGTTACAAAAAGATTTTCTCAAGAAAATTAAAAAGCTTAGAAAAGAATTGATTCTTTACAAAGCTTACTCAGAGGTTAAGTAGTATGAAAGAAAAAGTATTATCGGTTTTAAAAATAATCGGGATAGTGGTGTTCTTCCCGTTGTTACTTTTGTTTTGGCTCGTATGTGTGGCGATCAATGCGATTCTTACGATTGCAAACAAGAAAAGAACGAATACTCCTCTTGGCCAATTTGTGGAAGTGAATGGTCATAGAATGAGTGTATTGGTAAAGGGAGAAGGAAAACATACACTGGTGTTCCTTCCTGGACTTGCGAGCGATTCCCCGATTTTGGAATTTAAACCCCTTTATTCTAAATTTGAAAATGAATATCGCATTATCGTGCCTGAGAAGTTTGGGTATGGGCAAAGCGATATTGTGAAATACAAACGTGATATTAAAACAACTGTTGAAGAATATCGTGAAGCATTGTCTAAATTAGGTATCAAAGGACCATTTGTTTTGTGCGCCCACTCTAACGGTGGAAATGAAGTAGAGTATTGGGAACAGAATTATCCAGAAGAAGTGAAAGCTTTTATTGGTTTTGATACAAATCTTGCTGCCTATGAGGATGATTGGGATTTCAAAGTTAGTTCTTGGGATAAGTTTATGATCTGGCTTTTTAGAGTTGCTGGATGGAATAGAAAAGTGGTTAGGCCAGGCCTTAAAAAACTTTTAACTAAAGAAGAAAGGAAAATTGTAAGATGCCTAGCTAATAGAAATACGGATAACTACGATGTTTTGAGTGAGGCCTGTATTTTCAATAGCGTTGCTGGTAAGTCGGTTATTAATGAAAAACCTCTTCCAACTCAGCCAACCCTTCAATTCGTTAGTATGCCAGAATGGTATATCAAAGGTGAAGAAGGTCATGAATTAGATGATGAAGCTAAAAGATGGTTAAAGGCACACGAAGACTTAGCTAATGCCTCCATAAATGGCAAAATTGTTTTCCCTTCTGATTGGCACTGTCTCCATATTGTCAACGTTGATAAGGTATATGAAGAAATGGATAAATACATTAAGGAAAACCTATAGTATTAAAGAAAATTGCTTGTAGAAAAGGTGTCCGGTTTTTAAAGCAAATTTTCAGTTTGTATCAAAATTGGTTAACAATTCCAATATGAACGAAACCCTGGCACCGTCGTGTCAGTTTTTTATTGATTCATAAAAGACGTTGATTATGTTGATTATTCATTCGTTTTCTGTTATTCATATAAAATATGAAGCGAGTGATTAATATCGGAAACAGGAAACAGGCGTGCAAGGATCTGGAGCCGTTTAGAAGCAAGCACTACGAAGCCTGTGATATCGAATTCACGAACGTTTCGTTGACAAAGATCAATGACTTGGTCGGCTTTCGTTTGTTTCGAAAAAGCGGCTTGTTCGTTAGATCTTCCACGCTATGGGAAATCATGCAGCCCGTTGGCCAAGGAGGCAAACACCACCACCACGGTTTGCAACCCAACGAGATTGTGGATGCATTGGCATCACTGATAGATTCGATTTTGATCTACAAATCCCATTCGAATCGTTATGCCGTTTTGGTGAGTGGAAAGGCAAACCACCCCGTTTTGATGGTCGTTATCGAGCTCCATGCCTCTTTGGAAAATAATCGAAATGCCGATATTAACAAGCTCGTGACCATTTACCCAAAAGACAACTTAAACAAACTAGGAAGCAGTTTATTGGAAAAAGAGGTTCTATATAAAAAATGAGAACCGAACGGGGCTCTAATCGCCATACCTTGGATTCTCGGCTTTATTATATAACGCGATCAACGGAAACGATAGTGGGAGGTATTCCAAAATGAATAAAGAGCGGCTTGGAAGAACGGTGAAGGAAATCAGGAAAAGGAACAACATGTCCCAACAAGACATGGCAAATTCGCTCGGCTATTCATCTAGATCCACAATTCGGAAAATCGAAAGCGGGGAGAATGAGATGAGCGAAGCCAAGTTAAAAAGACTAATCGAATTATATGGTTTGGATTACGAAGAAGCCGGCGTGACGATTGACGATTATCAAAGACTCTCCGGATTGAGGAAGGACAGTTTATATCCGAATCCGGAAATACCATCTCTTTGTTATGTGAAAAATTGCATAAAAAACCCGAATATCATCGTGGGTGATTACACCTACTATGACGATAAAAAAGGCGCCGATCTATTTGAGAAGCACGTGACCCATCTCTATGATTGGAATGGCGACAAGCTCATCATCGGGAAGTTCTGCCAAATCGGCAGTGGCGTGGAGTTTATCATGAACGGAGCCAATCATCAGATGGCCGCGTTCACCACCTATCCTTTCTATATCTTTTCCAAAGAATTACGTAAACACACACCGCAGAAAGAAAAGATGCCTTTGAAAGGGGACACGGTTATTGGAAACGATGTATGGATCGGCCAAAACGTCACGATTTTGCCAGGCGTCCATATCGGAAGCGGCGCAATCATCGGGGCCAATTCCGTGGTTGGGTCAGATGTTCCTCCCTACTCGATTGCGGTAGGAAACCCATGCCACGTCATCAAAGACCGATTTGATTTGGAGACGAAAGCCTTGCTCCTTGAGATAGCCTGGTGGAATTGGGAGATCGAGAAAATCCAAGAGAACATTGATGTTTTGCTAAGCCTAGATGTCGAAAAGCTAAAAAGGCTGAAATAGGATTCGTATATAATATCAGCCTAAGTCCATGAACTACTCGTTATCGGAACACATGACCTATCGAAAGCTCCTCCGCGTGGCGCTTCCTTGCATCGCCATGATGATTTCCGTATCGGTCTATTCCGTCGTCGATGGGTTTTTTGTTTCTAATTTCGCAGGGAAAACCCAATTCGCTGCCTTGAACTTGATTTATCCCTACATCATGGTGATCTCGTCTCTAGGTTTTATGATGGGGACCGGTGGTTCCGCTTTGGTGGCCAAATTATTTGGCGAAGGGAAAGAGGAGGAAGGGAACCGCGCCTTCTCCAACTGTGTTTTCTTCACGATCGCCCTTGGCCTCGTCATTTCTTTGATTTCCTTTATCTTTCTGCCCCAAATCGCCTTGTGGCTCGGTTCGGATGAGGAGATGCTCCCCCACTGCGTCACCTATGGTCGCATTTCGATTGCCGGGATCACCTTCTTCAACCTCCAAAACCTGTTTCAATCTTTCTTCACCACCGCGGAAAAGCCCCGCTTTGGGTTCGTGGTGACGCTGCTCGCGGGCTTAGCCAATATCGCTTTTGACGCCTTATTCATCGTCGGCTTCCGTCTAGGCGTCATCGGCGCCGCGATCGGCACGGTCCTTGGCCAAGCCATCGGCGCCATCATCCCCATCGTTTATTTCTCGAGAAAGAATCCCTCACCCCTCCGTCTTCGTTTCTATCCCTTCCAAGGCCAAAAGATTTGGAAGATGGCGTCCAATGGGGCTTCCGAATTCGTGACCAATATCTCGGCCGCCGTGGTGTCGATGCTATTAAATGCCGCCTTGATGAAATACTATGGTCAAGCCGGGGTCGGCGCCTATGGGATTATTTGCTATGTGTGGCTGATTTTCGCTGCTTGCTTCATCGGCGTCAATATCGCCACCGCACCCCGAATCTCTTATGCTTATGGGGCGAAAAATACTGAGGAATTGCATTCTTTATTCCGCAAATCCCTCTTGATTCTCTTGTTTTTTGGTTTATTCCAATTCGGTTTTTCCGAAGCCCTTGCCGTCCCTTTAAGCCACCTCTTTGCCGCCTATGACACCGAGCTTTTGGAGCTCACCATCGTCGCCTCGCGGATCTATGCCATCGTCTATATCTTCCTGGGATTCAATATGTTTGGGTCGTCCTTCTTCACCGCATTGAATAACGGCGGCATCTCGATGTTATTATCCTTCCTCCGCCTTGGTGTGCTGGAAGTCGCTTCCGTCCTCATCCTTCCCAATCTCATGGGCGGGATGGGCATCTGGTGGAGCGTGCCCATTGCCGAAGGATTCGGCACCATCATGAACCTCTCCGTCATGTTCGCTTTTGGAAAGCGTTACGGATATA
Source organism: Bacilli bacterium (assembly GCA_017454295.1). Taxonomy (GTDB): domain Bacteria; phylum Bacillota_I; class Bacilli_A; order RFN20; family CAG-826; genus Alloenteromonas. The sequence goes on from JAFTDF010000004.1 coordinate 4,701, forward strand.
TAGGAAAACCAGAGGAAGCGGCAAACCAAGATAACGGATAAAAAGAAACCGCTTCTTCCAAACTCCACCGTCACTGCTGAGACTTGCCAATTCTTCTCTCTGTGGCAAGGTAATCCTCGACCTTCACGGTTGCCAAATCATCTGTGATCTGGGCATCGACACTCCCAATAACCTTTACGCCCTCGATCAAAAAGGAATACGTATTTGGCAAATGGCCGGCCTCTGCCATCCCAACGATGCCGCTACCTTAATCCGGATCGAGGACGACTCCCATTTCTATTTTGCCACCTATTTCGGCCTTGCCTTCATCGTGGAAGTGCCTTCTTTTGCCGCAAGGAAATAAATCGCGAAATAAGCGCAGAATACGATTCTGGTTTCCACTAGTTGTTTTGGGGAGGTTTATCGTGCTCCCAGTTTCCAAAAAACACCGATGAATACTGGATTTTTCGCATCAGTTTCCTTTACATATGTCCACCCCGACACACATAATTGTTGTGATATCCGCGTTTTATAACGCAATTTGGAGGAATATCCATGAAGAAAAAGAACCTTGGGCTTCTCGTGCTCACCGCCAGTGCTTTGGCATTGGCCGCTTGCGGCGGGAACGTCTCAACCCCCACTTCTGAAATCAAATCCGATTCCTCGGAACAAACCCAATCCAATACCTCGGTCAATGAATTCGAGGAACGGACCAAGGCCATCTATGCCTTAGCCAAGCAAAGCGGCTATTCCGGCACCTATGAGGAATGGCTCGCTTCCATTTCCGGCAAAGACGGCTCGCAACTCCGTTTCGGCACCGCCGCCCCCACCGCCGATACCGGCAACGACGGCGACTTCTATTTCGATTCCAGCAGCTTCGACGTCTATTGCAAAGTCTCCGGCGCCTGGATCCGCTTGGGCAATATCAAAGGCGCGCAAGGCGAAAAGGGCGATAAGGGCGATAAGGGCGATAAGGGTGACAAAGGCGATACCGGTGCCCAAGGCCAACAAGGCGAACAAGGCGTCCAGGGTCCGCAAGGCGAACCGGGTCAAACCGGTCCCACCGGGCGTTCCGTCTTGACCGGCAAAGTCGATCCCGATGCCAGCCTTGGCCAAGTCGGCGATTCCTACGTCAACACCACCAGCGGCGATTACTGGGTCAAAGGCGAACGCGGCTGGGCGAAAGAAGGCAACCTCAAAGGTCCGCAAGGCGAACAGGGCCAGACCGGTGCCGAGGGTCGTTCCGTTTCCTCCATTCAACTCACCCGCGAAAACGGTCAGGATGTTTATGTGATTACCTATTCCGACGGCGCTACCCAGCGTTTGTCCGTTGCCGCTCCCCAAGATGGCGCGCAGGGTCAACAGGGTGCCCAAGGCGTTTCGGTGCGTTCCATCGAAAAGACCGGCACCGAAGGCTTGGTCGATACCTATACCATTACCTATTCCGATGGCAATGCTTCCACCTTCACCGTGAATAACGGTGCCCAGGGCCAGCAGGGTATCCAAGGTGTCAAAGGCGAAGACGGCCATACCCCGGTCATCACCATCTCCAATGATGGCTATTGGGTCGTCGATGGCCAAAAGACCAACCAGAAAGCCCAAGGAGAACAAGGTATCCAAGGCGAACAGGGTGCTTCCATCCTTACCGGTGTGGGCGCTCCCGCCAATTCCACCGGTCGCGATGGCGATTCCTACATCAACACCGGCACCGGCGATTACTATGTCAAAGCCGATGGCGAATGGTCGCTTAAATTCAACATCAAAGGTGAAAAGGGTGATACCGGTGCTACCGGTGCCGCTGGCCAAGATGGTACTTCCATCACCATCGTCGACACCGCCTTCGTGGCTCCCGAAACCACCCATGTGGTCGGAGAATCCCGTGACTTATTAGACAAAAACGGCGATGCCATCGAAGATAACGTGGTCGGCCATGGCTATCTCGTCGATGGTTATCTCTATATCGTCAACGCCGAAGGCAAATTCGTCTGCGCCGGCGAAATCAAAGGCCCCAAGGGCGACCAGGGCGAACAGGGTCCCCAGGGCGAACAAGGCCAGACCGGTCAACAAGGCGAACAAGGCGCCCAAGGTGAACAAGGCCCGCAAGGCGAGCAGGGTGAACAGGGTCCCCAGGGTCCGCAAGGCGAGCAGGGTGAGCAAGGCCCGCAAGGTGAACAAGGCGAGCAAGGCCCCCAAGGCGAGCAAGGCCCCCAAGGCGAACAGGGTCCCCAAGGCGAACAAGGTGCTCCTGGTACCTCCTTCCGTTCCGGCGCGGGTGAACCCGCTTCCGAACTTGGTATCAATGGCGATACCTACCTTGACTACACCACTTGGAAGCTCTACGTCAAAGAAGACGGCGCCTGGGTTTATAAGGCCACCATGCCCGGTGGCGGAGAAACCCCTTCCCAAACTTATCAAATTTCTGAATTCTCCGTCCCAACCAGTCTTGCCAAAGGCAAAACCTATTATGGGGTGGCTGAGCTCAAAGAAAATGGTAAAGTCGTCAACACCTTCGGTGCTTATACCACCGGGGAATTGACCTTCGATTACGACCATTCCCTCCTCGAAGTCTATGTTGACAACGCTTTGGGAGTGGTCATCCGGGCTCTTGCCAATGGCACCACCTCTCTCACCGCTTCTTATCAGGGTCAGACCGCGACCATCCGGAACATCGTGATTTCGGAAGACGTCCCCGTCGATACTTATGAAATCAGCTCTTTCTACATGGCCGACGAAATTAATGTTAATGAAGCAGGCTATGGCAGCATCGTGCTCCTCCATAATGGGGAAAAGGCCGATGTCTTTGCCGCTTATAAATCAGGCGAATTGACCTTTGATTACAACGAACACTTCAAATGCTGGGTCGAGGAAGACGGTACCATCGGCGTCAACCCCAATGCCGCCGGCAAATACGATTTGATCGCCCACTATCATGGCGTCAAGAGCACCGCTACTTTCTTAGCGAAAGAAGCCGTCGTCGAGAAATTCGAAATCAAGGATGTTTCTTTAGAAGATGACATGATGAGAGTCGGCGGCGAATACAAACTCGAAGCCACCATCGTCAATCTCAACACCGGCGTCAATATGAGTGCCCTCTCCGCTTATCAGCAAGGCATCCTCAAATTCGATTTCAACGATACCTACTTCCAAATCCTCGCCAAAGACGATGGACTCTATGTTGTTGCGAAGGCAAAAGCCAACCATCAATACTTGGGAATGAGCGTCACCGGCGCCTCCTATAGCTTCTATCCCACGATCCTAAGTGAAACCGAGCATCTCATCTCGGTCATGGGCATGAACGACCACCATGGCGTGGTCAACGACACCGATAACGGCGTTGGTATTGCCAAGCTCGCTAGCCTGATCAACGATGGCAGGGACAATCTCCAGAACGTCATCCTCTTATCGCAAGGCGATATGTGGCAAGGCACGGCCGAATCCAACATGAACCGCGGCGCCTTGATGACCGATTGGATGAATCTCGTCGGCTTCGACGCGATGACCTTGGGCAACCACGAATTCGACTGGACCCAGGATTACATCGTCGCCAATGACACCAAGGCCGAATTCCCCTTCCTCGCCATCAACGTCATCAATACCGAAACCGGTGAACGTCCCTCTTATTGCGACGCCTCCACCATTATTGACTTCGGTGATATCCAAGTCGGTGTCATCGGTGCGATTGGCGATTGCTATAGCTCCATCAGCGCCTCGCAGGTCGAAGGCGTCCGTTTCGCCGTGGGTAACGAACTCACCGAGCTCGTCATGGCCGAAGCCAACCGCCTCCGCAAAGAAGAAGGCGCCGACTTTATCATCTACTCGCTCCACGATGGCTTAAAAGGCACCGTCGAAGCACCCTCTCGCCCGCTCTCCGCTTACTATGATGAGACGCTCAGCCAGGGTTACGTTGACCTCGTCCTCGAAGGTCACTCCCACAACTCCTATAAGTTCCAAGACTCCGAAGGCGTCTGGCACATCCAAAGCGCCGGTGAAGGCAAAGAACTTTATTACGTCTCCTTTGTCTATGACACCGCCACCGGAAAATCCGACATCACGGAAAACTCCATCCAAACGATTCCTGCCTCGATGGTCAAATCCTATTACAAGGACGATGAACGGACCGTTGCTCTCATCAATTCCGAACAATACGATGTGTCTTGGACTTATGAGACGATTGGTTACAACTCAACCAACCGTGGTTCCAGCGAACTCCGCAACACCGTGGCCCAGCTCTACTATCAAGCCGGAATCGAAGAATGGGGCAAGGATTACAACATCGTCCTCGGCGGCGGTTACCTCTCTTGCCGTTCGCCCTACGAATTGCCTCAAGGCAACGTCAACTATGCCCAGTTCTATAGCCTCTTCCCGTTTGATAACGACATCGTGCTCTGCTCCCTTTCCGGTGCGGATCTAAAAGCCAACTTCCTGTTGACCGACAAACTCGGATCGACCTACTTCATCTACAACGGCAGCGGCGTCAACCCCGATGATGTTATCGACGATCAGACCTATTACATCATCACCGATACTTATAACAGCGACTACGCGCCCAATCACTTGACCATCATCGCCCGTCTCCGCAACGAGAAAGGCGAAGCGGTCTATGCCCGCGACTTGATGAGCGAATACGCCAAGAACGAAGGTTTTGGCAACAAAGCGGACATGATCGAACACCTTGGCACGATTGGGGATCCCTATTCCATCTCGGATGCGAAAAAGATCGCGAAGAACCATGTTTCCGGCGATAACCTCTATGGTATTTATCAAGGCATCGTCGTCGCCGTTGGCACCGAAGTCAGCACGTCTTCCGGCTACATCAAATCGATCAAAGTGGCCGACACCGAAGGCGACCTCGAAAACGCCATGGATATCTATTACCTTGGCAAGTCCAACGGCAAAGGCTGGGATTCGGTCAACGATGTCCAAGTAGGCGATAGAATCCTCTTCGAGGCCAAAGCCTACCACTACGGAGACGCGGGAGCCATGTCCTTCGGTGGCGATTCCTATCTCATCACTCAGAACGGAGAACCCACCAGTGGCCTCTCTGCCGACGATCCTTCCGATTCCATGGCTTATAACCGCCACATGATTCTTGGCCTCATCAAGAATGACCAGCCTTACTATCTCCAACTCGAAGGTATCGACGAACCCCTTTATGACAAAGAGAAAGGCACCTACACCTTCTCCCTGTCCGACGGATTCAACTTTGATGGTTGCGTCGCCAACCCCGAGTCCGGTTTGGACCTCAGTGCAATCCACAATGGCGCCAAAGTCCTCATCGAAGTCAATAGTCGCCAGGTCATTTCCTATGAGAACGTCCACCAAGGCACCTTGCTCGATCCTAAGGACATCGCCGAAGCCGCCAAGTTCGCCGAGGAGGGAGTCGAGTACACCGGCTTCTTCAAAGGCACCGTTGTGTTTGCCAAAAACGCCGAAATCAGCAAGAGCAACGGCGCGCTCACCAAGGTTTACGTTGCCGATAATGCTGCCGGTAAACAGGTGATGCTTTATTACATCAGCCGATTTGAAGGTGCCTCGTTAAGCAACAACTGGAACTCCGAGAATATCCTCAAAGAAGGTGACGAAGTCCTCTTCTACGGAACCACGCTCAATTACAATGGCACATTAGAAATCAAGAATGCCTATGTCGTGACCATTAATGGTCAACGCACCGGTGGCGAAAGTGTGTCCAACCCCGGCACCTTTAACAGCTTCCTCCGCTATCGAGAGCTCGGTCTCTTATCCAACGAAGAGAATCCTTATTACTTTGTGACCGGCCCGATCGAATTACTCCAACCGTCCGAAGATGGAAAAACCTACACCTTTGCTTGCGATGTCTATGACGCTCAGCGTGCCACGGGCTTTGCTGGAATGTATGCGGCACCCGAATCCGGCGTTGATCTCAGCCAGATGCAAATCGGCGCCACCGTCATCGTCAACGACTATGCCACCGACTACGTCTACGACTATACCAACCACACCGAATCCCGTGCCATTATCACCTATGGCAACGTCCAACTCGTGATGCGGCAACAAGAAGATGGCTCTTTCTACTCGGCCCTCAATTTGGCCACCGGTAAAAAGGTCACCATCCGTCAAGCCGATGGTTCGCTAGTCACCAAGATCGAAGGCCAAGAAGAGGGTTCGTTCGTCGATTGGACCGTGGATGTGAGTGGTCGTTACGAGTTCTACTACCAGCCCAAGACCGGCGAAGTCAGCATCGTTCCCCCCAAACAATCCTAATCGCCCCACCCCAACTTAGCCCGCTATTCGCAGCGGGCTTTTTCTTTGAGGGCAGGTCCGGGCATCGGCAATCGTGTCCAAGTGCGTATTCCACCACTTTTCCTTTTATCTTTGCGGGTCAAAAAATGAGGAGTCTATGGCCCACTCACACTAGTGGCATTCGCTGAGGCATTATATACCTCGTGGAAAGCTTTCATTATGGCCCACGGGAAAGAACCGCTCCAAGTCACAAAGTCGTTCCCACAACGGTTTTGTCGGCCAAATCAATGGGCCTGGTAAGCCACGATTATGTCACCTCAGCGAAGAGAACCCATCGTATCCATAAATGAGCCAAGTATAAGAAAACGGCGCAATCGCGCCGTATTTCTCTGAATTCTGTTGGATTATCCGCCGATGCCGGCGAAGAAGGCGAAGACCCCTTCCACCGCAGTGATGACCGCGACAAGAATCCCGGCAACGGGGATGAGCAAGTCGATTTGCGGCCGCTTCGGGACGCGGGTATAAGAGAAGAGCAAACCCACCGGGGCAACCAGGGCGAAGACGACCGCTCCGCCGATTCCAATGCGAGACAACATTTCGATGCCGGAGGCGATACTGGCTTCATCCACCCCATCAAGGCCACCTAGACCAAAGGCGAGCATGATGACCAGGAGGAAGAAGTCGGCGACAGCCGCCACGAGGAAGGTGATGAAGATGAACAAACCGACATGGAAGGAGTTGGCGTTGGTTTCCAAATATTCCTTCCATTGTTCGTAGTTCCCGTGGCGACGAAGGAAGATTCGCTGACGGAGCTTAATGAATAAGGCGATCACAACGAAGGCGAGGAAGGCCATAATCGGTTTGGTGGTCAGCCAAGGCGCGATTTCGATCGGCATGGATTGAATGAACCCATAGACGATGGAGACTTTTAAATAGTTCGACACGATTTCATAAGCCAAGGGCAGGATGGCCAAAAGGCGGAAGATAATGATCTTTTTGCCTTGGAAGAGCTTCTTGGGATTGTAATTGAGGAAATACATGAAGAGCGTGCAAAGTAATAAATCCAAGAAGATGTTGAAGCCTTTATACAGGAAATTCGCGGAGAAGGCATTCAAGAACGCCCGTTGTTCTTCCGGGGTATCGGACATGAGACGTGCCACCAAGAAGAGCAAACGTTCCCCATAAACATAGAAGAGGAATGCGATTGCCGCCGTGATGCCGGCATAGAAAATCAAAATGAATTTATATGGGCGTCGTTCGGAAAGGATGAGCGCGAAGTTGGCGAGCAAGAACATGGGAGTCATCAACACGCTGAAATTCGTAAGAATGTCGGTGACGACTTCGGGAACGCCTTTTCCCGGGGGAGCGAAGGTGGCGGTCACCGAGAGGGTGAAGCCAAGCATTGTCAAAAACAAAGAGAACCAGGCGATGATACGAAGGGTTTGATACGAAAAGGGACCGCGATAACGAATATCCGGGGCGTTGATACCCGGCAGTTTGCGTTCCTTCTTCTTTTTTCGGGTCGCAGCTTGGTCTAATTCGGCTTCGGGTACAGAAAGGTTTTCTTCTGCCATAAACGTTTTCCTCGCTATAAGCGAAATTATACGGAATCCCCTTCATACCACAAGGGCAAGAAGCGTCAATTCCCAGACGTATTTGTTTTTTCGGGAGGTTTGCCAAACTCTCAACGAACAGGCAATTTCCGTTATGGTCCTTTATTCTACTTAGTAAACTTCGGAGTTTCCTTACTGTTAGCCTTGGTCTATGGCTTCATCTTCCATAAACGCTTCGATGCCCTAGTTAGCAAAGACGTGTATAAGGAAAAGATGTCCTTTGAGGAAGCCAATCGTATCATCCTCGAGGGTATGGGAAGCCAATTCGATCCCGCTTTATAGCCCCATTACCATGCCGTGCGGGAAAAACTCGAAACCTATTATGAGAACTCGTCCAAACCTTTTTGGCACCGCGTCATGCCCTTTTCTAAGGAAAAGTGCTTTTGCTTTTCTCGTCTCTCCCTTACAATTACGGAAAAGCACCGATTATCAGTAGTTTGATAATCGCCATCCATGGAGGCCCTTTTATGAAAAGAGTCAAAGCCAGTCAAGAAGTCCTCGGGATTTATCTTTCCTGTCTCGAAGACACCGATGCCTACAACCTTCCGACCCTGATCCCAATTGGAAATCATCGCCTCGAAGAAGCGCGAGAAGCCTTGGGAAAAATCTTCCAAGCCCATCCGCAGTTAAACTCCCGGTTCCAAATGGAAGACGGGGTTCTCTATCAATACGAATCCGCCGAACAATGGGTGCTAAACAAAGAACAGGTGGATTCCATTGACCGGTCCGCCCTCATTGAGCCCTTCCCGCTGCTAGATGCCCCACTTTACCGTTTCCGCTTCTTTGAAACGCCAAAGGGGAACTATTTCTTCTGCGATTTCCACCACGCTTTGATGGATGGGTTCTCTCTCACGCTGTTCTATCGAGAATTCGCCCAGGCCTTAGAAGGCAAGGCAGTCCCCGTGGAAAAGAAATCCGCCGCCGAACTCGCCGCCGCCCAAGAGGCATCCCGCGAAGAGAAAGCCTATGCCGAAGAAAAGAAGTACTTCGAAGACACCTTTGGCGGCGTCGATGTCGAAAGCTTACCCACCCAAGATAAAGACGATGGCACCGTTGCCTATGCCCGTTTCGACATGCCCTTAAAGGAATGGAACGATCAAGAGGTCGCCGCCTTTATGAAGCGCACCGGAATCCGCCGTTCCTCCTTCTTCTTAGCCAGCGCGGCTTTGACCCTTGGCCTCTATTCCTTCTCCGAGGAAGTGGCCTTTGCTTTCGTCGACAACGGACGCGATGCCGACATGAAAAATTCCTATGGGATGTTTGTCCGTACCTTGCCCTTCTATGTAAACCACATCGATCAGGGCGAAACCCTCGCTTACGTCCAAGGAATCGATGCACAACGGGCCCAAACCATTGCAAAACGCCGCTATTCCTTTTTGGATTTGGTCAAAGACACCTCCTTCCATCCCGAGGTCCTCGTTTCTTACCAAGGCGATTATTACTATCAAACCAACTTAGATGGGAAGAAGGTCGACGTCGAACTTATTCCAGTCAGCGACGGCAAAGAAAAGATCACCTTTGAAATCTTCCGTCGGGACGGCGCCTTCTTTGTCCGCGCCGAATACCGCAGCGATCTCTATGAGGAAGATTCCATCCGTCACCTCATTTCCTCCATCGACCACTTTGGCAAAGAACTTCTTTCCAAAGAAAAGCTCGAGGACATGGATCCTTGCGGAGAAGAAGATATCGCGATTTTGGATTCGTATAACCAAACCGATTTGTCCTCTTACGATTTCTCCCACGATTTCGTCGACGATATCCGTGATTCGATTGCCAACAATCCCAATAAGCCCGCCGTCATCTGCGGTGAGGAGTCTTTGACCTATGCCGAGCTCGGCGACCTTTCCGACCGCATCGCCGATTACCTCATCGGGAAAAAGTTCCCCAAGCAAAGCATCGTCTCGATCCTCGTCGGTCGTAACCTTGCCATGGGTTATACTCCCGTGGGCGTCCTCAAAGCCGGTTTGGCCTATCAACCTTTGGATCCTTCTTATCCCGACGAACGTCTTGCCTTCATGATGGAAGACGCTTCCGCCAAACTCTTGATCTGCCAGCGTGGTTTGGAAAGTAAAGTCGCCTCCTACCAAGGGCCGATCCTCTTCCTCGACGAAGTCCCCAGCCTCCCCTTGCTCCATTTGCCCCAACCCAAATCCGATCCGCATGACCTCTATATCATGCTCTACACTTCGGGTTCTACGGGTAAACCCAAAGGCGTCCAACTCGAACACCACAACATCTCCGCATTCACGCAATGGCAACGCAAATACTTCGATATCGGCGATGGCGATAACTTCTTCGCCTATGCTTCCTTCGGTTTCGACGCCAACATGTATGACCTCTATGGCGCCATCACTAACGGCAACACCTTGGTCGTCGTTCCCGAAGACATGCGTTTGGATTTGCCGCGCCTCAACCAATATCTGGAAGAGCACAAAGCCTGCTACGGCGTCATGACCACCCAGGTCGGCCGTCAATTCGCCGAAAGCCAGGATAACCATTCCCTGAAATCCCTTTGCGTCGGCGGTGAGAAACTCGTCCCGGTCGCCCCACCCAAATCCTTTGAACTCGTTAACGGCTATGGTCCGACCGAATGCACCATCGTCATCACCATGCATCCCGTCGACCGCCTCTATTACCGTGTCCCGATTGGCAAAGCCTTGCCCATCACCCATACCTTTATTCTCGATAAGAAGATGCGTCGCCTTCCCTATGGCGCCCCCGGATTCCTCTTTGCTTCCGGACACCAAGTCGGACGCGGCTATCTCAACCGCCCCGAGGAAAACGCGAAAGCCTTCATCGACAATCCCTTCGAAACCGGGGACTTCGCGAAGATGTATAACACCGGCGACGTCGTCCGCTACCTCAAAGACGGAACGTTGGACTTCATCGGACGTAAAGACGGCCAGGTGAAAATCCGCGGATTCCGCATCGAAACCAGTGAAGTCGAGCGTGTTTTGCGCGAATATCCGGGGATTAAGGATGCCACCGTCCAAGCCTTCCCGGCCGCCAGCGGAGGCATGTTCATCGCTGGCTATTTCGTCGCGGATACCCAATTGGACATCGACGACATCAAACGCTTCATCGGCGAACGCAAACCGCCTTATATGGTGCCAGAAGCGATGATGCAACTCGACGCCATCCCCCTGAACCAAAACAGCAAAGTCAACAAGCGTGCCCTTCCTGTCCCCACCCGTCAAACCGGGGAAATCGTGGCACCCTCCAATCCTCGCGAAAAGGCCATCCTTGCCTTAACCAAGAAACTCCTTGGCTATGAGGAAATCGGCGTCACCACCGATCTATTCGAAGCCGGTCTCACCTCCATCTCCTCCATCCGTTACATGGGATTACTCTCTTCCGAATGCGGACTGGAAATCTCCATGAAAGAGCTGCGCGAGCATTCGACCGTTCGTCAACTTGCCGCCCTCCAAGGTGAGGAAGCACCCGAAGAAGCCATTCCGGAAGGTCCTTATCCCTTAACCAAAACCCAGCAAGGGATCTTCGTGGAAATGATGGCGCACCCCGCTTCCACCATTTACAACATCCCCTTGCTCTATAAGCTCGATCCTTCGATTGATTTAGAGGCCTTAGAGAAAGCGTTAAAGACCGTCATCGATGCCCATCCGGGAATCAAAGCCCACCTCCAAAGCCAAGGCAGCGACGTCGAATTCGTGCCTGGCCTTGAGCCAGCCAAAGTGGAACGGATCCAAGGCGATCCTTCTTTCCCCTTCGAACTCACTCCCTATGATTTGTTCAAAGGCCCGTTATATCAGGCCAAGATCTATCAAGGGAAAAACCACTACCTCTATTTGGATACCCACCACATCGCCAGCGATGGTTCCTCCTTGGCTTTGATGATGGCCCAAATCGGCCAAATCATGGGAGGCGAATCCATCGAGCCCGAGCTCAAAGGTCCCGCTTCGATCGCTTATCAGGAACAAAAGAAGGCCACCGCGGAAGAACTTGAGAAGGAAAAAGCCCATTACGAATCCTTCCTCCGTGGCGTCGATAGCCCCTCTTTGCCGCGGAAAGATTATGAACTTCCCACTTCCGCCAAACCTTTCATCGTCTCGGTTCCCTTAACCGTCGATGCAAAGAAAGTCGCCGCGTATTTCAAAGCCAATGGCATCAACCCCAACGGCTTCTTCAATGCCGTCTTCGCCTATGCTCTTTCCAAATGGAATGGCAATGACGATGCCTTGTTCACCTCCATCTACTCTGGGCGCGACCAAGCCGCTTTCCTCAACACGGTGACGATGCTCGTCAAGACCTTGCCCGTCTATGCCATCTGCGCGCCCGAAAAGAAACGTCTCGATTTCGTCAAAGAAGTGCAGGCCCAATTGATCAAGAGCCAAGAGAATACTTTGTATTCCTTCGCCGAGGTCAGCCATGAATTTGGCGTCAAGGCCGAAGTCATGTTCGCCTATCAAGGGGATGGCTTCCTTCCCGATCGCTTAGGTAAGGCCCCGATTGAGTTACTGCCCTTGGACGGGGATGAGGCGAAAGCCCCCTTCTCCGTGGATTGCCTCCTCAAAGAGAATGGCTATCTCTTGAATTTCGAAGCGCCCGAAAACCTCTATCGCAACGAAACCATGACCGGCTTTGCCAAAGTCTTCGATATGGTCGCGAAAGCCTTCCTCGAAGAAGGCAACCTCGGTTCCATCGCCGTCGTCGATGAGGCGGATAAAAAGGCGATGGACGTCTATAACGCCACCGAAGAACCGCTGGCCTTCCCCTTATATTTGGATTACCTCGCTCGGGAAGTCGCCGCCCATCCGCAGCAAAAGATGATCATCGGCGTCGACGAAACCCTCACCTATGAGGAATTCGATGTCCGTACCAACCAGATTGCCAACGCTTTGCTGGAACTGCAGGTGAAACCCGATGAGAAAGTCGTCACCCTCACCAAGCGCATCGCCAATGCCTTTGTGGCAAGAGAAGGCGTCTTGAAATCCGGGGCCGCCTTCTTGCCGATCGACCCCGCCTATCCCGATGACCGCATCGGTTACATTATCGAGGATGCCGGTGCCCGCTTCGTCTTAACCACCAAAGATATCTACGAAAAGAAGAAAGAAGCCTATCCCGGCGTGAAGTTCCTTTTGATTGAGGATATCCTGCAAAAAGCCTCCAAAACCCCGGTGAATGTGAAGATTTCCCCGCAATCCCTCGCTTATTGTATCTATACTTCCGGCTCCACCGGCAAACCCAAAGGGGTCATGATCGAGCACCATAGTTTGGCCAATCTCGTGGATAAGAACCCCCACAATTACGTGGTCAACGAATACTGCGATAACGCGAAAGTCACCGTGGCTTTGGCCTCCTTATCGTTCGACTTATCCATCCAAGAAGAATTCGTCCCCTTCGCTAACGGCCTCACCACCGTCATGGCCAGCGAAGACGAAATCCTCAACCCCGTGGCTTTGGCCAAGCGTATGTTGGCCCATAAAGTCGACATCCTCACCACCACGCCCTCCTACGTGAATAACCTTTTGGAAATTGAGGCCGTCATGGAAGCCTTCCGTAACCTCAAGGCCATCGACCTTGGTGCCGAGGCGATCCCCGCTTCCTTAATCCAAAAGATGAAAGACCGTGGCATGAAAGCCCGCGCCTATAACGGCTATGGGCCCACCGAAGCCACCGTCACCTGCACGATGGACGAAATCACTTCCGCGCGCATCACCATCGGCTTCCCCGACGCCAACGTCAAAACCTATATCATCGATAAGGAACTCCGCCGCTTGCCCCTTGGCGCGGTGGGCGAACTCCTCATCGGCGGCGAAGGCGTGGCCCGTGGTTACATCCACCGGGATGACCTCAACAAAGAGAAATTCATCCAATTCGAAGGCGTCTATGCCTACCGTTCGGGTGACTTGGCCCGCATCAACTACGATGGCCGCATCGAATTCTTCGGTCGCAAGGATAACCAGGTCAAACTTCGGGGTCTACGCGTTGAACTCGATGAGATCGAGAACAACATGACTTCCTATCCTGGCGTTTCCCGGGCCGTCGTCTTGGTCAAAGAAACCGCCGAAGAAGGCCAGTTCTTGGTGGGCTATTATCTAAGCAAAGAAGAAATCCCGACCGCCGATTTCAAAGCGCACCTCGCCAAGTCGCTGACGCCTTATATGATCCCGAAGGTCTTTGTCCACCTCGACACCATCCCGATGACCCAAAACGGCAAAGTCGACAAAAAGGCATTGCCCGAGCCGACCATCAGCCGGGAAAAGAGCAACGTCCGCTTGCCGCGCAACGAAACGCAACGGGCCATCTACGATATCTTTGCCCATGTCCTCGGCGTCAAAGAGCTCTCCATCGATGATGACTTCTTCGATTTGGGTGGCACCTCCTTAAGTGCTTCCAAAGTCGCGATGCTCGCCCTCGAAAAGAAATTGCCCATTTCCTATGGCGATATCTTTGATAATCCGACCGTCACCGATTTGGCCGCTTTGGTGAAGAGCCACGGCCAGGCTAGTGCGAACAAAGCCGTCGAAGAAGAGGTCCCCGTGACCGAAGGCGTAGAATATAACGTCATTGCCGAGGTCGATGATATCCAAGCCGAATTCCAGCCCAAACGCGCCCTTCTTACCGGAGCCACCGGCTTCCTTGGCATCCATATCTTCCGTGAGCTCATTCAAAACACGGGTGTGGAAATCCTGGCCCTCATCCGCGGTGGGAAGGGGCTCTCGCCCAATGATCGTCTTGCCACGCTGCTTGCCTATTATTTTGGCGACCTCTTTGAAGAAGAAATCGCGAAGCGCGTCCGTTTCATCGAATCTGACGTCACCGCGCCCGATTTAGGCGACAAACTCCGCGACGAACCATTCGACCTCATCATCAACTGCGCCGCCGTCGTGAAACATTTCAGCAACGACGACTCCATCGAACGCGTCAACCTCGGTGGTGTGAAGAACCTCATTGAGGTGGCCCTCGCCCACCAAGCCCGTTTGGTGCAGATCTCCACCCTCTCCGTTGCCGGGGAGAACATCAACGGCAAATTCCCCGACACCAAACGCATTCACGAAAACGAAATCTTCTTCGGTCAAGACATTTCCAATAAATACGTGCATTCGAAGATCAAAGCCGAAGAGGCCCTCATCGAAGCCGTCAACCAACGCGGTTTGGATGGCAAAGTCATCCGCGTTGGGAACTTAATGGGCCGCGAACGCGATGGCGAATTCCAAGTCAATTCCGGCACCAATAGTTTCATGAACTCCCTCCGTGCCTATGTCTTGTTAGGTTGTTTCCCCGTCTCCGCCGCCGATGCCACCATCGACTTCTCGCCGATCGACGAAGTCGCCAAGACGGTGTTGCTGCTTTCTTCCACCCCGAAGAAATTCACCCTCTTCCACAGCGCCAACTCCCACGAAGTCGAATTCGGCGACGTCCTCTCCGCGATCAACGGCTATGGTTACAAAGTCGATATCGTTCGCGATGAAGTCTTCCAGCAACGCTTGGCGGAATTCATGAAAGACGAAACGAAGAACATGGCCGTTTCTTCGCTGATTTCCTATGACACGTCCTCGGGAGAAAGCCACGCCTTCATCCTCTCCGACAATTCCTTCTCGATCAAAGCCCTTTACCGGCTTGGCTATAAATGGCCGATCACCGATCGTCGCTACTTGGAACGTTCCATCGAATCCTTGGCGACCCTCGGTTTCTTCGACGGGGAGGATTTATGAACGTCGCTTATCCGCGCAACGACAAAATCATCCGTCGCAAGTTCTATCAATACCTCATCCCGACGGTACTGATGGTTTTGGCCATGCAATTCGGCTCTTTGGCCGATGCCATTGTCATCGGGAACTTCCTTGGAGACGCCGCCCTTAGCGCTTCCTCCTTAGCCCTTCCCGCGGTCTTCCTGGTGGAAATCCCCGCCATGATGATCGGGGTCGGCGCCAGCATCGTCGGTGCCAATTTCATCGGCAAGCGCATGGTCAAAGAGGCCTCTCAGACCTTCAAGCTTGCGATGCTGCTATCGTTCTTATTCTCCCTCATCTTCATCCCCATCGGCATCTTTGCCGGGGATGAAATCGCCAAGCTTTTTGCCGGGCAATTCCAAGATTTGGCGCCGATGATCGCCCAATATATTAAGGTTTTTGCTTGCCAGGCCCCGCTGCTGGGGGTGGGCATCACCTTGGCCTATTTCCTTTCTTCGGATAATAACCCGAATCTGGGGGCCGCCTTCTTCATCATCGCCAACATCGCCCATATCGGCAGTGAGATTCTCTTCTGCCTTTTCCTCGACCCTTCTCTCGCCATGTGGGGCGTGGCCGCTTCCACGGGTATCGGAATGCTCGCCGGCATGGTGGTCTTCATTCCTTATTTAAAGTCCAAACGCCGCGTGGTGGATATGACCGTCTCGATGAAGGGCGCCTTCTCTTTGACGCCGTCATTGCTTCGGGCCGGGTCTTCCTCAGGGGCCTTGATGGTGCTCTCGTTTGCCTATTTTCTCATTCTCAACATCGCCGCCATCAATTACCTTAGCGACGTCGAGATGCCGCTTTACGCGATGCTCTCGAACTTCTCCTTTGTCATCGATTTGTTCGTCCTTGGCATTCTGCAAATCATGCCCTCGGTCATCTCGTCCTTATTTGGCGAAAAAGATTATTTCTCCATCCGTTCCATTGTCCGGCGTGTCTTCCTTATCACCATGGGGGTCACCACCGCTTTGACGGTGATTTCCATCGCCTTCCCCCAACTCTTCTTCTGGATGTTCGGCGTCGATTTGGGATCCATTCAGCAAGGCATGGCCGGCGATCCCTTGGCCGTTGTGCGGATCTATTGCATCTCGTTCTTACTTTATTCCGTCAATAAATTCTTCGCGTATTACTATCCTTCCATCATGCGTAACTCACCCGCGATGGTGGCCAATGTCGTCCACAGCGGACTCGTGGGTCCGGTCACGATCTTCTTCTTGATGCAGGCCCAATCCGTCATGGGCTATGCCTATGGTTCCATCATCATGGAAGCCGCTACTTTATTGCTCACGGTAGGTTTCATCCTACTTGGCAAGAAGCTTGGCCGCTTCTCCGGCGATGGGCTCTTGTTACTACCGAAAGCCGAGAAAAACGAACAGCAAATCGAACTCTCAATCCCCGCAAAAACCGAGGAAATCTCGAAAATCGTCGAGGAATTGCAACGTTATGCCCTCGAATTGGGGGGCGACGAAAAAGCCGCGGGTTTGCTGGCTCTTGCCAGCGAGGAAATCATCGCCAACACCATGACCTATGGATTCCGGCGCAACGCCGCAAGCCAATACATCGACATCAATTTGGCCAAAACCGAAACTGGCTTGCTCGTTCGCATTCGCGATGATGGCATCGCCTTCGACCCCACCGCATTGGCGCCGGGGGAAGAAGAAGAGATGCGTTATAACGGCATCCCCGTCATCCGTAAAGTCGCCAGTGAATTCAAATACTTGCGTCTTCTCAACACCAATAACACAATTATGGAGATTGCCATAGGCAAATAGGAGGTCCCTATGAATATCATCAAAAACATGAATGGCACCACGCTCGAAATCGCTTTGGAGGGTCGGCTTGATACGCTCACCTCGGCCGAGCTTGCCGCTGCCTTGGAAGCGGAATCGGGATTCACCGACGTCCGTTTCGATTTCGCGAAACTCCAATATCTCTCCTCTTCGGGACTTCGCTTGCTCTTCGCCCAACGGAAAAAACTGGGCGGGAAAGACCACGTCATCTTAACCAACGTGAATCCGCTGGTGTCCGAGATTCTCCGCGTGACCGGATTTGACCAACAAGTCACCGTTTTATGAAAAAACGGAAGATTTCTCTATCCATCACCATTCTTTTGCCGGTTCTGCTGGGGGTTTTGGCAACGCAAACCGCAGCTTTGCTGGCCTCTTATTATTCGATCCGAAAAGCTGACTTTGACGATGCCGTCGCCGTCGACCAAACCCAACTGGTCGCCACCCTCTGGTCGATGCCGTCGACCACCGCGGCCGCTTGCAACGATATCAAAGCCGTCTACGAAGCCCATCCCATCGACGCCATGCCCACAGACCGAGAGGGGCTAAATGCTTACCGCTCCCTCTATAACGATGCGATCAACGGGGCGAATTATCAGGACTTCAGCACGAACTTCCCCAGCGGGTTGCTTGGGGACTATGCCGATTATTTAAGCGTTGGTTTCTTTGATGCCGCCCGCAACCGTTTCGTCACCGTCCTCAACCATGCCTCCGGCTCGATATACAACCCCTCTTTCCCCGGATCGTTTGATACCTTGGTCATCGAAAACATGAAGGGGGCTTCTTTCTATGGCCAGACTTGGCATGACGAAGTCCGCAACACCGACTACATGATTTCCGGAACGGCCAAAAGCATCCAAGACCCGATGGGCAGCTGGTGGATCATCCGCCATACGTCTTTGGCGACCGTCTATAACGAATCCCAAGACTTCATGTCGAGTTTCATTTGGGTGACGGTGGCCACCTTCTCGGCGATGGTCGTGTTCTCGTTCCTTGGGATCCACTTCGGTTTGCTCCGTCCGATTCGGCGCTTATCAAAAACTTCCGATGCCTATGTCCAGGCGATGGAAGGCGGGCACTTGACCGACAGTTTCAAACTCGATCCCAAACGCCATACCAACGAGCTGACCACCCTCAACGACTCCCTCTACTACATGCAAGGGGCCATGAAGGAATACGCTAGCGAAGTCGCCGGGGCCGCGGCAAGAGAACAAAAACGCGCCGCCGATATGGCTTTGGCCGAAAAAATCCAAGGCTCGATGGTGCCCCAATCTTCCTTGATCGACCAAGGTGTCTCGTTCTTTGGCAAAATGCACCCGGCTCGAGAAGTCGGGGGTGACTTCTTCTCTTACTTCCGCATCGATGGCCACCATATGGGGTTCTATATCGCCGACGTTTCCGGCAAAGGGATCCCAGCCGCTTTGTTCATGGCCCGCGCCGCCAGCGTGGCCCGACTCTTATTGGGTGGTTTGGATATCGAAGCCATCAATAACACGTTGGCCCAAGAAAACACCGAAGATCTCTTCGTCACCGGTTTCTTTGGGCTCGTCGATACCGAAAAGAAAGAGCTCCATTACGTCAACTGCGGCCATGAGCCGGTGTATCTGCGTCACCAAGGCGTCTATACCGAACTCGAAGAGGCCCCCAACTTGCCCTTAGGGTGTCTGGAAGACTTCGCCTTCAAAAAGCAAAGTATCGCATTGGAAGAAGGTGATGCCCTCTTCCTCTATACCGATGGCTTATCCGAAGCCATGAACCCCCAAGGCGAACTCTTTGGCAAAGAAGCGATCCTATCCACCCTCAACGAGAATCCCTTGCTTTCGGGCGAGGATCTCTTCGCCGCGATGGATGAGAAAGTCGCCGCTTTCGTTAACGGCGCCGAGCAAAGCGACGATACCTGCTTGCTCCACTTCGAAATGGCCAGCCAAGCCGTCTGCCCCTTTGAGCCGACGATGGAGGGCCTTGCCAAAATGACCGATTTCGTTGAGGAAACCCTCTCCCCCCACTTCGATCTTTCCGTGATCGCACCGTTAAACGTGGTCTTGGATGAATTCGCATCCAACGTCGTCAAATTTTCCGGCGCCACCAAAGCTTGTCTCCACCTCTCCTACGGGAAAAAGGAAGTACGTGTCATCCTTTCCGATGACGGCGTTCCCTTTGATCCGGTGACGGCCAAAATCGAAAAGCAGGAAGACCAACCCGGTGGACTCGGCATCCTCCTCGCCACCCATATGTCCAGCGCCCTCCGTTATACCCGGGCGGAAGGAAAGAATTTCCTCTCCTTCTCGATTTCCAAAAAAGATTAATCCCCGCTAGGGAATAAATACGAAGTCATCGTCTCGGGGCTTTCCACGCACCCGTTTTCAAAGTAATAGACGAAGGAGGCGACGAAGTTTTCCCGCACCTGCATAAAAGCCAGGGCTTCGGGGATCCCCGGATGGGGCAACACCCCTTCTTTGACGCACCGCTCCGTCAGCGGGCCAACGCCCTTGCGGAACTCTTCCAAAAAGACGTCACGGCACGAGCTTTTCAAAATCACCTGAATCAATTCTTTGTCGTCGCGTAGATGATAAAAGATATGGGTGAATAGATGCCGGTAATCCAGCACGGAAGCATGGGAGAAATCGTGGGTCGATTCCTGGGAAAGGGAATGGGAAAAGACATGGGCAAAGATATTGCGGGAAATTGATTCGAGTAAATCGTCTTTGCTTTTGAAATGGGCATAGAAGGTGGAACGGGAAACCCCGCTGACCCGGAGGATGTCTTCCACGGAGATTTCCCCGTAGTCTTTTTCTTTCAGGCACTCTCCGAAAGCGTGGTAGAGGGCCACTTTGGTTTTGACTTGTCGCTGATCCATAAAAACATCATATTACGAAACAATCTGTTCGTTAATTCGAAACTTTATCGAACAAAAGATGCATCTTTGTTTTCTTTTGGAAACCGCTTTGTTAATATCGCCTCATGGCGAACGAACTCGGCCGGAATTCCCCTAGAAAAACCCTTAGCAGAAAGAAGAAAAACACCCTGGTGCTCACCGTTATTGCGGTGTTGGTGCTGGTGTTCTTTTTCGCCGGTTTGACCGTCGGTCCTGCGAATCTTGGTTTCGTCCCTTCGCTACAAGCCCTGTTTGGGATTGGGGATAAAGGGAGTGTCACCATCGTCCAAACCATCCGTTTGCCGCGTGCCCTTGCGGCATTGATCGCCGGGGCCGGTCTTTCCGTGGCGGGTTTAATCATGCAAACCACCTTGAAAAACCCGATGGCCTCCCCCGCCACTTTAGGCGTTTCAAACGCCGCCGTCTTTGGCGCCAACTTGGCCATCATCGGCTTTGCCGGGGGATTCCTTAGCACCGGCAACAACATCCAAAACTATGTCGCCGGGATCAATCCTTATCTCACTTCCGCGGTCGCCTTTTTCTTCGCCTTTGTTTCCACCTTACTGATTCTCGGTCTATGCAAAATCCGTTCCTTTTCCGCCGAAACGGTGGTTTTGGCGGGCCTAGCCTTAGGCACGGTTTGGGGCGCATTAACCACTTTGCTGCAGTATTACGCCACCGACGTCGGCCTTGCCGCGACCTACCTTTGGTCGTTTGGGTCCTTAGACCGGGCAACCTTCGAAACCGATTGGATCATGCTTTCCGTCGTGGCCGTCGCCACGATCGTGTTCTTTATCCTGCAATGGCGTTTCAACGCCCTCAGCAGCGGCGAGGAAATCGCCCAAAGCCTCGGCGTCAAAGTCTCTTTGCTTCGCTTTGTGGCCTTATTGCTTGCCTCCACCATCACCGCCGTCGTGGTTTCCTACTTAGGGGTCATCGGCTTTGTCGGCATCATTTGCCCCCACGCGATGAAACGCATCGTGGGCCATAACCATAAGATATTGATTCCCGCCTCTTTACTCTCGGGATCGCTGCTACTGCTATTCGCCGACTTCGTGTCTACCTTGGTTGGCCAAGGGACCGCCATCCCCATCGGGGCGGTCACGGCCTTACTTGGCGGACCCTTCTTCCTTTATTTGGTTTTCGCTAGGAAAGGAGACAAAGCATGATCGAGCTCCGTCACCTTTCCTCCTCCTATGGCAAACGGCAAGAAGATGTCCTCCGTGATGTCTCTTTCACGCTGCAAAAAGGCCAAGTCGGCATCATCCTTGGGCCCAATGGGGCGGGGAAATCCACGTTGCTGAAATCCGTCGTCGGTTTGCTGCGCCCCGTTGCGGGGGAAATCCTGATCGAAGGGAAGCCGCTTTCCGAGTATAAAGCGAGGGAGCGTGCCGCCAAAATCGCTTACGTCCCCCAATCCATTTCCTTTGCCCCCGCCACCGTCTTTGCCACGGTGATGCTCGGACGTTTGCCCTACTTCTCCTTCGCCCCGAGCAAAGAGGATGAAAAGATCGTTCGTGACACCTTGGAAGAAATGGGTCTCGCCTCTTTTGCCGAGCGCAATGTTTTGGAACTCTCCGGGGGCGAGAAGCAAAAAGTCGCCATCGCCCGGGCTTTGGCCCAGCAAACCGATATCATCGTCTTCGATGAACCCACATCCAATCTCGATATTACCAACGAATCCGCCATCGTCTCCGCCGTATCCGAACTGGCGAAAGAAAAAGGCAAAACCATCCTCTTCTCCATTCACGACCTCAACCTTGCCCTTGCCACCGGCAACCACTTCCTTTTCCTTAAGGAAGGAAGTGCCATTGCTGAGGGCGATGTCTCGGTGTTTACCGAAGAAACGGTAGAAAAAACCTTTGGCATCAAGACCACCAAATTAACGACTGAAGAAGGCACCTATTTCATCTATGGAGGTAGAAAACCATGAAAAAGACCCTGCTGCTATTATTACCCGCGTTACTTGCTTCTTGTGGGGGTAATTCGTCCCAATCCAGCTCCGCAACACCCGTGAAGGAAAAAGATATCATCGGGCGGGAAGTCGACATCGTGAATAAGGATTTCAAGCGGATTGCCTGCATCGGCGCCGGGGCGCTTCGCCTTTATTCCTACGTAGGCGACGTCTCTAAGCTTTGCGCGATTGAGGAAATCGATAACGAATCCTTGACGACCACCACCCGTCCCAAGATGTTCGACGGCGTGGCCCGTCCCTACGTCATCGCCAATCATGAGGCGTTTAGCGCCATCACCGTCAGCGCCGGCATCGGTGGTCCCAATGCCAAAGAGGCGGAAACCGAAAAGCTGATCGCCGCCAAACCCGACCTCATCATTTCCGAATACCAAGACGTGGCCCAGGCCGATGCTTTGGCCGCATCCACCGGAGCGACCGTCATGGTCGTCGATTATGGCGTCGGCGGGCAACTCGATATCGCCACATTCGGAGAATCGATTCGTCTCCTCGGGGTCGCCACCGGGCAGAAGATGCGGGCCGATGAACTGCTCGATTTCTACAAAAGCGAAGAAGCCGCCATTTCCGAAGCCACCAAAAACATCGCACCCGCAAGCAAGAAAAACGTCTATATCTCCGGCCTTGGCAATTGGGGCACCACCAACCAATTCATGACGACCATGAATTACCGGCCCTTCCAAATCGCGGGGATCAAAAACGTCTGCACCGACCTTACGTTCTCCGGCGTGGGGGCCATCACCCCGGAAAAATTCGCCGCTTTGGCACCGCAGATGGACGTGATGATCTTCGATGCCGCCGCCGTAAAGAATATCCGCGGCAAAGGTTTCGACTTCTCCTTATGCGAGGCGTTCAAAACCGGCGAAGTCTATCTCCAAATGGCCTATAACGCTTATTACATCAACGCCGAAACCGCCTTAATTAACAGCTGGTTCTGCGCCAAAGCCGTCTATCCAGAAGTCTTCAAAGACATCGACATCGCCAAAAAAGCGGACGAAATCACCACCAAATTCAACGGCAAGGCCCTCTACGAGCAAATCAAACAAAAACAGCATTCCTTCGGTGGCTATCAAAAGATCTCCAACCCCACGGAATTCTTCGCCTAAGCGATCACGCGATTCCGAAGCAGGGAAACGATTTCCCTTCCGCCAGCCCCCTCTTCGAAAGAGTAAAAAGACGCTGGCATCGAAACTTTTGTCGCGTCCTTCAACCCCACCTTTTGGCAAAGCCGAAACTAGTTTTGCCTTTTTCTTTTGAAAAAGATATAGTTAGGCTACCTAAAGGAGACAACGCATGAAATTCGAAGACGTCGTCCACGTTTTACCCCCCAATTGGGAAGAGATTAAGAATCAGCCCAAACGGCCCTTGATTCTTCAACTCGGCCAAAAAATCACCGACCGGAAATTCCGGAAAATCAACTACGAGGATCCCGAATACTACGGCCTCGCCGCTTTCGTGTCGGACACCGAAGCCCAAATCGCTTTGACCATGAAGCTTCGCACCCGCTACTACTTCGAGGAAATGGTGAAGAAAACCAAAAAACTCGGCTTAAGCGAAAAAGAACTCGAAGATACCCTCTACCACATGGGGTTCACTGGGCTCATCGAATGGCACTATCCCGTCCAACCTGACGGCAGCCGCAAACGGGCTTATGTCCTCCCCCGCTTCGTCATGGGCAGCGCCGAATTCTCCAATATGCGCCGCGACCAAATCGAAGCCCATCCCGAAGTCGCCCGCTTCTTCGAACGCATGACGTTTGATCCCCTCAATGGTTTGACCGAAATGATCCCGCCCGGCGGCGCCGGCATCGGGATGCACGTAATCCCGGTGGAAAAGGCCATCGAACACGAATCCCGTTCCATCGATATCGAACACATCAACTACTGGCTCGATAAATATGAAGGCCACATCGCTGCTTCCGCCTGCTCTTGCACCATGTGCGAAGAGGTCTTGGGCGTCGGTGGCGCCCGTGATGCCGCCGATTGGTGCTTAGCCGTCGGTGACATGGCCGATTACTGCGTCGAAACCCAAAAGGCCCACTACATCAACAAAGACGAAGCCCTTCGCATCTTGAAGAAAGCCGAAGAAAACGGCTACGTCCATCAAATCACCAACAACGACGGCGCGGAAAAGATCATCGCCATCTGCAACTGCGACCCCAAGGTCTGCCACGCCCTCCGTACCTCGCAGCTCTTCAACACCCCCAACCTCTCCCGTTCCTCCTTCGTTGCCCATGTCGAAAAGCAAAAGTGCGTCGCCTGCGGCCGCTGCGTCGAATATTGCCCCGCCGGTGCCGTCCGTTTGGGCCAAAAGCTTTGCAAGAAAGACAAAACCGAAGTCCAATATCCGCGGATGGACGATCCCTTTGTTACCAAATGGGGACGTCACAAATGGACCGAAGACTACAACGACGCCAACCGCGTCAACTGCTACCCCACCGGGACTGCGCCTTGTAAAACCGCCTGCCCGGCCCACATCGCCATCCAAGGTTACCTCAAACTGGCCGCCCAAGGTCGCTATGAGGAAGCGCTGGCCTTGATTAAGAAGAACAACCCCTTCCCCGCCGTCTGCGGACGTATCTGCAACCGCCGCTGCGAAGAAGCTTGCACCCGTGGCACCATCGACCAAGCCATCGCCATCGATGCCGTTAAGAAATTCTTGGCCGAACGCGACCTCGATCCCAAGACCCGTTTCATCCCGGAAAAGGAAATCCCGGCCGCTGCCGCGGACTTCGAATTCCCCCAGAAGATCGCCATCATCGGCGCAGGCCCCGCCGGTTTATCCGCTGCCTATTACCTCGCCATCAAAGGCTATCGTCCCACCGTGTTCGAAAAGAACGCCCTCCCCGGCGGTATGCTCCGTTATGGTATTCCTTCCTATAAGCTCGAACGGGCCGTCATCGATGCCGAAATCGAAGTCATGAAAGAACTTGGCGTCGAAATCAAATGCGGCGTTGAGGTCGGTAAAGACATCACCATCGACGAACTCAAGAAGCAAGGCTATTGCGCCTTCTATCTCGCCATCGGCTGCCAAGGCGGCCGTCGTCCCGGCGTCCTTAACGACACCGCTCCCGGCACCGATATCGCCGTCAACTTCCTTAAGGAAGCCAACGAAGGCCAAGGCAAAGCCATCAAGGGCAATGTCGTGGTCGTCGGCGGTGGCAACGTCGCCATCGACTGCGCCCGCGTCGCTTCCCGTATGGGGGTCAATTCCGTTTCGATGTATTGCCTGGAAACCCGGGACACCATGCCCGCTTCCAAACTCGAACAAGAAGAAGCCGAGGAAGAAGGCGTCAAGATCGAAGCCGCTTGGGGACCCAAGGAAGTCCAAGTCGACGCCAAAGGCAATGTCTGTGGCATCGTCTTCAAGCGCTGCACCCGCACCCTCGACCCCGAGACCAAGCGTTTCTCGCCCTTATATGACGAAAACGAAACCGTCGAAGTCAAAGCCGACCGCATTATCTTTGCCATCGGCCAAGCCATCGAATGGGGCGATTTGCTCAAAGGCACCAAAGTCACCACCAAGCCCAATGGCGCGCCCATCGCCGAGAAATACACCTACCGCACCGAAGATCCTCAGATCGTCGTCGGCGGGGATGTCTTCACCGGTCCGAAGTTCGTCATCGATGCCATCGCCGCCGGCAAAATGGCCGCCGATGCCCTCCACCGCATCGCCCATCCCGGCACCGATAAGGACGAAGGCATCAACAAGATGGAATTCATCTCCCTCGACAAAGACGATATCTACATCGAATCCTACGACAATTCGCCGCGTCAGGAAGAAATGCTCGATGGCAGCATCGATGCGAAGAAGTCCTTCCGCGATCCACGCAAGACCCTCACCGAGGAGCAAGTCAAGATCGAGACCGCCCGTTGCTTAGGCTGCGGCGCCTCCATCGTCGATCCCAACAAGTGCATCGGTTGCGGCGTTTGCACCACCAAGTGCGCCTTCGATGCCATCCATCTCTCTCGCGATATCCCTGAGGCGAGCAACCTCATTCCTTGTGAGAAGACGATGTCCAAGGTCTTGCCTTACATGATCAAGCGCGTCTTCGCCGTCAAGCGTCATGCCCGCGAACTCAAGAAAGCGGAAAAAGCGAAAGCGAAGCAACAACAATAAATGCACGAGTTATCCATCATTACCAACGTCGTGGATAGTCTCTACGATTTCTTCGAAACGGAGAGCAAACCCGTCACAAAGGTCAAATCCGTCACCTTAAGCGTCGGTGCCGTCTCCGGGGTCGTCCCCCACTACCTCACCGATGCCTGGTCCTGGTTTACCAAAAACGACGACCTCTTCCGCGACTCGAAACTCAACATCGAGATCATCCACGCCTATACCACTTGTTTGGATTGC
This sequence comes from Bacilli bacterium, assembly GCA_017454295.1. Taxonomy (GTDB): domain Bacteria; phylum Bacillota_I; class Bacilli_A; order RFN20; family CAG-826; genus Alloenteromonas. The sequence goes on from JAFTDF010000004.1 coordinate 31,196, forward strand.
GGCAAGGAGTATGACACCATCACCTATGCCAAGGTCTGCCCCCACTGCCATAGCGAGAACACCGTCCTGAAGCAAGGCAACGAACTGCTAATCAAAGAAGTCGAAGTCGCTTAACAAAACTGGAAACCGTCCCTATTTGGATGTCCAAAAAAGGGCGGTTTTTCTTCGATGAGACCCAAAAGTTGGACTTCCAACTGGAAGGTCTATTCTCATCCCACCTGGTTTTTATGACTGAGTTCTTGGAATAAGGGCATGGCGGCATTGGCCATAAAGGAGAGGAAAAATAGCGAGGCTAAGATAATCATCGTCGGGGTGATTTCGCGCCACCGATGGGAGAAGGAAAGGGTGATGACGTAGCAAATGAAGGCCATGCCGATTCCGTTGGTGATCGAATAGGTCAAAGCCGCGAAGACGACGGAGACGATGGCGGTAAAGGCCACCAAAGGATCTTTGAAGTCGATGCGTGAGAAGGAACCGATGGTGATGGTGATGCCCACACACACCAAGGCGCACGCGGTCACGCTCCCCGCGGTGAAGATGGAGAAAATCGGATAGATGAAACAGCTTAAGAGGAATAAGAGGGCCACCACCACCGAAGATAGCCCCGTCCGCGCCCCGAAGGAAACGCCGATGCTGCTTTCGGCAAAGGAAGTCGGCGTGGAAACGCCTAAGGGACCGCAGATCAACGCGCCGGTGGAGTCGGCCAGAATCGCCCTGCGATAGCCTTGCATCTTCCCGGTTTCATCGATAAGCCCAATCCGTTCCCCAACGGCAACTAGCGTGGCCGTGGTATCGAAGAGGTTCACAAAGATTAAGGAGAAGATGGCTAAATAGGACGCTGGGGTGGTCAAAACGTGGATCAAATCGGAGCCAAACGAATTGTAGCCGGCGAAGGTTCCATAGAGGAACACCTCGGAGACGGAAGCGGCATTGAACCCAAACGTCAGCGATTTATCGAAGGAAGGAGCGATTGGCAACAAGGTTTGGACGCCCTTGAGATTGGCGAAGGTATAGACCCAAGCCCCATTTTCATTGACGATTTGGCCCGAGGCAATCATGCCGCTGGAAAGAATCAACCCAAGCACCGCGGCCCCGGCGATGCCAATGGGGACGGCGAGGGTGGAGACGAAACGCCGCTTGGAGAAAGTTAAGCCGATGGTGATGACTACCACGGAGAACCCGAGGATGACCGCGGGATCGAGGAAGTTCCCTAACGTCACCAAAGTGCCTTCGTCATTGGCGATCAGCCCGGTGCCCTTTAAGCCCACGAACATGATGAAGACGCCAAGCGAAGCCGAGATAATCCCCTTGATGTTATGGGGAATGGCTTCAATAAGTTTTCGCCGGATCGGCGATAAGGAGAAGATAAAGAACAGCAAACCCGAGATCGTCAAAAGGATCATCTTTTGCTGCCAAGAGGTGAATAGCGCGTTGGACAAGGTATAGGCCAGATAAGCGTTAAGGCCCATGCCCGTGGACAAGGCGATGGGATAATTGGCCACCAAGGCCATGATCATGGTGCAAACGAAACTGAGGACGCCCGTCATCACGAACACCCCGACTTGATTCATGCCAGTCGAAGCCAAAATCGAGGCGTTGAGGGGCATGATATAGCTCATGGCGATAAACGTCAGCAATCCGCCGACGAGTTCGGTTTTGAAACTAGAACCACGTTCGTGAACGTGGAAGAAGCGGTCCAAAAAGGCTTTCATCTGCGCTCACTATACCGCGCGCCCGAAAGGAAAACAAGCAAAGCTATCCGCGGTACGCCCCACAGAATAAGGGAAGGCCATGCGGATCGCGAATCACATAGAGGAAAGGCTGATTCAAATCCACAACATAGGTCGCGCTTCCGCCAATCGGGGCGGCGGCGCCCGCCATACCCATGGACCAGGTGATGGATCGGGCCGTCGTGCCGTCTTCGTCGAAACGGATATGGTTGACTTGCTTCGTATATTTCACCACGCCTCCATCATCATCCAAAACGAAGGCACGGTCCAACGAATGTTGGAAGTTGGAATAGGGAGAGGATAGGCCCATCTTCTTCACCGAATCGGTCAAATCCAGTTTCGTGCTTTCTTCAAATTTCGGCAAATAGTAAACCAGGTTGGTGATCGCTCCTTCTTCGCCTTCTTTTGTGGGCAAAGCCTTGGTCTGGTCCTCTTCGAAAATGTTCTTCCCTTGGGTCAAAGCGAAGATATCATCCTCCACCTTTTTGGGAACGAGGTATTGGATGGAATAGCCATGGCGGTAGGAATCATAAGCAGAAACGTAATCGCCATAATCGTAGATGCCTCGATAAGGATTGGTTTTGGTTTGCTGGCCATAGGTGCCAATCCACACGGCATGAGTCATGAAATCGAGTTGCTTGGTTTCGCTTCCATAGAAGGGCCTTTTGCTGGTTTTTGCGCTGTCATAAGCGACATCCCACCGCCCTTTGAAATCTAAGAGGGTAAGCCAATAGGCAATCGTAAGATCCTGATGGTCAAGGTCTTCGGCGGATAAGCGGATGCCAATATGTTGCTCGCTCCAATCCCCGATGGCGGAGCCTCCCTTTGCTAAATCTAAGGAGAAGGCCTCGCAGCGGCGGCTCGTCAAAGCATCGACATAACCCGCTTGCAAGGGTTGGTTTTTCTCTAAAAAGGCGCCTTGGTAAATATGGGCGGCCCCGGAATTGCCGGTGAAGAAATTGCCCTCGATCGCTTTCACGACATTGGCATCGCGTAGCGCCTTCGTACCTAAATAGATTTGGAAGTCGGTTGCGACGGGGCCGCTGGCGCCAAGGGAGAGCAAATCTAAATTCAAATACAGGCCAAGAGGTGAATAAAGGAAGGAATCTTGGGTGGCAAAGCTTTGGTGGAAGGAAGAGGCAAAGGCATTCACGGATGCGCTAAATTCCGCACTGATTGGCACCTCTTCATAATCGTGGTCGGTATATTCGATTTGGTTGAGGGCCACCGCTTGTTGTTTTTGCAAGGAGACGCGTGTTGCCGCATCGAAACGGATATTTTTCGCGGAGAAGCTATTCTTCGTGGTGAAACCGCTAGCAAGAAACGCCGCGATGGGAGCCACGAACAAAACTGTGGCGGCCACGGCAATCCCGACTTTGAGGGGGCGGCGGAAATCGTGGTAAGTCTTCGCTTTCTTACTCGGTTCCAGTCCCGCTTTTTCTAGTAGACGTTGCGGACCATGTTCGGGAAGTTCTTTTTTGTACGCCTCCCGTAATTGCTTTTTCCAGCTCATCGTAGTCCCTCCTGCTTCAAGGCGTCCCGGGCTTTGGCTTTCGCCCGGAAATAACGTCCGCGGACACTGGCGGCGCTTCCTAGCTCAAGGAAGGTCGCGATGTCTTGAAAGGAATACCCTTGGCAGACGTGGAGGATCATGATGTCGTAGTCTTCGCTCGATAACACCCGTTTGAGAATCGGCAGCATCCCCGTTTCGAGTTTTTCCTGAGGCGAGGCGACGATTTCATCATCGGGAAGTTCAACGGTTTGGCCGATTTTCCGAGCCAAGGACAGGGCTTGGTTCTTCGTCGCTTTACATAAATAGGCTACGAAGGCCTTTCCATTTGGGAAACGAAGATGCTCGTCCATCGTGGAAACATAGGCTTCCATCATGGCATCCTCGGCCAAAGAGGCATCACCTAACACCGAAAAGGCCACATGACGCAGCAAGCGGCTGGTTTTCGAATAGACGAAAGTGACGGCGCCTTCGTCTTTTTGGAGATATAGGTCAATGCATCTACGATCGATTTCCATCGGTTCCTCCACTTATTAAACGAAGGAAAAAGGCAAAACGTTCGTTTTAGCGCAAATCTTTTAGCCAGAATTTTAAGGCCGCGGGGGAATAACGATACCACGCCTCTTCATGATGGATTTCGTCTTTGTCGTGGGCAAAGCCCAATTGGTCCTTCCCAAAACCGAGGGCCATCAATTTCTTTTTCATGTAGAAAGTGCCTTCGACGAAGATTTTTTCGAAATCCTTACCGCCAACATAAAGATAGACTTTGCCATGGGTTTCGGGCGAGACGTGGTTGTCCTCTAGCATCGCATCGAGCTGGTCGTGGGTATAGAAGAAGAACGGCGGCGAGAAGGAATGGGAATAGCCGAAGGTTTCCGGATAGGCCATAAAGCCATAGAAAGCCATGATGCCACCCATCGAGGAACCGCCGATGCCGGTGGCTTCCTTGCGAGTATCCACGCAGAGAATGGATTCGATGTAGGGCTTGAGTTCGTTGGCGATGTAATCGATATAGCGATTGGCGATGGGGTGGTTGGGGTATTCATCCTTAATGATTTCAGGACGGGTGATTGGATAAGGCGGGTTCAATTCGTTGGAGCGGCGACGCGGATTCTTCGGGCAATCGATGCCGACGAGAATCGGCTCGGGATAGCCTTGCTTTCCTAGGTCGCGGATCACGCGGTCCAAATGCCAATCCCCATACGCCGAAAGATAACGGTCGACCATGTTTTGCCCATCGGCCATATAGAGGACGGGATGGGGCTTGGGATTGGCAAAGTCATAGCTTTCGGGAATCCAGAGGCGGATATGGCGTTTGCTTAAAGGCGGGGTGAAGGGGAGGTGGTCTTTATAGTCGTAATGGTAACCGTATTCCATCGTGCTCGGCTTTTGGTTATAACGATGGAAAACGCCGATTCGATTGGGGATTTGCAACTTTTTGCTCATAAAAATCTCCTTTATTTTCCTTTCGATAGCACCATTTCCCGTGCGTAATCGAGCTGGGCTTTGGTGAGTTTTTCGCCTGAGATCAAATGGGCGACTTCCTCGATTTTCCCTTCGAGGTCCAATTCTTTCACGCTGGCGAAGGTGCGACCATTCCGGACCGATTTGGTGACGAGGATATGGTGATCGGACAAGGAAGCGACCTGGGGCAAATGGGTGATGGCGATGACTTGGCTCGACAAGGCGATTTCCGCGATTTTGCGAGCCACCGCTTCCGCCACTTCGCCCGAAATCCCCGTGTCGATTTCATCGAAGACCACGGTGGCGATTTTATTGGCTTTGATATATATGGATTTGAGGGCCAGCATGATGCGGCTGGCTTCGCCTCCGGAAACGACTTTTTCCAAATGCTTCATGCCTTCGCCCACGTTGGTTTCGATGAGGAAATCCACCTCGTCGATGCCCGTAGGCGAGAGTTCGACTTCACGGAACTCAATCGCAAAGGAAGCATGCAACAGCAAGTCCTTCAAGGACGCGTCCATTTCCTGAGTGATGGTCTTTGCGGCTTTTTGGCGGACCGTGGAGAGGTCACGCGCCAACTGGATGGCATGATTCTTGGCTTGCTCCACCGCTTGTTGCTTTTCCAATAGGGCTTCTTCGCCATACTTGTTCTGGTCAAGGAACCCTTTGAGTTCTTCGCGATAGGCGATCAAACCAGCGAGATCTTTTTGGTATTTACGTTTCAAGATCGCCAAATCGGATTCGCGCTGCATTAATTCATCGAGGCGAGAGGGATCGTAATCGAGATCGCCCAAATCCTTCTTCAGGGTATTGAGCAAATCGTCCAATTCATAATAACGGTCTTCCAAGGTTTGCTGAATCTCTTGGTATTGGCTTTGGTAGAGGGCGAGCTTCCCCAAAGTCTTTTGCAATTCATATAAGCGATCCAGGAAATCTTCATGAACGATTTGGGACGCTTCTTGAGAGAGGGAATACACTTTGTCGTAATTCTTTAACAGGGAAAGCTCTTGCTCTAAAGATTCTTCTTCGCCTTCGACCAAATTCGCTTTGTTCAATTCATCGAGTTGGAAGGCATAGAAATCGCGACGGGCTTCGATTTGTTGTTTCTCCGCGAGCAATTCTTCGTATTCTTTCTTTAAGGAAAGGTAAGCTCCATAAGCGTTATCGAAACGTTCTTGATAGGGACGAATGGCTTCAAAGGCAAATCCATCGACTAAAGGCAAATAATTTTCAGGCGTGACGATTTTGGCGAAATCGAACTGGTTATGGATATCGGCCAACACACGGGAAAGGGTATTTAACGAAGAGAGGGAAAGGGTCACCCCATTGGCTTTGACCGTGCTCTTGCCTTTGCTAAGGATCCGCTCAATCGTGAGCTCATTATCGAGGACGGGGATTTCCAAACTGTCCAAAACACCGCGTAACCGTTTCGAGGTCACTTCGAACACCCCGATGACGCTGGCTTTTTCTTCCCCTTGGCGGATGAGCTCGCTGCTACTACGGGCCCCAAGAAGCAATGATAAAGAGTCAATTAATAGCGATTTTCCCGCCCCGGTGGCACCGGTTAAAACGGTAAAACCCGGCGCGAAAGCGATCTCCGCATTTTCGATGATCGCCAAGTTGGAAATGGTCAGACGTTTCAACATCGGGAAGATTATATCATGCCTCTCCCAAAGAAGGAGAGGCAGACGCACGAGTCATTGCGGGGGAAGAATGGGCACGCGGAATTCTCGTGGGATTTCGCTTGATCAAAGATCAACCGTAATCATTTCAGCCTCGAAAGGTGTGGAAGAGACTGCGACGATGACGAAACCCTCTTTTTCTAAAACGCGGTAAAAGAAGGATCCCCCAGCGAAACGGACTTGATCCTTCGAGATCTCTTCGAAAGGAGCCTTGGGATTGAAATAGTCTTTGCCACGTGCCTTATAAATCGCTTCTTTGAGGCACCATAATGAGGCAAGGTCTGGAACCCGATCCCGATCAGATGGAGGTAGATATTCCTCTAACTTTGAAAGGAGAACCCGCTCCTTTGCTTCGAGATCCACACCAACGGGAGAAGCTTCGCCAACGAGCAAAGCAACATAAGGATAGGAATGGCTAAGCGAAAACGATGGCCCCGCTTCCAAAAAAGGTTTTCCGTTATCCAAATGGGAGAACTCGCTGCTGCCTAGCACCTTTTTGCAAAGCAAACGCGACCCAAGGAACAAGCGACGGTCTTCCACTTTGACATATCGATGCATTTTCGTTTGCTCGGAAGCACTTAAAAGGTCCGCCTTTTCCAAGGGGAGGGAAGCAACATCGAGCAAATACAAACGGAGCGTTTCCATCGGCAAAAAGATTATGGGTGAGGGCACAGGAATTATCAAGTTCCCAAAGGGAAAAGAAAACACCCGTCGTGGTGAACGGGTGCTTTGCAAAGGATTAATACATTTCCGGCATCGCGGGGGCGGCGGGTTTGTCTTCTTTGATTTCGCTGACGGCAGCTTCGGTTGTCACGAACAAGGCGGCGATGGAAGAAGCGTTAAGCACCGCGGAACGGGTGACTTTCGTCGGGTCGACGATTCCTTCTTCGAACATATCGACCCATTCACCATCTTTGGCGTTGAAGCCGACATTGGCTTCCGCCGTCTTTTGACGGGTAACGATATTCTCGCCATCATAGCCGGCGTTCTCGGCGATTTGATGGAGCGGAGCGGACAAGGATTCTAAGACCGCATCGATCCCGGCTTGGACATCGGCACGGGTGTCTTTGAGAATCGGCTTCAAGGTGTTATAGACCGCGATGAGAGCAGCCCCACCACCGATGACGATGCCTTCGGCAACGGCGGCTTTGGTGGCGTTAAGGGCATCTTCGATGCGAAGTTTCTTCTCTTTGAGTTCGGCTTCGGTGAGGGCCCCCACTTTTAAGACGGCCACGCCATCGCTGAGTTTGGCGATGCGTTTCGCGAGACCTTTCTTATCATATTCGCTATTCGAGGCGGCGAATTGATGCTGCAATTCGGCAATGCGGGCGGCGATTTGGGCTTTGTCGCCTTCCCCGCCAACGAGGATGGTCTTATCTTTCTTCACCGTGACCCTACGGACTTTGCCTAAGACGTCCAAGGTGGCGTCCTTCAATTCCATGCCTAGGTCTTTGGAGACGAAGGTCGCACCGGTGGTGATGGCAATATCCTGAAGGGCGGCTTTCTGGGCATCCCCGAATTCCGGAGCTTTCACCGCGACGACGTTGAAGGTGCCACGAAGCTTATTGACGACAAGGGTCGAGGTCACATCGGCATCGAGGTCATCGGCGATGATCAGCAACGGCTTATGGCTATCCACCACCCCTTGTAGCAAGGGGAGCATATCGTTGATATTGGAAATCTTCATATCGGTGACGAAGACGTAGGCATCTTCGAGCTCGGCCACCATCTTCTCACGGTCGGAGACCATATAAGGGGAGATATAGCCTTTGTCGAATTCCAAACCTTGGGTGATGGAGAGTTCGTCTTCGATGCCTTTGGAATCGTCGACGGAGATGACGCCGTTTTTGCCTACCTTTTCCATGGCTTGGGCAATCAGTGCACCCACGCTGGCGTCACCCGAGGAAATCGTGGCGACGGAACGGATGTCTTCGTTGGTATCGATGGGACGGCTGATCTTGAGCAATTCTTCGGCAACGGCCTTACCTGCTTTTTCCATGCCGGCACGTAAGAAGACGGGATTTGCGCCTTTTTCGACTTCGGAAATGCCACGATGGATCATTTCTTGCGCCAAAACCGTGGCGGTCGTGATGCCGTCGCCAGCGGCGTCATTGGTCTTCGAGGCCACTTCGTAAACGAGCTTCGCCCCCATGTTCTGGAAGCTGTCTTTTAGTTCGATTTCTTTGGCGATGGTGACCCCATCATTGGTGATCAGGGGTGAGCCGAATCCCTTATCGAGGACGACGTTACGTCCCTTGGGGCCCAAGGTTAATTTGACGGTATCGGCGAGGGTATCGACCCCTTCCACCATTCCTTGTCTTGCTTCTTTGGCAAATTTGATTTGTTTGGCCATGTTACTTTCCTCCTTATTCGATCACGGCGAGGATGTCGTCTTCTTTCACAAGCAAATACTTCTTCCCCTCGTCTTCATATTCGGTGCCGCTATATTCGCGGTAAATGGCTTTTTGTCCGACTTTGACTTTCATCGGGACCACCTTCCCATCATCGAGGGTTTTCCCAGGGCCGATGGCGACGATGGTCGCGACGTTACCCACCTTCTTCTCCGTGGTGAGCACGATGGACCCCACTTTCTTTTCGGTGGGGATTTTTTCTAATAAAACATTGTTTTGTAATGGCTGAATCATGGTCATTCCTCCTGTATCGGCAAGACTATAAGACGGTTATTTAGCAGTTTCAATAGGAGAGTGCTAAAAATTTAGGGAAAAAGAAAACCTGCGATGCAGGTCTTCGTTATTTTACCGTTTGATGGTCGAATCGCCGATGAATAAGCGAGGTTCGATACGGGCCGTTTTCTCAATGAGTTCGTCATGGAGAAGATCGGTCAACATGTACATCGCGCGCCGCCCCGCGTCCACCATATCAATATGGAAGGAAGTGATTTTCGGACGGCAGATGTAGGCGTATTTGGTGCCGACGAGGGACACCACTTCGACATCCTCAGGCACGCGTAAGCCAGCATCTCCGGCGGCGTTTTCAACGGCTGCGGCAATTGAGTCGCGGTAGCAGATGAAGCAACCCCCGTTTTGTGGGCCTTCGCGGAAGAGATCGAGGAAATCGTTGTAAGTATGGGTGTAGGAGTCCGAGCAATTGATCATTTTCCCCTCGCGGCCTAGATCTTGGTGGGTTTTCACGAATTGCTTTTCGCAGCGGGAAAGCAAACGGCCGGTGTTATGGGCATGGAGGAAGGTCATCGGCTTATTGCCGCCTTTTTCATAGTAGTCGATGATGAATTTGCGAATCGCCGCATCGTAGGAGAAATGGATGTCCCCGACGTGTTCCCCGCTGATTTTGTTGTCGACGACGACGGTGGGGATGTTATAAGAAGCGATCTGTTTCACGTCTTCGGGTCCCAATTGGTCGTCGAAAATGATGGCGCCATCGACATGGGTGGTAATAACTTTGTCGATCATGGACAAGGCTTCTTCGCGGCTATGGGAAGTCGAGAATAAGGTTAACGTGTAGTTCTTTTCGCGAGCGACTTCGGTGATGCCGGAAAGCATGTTGGCGATATAGACATAGTTGGCGCTAGGGATGACGACGCCGATATTGGTCGTCCGATTCGTCGCCAAAGCCTGGGCGAGTCCCGAGGGCTTGTAGCCAAGGGCGGTGATCGTGGCTTCGACTTTCTTCCGGGTTGCGGGAGCGACGGATTCGCGGTTATTGATGACGCGGGAAACGGTAGCTAAGGAAACCCCGGCCGCACGGGCAACTTGGTAAATGGTGATACGGTCTTTTAGGTTTTGCATAAGAGGAACCTCCCACGCGCATTATAGAGGGAGTTCAAACTCTTGCAATGAAAATTTTTTCATGAAATTGGAAAATATTCCGTAAATCTAGACGTGGTCGAAGAAAAAGTTTTACAAAGATAGGCAATTCCGTAGATTTGGAAATGTGCCTGCTTCTTATTTTTTCAAAATGATGCGGTGAATCGGTTGCCCTAAAGAACGGAAATTTTTCTCGTATTCGGACTGGACGTCGCCACTTTCGTCGGCGGAATAATCAAACAAATTGACGACCAAGGTAAGCTTGGTCTTTTCGATTTCTTCTAAGGTGAATTCGTAGAGGATATCGTTATCGGTCTTAATGACGATGAAACCCCCTTCTTTGAGCAAAGCGCCCATCTGATTCAATCGCGGCGCGGCGGTAAGGCGACGCTTAGCGTGTTTCTTTTTGGGCCAAGGGTCCGAGAAGTTAAGGAAAATCTTATCGAAGCGAAGCGTTTCGATTTCGGGATAGACGTCATCGAAGTCATCCGCGCGTAGACGAATGTTATCGAGCCCGCTGGCAACGACCTTTTTCGCGGCGATGCCAGCGATGGAAATCTCTTTCTCTAAGCCAAGGTAATGGCCGGGAAAACGGCTGGCCATACCGATGATGAAATCCCCTTTGCCGATGCCCACTTCCAAAAACAAAGGGGACGAGGCGAAGAAAGGATCGTTCGGATCGACGGTTTCGATGGCGATGTCGCGGTGGTCGGCGAGAAACGGCGCAGCCCACGCTTTATGACGGCCTCTCACTTTTTTAATTTCCCCAAGGCGTGAATCGCATCGGCATAGATGGCGATTTGGGCGTAGAAGTCGGAAAGATAGATGTATTCGTTGGGCGAATGGATGTCCCCCCTATGTCCGGGGAAGGCCGAGCCATAGGCCACGCAGTTCTTGGCTTCTTTGGCATAGGTGCCACCACCGATGGCCATCGGTTTATCGAAGAAGCGATGGGTCATATGGCGATAGGATTTCATTAAGGTGGAGACTAAGGGCGACTTCTTATCGAAGAAGAGGACCGGCAATTGGCTATCGACTTTGACGGCAAAGCCCGTCTTTTCGGAGAAGGCGGCCAGATTCTTTTCGGGGTTGCCCGCTTCCCCATAACGGAAATCGATGGAGAGGTGCAAAACGCCATCGCTGCCATATTTCACGATGCCGTAGTTGTAGGTGGAATCTTTGGCGACCCCGAAATTGGGGGATTCGCTATAACCGCCAAAGCCCCGTCCATTGGGATCGGACAAGGTTAAGGCAAGACGCGCCAACTCATTGATGTGGTAGAAATCACCAAGATAGGCGAAGGCTTTGAGGGCGGCGTTTTCGCCATTTTGCGGCATGGAGCCATGGGCGGATTTGCCGCGGAACGTCACGATGGCGATTTCCCCGGCCTCGTCATAGCTGGAACCGGGAACGTCTTTGGCCAAAGCGGCTTTGAGTTTGGCGTCTTTGGGTAAGGTGATGACCACTTTATCGCAGACGGCATTGGAGACGACCCCACCATCAATGGCCAAGATCGGAGATAGATTCATCTTCTTAGAAGCGGAGGCATGGGTGATGCCTTTTTCGGCGAAGATCAAAGGGAAATCCGCATCGGGCGTGAAGCCGTAATCGGAATCGGGTTTCTTCAATTCATGGAAATAGTAATTCAGGCAAGAGGAACCACGTTCTTCGTCGCCGCCGGTGACCAAGCGGACGAGATAGCCTTGGATCATGCCATTGTCTTTCAAAAGCTTCAACGCCATCAAAGCGGCGATTAAGGGTCCCTTATCATCGCTGGTGCCACGGCCGATCATCTTGGCGTTTTTCCCTTCCCCGACGATGTCGGCGCCAAAGGGAGGATGATCCCATTTCCCGGAAACGGGGACCACATCGCTGTGGGCATAGATCCCGATTAAGGGTCCTTCCCCTTCGCCAAAACTGATTTCGGTGGCATAACCGTTGCAGCGATCGACTTGGAAACCATAATCTTCTCCAAGTTTGGCCACGAAATCCAAAGCGGACTTTACCCCCGCGCCATAAGGGGCATCAGGAGCGATGGTCGTCGCGTCATAAACCGAGTTTTTCCTTACCAATTCTTGCAAAGCGAGCAAACCGATGTGCTCATAGTTTTTGGCGAGTTTCTTGAAATTAGCCATAAAGTTACCTCTCTATTTTTGAAACAAGGACGGCACCGCTTTTCTCAACGCCACCACTAACGGTGGGATGATGAAGGCAGCTAAACCCATCTCCCCCGCCATACCGATGAGGATCAAGACGGTGAAGGTGAGGGCCGTACCAGTGGCCGCCGGCGTCCCGGAAGTCAGCAATCCGCCGATGGTTTCGGGGTAAAAAGCATACAGGTCCGCAAATACCATGACCGTATGGAGCATGGTCAAACCGGCAGCAGCCAGCCCTAAGTATAGGACGTTCCGCTTCTTTTTGGAAAGTTTTCCTATCAAGGAAAAGACGATTCCGGCAAGTAGCCCAAACGCCATCCGGGGAGGAATGGCGACCAGGGGGTGGGCGAATAAGAGGTTAAAGCCGGCGCTGGAAAGGGCGTTGACGTAGCTAGAAACCCCAAAGATAAAGCCGAATAGGAGGCCGCGTTTCCACCCGCCGATTGCCGCCCCTAAAAGCACGGGCAAATGAAGCAAAGTAAACGAGATAAACGGAGTCACGGCAAGGTAACCGAGATTCGGGACAAAGGTCATCAGCATAATGATGGCCATGATCATGGCGTCCGCGGTCATCCGGCGGATGGTTTTTCGCGGGTCTTTCTCCACGCCATAAGCGTGCTGAAATACCAGCAGGGTCGCCAAAATCGCGACCGAAAGAAACGCGACCCCGACGATCGCATAAGTTTTATCGTCCATATCCTTTTTCTTGATAGGAAAGCAACGCCTTCTCTAACCCCTTCACCAACAAATCCGGTTCGTACTCGAACTCGGGCAATAACGAAACAACATATTCCGAATACCCGCCGGTAAGAATCTTCCGGCAAGGATATCCGGCTTCTTTTTCCACCGCATCCGCCATGGCTTTGATTTGGAATGCGGCCCCGTAAATCAAGCCGGAATTCATGCTATCTGTCGTGTTTTTTCCGATGATTTTAGGCGGGATTTGCAAAGAAACCTCCGTCAAAGCCGCTGTATTGTTCACCAGCGCGGAAAGGCCAAGTCCTAATCCCGGAGCAATGGAACAGCCAACGAAATCGCCTTGCCGGTCCAGTAGAATCAACTTCGTCGCAGTTCCCATATCGGCCACAATCGCCGGCCCTTTGCCATAGAGGGCATGGACACCCATGGCATCGCCAATGAGGTCGGCACCCACTTCTTTGGGGTTATCCGTCCGCACCGCCACACCCGTTTTAAAACCGGGGCCGATGGTTTTGGCCTCAACGCCGAAAACCTCCTGGATCATCCGCAAGAAGAGCGGGGTCAAGGAAGGCACGACGGAAGAAATCACCGCGCCTTTGACGCAGTGAGGATCCAAGTCTTTGCTTTTTAAGAATAAGAGAAAGGGAGAGAGGTAATCATCGTAACTCTTCTCCGGAATGGTTTTCATTTGGTAACGGGCCACAATCGCTTCTTGTTCGTCGAAGAAAGCGCATTTGGCCATCGTATTACCGATGTCAAAAACGAGTTGCATAGGGTCTGCCTCCGCTTCGGTCCGCTTAGGGTACCGAGCTTTCACATTATACACGTTTACGCCGCGACGATATTGAGGATACGTCCTTTGACGTAAATGATCTTTTTGATTTCTTTGCCCGCGATATGGGGTTGGACTTTTTCCGAAGCGAAAGCTACCGCTTTCACCGCTTCTTCTTCGCTATCGGTGGGCACTTCGATGACGTCACGCATCTTCCCGTTGACGGAAACGGTGATTTTCATATTGGCGAGTACCAATTTGCTTTCGTCATAGGTGGGCCAGCTTTGATATGCGAGCAATTCCTTATGGCCAAGCAAAGACCACATCTCTTCCCCGACGAAGGGGCAGACGCAAGAGAACATCTTCACGAATCCTTCGAAATAAGGGAGGTAGACTTGGTCGGCCTTATAGCATTCGTTGATGAAGACCATCATTGCCGAAATGGCGGTATTGAAAGCGATGTTTTGAAAATCATTGGTCACCTTCTTCACCAAGAAGTTGTAGGCATAGTCCAACTTGCCATCGTTCTCGGCCACCAGTTTTTCTTTAACGGAAGGTTCATCGACGAAACGATATACGCGTTCGATAAAACGCTTCGCCCCATCGAGACCGGTCGTGGACCATGGCTTCACTTCGTTCAACGGGCCAGCAAACATCTCAAATAGACGCAAGGAGTCCGCCCCGTGGGAAACGATAATGTCATCAGGATTGACGACATTGCCGCGGGATTTGGACATTTTTTCCCCGTTTTCGCCAAGGATCATGCCCTGGTGATAGAGTTTTTGGAACGGCTCGGGCGTGCTTACGACACCGATATCGAAGAGGAATTTGTGCCAAAAACGGGCATAGAGCAAATGCAAGACGGCATGCTCGGAACCGCCGATATACAAATCGACGGGGAGCCAGTGTTTCAATAAGGCTTCGTCGCAGATCGCTTGATCGTTTTTAGGATCGATGTAGCGGATGTAGTACCAGCAAGAACCGGCCCACTGGGGCATCGTATTGGTTTCCCGCTTGGCCAAACTGCCATCAGGCAAAGTGACATTAAGCCAGGAAGAGGGCGCTTCCTCTAAGGGCGGACGACCACCTTTGCCGGGTTTGTATTTGTCCATGTCGGGCAACACCACGGGAAGCTGGTCTTCGGGCACGGGGACGAACGTTCCGTCTTCTTTTTGCAAGACGGGGATGGGTTCACCCCAATAACGTTGACGGGAGAAAATCCAGTCACGTAGTTTGTAATTGATGACGCGCTTACCGCAGCCTTGTTCTTCCAAAGCTTTGGTGATCGCGGCTTTGGCTTCGGCGATGTTGAGCCCATCGGCAAAGGAGGAATTGATGTGTTTCCCATCCCCGACATAAGCGTTTTCGGAAATATCGCCTTCGAGGACTTGGACAATGGGCAACTCGTGCTTCTTGGCGAAGGCATAGTCACGTTCATCGTGGGCGGGAACGGCCATGACGGCACCCGAGCCATAAGAGGCCAAAACATAGTCGGCGATATAGACGGGGATTTCCTTGCCGTTGATCGGGTTGATCGCGGTGACGCCCAAATAGACGCCGGTCTTTTCCTTTTCGGTGCCGGTGCGGGCGAGGTCGCTTTTCGAAGCCGCTTCTTTGACATAGGCTTCCACCGCTTCTTTTTGTTCCGCGGAAACGAGTTTTTGCACTAAGGGATGTTCCGGGGCCAAGCAGCAATAGGTGCAGCCAAAGAGCGTATCGACACGGGTGGTGAACACTTCAAAGGTATCGTTGCTTCCTTTGATTTTGAAGGTGATGGCAACGCCCTCGGAACGGCCAATCCAGTTCTTTTGCATCTCCAAAGTGGATTTGGGCCAGTCCAACATGGACAAATCCTTTTCCAGACGGTCGGCATAGGCGGTGATTTTCAGCATCCATTGGCGCATGGGCATGCGGATAACGGGATAGCCGCCCCGTTCGGATTTGCCATCGATGACTTCCTCATTGGCAAGAACGGTGCCAAGTTCCGGACAATAGTTGACGGGGATATCGGCGCAATAAGCCAAGTCATGTTTGAACATCTGTAGGAAAATCCATTGGGTCCATTTGTAATAAGAGGGATCGACAGTGGCGATTTCCTTGCTCCAATCATAACTAAAGCCCAAAGCCTGAATCTGCTTTTTGAAGTTGGCGATATTGGCACGGGTAAAGATATCGGGATGTTTGTTTTGGGCGATGGCGAATTGTTCCGCGGGCAAGCCAAAGGCGTCCCAGCCCATCGGGTGAAGGACGTTGAATCCCTGCATCCGCTTCATGCGGGCCAAAATGTCCGTGGCGGTATAGCCTTCGGGGTGGCCGACATGAAGACCCTGTCCAGAAGGATAGGGGAACATATCCAAAATGTAGTACTTGGGTTTGGAAAAGTCGTGGGTATCGCAATAATAGGTCGCGTTTTCAACCCAATAGGCGGCCCATTTACGTTCGATACTAGAAAAATCGTAGCTCATGGGGAGCATTATAGGTTTTTCCTTAAAAAAGGAAAGAAGATTAATCCATCAACGAGAGATATAAATCGAGGTATTGCTGCCCGGAATGGGTCCAAGAATGATCCGCTTCCATGGCATTTACCACGAGTTTTGCGAAGATTTTCTTGTTCGAATAAGCGGCTTTTGCGGCTTTTACGGCCCATTCAAAACCTTGGACGTCATAGTCTTCGAATAAGAATCCGTCGGCTTCCGTACCATTTTTTCCATCGAAGCTGATGATGGTGTCTTTTAATCCGCCGGTGGCTCGGGCAATCGGAAGGGCGCCATAACGTTTGGCAATCAATTGGCCGATGCCGCAAGGTTCGAATTGGGAGGGCATCAAGAAGAAATCGGAACCCGCATAGATATCGTGGGCAAGCTGGCTGTTGAATCCGACATAAAGGCCGAATTGCTTCGGGAAGCGTTCTTGGAGGGCCCGGAGGCGCTCTTCGTAAATGGAATCCCCGGATCCGCAAAGGAAGAGAAGATTGCCGTCGGCGAGGATCTTTTCCACCACGGGTAAAAGAATATCGACGCCTTTTTGGCTGGTTAAGCGAGAGACCAACCCGAAGCTGGGGCCACCTTTATCGGAAAGGCCGAACAAGGTGACGACCTTTTCGCGGCTCGCCGCCTTTCCTTCTCGGAAGGAGGCGCGGTCGTAATTCTTGATGAGGAAATAATCCGTCGCCGGATTCCATTCCTCTTCATCGATGCCATTGACGATGCCGACGAAATCGCGTTCCCGCAGTTTCAACACGCCGCTTAATCCCATCGATCCTTCGGGGGTCAGGAGTTCTTTGGCGTGATTGGGGGAGACGGTCGTGATTTTATCGCTATAGATGATGCCGGCCTTAAGCGTGGACACCATGCCTTCGAAGCGGACTTGGCCGCCATCGTAAAGCCAGCGGGGCAATTCATATAATTCCGGTAACGCGTCCGGATTCAAATATCCCTTAAACGCGGGATTATGGATCGTTAAAACCGTTTTGGCCGTAGCCAAATTGGGGTAATCCGCTTTCTTTTCTTTTAATAAAGCGGGGATCATCGCGGCTTGATGGTCGTGGACATGGATGACATCGACTCCACCTTCCACTTGGTTCAGCCAAGCTAAGGCCGCGAGCTGGAAGAAGGCGAAACGCTCGCCATCGTCATCGTATCCATACATCCGTTCCCGGTCGAAATAAGAGATGGAACCGATGAAGAAGTAATTGATTCCTTCGTAGCGGCTAAAGAAGATGTCCGCTTGTTCGTGACGCCAGGACATGTGCACGTCAAGTTGCCCAACGCGGCAGAAGCGAGCCAGTTTCCGATCTTTGATCAGCTTATAGAAGGGAACGAGCACGAAAACGTCGTGCCCAGATTTGACATATTCTAGCGACAAAGGAAGGATGACGTCGGCTAAGCCACCCGATTTGCAAAAGGGGTTGGCCTCGCCGGCCACCATGGCGATTCTCATAACATCGCTCCCTGATGGACGTAGAGGGGAGACTTCTTCGCCCCGCTGATGCCATGGCCATGGGTCAAGATGGCATACTTATCCACCAAAGCATTTTCGACTTTGGCCCCATCGCCAATGCGAGAGGAGGAGAAAATGATCGAATTCTTCACCACGGCCCCTTCACCGATGATGACGTCACGGCCGATGATCGAATTGATGACCGTGCCGTTGATCACAGCGCCGTTGGCGATATAGGAATTGGACACGGATGCGTTTTTACCGTAGCTCGCAGGCGGGGTATCGTGGGTCAAGGTATAGATGGGCCAATCGGGATGGAAGAGGCGATCGATATTTTTCTTTTCCAATAAGGAAAGGGAATACTCCATGTAATGGGCGAAACTATCGATGGCCCGGACAAAGCCGTCGAAACGGGCGGCATGGAGTTTGAACATCTCACTCTTGACGCCTTCGACGATCAATTGGCTTAAAACCATGTAGGGATTTTTCGGCAATAATTGATGAATCATTTCCACCAAGGTAATGCGATTGATGATGTAGATTCCTAAAGTCACGTCCCCCGCGCCTTTGATGGTGCCATCGTTCAAACGAGTGGAAGAGACATACCCGTCTTCATCTTTTTCGAGAATCTTCCCGCCGACGCATTCGTCCACCATGGAACGGACATGAGCATAGATCGCGGTGATCTTTTCGTTGCGTTCGATATGTTCGCGCAAATAGGGCCTTAAATCGATGGTCATGACCAAATGAGCCGGCACGATGACGATATAGTCGATGGAGGAATCGTAAAGCACCCAATCGTTTTCGCGGAGGTTATTGATGTCGGTGTTGGATTCGGGGTGGAGGTGGGCACCTTCGTTATACATAACGATTTCCTGCCCGATTTTGGTGTTGGAAAGCCAGGCATCCATCGAACCAATGTGCTTCAAGATAGAACGCTGATGGTCTTTGACCAACAAGCCAATCGTGGAAATACCGGAATTGCAAAGATTCGATAAAGCGAAGTCGCAAATCCCATAACGTCCTAGGAATGAGGTCGACCCAAGGGGGCGATTATCTGTTAACGGTGTGATTTCCGGCGATGTGTGGAAATTCACCAAACCAATGACTTTGTTCATTATTTGCCCCTCCCGGAATATAAGACGACGGCATCGGCTGTGCCTTTGATGGTTTCGTCTTTGGCGACGATGGCATCAGGACCGACGATGGCATAGGAGACTTTGGCCCCCTTGCGGATATGGCAGCCCGGCATAAGCACGGAATTATCGATCACGGCGCCTTCGTCGACAATGACGCCTTGGGAAACGACGCAACGTCTCACACTGCCCATGATCACGGCGCCTTGGTTGATGAGCGAATCGGCCACCGATCCGTTCTTCCCAATATATTGGGGCATGGCCGCGGTATCTTCGCTATATACCGGGGCAACCCCGCTTCCGAAGAGCTCTTTGGAGAGACTTGGATTGAGCAAATCCATGTTGGCTTGATGGAGGGAGTTCACGGTTCCGACATCTTTCCAGTAGCCTTTGAAACGATGAACGAAGATTCGCTTCTTATGCTCGAGCATATAAGGGATGATGTCGTGGCCGAAATCGTGGCCGGACTTCTCGTCCTTGGCATCGCGGATCAAATTCGCCCGCAAAACTTTCCAGGTGAAAATATAAACGCCCATGGAAGCCAAAGTGCTCTTGGGCTGCTTCGGTTTTTCCTTAAAAGCGGTGACACGTCCTTCTTCATCAGCTTCCAAAATGCCGAAACGGCTGGCCTCTTCTAATGGAACGTCGATGACGGAGATCGTGCAGTCGGCATCGGCTTTCTTGTGGAGGGAAAGCATGGCCTGATAGTTCGTCGAATAAATATGGTCCCCAGAAAGGATCAACACATATTCGGGGTTCATCGAATCGATGTAGTCGATGTTCGCGTAGATAGCATCGGCCGTGCCTTTGTACCAGTCGCTGCCTTCATCGGTTTGACGCGGGGAAAGTAAAGCCGTCGAGGTATTGACCCCGTTGAGACCCCACTTCTTTCCGGATCCGACATAGTTGTTGAGCGATCCGTTTTCGAATTGGGTAATAACGGCCACGTGGTTGATGTGGGAGTTGGCGCAATTGGATAAGACAAAGTCGATAATCCGGTATTTGCCACCAAAAGAAACGGCCGGCTTGGCCACTTTGCGGGTCAAGGCTTGAAGCCTTGTGCCTTTGCCACCCGCCAGGATGAGGGCAATCAGTTCGTTTTTCATTGGTATTATTCTAGACGATTCTTTGCCTTGGTGAAAGCACGGACACGAAAAAGGTCGTCTCGGTTTCCATCTCCTTCTCCAATCAAGATTGGAAGGGGAAAGATTTATGGTTGAAGTCGTCCTGCATTCATGGTATATTCCCTTTCGCCATAGCGCGGGAGGTAAAACCATGTCCAGATATTGCCCCGTCACCGGAAAGGGTCCGGTCAGCGGAAATGCGCGCAGCCACTCTCTGAGGGCTACCCGCCGCCGTTGGAACGTCAATCTGCAGAAGCGCAAAGTGAAAATCGATGGCAAGACGGTCGTGATCAAAATGAGCAACCGCGCCTATCGCACTTTGAATAAGACCATCAAAGCCGAAGCTGCGGAATAACTTCCAAAGGAACAAAAATTGGCCCATTGGGCCATTTTTTTGTCGTCTTTTTTTACTTTTGGAGGATCAGCAGGTAGTTCCCGATGATCGTGACGATCGATAGGAGCAAACCCATGCCAATAAGAATCCATTCGCTAAAGGGCAACAAGAAGGGGCGAGGGCGAACGTAAATGGCGGATTCCCCTTCCCCCACTTTCTTCAAGTTTCCCCAAGAAGAAAGTTTGGGATTTAAGATGATGACGCCCGAAAGGCCCGCCATCGTAAAGGCAATCACCGCGAACACCATCCCTAAGGTTTCGTTGATCACCCGCAAATCCAAGAAGGCAAAACCAACGCAAAGGCCGTTGAGCATCAAGGCGATGGCATATAAAACAAAACAGAAGATGTGCACCTTCATATTCGAGGCATCGGTGAAGGTAAGTCCCGCAATCGCGATGGCCATCAAGCCACCGGTGATGCCCACGGTGATTTCCCGGCCCATTAAGAAGGGGAAAATATCGGGACACATGAGCAAAATGGAGAAGGAACCGGCGAGAGAGAGCAAATACATCACCCATAACCCAACCGCGTAGTGGCCATGGGCGGAACGGATTTCAAACCCCTCATAAGGGAACATCGATAAAAAGTCGTAACGTTCTTTCATCCTTTCTTTATAGGAAAAGGCCATGGTGAACAAAGAAAGGAACAAAAAGCCAACCATCAAAGAGAGAAAGGTGGCCATCAAAGGGACAAATGCATTATTCATGTAACAAAGCCTCCACTCGTTCGGTTTGATCCTCTTTCCCAAATAGATAAGATCCAGCAACGAGAATCTCCGCGCCGGCTTTCGCGCATAAAGCACCGGTCTCCGCGTTGATTCCGCCATCGACTTCGATCGCATAGGAAAGGGCGCGTTTTTCTTTTTCTTTTTTAAAGAAGGCAATCTTTTCTAACGCCGAGGGCAAAAAGGCTTGTCCGCCTTTGCCGGGTTCCACCGACATGACCAAGACCAAATCCAGCTCTTCTAGGAAGGGGAGCACCGCTTCCACCGGGGTACCCGGTTTTAAGGAAAGCCCCACGTTCAAACCCATCTCATGGAATTTGGCGATGGTTTGATGTAT
Organism: Bacilli bacterium; assembly: GCA_017454295.1. GTDB lineage: Bacteria > Bacillota_I > Bacilli_A > RFN20 > CAG-826 > Alloenteromonas. Next base: position 52,648 of record JAFTDF010000004.1, read on the forward strand.
GGTGGCCTCGTCGTAATTTTCGACATGAAAGGTCACCGATTGGGCACCGTTACGAATATAAGGAAGGGCATAGGTTGCGGGATCGTCCACCATAAAATGGACGTCGCGGTATAAAGAAGGGCAAGCCGCTTTGATTTGGGCAACGATATCCGGGCCAAAGGTCGAAGCCGGCACAAAAACCCCATCCATGATATCAATGTGAATCCAGGTGGCCCCCGCCTTTTCTAAAGCGGCGCATTCTTGGGTCAGCGTTTCTGCTTTCGCGGCCAAAATCGAAGGGGAAACGATCATTTAAAGCCAAAGATCCGAGAAAGGATCCCCCTCCGTTGTTTGAAATTGTCTTTGTCGGAAATGGCCTTCACCAAATCGTCATGCATCGCTTCCGCGGTTTGATAACGTTCTTCGGCCCGCTTCCGGCAGGCAGTGAGGATAATGCGGTCGATGCTGCGGGGAATCGAAGGCACCACGCGGGAAGGCTCGGGGAATTTCTTCTTCATTTGCATCATGGCGACTTGATCCATGGTTTCCCCATCGAAGGGAACCGTCCCGGTCAATAATTCATAAAACACGATGCCCATGGCATAGATATCATTCGTGGGTAAGGCGGGTCCGCCGGTCAATACTTCGGGGGAGCAATAATAGATGGTGCCTTGGATGCCATCTCCCCGATTCGATTGCCCCTTCACCGCGGCAATACCGAAATCGGAAATCTTCACCATCCCATCATTCATGATGAATAGGTTGTCGGGTTTGATATCGCGGTGGACGATGCCATGGCGATGGATATAACCGATCGCGGAAGTCAGCTGGAGCATCACTTCGCAAGCTTCAGACAGGGAGAGAGCATAGGAGAAATTTAGTTTCTCACGCAAAGTTTGGCCTTTGACGAATTCGTTGACGATATAGGGGCGGCCATCATAGGTGCCACGGCCAAAGACATGGACGATATTGGGGTGATTTAAAGAGGCGGCTAAAGCGGATTCATTGTTGAAACGCGTGAGGTTTTCGGCATTGGAAAGCAAGCTTTCCTTCATCACCTTGATGGAAACGATGCGCTTCGTCACCAAATCGTTGGCTTCGTAAACGTCGGACATGCCTCCCGTGGCGATACGGGAAAGGATACGGTAGCGGTCGTCGATCTTATCGCCAATCTTAATCATGGTTGACCGCCTCCCAATATGCGATGCCGATGTTGTCGGATCCGCCGTTGCCATTGGCTTCGGCGATGAGGGACATCACCTTTTGATCGGGGCGATCATCGGTGGATAACACCGCCCGGATCTCCGACTCGGAAACATTGTTATATAGGCCGTCGGAGCAGCAAAGAATCGCTTCTCCGTTATAGGGCTGCCCATGGATATCGGGGGAGCAGGAAGGATAAATCCCCAAAGCGTTCATCAAGACATGGCGGTCGGGGGATGTGTCGCGTTCCTCGCTTTTGATTTTGCCGGTGCGGTAAAGATAGTCGACATAGGTTTGATCGGTGGTAAGTCGCTTCAGCCGCCCGAAGGCATAAGAGTAAGCCCGAGAATCGCCGATGTTGGCGATGGCCATTTTCTCACCTTGGATATAGACGGCGACGCAAGTGGTCCCCATTCCGGTATATAAGGGTTTGGTCGTGGCTTCTTCGAAAATGATCGAATTGGCATGACTTAGCGCCCGTTTTAGCCAGAATTTCGTTAAAAGAAACGGGGTTTTGCGTTTTTTCCGGAAGGATTCCGTCAAAGAATCGATGGCCATTTTCGAGGCATAATCGCCTTTGTTTTGGCCACCCATACCATCGCAGATAATTAAGAAAACATCGCCACAGTAATTGGTTAATACCGCGGCCCGATCTTCGTTGGAAATCCGAATTTTTCCGATGTCGGTGGCACTGGAAAAAAGCCCTTTGTAGATCCGCCCCATCAAAGCTTCCCTCCCACTTGTTTGGAACGGAGTTGGCCGCAGGCGGCATCGATGTCGCCCCCGAATTCTTTTCTGACGGTGCAGTTGATGCCGTTTTTCAGCAGGTAGTCGGCAAAGGCACGCACCCGCGTTTTGTCGGAACGGCGATAAGGCTTTTCTTTGACTTCGTTATAAGGGATCAAATTGACGTAAGCGAACAGATGGTTGTCGCGAATCAAGGCAACGAGTTCCTTGGCGCAATCCAAGGTATCGTTAAGGTCCTTGAGCATGATGTATTCGAAAGTCAAACGACGACCGGAGTCGGCGCTATATTCTTGCAAAGCGGGAATCAACTTTTCGAAAGGATAGGCCTTGGCAATCGGCATGATCTGCTGACGGATTTCGTCATTGGGGGCATGGAGGGAAAGCGCCAAATTGATTTGGATGCCCTCCTTTCCATAGGCCTTGATGCCGGGGCATAAGCCACAAGTGGATACCGTGATGTGGCGGGCGCCGATGGCCAAAGCAAAGGGATCGTTAGCGATCTTGATGAAATCAAGGACGTTGTCGTAATTATCGAAAGGCTCGCCGGTTCCCATGACGTCGATGTGGGTAACATGGCGTCCGAATTCGGCTAAAAGGCCGTTCATCACGAGGACTTCACCCATCATTTCGGCCGCGGTGAGGTTACGTTCTTTCCGTAGCAATCCCGAAGCGCAGAAAGCGCAGCCCATGTTGCAGCCGACTTGGGAAGAAACACAAATCGCATCCCCATAGTTATAGGGCATTAATACGGACTCGACTTTGGCTCCATCTTCCATTTCCAGCAAGACTTTAATGGTGCCGTCTTTGGCTTCTTGCTTGGTATAAATCGTGGGAAGTTTGATGCAATAATCGCGTTTTAAAACCTCGCGGAAATCCTTGGAGATATCGGTCATCGCATCGAAATCATAGATTTTCTTTCCGTAGATCCAGCCAAACACTTGCTTGGCCCGGTATTTGCTTTGACCCCTTCCCAGGAATTCCTCGGTGAGTTTGGCAAGTGTGTATCCGAGGAGATTCTGTGGCATAACTTTTATTCAGCACTAGCGGTAGCACCAGCGGAAGCGCTGGGCTGTAACGAAGAGAGTTCGTTGAGAGGAGGAGCGACGGTGAGCTCGTTTTCCTTCTTCACCATCACGGCGACATAAGCCGCGGTTTGATGGGATTCAAAGGGGAAATGCTGACGGTCTTCGACCATTTCGAATTCGGGGTGTTCCTTAAGGAAGGCAGCCACGGTCTGCGCGCCTTCTTTCATGGAAATGGTGTAGATAACATAGAGGAGTTTACCGCCCACTTCCACATATTTGGATGCGCCTTCGAGCACCGCTTTTTCTTGGGCGAATAGGGCGTCCATGGCATCCCGGTTGAAATTGAGCAAATAATCCGGGGCCGTCGGAACCAAATCGAAATTGGTCGAATTCGGCGCGGCGATCACCAGGTCTTGCTGACGGGAAATCGCGGCTTCCATCGCCATGGGGTCGGGCGCGGAGAAGAAGTTCACGTTCTTTAATTCCTTCTCCTTGATGAGTTTGACCACATCGGGACGATCGTCGGTTTGGGGAACGGCGATATTCAAACCGATGGAAGACCCATAATTCTCAATCAATTCTTTTTCCAAAGAGGAATCGTGGTTGCCGTTATAAAGCAAGATCTCCCCTGGTTCGGAAACGTGATGGGTATCGATGAGGATTTTGGTAAGTTCTTTTTCCGAGAAGAGTTTGCCTTGGCGATAAGCCTCGTTTTTACGGAGGGCAACTTTTCCCACATAATTGAGGATCCCTTCGGTATTAGAAGTGGAGAATTCGCCGGTGGCGATCAATTCCTCGGCCTTAACGACATCACGGACACGGACGCAGTTGGCCGCGGGGCGACCGAACTTTTTCAAGGTCTTCAAAATCGGGTAATGGGGGTAATGGCGGAAAATCCGTAACGCCCAATCGGGGATGTTGTAGCGAAGCGAGAAATAAAGTTGGGAGTTGCGTTTCACCGAGAGGGGAACGAATTCCTCGGGGTTGGCGCTGTTATCGAGGAGGGGTTGGATTTTCTCCATTTTCTCGGCGCCAAGTTTCTCGGCGACAATCGTATCGATTTCTTCCCGGGCAAAGCGATGGAAGAAGTAGTCGTTGGCTAGCGCCAATTCCACATACCGTTTTTCTTCTTCGGTGAGGCCTTCGATATCCTTGAGCAAATACTCAAACAAGATATGGTGGCGGATTTCGCATCCAACCAAGCCAGCCACGACGTTACGGTGCGGCCGTAGAGCTGGATTGCTAAAGAACTTGTTCTTTAACGCATCGGCAAAGGGGACTTTTTTCTCCATGACCTCGGTCAGGATTTCAAGAGACAAATCAAATTCGATCATAACGAATTCTCCTTAATTCTTTTTCTTCATCGCTTCTTCGTATTTCTCTTCGAAGCCGGCAAAGGCATCGCCGAGATATACATCTTCTTCGGCGTGGTCATGGTCACAATGTTCGTGATCGTGGTCATGGTCATGACCGTGGACGATCTCCCCTTCCATTTCCTCTGGCTCTTCGCCAAAAGAAAACTCGTAATCGTCGTTTTTCTCCTCGGGTACTTCGATGTAACGAGGATATTTCGAATTGATGAAATCGTAGGTGTGGGCTTCGCTGACGTATTCGAATTCCAAATGGATGTTGATGGAAAACAGATTCATCGTGCGCAGCAAATAATCGGCAACTGCTTCTTCAAGCGGCAGGTATTTTTCCGGGGCGCGGACAATCACGATGGTTTGCCAGCTGGTTTGCTCAACCCCACCATGGAACACCATGGAGTTGGGGGCATAGAAGACGATGTCGTTTTCGTCAGTTTCGAACAGCTGGGCGAGATTGGCACCATGTTCTCGGGAATAACGGCCGACCACGAATTGGTCCAGGCCTAAAACTTGGATTGTAATCATAACGAAACAAGTTTACTCCTTTGTGATAATATCACAAGAAGGAACTAGCAATCCAAGGGGTCTACGTCGTAGACAATTTCCACGCCGCCAAGTCCGGAATAGGTATGGGAAATCTCGCGTAACAAAGCTTTCAAATCGTTTGGTTTTTTTGTCTTCAAAAGGAGCGTTTTCTTATACATGCCCCCGACAAATGAGTAATAGGGGGTAAGCGGACCGACGGCAATGGTGGCATCGTCAGAATGCTCTTCGATATCGGATTTCATTTCCAAAGCGGCTTCCATGGCGCGCTCTTCCTCTTTAGCAGAAAAATGGGCCGCGATGAGGAAAAAGAACGGCGGGTATTGGGAAAGTTTACGTTGCTGCATCTCCTTCAAATAGAAGGCTTCGTAGTCCTGTTTTGCTCCAAAGACGACGGCATAATGGGCGGGATTAAAGGTTTGGATTACCGCTTCGCCAGAGGCCTGGCCACGACCGCTACGGCCCACGGTTTGGGCAATCAAGCCGAAGGTGTTTTCCGCGGCGCGATAACTTTGCATCGCTAGTCCTTGGTCGGCGCTGACTAGCCCCGCCAAGGTCACATTGGGGAAATCATGTCCCTTTGCCACCATCTGGGTGCCCACGAGAATGTCATATTCTTTTTGGCGGAACGCTTCTAAAACCTTAGGGATATTTAGGCGCGATTTTGCGACATCGCTATCCAAACGGCCGACCCGTGCCATGGGAAAAATCTCTTTGAGAAGCTTTTCCACGCGCTCGGTCCCCAAGCCGACCCGTTGGACTCTTGGCGAGCCACATTCGGGGCACTCCTTGGGATAAAGTTCCACATAACCGCAATGGTGACACTTCAGCATTTCGTCCTCGCGGTGATACGTCAAATTTCCCTTGCATGAAGGGCAGGTATAAATATGGCCGCAATCAGGGCAGATCACGGAGGCATAACCACGGCGATTCACCAAGAGGATGACTTGTTCCCGTCGATCGAGTCGGGCTTGGATTTGCCGTTCTAACTCATAGGTGAACACGCCCCGATTCTTACGATCGATGGACCGCTTCTCACGCATATCGATGATTCGTGTAGCGGGAAGGGCCCGTTCGTTGATGCGGTGCATCATCTTCGCCAGTCCATAGACGCCTTTTTCGGCGCGGGCTTTGGTTTCTAAAGATGGCGTCGCGGAGCCCAGCACCACTTTTGCCTGGAAATGGCGAGCCCTCATGATGGCGACTTCCCGAGCGTGATAATAAGGTGCTTGGTCTTGTTTGTAAGACTCGACATGTTCCTCGTCGAGAACAATCAAACCGATTTGGTCCAAGGGGGCAAACACGGCGCTTCTTGCACCGACGACGATCATGGCCTCGCCCCGGGCAATCCGCCGATATTCATCATATTTCTCCGCCGGGGTTAATCCACTATGGAGAATGGCGATGGCCTTACCAAAACGCCGTGAGAAATATTCCACCATAATCGGGGTCAAAGAGATTTCGGGAACCAGCATCAAAGTCTTCTTCCCTCGGGCAAGCATCTCTTCGGTCAGTTTCAGGTAAACCTCGGTTTTGCCTGAGCCGGTCACCCCTTGGATTAAGGTCACGTCTTTGTCGCTATTCAAAACCGCTGAGACGGCGTCTTCTTGTTCCTTGCTCAAACGGCGTGGCTGGTTTTCTTTTGCAGCATCGGGAATCACGAAACGATTCCGTTCTTTCTTGAAAAAACGAATTCGCCCTTTCTCCGATAAAGCCTGCAAAATGGACGCAGAACCGGCTTCTTTCTTCAAAATCGCCCCATTTTTCGTCAGATAACGAAGTAATTCCATTTGCTTTGGCGTAAGGCCTTCCTCGTTCGCATCAACGGCCTCGACGTAGGTATCGTAGGCAATTTTGGGACCGCGTAAGGAGGAGATGGCCGGTTTCAAAGAGGCGGGGAGCATCGCTTTCAAAACGGCGATTTTCGGGGCTAAATAATAAGCGGCGATTTCTTCGGCGGTGAGCAGCAGTTCGGGGCTAAGCAAACTACGTTCATCCACCAAAGATTCGATGGGAGCAATGGGGAAACCATAATAGGCTTCCAACTCATCGGGTTGGAGATCTTCTTCCTCCACCGCGTCCACGAAACCCATGATGGTTTGGTGATGGAAGTTCACGATGACGCGGCAGCCTCTTTCGACATGGGCATCCCCCATATAGTAATAGGAAAAAGGCCGATCGAGATTGGCTTTGGCGTGTTGGATGAAAACGGATAGGATCTTCACGATTCTATTATAAAACGAAGGAACTTATTTTTCCGCTTTTGCGGCATGGATAATGGCAATAATATCTTTGGCTGCCTGTTCGACGGTGTCGTTTACGACAACATACTTATACTTATCTTTTAAAGCCAGTTCGGATTGCGCCTTGGCAAGACGACGTTGGATGATTTCTTCGGTTTCGGTGGAACGGCCCCGAATCCGCGCTTCGAGTTTTTCCATGGAAGGAGGGATGAGGAAAATGGTAATGGCGTCAGGGCATTGGGCCACCACTTTTTGGGTACCCTGTACTTCGATTTCCAGCAAGACGTCCTCGCCGGCATTGCGGTGGGATTCGATTTTGTCTTTGGGACTGCCGTAGTAATTGCCGACGAACTCGGCGTATTCGAGTAAATTCCCGTTGCGGATGTTTTTTTCGAACTCTTCGCGACTGACGAAATAATAGTCCTTTCCATCCACTTCGCCGGCCCTAGGGGAACGGGTAGTCATCGAGATCGAATAATAAAAACGGACGGAAGGGTCCTGAAGTATCGCTTTGCGCACCGTCCCCTTTCCCACGCCGGAAGGGCCAGAGAGAATAATGAGAAGACCGCGCTTTTCCATATAGGGATTATAGACACATCGGTTTCCTTTTCCAAAGGAATATTAACCAAGGTGGCACAATGCTATAATTTGTCCATGCCGTTAAACCATGAGGAAATCGCTTCCTTAGCCGCGACTTTGAACCAAAGAATTGTCGGCGCCCACTTGCAAGGATTCACGGAATTCGACCAAGATGTGTTTTTCTGGTCGGTGTCGGGCAGGGATCGTTTGGTCTTTTGCCTCTCCCATTCCTTCCCTCGGGTCTATGTGGGTGGAGAAGCGTTGGAAGGAACCTCATTAAATAACGTTTTCGCCGCGGCCATGCGTAAGATGCTTAGCCGCGCCAAAATCTTATCCGTTGGTTCCATAACCGGTGAACGGATTCTCTATTTAGACTTGGAACGCGTCAACGAGGTCTATAAAAAAGAACGGGTCCGCTTGGTCTTCGAAATGATTCCTTCCAAGCCCCGTCTCCTCCTTCTTGATGAAGCGGGAAGCATCTTGATTTCCACCCATTATTCCTCTTTGGATTCCAAACGCCCCTTACTACGAGGGATGCAATACGTCCTTCCGCCAAAAGGAGATTTCGTGGCCCCCAAGAAACCGCCCTTTGATGAATCCTTTTATGCTTTGCTATGCAAAAAAGAGGAAGAACAGCTGATGCTTAGCCGTAAAAAGAATCGATTTGGCGACTTAGCGAAAAAGGTGCGCACCAAACGAAAAGCCGCCGCCAAAAAAGTCGAAGCCATTCAACGCGACATCGAAGAAGCCAAGGTTCATCTCCATGATGGCATCTATGGGGATTACATCTATACGGAATGGGATCAATTCAAAAAAGGCGATTCTTCCTTCATTTATGAAGGTCAAGCCATCCCCCTCGATGAAAAGAAGACCCCGCAAGAAAACGCCACCGCTTTTTATAAACGGGCCAAAAAGGCAAAAGCCGCTTTGGAACAAGGGCAAGCCAATTTAGAGAAAGCCATCACCGAATTAGAAAACGCCGATACCCTGCTGGCCATGATTGAAAACCTCGATGGGGAAGCCTTGGAGCTTAGCGGCAAGAAATTAGGCCTTTTTGAGCAAGGCAAAACCAAGGAAATCCAAAGCACGACTTTACTACCTTCCCAAGTGCAAGACGGAGATACCCGGATTCTATTTGGGAAAAACGCCCGCCAAAACGAATTCCTTTCCTTCCTTTACACTTCTGATAAAAACGTTCTCTGGTTCCACCGCTTCCCGGGATCGGGATCGCATGTCCTTTTGCTTTCCTCTCATCCTAGCAATGCCGAAATCCAACTGGCCTGCGAAATCGCCCTTCTTGCCTCTGGGGTTGAAACCGGAGATGTCATGTACACGGAACGAAAGAATCTTCGCCGTGGGAATTCCTTAGGTCAGGCCATCGTCAAATCCTACCAGTCCGCCCACATTCCCCAGGTTTCGCAAAAAGCAAAAGATCTTTTTGCTAGGGCCAGCCGGGTCCATATGAAATCAGGATTATGATGGATACCTTCTCCCCCGAGCTCATCGCTTTCCTCTCCCCTTCGGTTTTTGCTTCGCTCCATCCGTTACAGACTAGCGGCACCGCCAATCACATCTACCAAGCCGGATCGTTTTTGGTGCGGAAAAAGATGGCGGATCAAACCGATGCCCCTTTTCAGACACCAAAGACCGAAAAGGCCTTTTATGACTGCCTTGGTTGGCGCAATCCCTTGACTCCGGAACTCTTCTTTTTCGATGGCGGGAATGGGGATAAAGTCGAGGCTTATATCGATGCAAATCCATGGAATCCGCAAGATGAAAAACACCTCAGCCAACTAGCCGAAACATTACGCGTTTTACATGCGAATCAAGGAGATGAAAGCATTCCCAATTTCTCCGCAATTTCTCGCTATTTCCATTATAAAAACCTCGCAAAAACCGAATTATCCAGCGAAAAAGAGCAGCAAATCCTCACGCTTGTTTCCCCGCTATTCGAAGAGGGCGCATCCACTTGTTTATGCCACAATGATTTGTGGGCCGGAAACATGATCGTCGCCCCAAAGCGCCTCTATCTTCTCGACCTGGAATTCGCCATGAAGAACCACCCCTTCTTCGACCTTGCCTCCGTCATCGAAGAGAATCGTCTTGGCACCATCGAAAAATTGCATTTTTTACGTCGCTACTTTGGGCGCGAGCCAAACGTAGAAGAGAACTTCCAGATCCAAACCCTCGTCTGCTTCCACCATATGCTTTGGTATTATTGGGCACTCTCCCGTTATCACGAGACGAGCCAAAGCGTCTTCTCAGACATCGCTGCGATCAAGAAAACGGATTTCGAAAACGAGGGGTTACCTTGTTTTCCCGCGCGCTGAAGATTACCATTATGAACGTGAAACGCAGCGTCCTCTTCTTATTACTTCCCCTATGTCTCGCCTCTTGTGGCGAGAAAGTCGAATTCCCGGTCACCGATGACCCCGATTTGATTTATTTGTTGCGCAACGGCGATAGCCTCCAAAGCAAAGCCACCACCGTCAACGAACTTAGCATCCGCACCAATACCACTGACCTTATTAAACGGCTAGAGGCCAACGAACCGATGTTTGTCTATTCCCACACGGTATTTTGCCCCGCTTGTAAAGCCGCCGAAGGCGCTATGGTGACCTTCTTAAAGGATTCCCAAGTCCAAATGCTGAGCCTTTATAACGAAAGCCGCGACGATCGTACCATCATCGACACCGTCGAAGCCCTTCGTTATGACTACCCCGAAGTCTATAAGGCCTTCCTTCATAGCGATGGTGGCCTCTATACCCCTGCCGCCGTCTTAATCAAAGACAAGGAGCATGCCTATCAAGTCTCCTTTGAGGAAAACCGGGCCAATGCGAACGCCTTGGAAAAACAGTTCCGGGATTTGATGAACCTTACGGCCGTCTATAACTTTCGCCACTTGGATTCTTTCCTTTCCTATATTGAGAAAACCGATTGCTTGTTCTTCTTCGAAACGGAAATCAAAGTCGAGGAAAAGACCGTCTCCGCTTTCACCCACCATGTTTACGACAAGGCCATCCACCAGTCGAAGCCCGTCGCCGTCTTGCATTATGCAAGTTTAACCGCGGATGAAAAAGCCACCCTTTCGGCCCGTTTGGCCAATGGCGAAAGCACCCTCTGCGGTACCTTCACCGGAGGGAAAGCCAGCGTGCTGAACTATCAAAAAAGCCCGGACCAAGTGCCCGAGCTGCTTACGACTTATTACGGAGCTTAACGTTTCGCCCGGACGAAGGCATCGAATTCCTTCGCTTCCGCTAACGTTTCAAAGGTCGCCATGTAATAACGGTTGCCCATTACCACGGCAATGTTGGCGGGGTAATCCCCCGTCATTTTCATATGCTCTCCATATTTGGCGTAGATTTCCCCGTCGTCATGAAGATAGTTGAACGTATTCCGACGGTGGGAAGCCATCGCATAGTATTTGGGCAAGGACATATCCTGCCGATTCTCGTTATAGGCGATGACGTCGGCATAAATATCGAAGACGGAGACCGACGATCCGAAGTCAATCAAATCGGGAGTGTAACCACCGGGGGCGCGCATGTTGCATTCCAAGGCTACGAATTCGCCCTTCTTAGCTAAACCCGGACGATCTTCGTTAAGAACGAAGAATTCGATGTGGAAGAACCGTTTCCGGATGCCAAAGGCCTTGACCACTTGGCGGCCGACTTTTTCGAATTCCTTTTGCTGGATATCATCCATCTTCAAAGCAAAGGGCACATTCCAATAGCAATGGTCGGCCCCGGCATGGACGAGTTCGGCGATGGGAATGGGGAAATGATCGGTGCAGCAGAAGACAACATCGCCTTGCTCATTGCAAATCCCATCGAAGGAAACAATGGACCCGTGCATTTCTTCTTCCATGATATAGGGCTCGGGAAGGTGCCGTTCGAAGAAAGCATCGAAATCCGCTTCGTTACGTAACGAATAAGAATCGGAAGCGCCTACGCCGATATCGGGTTTGACGAAAACGGGGAACCCAACTTTTTTGACGAAATCCTTCGCCTTTTCTTTGTCTTCAGGGCCGCGGACCACCAAATAACGGATGGTTTTGGCGCCGCCTTTTTCAAAGGAGGCTTTCATCGCGGACTTCGCCTTGATGTGTTCCATGTCGGCGGGGTAGAAGCCGGAGGTCACGCCAAACCATTCGCGTAAGACGGCGTCGGTTTGGAGCCACCACTCATTATTGGATTCGATGTAATCGATCTTGCCGTATTTGTTTTGGTAATAGGAAACGGCCTCGATCATCTTGCCCATGTTCGTCATGTCATAGACGGTATAGTACTCGGTGAGGGCGTTACGGACCCTGGAGTTGAGTTCGTGGTAGGGAGAATCTCCAATCCCTAAAACACGAATGCCTTTTTTCGCAAGGGCCTCGACCCATTGGTAGTTTCGCTCGGGATATTGTGGCGAAATGAAAATGAAGTTCAACATAGCGTCATATTAGCACGCTATGCGAAAAGAAAAAGAGGAAAGGGGTTTCGGTTTAGTGGGATCCCTCAGAGAGGGTTTTGGTTTCGATGCGGGTCAATGCTTTGGCGAGCTTAAATCGGGCCAGGGCGATATCCGTATCGGGTTCTTTCTTCTCGATTAAGTCTAAATTACGGTCTCGCGCGGCAATGGCACGGGCCATATCGATTTCGTATCCGTCGTTGATTTCTTCCGTATAAATCTCGCATCCGGAGAGGCGATTCACACGCAAAACCCCACCAAAAATCGCAAAATACTGATTTTGTTTGCCTTTGCTTACCCGCAAGACGCCAGAGGGAGAAAGAGCGGCAATCAGGTTGGTGTAGTTAGGTTCAATCATCAACGGCCCTTGCTCAGTGGGTACCACGAAAGCGTCAACATCCGCATCATAGGCCACCCCTTGGGGAGTCAAAATTTTTAAGGTGAGTCGATCGCTCATTTCAAAGCCTCGGCGTGGGTCACCACATCTTCGATCGTCCCGCAGTATAAGAAGGCGGATTCGGGATAGGAATCATATTTCCCGGAGAGGAGTTCCTTAAACGAACGCACCGTTTCCTTGAGGGGAACATAGATACCTTTGTTTCCGGAGAACGCTTCCGCAACATGGAAAGGTTGGGAGAGGAAGTTACGGACACGACGGGCCCGGTTAACAATGGCCTTATCCTCGTCGGAAAGTTCGTCGATGCCAAGGATGGCGATGATGTCTTGGAGTTCTTTATAACGCTGCAGCAGCTTTTGCACGCCACGGGCCACTTCATAGTGCTCTTCTCCAATGATGTTGGGGTCGAGGACGTTAGAAGAAGATTCCAGCGGATCGACGGCCGGGAAAATCCCAAGCGAAGCGATGTTACGGTCTAACAAGGTCTTCGCGTCCAAATGGGAGAAGGTCGTGGCTGGGGCAGGGTCGGTGAAGTCATCGGCGGGAACGTAAATGGCTTGGACCGAGGTGATGGAACCGTCCTTGGTGGAAGTAATGCGTTCCTGAAGTTGGCCCATTTCGGTGGCCAGGGTCGGTTGATAACCGACGGCGGAAGGCATACGTCCTAGCAAGGCGGAAACTTCCGAGCCAGCTTGGGTGAAACGGAAGATGTTATCGATGAAGAGCAAGACGTCTTGATGGTCGACGTCGCGGAAATACTCGGCCATGGTCAAAGCCGAAAGGGCGACGCGCATACGGGCTCCCGGCGGTTCGTTCATCTGCCCGAAGCAAAGGGCGGTTTTGGCCAAGACGCCGGAGTTCTTCATTTCGAAATACAAATCGTTGCCTTCGCGGCTACGTTCGCCTACACCGGCAAAGACCGAAGTACCATTATGTTCTTTGGCGATATTGAAGATCAATTCTTGGATCAAAACGGTTTTGCCGACACCGGCACCGCCGAATAACCCGATTTTGCCACCTTTGACATAGGGGCAAAGCAGGTCGATGACCTTAATCCCGGTTTCTAAGATTTCGTGGGAAACGCTTTGCTCGGCGAAGGCTGGGGCTTTCCGATGAATGGGATTGCGCGGTGCTTTCTTAAGGTCTTCGTTGCCTAAGCCATCAATCGGATCGCCAAGGACATTGAACATCCGCCCTAGGGTCGCTTCCCCAACGGGGACGGAAATCGGGGCTTCGGTATTGAGGGCGATTTGGCCACGGACCACCCCATCGGTGGGGCCCATGGCAACGCAACGGACCACATCGTCGCCGATATGTTGCATGACTTCGATGGTCAAAGGCTTGCCGCCAACGTCTTCGATTTTCAAGGCGGTGAGGATTTCCGGTAAGTGCTTATTCTCAAAGCGGACGTCGATAACGGGACCGACGGCTTGAACGACAATTCCCTGTAAGGCTTCGTTTTTGCTTTCTTTCATGGTGTTCCTCCTTTAGGCGTTGACCGAGCCGGATACGACTTCGGTAATCTCCTGGGTAATCGCCCCTTGGCGGGCTTTGTTGTATTCGATGGTGAGTTTGTTGAGCAGCTCATCGGCATTGTCATTGGCGTTATCCATGGCGGTGCGACGACTGGCTTGCTCGGAGAGTTGGGATTCGATGGCTTTGAAGTAGAGCATCCCGCCTAAATATTGGGGGAGCAAGACGTGGATGAAGCGTCTAGCATCCGGCTCGAATAAGGGTGGGCAATAGGCTTCGTCGGGTTCTTTTTGGTCTTCCAGTTGTAGCGGCAATAGTTGCGTCATTTCCGGCACAAACGACAAAGAGTTCACATATTTGGTCGAAATCAAGACGACTTTGCGGACTTTTTTCTGATTAAAGGCATCTTTGATATCTTTGCAGGCTTGGTTGATCAAACGTGGTTCCAAGGAAGCGGGATAGGCTTTGTAGTCGGTGTTGAGATGGGCGAACTCATGGCTCGCTAAATAATGAGAGGCGCCTTTTTCCCCGGCGACAACCAAGATGTCTTTATCGGGATTGACATGTTCCTCCACAAACTTGTAGAGGTTGGAATTATAGGCGGCGCATAGTCCCAAATCGCTGGTGATGAGAATATATAGGACGGGGAGATCGCCCTCGTTTTCCTTGGCGTAATGGGTTTTGGTTTCATGGTCATAGGCAAATAGCTTGGCCATGATCTTTTGCAAGCCCGCGATATAGTCCAAGGATTCGTCATAGGCCTTACGAAAGCGTTTCACCTTGACGGTGGCGACCATTTCCATAGCCTTGGTGATTTTCTGGGTGGACTTCACCGAGGCGATGCGTCGTGTGGTTTTCGTTAAGCCTAAAGACATCGTTTACTCCCTGCTTTTCGAATAGGCTTGGATGGCTTGGTTCAAAGTGGCTTCCAGTTCCGGCGTGAAGGCCTTCTTTTGGTTCAGCTCTTTGAGGAAATCTTTGTAATTGGATTCGATATAGACGTCCATGGCGGAGAGATACTCGGCGACTTTGTTCACCGGAAGCGCGTCAAGATAGCCTTGCTTGACGGCATAGAGTTCCACCACTTGCTTCCACATCGGATAGGGGGCGTACTGCTTTTGTTTTAAGGTTTCCATCAAGATGGCGCCATGGGTGAGGATCTTCTTGGTCGCGGCATCCAAATCGGAACCAAACTGGGCAAAGGAAAGCATTTCGCGGTAGGAAGCCAATTCGATCTTCAAGGAGGAGGCGACTTGCTTCATGGCTTTGGTTTGGGCGGAGGAACCGACGCGGGACACGGAGAAGCCCGAATCGACGGCCGGGCGTTGGCCAGCGGCGAAATAATCGGTGATCAAGAAGATCTGACCGTCGGTAATGGAAATGATGTTGGTCGGAATGTAGGCAGAGATATCGCCCGCTTGGGTTTCGACGATCGGTAGCGCCGTAATTGAGCCACCGCCGAAATCTTTCGATAAACGGCAAGCCCGTTCCAATAAGCGGGAATGGAGATAGAAGATATCACCGGGATAGGCTTCGCGGCCAGGAGCCCGTTTTAATAGCAAGGAAAGGGTGCGATAGGCAACGGCGTGTTTGGATAAGTCATCGAAAACGACGAGCACGTCTTGCCCTTGTTCCATCCATTCTTCGGCCATGGCCATGGCGGCGAAAGGGGCGATATATTGGTTCGGCGCCGCTTCGGAGGCGCTGGAAGAGACGACGGTCACGTAATCTAAGCAACCTAGATTACGAAGCTTGTCCACCAAGGAGGCAACGGAGGAGTTCTTCTGACCGATCGCGCAATAAATGCACTTCACGTCTTTTCCTTTTTGATTGATGATCGCGTCGAGGGCAATCGCGGTTTTCCCGGTTTGGCGGTCCCCAATGATGAGTTCGCGTTGGCCACGGCCAATCGGGATCATGGCATCGATGGCTTTGATGCCGGTTTCTAAAGGCGTATCAACGGATTTACGGGTCATAACGCCCGGGGCAATCCGCTCGATGGGACGGGTCTTTTGATATTCGATGGGCCCTTTTTCATCCAAAGGCAAACCAAGGGCGTTCACGACGCGGCCTAGCAACCCATCCCCAACGGGGACTTCCACGACGCGGCCGGTCCGTTTGACGGTGTCGCCTTCTTTGATTTCGTTATCCGCGCCGAGTAAGACGGCGCCAACGTCGCCATTGTCGAGGTTCATGGCCATGCCATAGACGTCGCCGGGGAACACCAAAAGTTCGCCGAGCATGGCTTTTTCAAGTCCGTAGATGATGGCAATGCCATCGCCCACGGAAATGACGGTGCCGACGTCATCGGCTTCCAATTTGGCTTCGAAATCGCGGATTTGGGCTTTGATTAGCGATGAGATTTCATTCGTGATTTTCATCGTGACCCTCCTTTGAGGCTGCGGTGAAGTTCCTGCAAACGGGCCCGCAGCGTCCCGTCATAGACTTTGCCGTCGATGTTGACCTTTACCCCACCTAATAAGGTGTGGTCGACCTTTTCTTTCAAACGCACTTGGGCACCCAACTTTTCCGATAAGACTTTCTCGATCGCTTGAACCTCTTTCTTTTCCAAAGGGACGGACGAGAAGAGGATACCTTCTTTAATACCCATCGCCTCATAGACGAGGGAACGGAAGGCGCTTTCGATTTGCGGAAGCATCGTCACGCGATTATGAGCGACGATCACTTTGAGGAAATTGGGGAAATGCGGCGCATCCTTGAACTGGTAGACACGATCCATCGCGGCATACTTGTCGTCTTTGGAAATGGAATAGGAAGAAAGGAATTTCTCCCAATCGGGTTCTTGGAGCGATTTCGTCAGCTCTTCCCACGCCGAAAGATAGGCTTCGTAGTCTTTTTCCGAAATGAGTTCGAATAAGGCTTTGGCGTAGTTGAGTGCGACTTCGCTTTCCATGGAACCTCCTTATTTCATCTCCGAGAGGAAGTCGTCGAGAAGGGCTTTGTTGTCCTTTTCGTTGACTTCGCGTCCCAAGACTTTGCTCGACGCGGCGAGAGCCACATCGATGATTTGATCGTGGATTTCCTGTTCGGATTTCTTCTTCGCGGCAGCGATGTCCTCATCGGCCTTTTTCCGTTTAAGCGCGGCATCTTCCTCGGCTTTGGCCAAAATGGCGGCGGCTTCGGATTCAGCTTGACGCTTGGCATTAGCGATGATGGAAGCGGCTTCTTCCTTGCCTTCGGCGATGGTTTCTTCTTTTTTCATGACCGCCTCATGGGCTTCGCGTTGCATCTTTTTGGCATCGTCGATCATTGAATTGACGCCGTCGCGGCGTTTCTTCAACATCTTTTTCACCGGTTTATACCCAATGACGAAGACGACGATGAGCAACACGACGAAGGCCAGTAATTGAATCAAGAAATCCCAATAGCCGTTGGGGAAGAGTTTCGCTGTGAAATCCTCGGATGTGAAAGGTGCGCCTTGGCAGCCTGAAAGCAACAAGGCCGAAAACGGCAACAACAGCAGTGATAACCGTTTCGCTTTCTTCATGGGGATTAGATCTTTCCGCCGAGGATGAAGATGATCAAGATGGCGATGATGAGCGCGTAGATGGCGGTCGATTCGTCAAGGGCGATGGCCAAGATCATCGTGGATTGCAGTTTGCCCTGCTGCTCAGGATTGCGGCTCATGGCATCGATGGCGTGGCAAGCGATCCAAGATTCGCCAAGGGCGGAGAAGCCACCGACGATGGCGGCGATCCCGGCGCCGATGCCGAGTAAACCGAGGTTCGATCCGGTGCTGGCCGCGTCGGCCGCATAGATCAGATTGAGTAAAAAGCCCATATTGAATACCTCCTAATATGGCTATGCATTTTGTTCTTTCTTGGGGCGGGTCACCTGGCGGGCGGTTCCCATGGGGTCGGTTTCGGGCAATTCCGCGCCGATCCAGACACCGTTAAGGGAAGCGAAGACCAGGGTTTGAATCAACCCCGAGAACAAACCGAAATAAAGGTTGAGCACCCCCATGGGGATGGGGCTCAAGAAGATGGCGGCGGGCGAATTTAACGGATCCGCATAGCCCGCGGCCAAGCCGGAAAAGATGGCGACCGAAGCATTCTTCAGCGCCCAATTGAGCAAGCCCATGATGACTGAGCCGGCCAAGGCATTGCCAAACATACGAAGCGTCGTGGAAATAATCGGCGTCCACATCGTGATGAGGTTCACCGGCAAGAAAATGGAAATCGGCTCGATATAACGATGGAAATATTTCCATTTTTGGTAACGGATACCCGTGAACTGGATGAGGATGAACATCACGAGTGACAAAGCCAAAGGCATGATCAGGGTATCGATGATGGATGGGAAGCCGGTAATCGACCAAATAAAGGCAAGGAATAAATAGCAGAATAGACCCAGGAAATAACCGGTCCAATTTCCCGGATTCTTCCCCATAAGCCCCGTGGCCCATTGGTCGATCCATTCCACGAAGCCGCAAGCAAGACCTAGGGGCCCGCGGGCGGGTTTCATCGGATCGTGGAAATGGGCTTGAATGCCGACGATGATGGCCAAAATCGCGACGATGCCGATGACGACCAAAGAGGAAATCGTCGGTCCGGAAATGCGGAACGTCGGATCGCCGAAGGAAGCGATCATATCGCTCAAGGGATCGCCGGAAAAGAAGGGGAAGCTCATTCTTGCTCCTCCTTCGTTGGTTCTTTCTTCGCCGGTTTCTTCAACCGGGAGTAGGTCATAATCAAAAGCACGACCCAATTCGGCATAAGGGCCAAAGCCACGGCGACGAGGTTCAAATAGCCATGTTCCAAGCTACCCCAGCGGAACGAAGCAAAGCCCGCGAGAACGAGCACGCCCGCATAAAGTAAAAAGCGGAACATTCCAAATAACGCGGTGAGATAACCCCGTTTCCCGGAAAGGTCACTTTGATCCAAGACAAAAGCCGCCCCTTTGGCCATGGTGATATAAGCAATCAGGTTCACCGCCGAACCGGCCAGCCATCCTAATAGCACGCCTACGTTATCCAGGAAAATGAAAATCACGGATACCAAAGTGCCCACGAGCGCAATGGCAAGTAAGATGAAGAGGTTTTTCTGGAATTCGGACCAGTTGGCAAAACGTTCTTCCATGGGCGCATCTTCCTACGCGATATTTTACGCGCAAGGAAACGGGCGCGCCACAAGAAAACACGCAAACCGCTTACAGTTTTCCTAAGCCACGATGAAATGGTCCAAAAATTGCGCTCTCTCCTAGGAAAAACGGAGAAATCCTTTTACAATGTAACCGCTTACAAATATAATAGCGGGCTACTCATCTTCAGGAGGATTTGCCATGGCTTACGAAATTACCATTAACGGCAGCAAAATGACATTGGAGAAGAACGAGCGGATTCTCGATATCATCCAATCCAGAGACCCCGAAAAACGAGCCGTTGCCGCTCGCGTCAATCGTCGTTTGCGCGATTTGAATTTTGAAATTCAGGGACCCTGTGACATCGAAGTCATCCAAAACAACGACATTGAGGCGATGAAGGTGTACGAAGCCTCGCTCCGCTATGTCGTGGCGATGGCCTTTGCCAATTGCTATCCCCAATTGCATATCCGTTTTGCCTATAACGTGTCGCGGGCGATTTCCATCCACCTCCTCACCAGCGGGTTCACGGCCAATTCGGCGATGCTACAAACCATCACCCAAGAAATCGACCGCATCATCGCCGCCGACTATCCATTGAAACGGATCGTCGTCCCCAATGACGAGGCCGCCGAGATTTTCAAGGCCCGTGGCTATGACGATAAAATCGCCATCCTCCCCTACCGTCCCGAACGCACCGTCCATCTTTATGAATGTAACGGTTACCTCGATTACATGTATTCCCCGATGGTTCCTTCCACCGGTTATATCCATGACTACAAGCTCCGTCTTTATACCCCGGGCTTCTTGCTCCAATATCCGCGGGCGGAAAAAGGCGGTACCATTCCTCCGTTTGAAGATGCCCCAACCTTCAGCCGCACCTTAACCGAGGTCCATGACTGGAGCAAAACCGTCGGCCTCCTCGACGTGGCCTCCATCAACCGTGCCGTGGAAAAAAACGGACCCATCGAATTGATCAATCTTTGCGAAGCCCGTCACAATCGGATGCTTTGCGAACTGGGCGAACGCATCCAACGCGACATCGACGAGATTTCCCTCATCTGCATCGCCGGTCCTTCCTCTTCCGGGAAAACCACGTTCGCCAACCGTCTCCGCATTGAATTGCTCTCCCGTGGTATCCGCCCGGTCCGTATCTCGCTCGATGACTATTATCTGGAACGGAAGGATTGCCCCTTAGACGAAAACGGCAAACCCGACCTTGAATCCATCGAAGCCCTTGATATCGCCTTGTTCAACCAAAACATGGTCGAGCTCATTTCGGGCGAAGAGGTGACCTTACCTCGCTTCGACTTCCAGCTTGGCAAGCGGGTACCTGGCCGCACCTTAAAAGTGGGAAAGAACGAGCCGATCATCATCGAAGGCATCCACGCCCTCAACGAACGGATGACCGTGGATATCCCCAAGAGCGCGAAATTCAAAATCTTCATCTCCCCCGGCTCGCAGCTCAACCTCGATGACCATAACCCCGTTTCCCTCACCGACCTTCGTTTGGTCCGTCGTATCGTGCGTGACTACAAGTTCCGCAACGCCTCCGCCGAGGAAACCCTATCGATGTGGCCTTCCGTCCGGGCGGGCGAATTCAAATGGATCTATGCCACCCAAGAAGGCAGCGACTATGTCTATAACTCCATCTTGCCGTATGAGCTCCCGATTATGCGTCATTACGCGTTACCGCTGCTTGCCCAAATCGCTCCCGAATCCCCCAACTATCCGGTGGCCCAGCGTTTGATGAAGATGCTGAAGTATTTCGTGGACATGGATGAAGAGTGGGTTCCTTCCAATTCCTTGATGCGCGAATTCATCGGCGGTTCTTGCTACGCCGACGTATAAAAAGGCGCAAAAACCGAACGAAAATAGAAAATAAGGGGCAAATCGTCCCTTATTTTTCGTTTTCTTTTCCTAAGTTCGCAAACGCTTCTTTTTGGGTTTGGTAGGCGGCGATAAGCTCTCCATAATAGAGGTTTCTCATCCGCGCATAGGCGATGCGTTCTTCTTCGCCGGCCGTGGCCATATATAAAGAGGTAAAGAACTTTTCTAAGCGGAAGAACGATTCGTAGAGATTCAAGATGGTGACGAAATAGAAATAATTCTTCCGCGAATAAATCAAGACGGGGGAACTATGGGCGATTTCGGAAGCCATTTCATAGACTTTCGAATAATGGGTGAGGCCCGCGACCCGTTCCACCCCATCGCGGAAATTGAATTTGAAATCGGGGATCTCGGTCGCCCCTTTTACACCCGTGAGCCAGCCATATTCGATAAAGCGTTTCATGTCTTTCGACTTCAATCCAATTTCATGCATTCTGGCTTTGATGTCGACGAAAACGGAGTCGGTTTCTTCTTTGCTGGAAAGGCCGCCGCGGAAGGCCACGCCATAACGAATATGACGAAGATAGGCTTCCACCGCTCCTTCGCCATGGCGGACTAAGATGGAAAGGATACATTCGTTTTCATGGAGGGTGCGCCAGGTTGAGAAGGCTTCCGTCTCAAACCCTTCCTCCAAAAGCGAGGCCACGCATTTGCCCATTTGGAATCCCTTCATCATCACGTCGACGAGCAACGTGCGTTCGGGATCGCCTTGTTGATAACGGGACAAGATGCCAAGGACGAAATTCAAATAGAGGTCCAAGGTCGACATCGCCGGGGAAAACCGCGAGGTCAAATTCCCGATGCGATAGGCAAATTTTTCATTGGTGTAATACTTATCCAACGACACGGAGGCGAGGAAGCTCAGATAGGATTCGTCGTTGGCGAGCTCTTCTTGGCTACGTTCGGGATGGGTAGCCAAATAAAAGGCATGCTCATTGATTAAATAAAGCGATAGCTGCAATGGGTTGACGCCTAGCGATGCTAGCGGCGCCACATCCTGGGATTCGTGGGCGCCTTCGTAGGCATAGGAAAACGCCTTGAACAAAAAATCCCGGTCATATTTGGGATCGAGGTTCACGTGGTCGAGGAATTCGTAGAAGGCTTGCCGTAGTTCCATATTCTTATTCTATCCATTCTAGGGGTGCGATTCTATTGGGGTTTCCCTGGCACGAACAAATCCGCTTGTTCCACCCATGGGGAAATGGGCGAATTTCCTGGCGCGTAAGAGACCCACACCACTTCCACTTTCCGAAGCAGCGCTTGGCTTTCCACGGCGTCCCGCCTTGCCAGTTCCTTCGCATCGGGAAGTTTTAGTTCCCGACATTCTTCCTCTGAAAACACCCCGTTTTCTCGTTCCACGGGTCCGAAGTTTTCGCGTGAAAAGTCCACGATATAGACGCGGCTATGAACCGGTACGGTCTTTTCTTTGGCGAAAGTGATCAACGGGGAGGAAAGTGGGAGGTCTTTCGGTTCCAGTCCATAGATGACGATATCCTTCTCTCCAGCGAACAGATCGGCTTCGATGGCATGAGATAGTGAGGCGATTTCTTCTTCGCGGGAAGCAAAACGATACAAAGGAATGGGCGTTGTCCGCTTCGGCGGGATTTGATCCCAAGACAAAGCGATGTTCGGCAAGGACTCGATCGAAGTGGCGATTCGTTTCCCGTCGGCATAACCACGTATCACAATCGGACGGCCACGAAAAAAGTCATAGGGATTTGTGGATTGATAAAGCAAACCCTGACGTAGGAATCCTTCAAAAACAGGTTGGAGGTGACGTAACTTTTCGCTTTTGTAAGTCGCTCCAACTTGGAAATGGCGAAGGCCTTCTAATACCTCTTGGGGCGAGGCATAGCCACGTTGAATGAGCGTTTCGATCGCTTCCGGAGCGGCTTGATAAAGGAACATTTCTTCCACCGCTTCGATGGTCAAAACATCAAAATGCTGGTCGGGATAGGCCTTACGATAAGCGGAGAAAAACCCCTTTTCCGAAGCAGGCGCAATCAGGATCGCGTTTTCGTATAAGGGGTAACGAATCATAAAAGATGGATGGAATCAGTCGTGCTGTTTGGGCTTAAAGGCGCAAGCGGCTTTCACGGCATCGAGCCAACCTTCGTAAAGGTCATCGGCCATTTGGCGCGGCATTTCCGGTTTATAGACCTTGGCGATGGAGTGGCAGGAAAGGATTTCCTTTTTGTCTTTCCAGAATCCGCAATGGAGGCCGGCGAAATACCCGGCACCCAAAGCCGTGGTTTCTAAGCAAGCGGGAAGATGGACTTCGCAGCCGAGGATATCGGCTTGGAATTGCATCATCAAGGTGTTGGCGCTGGCCCCACCGTCGACGCGGAGGGAAAGCAATTTCAAATGGGCTTCGTTTTTCATCGCCTCGATGACGTCCTTGCTTTGGTAAGCAACCGATTCGAGGCCGGCCCGGGTGATCTCATGACGGCCGGTGCCCCGGGTCAAACCGAAGATCGCCCCACGGACATCGTCATCCCACCAAGGGGTGCCTAAGCCAACGAAGGCAGGGACGAAATATACGCCACATGAACCTTTTTTGGCTTTATTGGCATAGTATTCGGAGTCGGCGGAATCCTCAAACCAACGGGTTTGGTCACGGAGCCATTGCACGAGAGCGCCACCGATGAAGACGGAACCTTCCAGGGCATAGGTCGGAACGCCTTTTTCGCTCCAAGCGACGGTGGTTAATAACCCTTTTTTGGAAATGATGGGTTCATGGCCGATGTTCATCAGCATGAAACAGCCGGTGCCATAGGTGTTCTTGGATTCGCCTTTTTCGAAGCAGCATTGGCCAAACAAAGCGGCTTGCTGGTCGCCCGCGACCCCACAGATATGGACTTTTCCGGGGAAGAAGCTGGCCTCGCCATAATCGAAGGAATTGTCTTTCACAGCCGGAAGCATCTTCATCGGGATATTCCAAATGTCGCAGAGCTCTTGGGTATATTCCATTTTGAAGATATCGAAGAGCATGGTACGGGAGGCATTGGAAACATCGGTGAGATGGGATTTTCCTTTGGTGAGCTTATAGATGATCCAAGAATCGATGGTACCGGAGAGCAATGCGCCCTTTTCCGCCCGTTCCTGGCCATTGGGAATGTGGTCGAGGATATAGCGGATTTTGGAAGCGGAGAAATAAGGGTTCATGCGGAGTCCCGTGCGGGATTGGATGAAATCGGTTTTGTCTTCCCGTTCTTCGCAAAGGCTTTGGGTCTGCTTGGATTGCCAGACAATCGCATTGCAAACGGCTTTCCCGGTATCCTTTTCCCAGACAACGGTGGTTTCACGTTGGTTGGTGATCCCGATGGCCGCGACATCGGACATCTGCGCATTGGAAACGACGAGGAGTTCATTGATGACGTCGAGGACGGAGATCCAGATGCGGTTGGCATCGACTTCCACCCACCCGGGTTCGGGGAAGAGGCAGTCGACGGGACGTTGGGCTTTGAAGACGGCTTCACCGTCGTGGTTGATAAAAATGGCACGCGTGGAGGTGGTGCCTTGGTCAATGGCCAAGATGTATTTTTTCATATGAAAAATTATAGCGTGCCGGAAACGTTAAAGCGAGGTAGAGTTTAGGACCGTTTAGCGGTTGGAATAGAAACGTTCGATGTCGTCGATTTCCTTCAAGATGGAAGAAGTGAGGACTTCGGCGCCATGCTCGGTGATGAGCAAATCGTCTTCGATACGGACCCCGATTTTGAGATCCTTGAAATAAAGTCCGGGTTCATCGGAAATCACGTTGCCGGCTTGTAAAGGCACATCGCGGCTTCCCGGATCATGGGTGTCCAAACCGATATGATGGGAAACCCCATGGAAATAGTAATTCCGAATCTCTTCCTTGGTTTGAATCAAGCCTTTTTCCAAGCATTCGGAAGCAAGGAATTCCACGGTTAAATTCTGCAAATCCTTGATGGTTAACCCCGGTTTTGCGGCTTTTGCGATCATTTTGTTGCAGTTTAAGACGATTTGATAAATGGTCCGTTGCAAATCATTGAACTTCCCATTCGCGGGCACGGTACGGCTGACGTCGGCGCAATAATAGCCGCAGCGGGAGCCCAAATCCATCAACACCAAATCCTCTTTGCCAATGGTATCGGTGGGCGTCGGATAATGGAGGCAAGTCGTATGGACCCCACTGGCCAAGATCGTGGGGAAGGCCACACCTTGGTAGCCGGAGATGTCGTTGATGACGTGATGGAATTCATCGGCGATCTCATATTCTTTTTTCCCAGGGGCGATACGGGCCATGGCCGCCATGATGCCAAGGCGCGTCGCTTCGATGGCGGAGCGGAATTCGGCGATTTCGTTTTCCGACTTCACCAAACGTAAGGAGACGATATCCCCATAGATATCTAAAATCTCGATGCCATGGAACACCGTTTCCAATGAGCGGCGATAATCCTCGATATAGGTGCCCTCGGCGATCTTGTTTTCCCGTTCCAAATCCAAATAGACGGTACGGATGGGACCATAATCGCTATAGGCGCCCCGGATGGCGTTATCGACGCGGGTGCTTAGCGAGGTGTTGAGCAAGACGTTGCGGATACCGGAAATCGTGCCGGCTTCTTCGATGGTGAGCTTCTTCCCATACCACTTTTCTTTGTTGGGATCGAAGGGAGAAATCAAAAGGTATTCCCGTTCCTCGCCTTCCACCTTATATAAAAGCAGCACGGAGTCTTCTTGGTCGATGCCGGTGAGGTAATAGAAATTGCGGTTGACTTCGAAGGGATAGGATTCGTCCGCGGAGCACTTCTTGGGATAACCGCTAAAAAGAATGGCGAAACTGTTGTCCCGCATTTTCGAGAACAAGGCTTTCCGCCGGTTTTGGTATTCGGTAAAGGGAATCATGATACTTTCTCCTCTATGATGGTGATGGTTTGTTCGTCTTGAAGTAAGTCGAGGGATAAGCCCGCTTTTTCAAAGACCGGATGTAGTTTAGCACTAGAAATGGCCGTTGTTTCCACTTTTATTCCGAAAGCGGTCTCTTTTAAAGAGAAACCGTATTTCTCCGAGAGGCGGAGAATGGTTTGATAAGCGGAATAGTCCACCTCCAAATGATAAGAATAGACCTGTTTCTCGACCCCAAGCCTAGCCGACGAAATGGCAAGTTCCGCCGCTTCTAAAATGGAGCGACGAAGCCGGGGAATGCCTAGTTTGGTGCCGCCGAAATAACGGGCCACAATCAGATAGCCATAGAGGTCTTTTTCTTCCAAAAGGCTTAACAAAGGGCGGCCGGCACTCGAACCGGGCTCACCATCGTCGCTGCTTTTGCCCCGGTCTTTAAGCCGATAGGCATAGGGATAATGATCGGCTTTGGGGAAGCGTTTCTTAAAAGAATCATAGATTTCCTTAAAGGAAGTTTCGTCCGAAAGCGGCCCCACTTCTCCATCGAAGGTGGAGCCCAAACATTTATATTCCCCAGTGGCCGGGGCGAAAGGTAAACGCGCCATGATCAAGGATAGACAATCGAAGCGACTTCGGAATAGGAGAAGGCCTTGTTCACGCCACCGAGCAGGTTGCCCGTGCCACGATAATCGTAGTAGACGTTACTGCTATCGAAATTGCCGTCGAGAGCGGAAGCGAGGCAATCATAGAGGTCACCCAAGTAGAATTGCTGCAGTAACACGGAAGCGGAATCGTTGCCCTTAGCAAAGTCGGAAATGGCACTGGCCAAACTTGCATCGTCCCCGCCATGATAAGCTTCCAAAGACTTGTAGGCCTTCTTGAGGCTTTGCATGACATCGAGCTTGTCATCGCTGCGGTCGAAGGCAGAGGCAACGCTCGTTAATCCGCATTC
Source organism: Bacilli bacterium (assembly GCA_017454295.1). Lineage (GTDB taxonomy): Bacteria > Bacillota_I > Bacilli_A > RFN20 > CAG-826 > Alloenteromonas. The sequence goes on from JAFTDF010000004.1 coordinate 79,467, forward strand.
GCCATCGGCTAAGGTTGCCACCGCATCGCTAGAGAAGTAGACGCTACGATCACCGCTAGCCGGTGCCCCCACAAACAAGCCGGGGTGGCTATCAAGTCGAGCGAAGGCGTTATAAGAATAGGAGAGCTTTTTGGCGATACCATAAAGGATACCTTGAGCGAAGGCGCCCGGTTCTTCATAAGCGTCGCTTTGCGTGATGAAGTTGGGGTTGCCTGCGCCCTCTTTGGTGCCGTAGAGGGTAACGGTTTTCGCGGTGAACTTCGAAGAATCAAGCGCGTCGTAAAGATGCTCGTAAGCTTCGCTCGTGGGGTCGCTAAGCAAATAGGATTCGCTGGCTCGGGCCACCGCCGGAGTAGGTGTCGAGGAGGTCGCGTTCTCGTAATAGCTCTTATTGGCCATCGCGTCGAGGAAGCCGATATCGTCGATGAACTGATCGAAATAGGCCGCTTCTCGGAAGCAGAATTCCTTCATATCGGATTCGGCGGAAGTCACTGCATAAATCCCAGTGGCGGCATCGTAACGATCGGTGGAACCAAATGTGCCGAATTCGTCACCCATGCCAAGGGAAACGGGGACGGGCACGCCACCGACGGGAACCTCGGCCGTGACGTGGAAGAGGTTATACAAGACAAAGTCTTTGGCGGTGAAGGCATCGGCATGCAATTTGGTTTCGAATAAGCCGGAATCGGCGATCATCGAGAATAGACCAAAGGTCGAATGCTGGAAGCCGGTGGTGCACTTATCGTCTTTCAGGAAGTTCGCCAATTCGCTCGAGCCTTCGTCGAAGGAATAATAGTATTTCACCGAGGACGGATCGACGTTGCCACGGAAGGTGGAGGTGAAGAAATAGTAAACGGAGGCGATGGCCTTTTCACGATAGGTTGCTTGGTCTTGGCGGTAGTTGGCGCAATCGAATTCCACGCTGGCATTGGTGAAGGAATTCGTGCCATCGCCTTGAACCTCGAAGCCACCAGGGAGCTTGGCCAGATTCAACGTATAGGTCGTGCCGGTGTGACTCATCGAAACGAGTTCGGTGACGTCAATCAAGCCATAATAAAGGTGGATCGAAGAGGCCGTCCCCGCATAATCGAAGGTGAGTTTATCGGGCATGCCAAACCCATCCCCGCTGACATCGAAGCTCAAAGTCAGGCCATCCGGCAAATCCATGACGTCATCGCTATAAACGTGGAAGCCTAGACCAATACCGGAATCGGATTTCCCCGAGACGAAACGGGCCAAGGTGTTGGGCATGATGGCATTGCCGACTTGGCAGCCATTTAGGGCTTGGAAGAGCGCATAGAGCTCAAAGGGTTGGTATTTGTTAAGTTGGACATCGCCGAGTTCGACGTCGGCGGTCTTAAAGCCAAGACGCTGGACGGTTTCCACCAAGCCGACGTTGGCGTCATTTGCTTCCCCAGGGCGATCGACGCCAGGATGATGACGATGGCCATCGGTGGTCAACGCGGAAATCTCATCACCCCAATCGGTGGTGAGCATGGCACCGGAAACATCTTCAAGGGTGCCTTCTTCAAAGGCGGCGATCGCATCGTGGATTTTGAATAAACCCGCGGCTTTGAGGTAATCGTCATAATCGGCCGAAGAGAGATCGGGCAAATGCTTGACGATGCCACGGGTGCCTTCGCGTGCCTCAAGGTAGAGCTCTAAGTCTTCCGCGCTTTGGGTCAATTCCAGGTTTTGCTGAGCCAAACCGGAATCGATGTAAATCTTCTGGATGAATTGCTCGAAGATGGTCAAATCGTTTTGGCGGAATAGCGTCCCCGTGGTCGCGGATTCGCTTTCTTTGGCAAAGCCATAGCCATCCTCGGCACGGTAATACTCCCAGGTCTCGGAATAGTGGCCGTCGGCGGCCTTGTTGGGACCGGCTTCATGGAAGATATAAGAGTTATAGAGGTCGAAGAGCATCGTCCGGACGATCATCGGATCGACGAAGGAGACGTCGAATTCTGACATGTTGGACTTATTATTCTTCAAAGCGTCGACGACATAGCAAACCTGATCGATTTCGGGTTCATAGAACGGCACTTCGTAATCCAGGGAATGAATGGCCTTCAAATCCCCGTTTTCATCCACCCATTCATAGGAGAAGAAGACGTTGGTCAGCGACAAGTCGACCCCTAAGATATCGTAGGTGCCCTTCCACAGATTGCTATGAAGGGCATTGGGCACGACATCGCGGAGGAAATAGGCATCGTTAAGGCCATGGAGGATCAAGGATAGCACCGTGCCATCCATCGAAGCAAAGTCGGTGGAGGAACCGCCGGAAACGTAGGGGCTTAAGGTCGGGGAGCCAAGGATTTCGATGAAATCGCAGAACTCGCGGATATGGTCATCCATCTCATCGGGTTGGAGGGTGCGGACTTGGCCGATGTAATAGAGGGCTTTGCCCATCGCCAAGTCATAATCCCCATCCGCGGCGTGAGCCTGATCCTTGGGACTATCGGCATAGAAGTAATACTCAGAAAGGGCATCCGTGGCGATGAGGTCCGCTAAGAGGTTTTCGAAGCAGGTATGACCTTTTTTGGCTTCGTAATCGGGATACTTCGGGTCGGCGGGATCGATATCGAAAACCGCATCGGCCTTGCTCTTATTCGAATCGAAGGGACCAGATTCATACATGGTCGAAAGGGCTTCGGAGAGCGCTTGTGCATCTAAGGAGGCGATGTTATTGGGGTCGGCGCTGGAGCAAGAAGAGAGATAGAACATCACGTCGACGATGTCGTTGATGTCGTCAGGCCCATAGGCACCATAGTCATCTCCGGAGAGGGAGAGGGTGAAATAGAAGTCGGCGCATTGGATGTCTTTGCCGATGGATTCCCCATAATCGCCGCGCTCGATGGCGTCGGTAAGGTAATAGGGCAACGCGCGGCGGAAGATTTCCACATCGTTGAAATGGGTGAAGAGCCCATTCATTTCCACCCGCTTGGCCAGTTTCGTGGTTAAATCATAGCCAAAATAGGATGCGATATCGGTGAAGGCATCGGTGGAAAGGTTCCCATCACCATCGATGAAATCCGTGGCTTGGATGAAATCGATGAGACCGCACAGGTGTTCGATTTCCCCATCGGCCCCTTCCCAGGAGGCGTCGGGTAGCGAGGTAATGATGGAATAGACGGATTCTTTGCTGGGATAGCCAAGGAGCAATCCGCCTTTGTCCACCGCTTCATCTAACGGGGTTCTCCAGGTCATATCGGCTCGGCTATTGTCGATCTTGTAGATGCCGGAATTCATCGTGATCGAGCCTAGAATCTGCTGGAAGACGGTCGCGTCATGGGCGGCATGATAGGCGCTGGCACGGCTGCCAAGGGCCTCGTCATCGGGATGGAAGACTTTCGAACGGTGAGCCGAAAGCAGCATCGGACGGAGCAATTGGTCGGAAGACACGTCCTTGATCTTGATACCGGAAACATCGATCTTCCCGGCACTATCGACTAAGCCGTAATTCTCGTCATAGATGGTGTCGAGCGTATCCATCAAATGATCGATCTCGGTTTTCTTCCAAGCATAGGCGGCCTCCTTGTCGTAAGTGGCGGGGTCGCGATGCACGTCATAGAAGTAAGCCGGATAAGCCGCGTGGAAATCGATATCATCTCCGGCATCGACTTTGTTCAAAGCCTCGGTTAAGGCGTTGGCTACGAAGACGGTGGAGAAAGAATAAGAAGCACTGATATGGGATAAGGCGGACCGCATCGCCGGCAGGTTAGATGCTTCGATTTTGGAAAGCGCATCGAAACTACCGAGGGATTTCAAATCGACGAACACCGCATCTAAGGCATCGAATTCGCCGGTTTTGGTTCCGTTTTTCTGCCAAACGGAAGGACGGTTCAATTGGAGGCAGGATTCATAGAAAGCGGAGCAACGTTCGAGGCTCGTGTCCCCCACCGGGGTTTCATCTTCGAAATAGTGGGCGTTGGCGCCGGCACTGGCGAGGATCTTCTCGGCGAAATATGCGGGGAAGGAATAATAACGGGTGGTGCCATCGCCGGTTTCCTCGGCAGGAATCACGAGACTCGGATCGGGCGATTCGATGGAACTGGCCAAAGGTTGGAACATCATCGAGCCGGACATTTGGTTCATGAGATCGATCAAAGCGGTCCCATCCTTAAACAAATCGAAATTGGAAAGATCCAATCCACGGGCGGCCAAATCGATCAAGGTTTGGAAGCGTTCGCCTTCGTCGGCCCAATCCTTCTCGCTGATGAGGTTCCGGAAAGTAATGCCCATCGGTTTCAGCACGAGCTTGTTGTCGTTATTGAGCAAGGGGTCGAGGACTTTGGAATCGAAGTAACCGGGCAAGACTTTCCGTAACACGACGGATTGCCCGATCGAAGCGAAGATCTCCTTCATATCGCAGCCCACCAAATGGGAAGCAATGTCGTTGGTGGAGGCCATGTCGGTGAGGCGGTCAAGAACGCCACTGGCCATCACGCGGGAAACCGCGCCGACCATGAAGGCGTTTTCATGGTAATCGCTCGGCTCACCATCATAGGAATCGACGATCGATACCGGTTTGGCATAGGTGGAGACCATCTCGATGCCATCGAGGTCGTCGAAGGCCAATTTGTTTTCGATCTTGATACTGTCGAAGAGGTAATTGAACACCTTGGTCATGTTGACGTTGGTGACCTGATCGATGACGGGGTTCAAGATCAAGGAATCGGCAAAGACATCCAACACCTTCAGGAATTCGGAGCCGTGAGCGTTCAATGCCTGAGCGATGGAATCCAACGTGAAATTGCCAGGGCGAAGGAAGATGGGGAAGACGGAATGGCACTGCGCCCCGAGCGTTAGGAACTTGGCGAGTTCGCGGCCCAATACGGGCTTACCTTCCGCCTCTGGGGAAGTATCGATGGTCTCGATATTGAAGTTGGATAAGACGTCGGCTTGTTTTAAGAAGCGATCGGCCAAAACCGGCATCGCCGCGGAGAACATCGTCGAGCCATCGATGCGGCGGAAGCCATTGGCCAAAGCCTTAAATAGATTTGGATCATAGCCATGTAAGCCACCTTCGGGGTTCATATCGATGCCGACGTGGGTTTTGAAGTCATAGAAGAGGTTCTTTGCCGCCGTCACGATGACTTCGCCTTTGGCAAGCAAGGTTTCGTCGGTGGAACCGGCATAGGGGTTTTCAAGCATATCACCCGCCACATCCAGCATGGCGCCAAATTCCCGTTTGTTATTGACGTAATTAGGCGTCCCGTCCGCGTTTTGTAAGGCGATGGCCGCTTTACTCAAATCCACTTTTTCGGGGTGGTCTTTCAATAAGGAATCGTTTAATAAAGCCGACACGATTTCCATCCCGACGGGGAAAGCGACGTTGACCAATCCAGAATCCAGCAAACAGCCGCCGGCGGAAAGGCCTTTGTCGTTAACGATGGGTTCATCATTCACATCGCGTTCGCCCACGAGAAGACGAATCAATTCACGGTGGTCTTTTGCAAACGCGGCGAGAGCACTGTTAAGCAAGTCGGTGTCCGTTAGCGGTGCGGAACTATCGGCTTGGTGGATGCGACCCACGAGCGATTTGGTCAAACCGGCATCGAGCCGATTAAGCCCGTGGAAGGTTTTCACCACGGCGTAGGCATCTTGCAAATAAGGGTAAGAAGCAATGGCCTTGGTATCGGACTTGCCTTCCGGGAGCAAGGTTTTAAGATCCGCATCGGCACTGCGATCATAGACATAGCCGCGTAACACCGATTCGACGAGGCGGGAAGAAGAAGGAGAAGCCATCGCTTCCTCTAAGGAACGTAAGGAGGCGTCGGAGGTTAAGGCATCATAGAGATTGCCGATCTCCGGATAGGCACGCAAGGAGCGAGAGGGATCGACTTCGGTGGGAATAAAACCGGAGGAGGTCAAATCGCGGTAGAGATGATAGCAACGGTTCAAATAAGATTTTTCGTTGCCTCTCGCAAAGCTTAGGGCGGTATCGCTAGTCGCGGAAGATAGGGCAACGGTGTCGCGAGAAAGCGAGGTGGCAAGGGCGCTGACATCGGCTAAGACATCAAGACCATCGTCGCCGGAAAGGGTCAGCATTTGCACCAAGCTTTGGCCCACGATTTGAATCGGCAATAGCGCCAAAGAGTCCGTCTCGTTCTTGGTGACGGAATTGCCCATTAAGGCGAAGAAGCCGCCCCCGACGCTAGCAAGGGAGCGCACCTCGGTGACGATGTTGGCGGACATATTCTCGTATTGGGCTTGGGAAAGGAATTCCGTCAATTGGGTATCCAGTGTGTCTTTGCCACTGCCTTTGGTCCAAGAGAAGAATGCCTTGTTGAGAATCGAGTTGTCATAGGTCTCCATGACCTTTTGATACATTTGGACGGTTTCGTTTTTGTCGTTGAGTTTGGTGTAATCCACATGGGAATGGACGGCGTTGACCATGCCGCTGAGCGGGGCGATGGTTAAGACCAGGCACATCGCGCCGACGAGTAACCCTTCGATCCCGGAAATAATCAAAAGGCGCCGTTTGCGGGCGGGCTTGGGGATAAAGTGCTTGAAGAGAATATGCCACAGCAAGAAGGAGAGAAGGCTGCCCACGGTGGCAACAGTGATCCCAATCAAGATAATCGTGACGTAACGAAGGATGGAGGCAGAGATCGCGGTGGAATAGTTGAGCAAAGCATCGATCGAGGATTGGACTTTGAAGGCATCTTTAAGGATCTTGAAGACCCCTTCTTTCACCATGTCAAACAGGGGGCCGGGGCTCACTTCGATGACCGTTTCCCGAATCATGAAACGCAAAGGCTGATGGAGCCAAGTGGCTAAATTGATTTGACCAACGGTGTTGGCAATCATCCCCGAGCAGGCAAGTAAAGCCACGGTCATGATGGAGAGGAAGAGGAAACGATAGGTCCCGTGTTTCCAGCCATAAAGCAAGCCGACGAGGAAATAGACTAGCAGCAATCCGAGCACCGACCAAAACACGATCATGAACACGAGGTCGAGCGTTTTGATAAAGGAATCGATATCTATCATGCCCTTAATTATGCGTTAGGCGCGGATAAATCGCAACGCGCATTCGGATGCGCAATTGCAAGCATTCTCGCTAACGAAGCCCCTTACCCGTGGTATACTTTCGCCATGCCAAATCGTTTTACCCGCATTCATTGCCCCCATTGCCAACAACCCATGGATCCCGTTTCCCCGACCTGTCCCCATTGTCAGGGCGAGAATCCCGATCCGAAAATGAAGACGGCTTATCTCCATCAGTTGATCGTTCCGACGTGGAAGCAAATCGTGCTTTTCATCATCGGCCTGATCGGTCTGAATGTCGTCGCCACGATCGTCCAATTCGGCATGGAGGTGACCTATACCGCCACCCACCCCGGTGCCACTGTTCAAGATATCGCGAATTATCTGACGGAACCCACCAACCTTTTCATCCCCAACGCCATCGCCTATGTCAGCGTCGGCATCGCCCTTGGTTTGCTGCTATGGAAAGCTTGGCCCGCGATCTTCAAACCTTTGAAACGGTGGCAGCCCTATGTTGCCGCTTTGGTGGCCTTTGTCGCCGTCATCGTGGCCGAGATCGTCTATTCCCAGTTCTCGGGTGCCGTGCTCAAAGCGATGGGCATCGTCCCGCAAAGCAATACCAACCAGCAAGGAATCGTGGCCATGGTCAAGGCCGTTCCGGCGTTCTCCTTCATTGTCTTTGGCTTGATTGGCCCCTTCTGCGAAGAGGTGACTTACCGCGTCGGCTTGTTCGGATTCCTGGGCCGCTTCAACAAGGTCGTGGCTTATCTGGGCACCGCGTTGATCTTTGGGTTGATCCACTTCGGCTGGAGCGCCATTTGGAGCCCGGCCTATCCTGGCCATTTCATCGTCGAGCTGATCAACCTCCCGCCCTATATCGGCGCTGGAGCCGTCTTCTGCTTCATCTATGACCGCTGGGGATTCGGCGCCGCCTTCTTGGCTCACGCCACCAACAACGTGTTCTCCGTGATCACATCCATGATTAGTTAAGCATGTCCGACCGGAAAAACCCGCAAATCCTCTCTGGTTTTGGCCTTCGCATCTTCGCGATGGTTTTCATGGTCATCGACCACATCGGCGTTTTGATGCTCAATTATCAAGCCGATATCGGAGAGGGTGCCAATACCGCAATCACGGTGTTACGGGCGATTGGCCGTCTCGCCTTTCCTTTGTTCGTCTTCCTGATGGCGGAAGGGTTCCATTACACCCGAAATGGGTGGCGTTACCTTGGCCGTATCGGGATCGTCTATGCCCTCATCATCAGCGCCATGACCATCTATATCTTCGGCATTGCCAAAGACCCCAACTTGGCCCATGGCAATTTCCCTGGGCCCAATCCGTTTACGGACTTAATCCTCATCGGGGGCACCTTGTTTGCCCTGAACTCAAAAGGCTGGAAGAAACTATGGGCTTTGCTTCCCGCGGGCATCGTCGTCACCGCCCATGTGGTCAACGTTTTAGAAGCGGCCACTTCCTACACCTATATGTGGTTCCCCAACTACCTCCGTCCGGATTATGGCTTATTCGGACTTTGCCTTGCCTTAGGGTTCTATCTGGCACGCTTATTTGGCACGATGGTTTCCAAGAAGTCCGCCGCGGCGCTACAAATCAACGAAGAGGATTACCTCGCTTCCCCCAGCCATCAACGGAACATGAACGTCCTCTCGGTTTTCTTCTTAATCACCGCCACCTTGGTTTTCTGGGGGATCAGCTACACCACTTACGACCCCCATAACATGCCGTTTGAAAGCTATTGCATCCTCGCCATTCCCTTCCTTTATCTTTATTCGGGGAAGCGTGGGTATAACGCAAAGTGGTTCCATGTGTTCTCTTATGCGTTTTTCCCGGTGCATTTGATTATCCTGTTTTTGATTTTCTTTGTATCATTTGGTCATATCTAGGAGGTAACCCTATGCCAAAACAAATCGCCACCGCCGAAGAATTCGACGCCGAAATCAAATCCGGTAAAGTCCTCGTGGACCTCTTTGCCACTTGGTGCGGCCCCTGCAAGATGCTTTCCCCCGTCATCGACCAAGTCGAAGCGGAACATCCCGAAGTCAAATTCATCAAAGTGGACGTCGACGAAGTCCCGGCCATCGCCGCCCGTTATAACGTCTACTCCATCCCGACCATCCTCGTCTTCAACGATGGGGAAAAGGTCAATGAGCAAATCGGCTTCGTTCCGAAACCGGGCATCGAAAAACTCATCGCCTAAGGAAGGGCCCAATAGGGCTCTTTTTCTTATTCCCAAGAGAAAAACACTGTGCTAATATAGAGCCCGCTCGGACCATTGGTGTAGCGGCCTAACATGCTTCCCTGTCACGGAAGAGATCACGAGTTCGAATCTCGTATGGTCCGCCAGCGCAGGTGTAGTTCAGTGGTAGAACACCAGCCTTCCAAGCTGGTTATGCGGGTCCGATTCCCGTCACCTGCTCCAGAGCGAATTGCCTTGCGTCGCAAGGTTTTTTCTTTATAAGAAAGGGGAACTCCCCTACAATTGCTTCCATGAAACGCGAACTCTTCTTGGCCACCAACAACCAACATAAACTCGAGGAATATCGGGAAATGCTCTTCCCTTTAGGGTATTTGGTCTATTCCCCCAAAGACCTCAATATCGACCTCGATCCCGAAGAAAGCGGCACCACTTATCGCGAAAACGCCTATTTAAAAGCCAAGGCCTTTGCCAAAGTCTCCCCCTTTCCCGTCATCGCCGATGATTCGGGAGTGGAGGTCATCGCCCTCAATCATGAGCCGGGACTTCATTCCGCCCGTTATGCCGAATCGCTAGGCGGTTATCCCCAAGCGATGGCCGATATCATCCGCCGCTTGGAGCATAAGCAGGACCGCTCCGCCGACTTCGTTTGCTGCATCTGCTATTTAGAATCCGAAAACGCCAAACCTTTGTATTTCGAAGGGGTATGCCACGGTTCCATCTTGCCTGCTCCGGTAGGCGAAAACGGATTCGGTTATGATCCTTTCTTCCATTGCAACGATGCCGACGCCGATTTCGGCACCGCTTCAAAGGCCATCAAAAACCAATATAGCCACCGCGCGTTAGCGTTAAGGAAGTTCAAACTATTCCTGGTGATTTAAGCCACCAGCAAAGTAAACGTCAGGCCAAGTGCAATCAGGCTTTGCGCCAATAGATACGTCAGCATGATGAAGAAGTCCCGCCGTTTTCGGTTGGAAACGAAGGACGTGTAGGCCAAATAAATATCCGAAATGATAAAGCAGATGGCGCCTAGAACCGCAAGGAAGCAATAATCGAAGTGACCTCTGGCACAACAGATGATGGCCCAGATCAAATCTAAGCTAAGGATGGCAAAGTAAACATCTCCGCCAAAGGCGAGCCCTTTCATGCGCGCCACCTTGTTGATGGGACGGAACATAAAGACGACGAAGAGCAGCACATATAAACCCATCACCAAGAAATAGGCGTAGTGATCGGGCTGGGCGATGAGGATCATCTGAATGATATAAAGGATGTGGCCCACCAAGAAGGACACCATCCCGCCCACAAAGGGCCACACCTTATGTTTCTTTAATAAGAAGGTATCTCCGAGCAACCCGAAGAATAAGCCAAGGTATACCAGCGGATACTGGGGAATCGTAAAGGCAACTGCCAAAGTCAAAAAGAGCACGCAGAATGGTTTGGTTATTTTCCGAGCCAGTTCCTTTTCCAAATAGCAAAACACCAAATGGGTAAGGGAAGCGGCCACGAAAAGACCAAAGAAGACATAGCTGACAACGGGAATTGCCTGGAAATCAAGCATGGTGGAAACCTCTTTCTCCCATTATCGTCTTTTTTCGGGGAAAGGGAAAACGTTTCTAAGTTCCCTACATGCGGTTCTCTTCGGTAAGGATTTCCAAAATGGGGGTCTTGGCGACCTTCCCAGCCAATAGAAGAGAGATAAGAAGCGACAAAACCGTGGTGACCGCGACGAGCACCCCCAAGGCAATGGGGATATACCACCACTCGATGGTCAGGTTCATGTTGCTATCGAGTTTGATTTGGGACTGAATGGTTGCATCAAATACGAGTTTCGTGGCAACGCAAGCCCCACTCCCAAGCAAGACGGTGGGGATATAACCGCGGAAGAAGATGACGTTGATCTGGGCAAGGAAGATCTGAATGACACCTTTGCGACGCATGCCCTGGGCACGGCACATCCCCAAAAATCCCTTCATGGATTCCACGGAGAAGTGCATGGTATTGATTAGATTCAATAACGTAGCCAAGAAGATAACCCCGCCAAAAGCCCCTAATCCGACGCAAATATAGAGGAAACGATCGAAGAAGGCAGCGCAAGTGAAGAACGCCTCCGGCACGATGCGTGGATCATAATGGTAGAGGCTCAAATTATCAGGGTCACCAGTCACCGAAAGGCGATACTGCTGCAGGATATCCTCGTAACCATAACGGGCTTTTTGAAAGGAGGGGAATTCCAGAATCTGAGTCTTGGTGTAGGCCGGATAGAAATTGGCCCGGGAGAAGGTTCCTAATCCCATTGGGAAAAAGGCATAGCCGGCATCCGTGGTCTTTTTGGCGAGGGCTTCGGGCTTTTCGTCATAAACAAACCACGAGGTCATCGTTTGGTTCTGTCCTTCCGCGGGATGGAAGACGCGTCTGGGCGCCACCGCTTCTCCTTTTTCTCCCAAAGAGGCGGAAGAAATCCAGAAATAGTCGCGGGCATAGAAACGTTCCACTTCGGCCGAAGTTTCGTTGAATTGCAATGAGTAATAACGCGGCGACCGGGAATAATAGACGTCGGAATCGTAAACACCGACGATTTTGTAATTCACGAAATAGGGGACGGCGACCTGTTCTTGGTATTCCTTGGGTTGGACGATTTCCTCGTCGCTAGAAGAATAGGCGCTCTTCGTCGAAGAGATGTAGTTATAGGCGGTCAGGGTCGAACCGATGATCGCTTCCCGGTCGAGTTCGAAATCGCGGGTGAATTTGGAGGACACCATGATTTCCCCTTTGGAAGATGCGCCTTTCGAGAACGTGCTTCCCGTGATAAGAGGTTGCATGCCCAGGTGGTAGTCAGAGTCCAGGAATGGCTGATGGGCATCGTTTTCGTCGATGACCTGAATCCCGAAGAAATGGTACGTGGAGTAGCGCCCGGCCATGTTCCTCATGGGTTTTGGTTCACCGCCGTTAATGGAAAAAGACGGGGCATGTCCACTGTTATTCTCCGCATAGAGATAATCGTATTTGATGGATTTGGAGACGCCTTGGATTTTGTCGATGTCTCCCTCGCGGTCGGCTTGACAGAGCACTTTCCCGGAGACGGTTTGGGATTCGGTGTAGGTGACGCGCATCGAACGGAACGAGGGGTTGCGGTTGATTTCCGAATTGAATCCGCCATAGAAGCCGATGGCGATGAAAAGAAGCGGGTAGAGCAACGTCATCCCAAAGGAAATCCCAAGGACGCTTTGGAAAGTCGTCCGTTTCCTTGCCCTAAGCGAGAGTCGCGCCAGTCTCCAATATTCGTGCAACTTCATCATGACACCTCGGAGATAACGGCCACGGGATCGGCCTTGACGATGGCGCGCAAGGCACCGTGGGAGAACAAGATGGCAAACCCAACAAAGGCGACCAAAGCACCAAGGCATACATAGAAGGGCAGATACATCGTCGCGACGAATTTCAAGGATTAGACGAATGCTCCGTAAGTAGAGGCCACCACAAGATTAATCAAGGAAGTCAAAGGAGTGAACATCGTCCAAAGTAGTAGATAACCCAGCAAAACCCCAACGCTTACCAAAAAAGCGGATTCGATGAAGACGACACTTTTGAGCGACCTTCCCCGCATTCCCAATGCTTTGGCCAATCCAAAGAACTTCTTACTCCGGTCGATGGAGATGATCGCCGAATTGGCCAAGGAACCAACCGACATCAATAGCAAAATCAAAGCGAATAAAGCCGCGGCGGAAATGACGACGCTTCGCATGGTTTTGTCACTGGCATATTGTTCGTAAACGGGGCAGGAAACGGTATCGGTATAATGGAGGATGCGGTCCGTTTCGAAATACTCGACGGTAATCCGCTTGGGCAAAACGGCATTGCATTTATCCGCCAAGGCGTTCAGGCGATTGATCGTACCTTCGGGGTCGCTTACTTTCCCCTGAGGCCGATGGTAGGCAGAGAACGATTCGACGATGGCGCGGCTAGGGAATGTGGTAAACGCGATTCCGATATCCCCGATGACTTGGCCAAAGGAAAGCGGGGAAACGTTCCCGTTGAGGACGATTTTCTCTCCGGTATATTCGAAAATCCCAACGACGACGAATTCCGGATAGCCATACTGGTCCGACCGCCAACCCCACAAATCGCGGACATAAGCCGAACGCGTATGCACGCTTCCGATGGTATAGGGATCGGGTTCTTCCCCTTCAAAGGATTTCTCATAAGCCTCTTTGCTGACGATGACCTCGTTGTGAGCTTCCGAAACAGCGATATTGCGTCCTTCGACGATTCGCAAGCCCGGACCGACGGGATAAGAGGGGTCGGTGTAGGTGATTTCCGATGCGATGTTGGTGGTGTAATAAATGGATTGGACCATATCCGGAGCAGATCCCACCGCATCCAAGAAGGCCGGGTATTCGGTTTCTTGGAAGTATCTTTGCTCCATGACATTGGTCTGCATGGCGTTGTTATAGTTGACGCTGACGAGGGCTTTTTCCGGGAAAAAGGCTTTTCCGATGATCTCCCCGCCGTTTTTCGCAAAGGAAACAGCCAGGCACAACATGCCCATGATGAGCGCGGACAAAAAGGTGGAGATGACCACGGTCAGGATCGAACGGGATCGATTCTCCTTAATGGTATGGAATGCGATTCTGCAACAATCCCTTGTCCTCATATGCCCATCTTCTCAACGTCGTATTTCTCCATATAATCGGCCGACACCACCCCATCTTTGATGTGGATGATATTTTCCGCGTTTTTGGCGTCTTCCATGTTATGGGTGACGAGCACCACGGACTTGCCCATCTTGACGATTTCCTTTAGCAGTGCCATGACCTCGGCCCCGTTTTGGCTATCGAGGTTCCCCGTCGGTTCGTCGGCGAGGATGATTTCGGGATCGTGAACCAACGCCCGGGCAATCGAAACACGTTGTTTCTGACCGCCGCTTAATTCGTTGGCCCGTTTGTTGATTTTCTCTTCCAGTCCTAGACGTTTGAGGATTTCCTTGGCCTTTGCTTCCCGTTCGGCCCGCTTCATGCCGGCAATGGTAAGGGGCATGGCCACGTTTTCCAAAACCGTATAGGAAGGCTCGAGGTAGAAGGATTGGAACACGAACCCCGTGGTCTTGTTCCGATAATCCGCAAGCTGGTTCTCCGAAAGGGCATTCAGTTCCATGCCATGGCTGAACACCTGCCCCGAAGTTGGGGTGTCGATGGCGCCGATGATGTTCATCAAGGTCGATTTCCCGGAACCTGATTTGCCTAAGACGCAGGTAAACTTCCCGTCTTCGATGACGAGGTTGACATCTTTGAGGGCCTCCACGGCGCCTTCGCCTTTGCCATAGATTCGGTTGACGTGTTTGAGAATGATCATGGCGACCTCCTTTGGAGAATGTCATAAACCATAGCACGGCTATGAAAAAAGGAAACCAAAACAGGCGCGCCTGCGCTAAAGAAGTGTATATAATGGAGAAAAGAGGTTACTTCCATGGAAGAACGACAATCCAAACTTGGCTACCGCCGCTGGCTTAGCATTATTTTCATCGGCTTGATTGGGCAAATCGCCTGGGCCATCGAAAACAACTACATCAACCTTTGGGTCTTCTCCCAAAGCCACGATGCCAACCATATCACCTGGATGACCACCGCTTCGGCCGTCGTCGCCACCTTGACCACCTTCTTCATGGGTGCCCTTTCGGATAAGCTTGGGAAACGCAAAATCTTCATCGCGGCAGGTTATGCCATTTGGGGCGTCACGGTCTTCTCCTTCGGGCTGATGTCGCTCACCAACATGACGAATCTCGCCCAAGGCAACGCCACCACCGCCATCGTGCTCGTCGGGGTGATGAACGTTGTAGTCGACTGCGTCATGACCTTCTTTGGATCGACTTCCAACGACGCTTGCTTCAATGCCTTCGTCACGGATGAAACCAATTCGAAAAACCGGCCCTTTGTCGAAGCCGTCCTTTCCATCATGCCTTTGCTGGCCATGGGGATTATGCTCGCCGTCGGTATGATCCTAGGCATCCCTGGGGTGCAAGGGGATATGCCCAATGCGGAATGGGCCGCCAAGATCGCCCAACCGTGGTTCATCTTCTTCTTGGTCTTTGGCATTTTGACCACCCTCATCGGGATTGTTTCCTTCTTCTTGATTCCCAAGGACCATATCATCCCCAATCGGGAGGACGGTTATTTCAAACACATGGTGAAGGGTTTCACCCCCAAAGCCGTGAAAACCAATCCCACCCTCTACATCGCCTTATTGGCCTTCATGCTCTTCAACATCGCCATCGACGCCTTTATGCCTTACCTCTTGGTCTATTTGCAAAACCTCCCCGCAGTCGCCTCGGTCGACGGCGGTTTCTATATCATCGTGGGCACCGTCATGGGCATTGCTTCCATCGGTGTTGTGCTCATTGGTTTATTCATGGAGAAAATCGGCAAATTCAAAGTCATATTCCCCGCGGCCGCATGCTTAATCGCCGGGTCTTTAGGACTCTTCTTTGTCCGCGATTCCCTTGCAATTTGCACGGTTTTCGCCACGATTATGATGTTTGGTTATTTGGCGGGCACGGCCGCTTTAGGCGCCGAAATCCGTGATGATACCCCCATCAACGACGCCGGGGCTTATCAATCCGTCCGTATGGTCTTCGTCGTCATGCTCCCGATGGTCATCGGCTCGAATTTGGCCTCGCTTACTTTCCAAGCCACCAGCCTCGACGAATTTGGAAGACAAACCAAAGTGCCCGACGCCAACATGTTCTTAGTCACCGCCATCGCCGCGGGTATTGCCATCGCCCCGATCATTTGGCTGCTGCTTCAAAAGAAAAAGGCCGCGAGGGCCTTTGTCCAAATAGAAGATCCTAACCAAGGAAAGTAAGCGGGATTTCCGGCCCAGCTAGCTCTTTCTTGTTCCAATCGGGGTGGAAGTCCCCGTTCGCTTTGGCCTCTTCATAGGCCGCTTCGGAGAGATCAATCTCAATCGAGGTCAAATATTCGCATCCATAGAAGCAAAGCGAATCGGCCGATTCCAACGCCGGCAAAACGATCTTTTTGATATTCAAATCCTCGCGGAACGTCTGTTCGCCCAAATAGCGAATGGAAGAAGTGCCAAGGTCTAGCGTCGCCACGCCATCATAGCAAAGCTTGTTCATTTGCCCAAAGCCAGAAGGAAGAATCTGGGTAACCGTGGAAGGCAAAACGAAGCGATTCACCTTTGACGCGGAGGAAGCCTCGGCTTCGGTGGAATGGAAGGAGTGGAAGGAAGAGACGGCGGTGAAGTCGTATTCGGTGAGCAAACGCGTTTTCGCGCTGGGGGCAACGGTCACGTCGGGGAAGGAGAAGGCATCCGGCTTGGCCTCGTTCCAGAAATCGTCCGCCTCGAGTTCGACCAGGGCATCGGAATCCTTCAACACGACCACAGGAGAGACCCCATGTTCTTGCAAGGCAAAATTCTCCAACATATAACCGCCCACATCGGCATCGAAGGCGTAATAGAAGGTTTTCTCGTAGTCTTTCGTTTTGTAATTGAACAAATCATCCGGATCGGCATAAACGATTTTCCGCGGCGCGAAATAGGGATAGAGGTCCAGCGTGGCTTGGTCGAAGAGGTTGGCCTCGTCATAGAAAGCCACGAAATCTCCTAACTCATCGCCAATATAGAAGCGACCCGTGAATGCGAAATCCGCGGGAACCGTGATTTTCCCGGTGGGATAATCAAAGACGTTCATCGCCGGGTCTTGGGATTGATGATAGGTCCGGGTTTCGGTTTTGCTTGGATCGGCGGGATCGAGGTGGAAGGTCACCGTCGCCTCGGGCACATAATCGGTATAGATGACATTGATCGCGGCATCGTAAAGGATATGCTGCGAATCGACCTTTCGCCCCGCTACGGCAGAGGGGGCACTGCTTGCATAGTTACCTTCGATATAAGCAAACGAATAATCCAAAGCGGTCAAATCAGGAAGGGCGCCAAGGCTGGCACCATAGGGAATGACGCGAGGATCAAAAGCGCCATCGGGGATTCCCGGGGCTCCAACGAGGGAATCGCGGGTCAGCACCCCCGCCACTTCGTGTTCATAAATCGGATTCAACGTCACCGTATAGGAATGTGGGTTCTCATCGAAATGGGCGGTGATGGTGGTCTCCCCATGAATCGTGATGTTGTTGATGCCGGTGAAGCCACTGACAAAGGACACGCTTTTCGTTCCATCGTCGTTTTTCACCGTGACGTCATAACCGGTAAAGGAGAAATCTTTGTAATAGGGGTCATAACCATAGGACCGGGGGTCATGGTTGGTGGTATCGGCGGTCATCTTCAAAGCTTCGTGATCACCGATTTTGGTACCAAAGGTGGCATAGTCGGCCGCCACGGTCTCATAAGCGCATTGGATGGTAACGAGGTAATCCTTCGGCTTGGCTTCGAAAGTCGTGAATAACGCGCAATCGGACTGGATCGACTGCACATCGATCGCGTTGCCATTGGCGTAGAAACCTTTCCAATCAACGAACTTGTATTCATAGCCATTGGGGGCTTTGCGGTCGGACACGGAATAACGGTGGTTATCCAAGACCGAATAACCTTCCAAACGGGCGGCTTCCCCCGCTTTCGCCCAACAATAACCTAAGTGACGGGCCTTGGACGCGTTCGGGGTTTTCGCGGAGATATCGGCATCGATCCCTTCGTAATCCCCGTAAAGATCGACGCGGAAATAGTCTTCCCTGGCGCCATTAGAAAACAGAGCGCATCCGGTCAGGGAAGGCATTCCGATTCCTAGCAACAGCAAAAAGGGAAGTTTTCTCTTCATGGTTAGTATTATCGCATAACGATAGGAAAAGGGAATAACGTAGAGTAACTCTACGGGGATGGAAATCTCATATTGCCCATTGCCACCTTAACGCGTAAACTATGTGCCGGTAGGTTTTATTATGAACAATCGTAAATTATCCGTAATCATTGCCTTGCTCGTCGCGGTGTTTGCCATCGTTGCGATCTTGGTTTGCTTTGCCCCCGCCTTTGGCGCGGACGTCGACGGCTATGGGGATACCCGTGGCAACGTCTTCAACATCATCTTCGGTTATCAAGGTAAAAACGCCGTGCCGATGCTGATCGTTGCCTTCGTTTTCGAATGCGTCGCCGTCTTGTTCGCCCTCTTCGGCGCCCTCTTCCGGGGCCGCTTGGGTGGTATCAACCTCGGCCTTGCCGGCTTGCTCTTAATCGCCGGTGGCATCATCTTCCTCTTCGCCCCGCAGTTATATCAATCCGCCAATGCCGGCACCATCGTCTTGATCCCCGGGCAGAAAATCTCCAATGGTTCCGGGATCCTGCTCACCGGCATCTTCGCCATCGTCTCCGGCGTCCTCGGACTCTATGGCGGCTACCGTTCCTTCAAAGCCTAAGGAAAACAACGCAAAAAGAAATCCCGCTTCGCCGCGGGATTTTTCTTTACTTGTTTTTCATTTTTTGGAGGTATGGCACCACTTCTTCATAAGGGATGCCTAGGGCAAAGGAGAGTTCCCCATAAACGATGGGGGAGGCGCGATTGACGAATTGCGAATCCATGGAATTGAGATGGGTGTCTCTGCGTTTCCGTTGCAATGCGCCTTCTAGAAGCATCACCAAATCCTCCACCATACCGCTATTGAAGGCGGCATCGTAGGCGGCTTTGCGTTTTTTGGAATCGAGGATATAGAAATCGCCGGCGAAAGAAGGCCAGGATTTGATGAGGTCCACCGCTTGTTCCTTGGTTAAGGGACGTCGCAAGGAGGCGGGGTTATCCACGGGAACGCGAATGATGTTATTCCGATCGTCCCCATAAAGTGGAGTCAACACGTAATAAAGGTTCCCGGACGGGTCTCCGGAAAGGGCGGCAATGTCTTTGATTTGACAAACGCCACAGTGGGTGTGGTAAACGTAGTCGCCGATCGCGTGCATTGAATTCCCCCTCATATTTGTACAAAGTATAGCAAAAAATGGGGAAACCCTCTAGCGAAAAAAAGAAACCGGCAAAGCCGGTTCATGGGTCATTTTTTAAGCTTTTTGATAGGCTTTTACTAAGGTAATTAGGTAGTCTGCCAGGGCATCGACTCCCTCATCCTTTTTCGCGGAAACCGGGAAGAAAACAGCCTCCGGATTGAGACGGCGGATCCGCTCTTCCACTTTCTCTACGTCGAAGTCAAAGACGGAAATGGTATCCATTTTCGTGAAGACGAAGGCATTGCCGCGAGTAAACATCAAAGGATACTTCAACGGTTTGTCATCGCCTTCGGGGATCGAAAGAATCACCAAGTTTAAGGTCGCGCCGGTATCGAATTCGGCGGGGCAAACCAGGTTCCCGATGTTTTCCAAAATCACCAAATCCAAGCCATCTTCGCCTAGACAGGCGATGCCTTCGCTGGTCATCTTCGCGTCGAGATGGCATTCGCCCGAGGTGTGGAGTTGGATGGTTTTCACCCCGGTTTTTTCGGCGATGGTGTTGGCGTCGACGACCGCATCCATATCGGCTTCGATGACGCCCACGCGCAATTCCTTCTTCAATTTGGCGATGAGATTCACCAACAAGGTGGTTTTCCCAGCGCCGGGAGAAGACATCAAATTGATGAAAAAGACGTTCTTTTCCTTCAAGTGTTCCCGTAATGCGGCGGCACGGGCATCGTTATTGGCCAGCACGGATTGTTTGACCTTAATGACTCGTAGATTTTCCATAGCTTTACCTCGCTGGATATTTTACCCATTTCCCCAGGACTCCTCTATAATCAAATGCCATGGAACGAAAAACCGATTTAATTCGCGAAAAATTCGATGCCTGGGCGGCGGATTGGGACGCAAATGGAAGCCCCGATAACGCCCTGCTAGATTTCCTATTAGACAAGATTCCCGACCTCGAAAAAGGACCGATTTTGGATGTCGCTTGCGGTACCGGCGTCATCACGGGAAAACTCGCCGCCAAAAGCGGCCAGCCCGTTTTGGGGATGGATCTCGCGCCGAAGATGATTGAAATCGCCAAAGAAAAATATAACCACGTCCCCTCTATCTCTTTCCTCACCCAAGATTTCTATGAATATGAAGGGGCGCCTTATCAGACCATCGTCATCCATAATGCCTATCCCCACTTCCTCGATGTTCCCGCCTTATCCAAAAAAGCGGCGTCCTTACTTTGCGAAGGCGGCACCTTGGCGATCCTTCATTCCCTCGGCCGAAAGACTCTCGAACATCACCATTCCGGCTCCGCCTCACCCATCTCCTTCTCCTTGGGCACGCCCAGAAAAGAAGCGGCGAGATTCGCGAACGAATTTACTTTGCTCCAAGCCGATGAAGGGGATTCCTTCTACTACTTCATTCTCCGTAAACGCGCCTAAAAACCCAAAATTCCTTCGATGAAAAGACGTTTCTCCGAATTGGAGAATCGTTTTTCTTTTAATTGGTTAATCGCGAGTAGAGTGCCTGTGGCTTGCGCCTACGTAAAATAGCGACCGGAAATTGTTATGAACGCCGCATCGACCCCCACCAATTCCGCCAAGAAAAAAAGCCCCCTCGTGTTCTGGGGCGTTTTCCTTGCCGCTACGATCGGCCTTGGGGTCGGCGCGGGATTCGGTATGACGAAATTGCTCAAACCCGATTCCATCCAATATATCGTCGATGAAGACCAATACACCATCGACATGGAGGCCACGCGGAAAAAATACCAAGCGGCCAAATCCAGTAAGAACTTTGCTTCATTAACCCCAGAGGAAATGATCAATATCGGTTACGACCTCTTCGCCCAAGACGAAAACAATTACACCGTCGGCGTGGGTTATACCCAAGCGGCCATGGTCCGGCAAATCATCCAAACCCGTTCCGTCAAAATGGGAGACCGTTTCTTCGAGGAATCCAATTCCATCGGGATGGTCAATCTCTACGACCGCATGTTCCAAGAAGGGGATAACACCGTCAAATATTGGGGCTCGACGCCGGATTATGGAAGCAACCAACCCGAAACCGTCTCCAACGCGGATTATCGCATCGCAATGGGTCGTAACGTCTCCGACAGTTTGGTCTACATCGTTTCCGAGAAAACCAAAATTGAAACGCCCTCGCCGGGAGACCCGCCCAATGGCATCTACCAAGAAAACGGAGATTACCGGGTGGAAATCACCCTCGACCCCACCACTTCGGTGGCCCGTTATCAATGCCAAATGCAAACGATCTCGAATTTGAAATATAAACCCACCTTCGACTTCGTTCACCTCAGCGTGGTGCTTGATGCGGACCTCAACCTCATCAAGATGACGACCCACGAAAAATACTTCGCCACCATCTCCTCGGGACTTGGTTCCACCGGCGAAGGTTCCCTCACCACCATGTATTACCACGAAGCCCCCTCCTACGGCTTCCCCAGCGTCAACAGCAAATTACCGGATTTCCCGGATTCATTATGAAAGGAGCAACCACGATGGCTCATTCAAAACTCAAACACGGACTTCTCATCGGCTTAGCCGGGCTTGGCGTCTTCGGCGCCTCAGCCGTCACGACCTTCTTCGTCGTTCCCCAAAAAGTCATTACCCGCAACGTCGAGAACAATCACAACAACGGCGAAAACCATGTTCTCACCGGGCAGGAACGTTTTATCGGTAACCTCGCCAACCAAGCCTCCACGGGCCTTAGCTTTGAAATCAACCATTTGAAATTCGACCAAAGCTATGTCGGCGAAAACGCCAAAACCGGTCACAACACCATCACCGTGACCGAAGACGCCCCGGCCACACTTCGCTTTGCGATGTCCAATCTCTCCCTCCATGGAGTCAACTTTGCCCTTACCGCGCCCCTCACCTATAGCAACAACGGAGTTAACGCCAAGCACCGGGGAATCCATGCCGCGCTAGTCAACGACGAAATCTATTTGAACCTTTTCGATAACGGCAACGATGTCGCGGATGTGGTAAATAACCAACTCGAGCGTTCCGCCGGGGGCACCTGGGATTTCAAATACAAAGTCTCCACCGCTGCCAAGGACATCCAAGTCGCCGAGGAAGATCAAGACGCGTTGACCCGTGGCTTCTATCAATATGAATATGGGGATCTCGACTGGCTCCTCGAAGATGTTCTCTCCATCCTTTCCGAAGGAGGGATCAACGTTTCCTTGGAGGGTTGGCTGAATAAGCTTACCTCCGGAAGCGAAACGTCCTCGGAGAGCGAAAGCGCCTCGAATGGTATTTCCTTGGATGACATCACCGCATCGATGAACCGAATGGTCGAGAAGAAAGTGGACGGGAAGCCCTACTTCATCTGGAATTTGCCCTTAGGCGATATGAACTTGCCGTTAGGGTTTGGTAGCGACGCTAGCTATAACCTCGCCCGCGTCGATCTCCCGGCCAAGGTCAGCGCCGACGATAGCGCCCCGTTAGAAGCGTGGACGATCCAAGACGGTTTGAGCCTCTCCTTAAGCGCCAAAGTCTCCACCGAGGCCATCGAGGATTGGAGCGATGCCGTCTATGGCGATCCCGCCGACTACCACGATTTGCGCAATAGTGCAGGCTTATTCGAAGAAGTCGCCAAAGTCGTCTCCAAACCGCAAATCGGGTTATCCGGCTCCTTCACCATCGGTCATGAGGAGGATGCCATCGAAGGCACCCGCACCAAGTTACGGAAAAAAGCGGTCGATGAAGACGCCAAAATCGAACTTTCCGCCAATCTCGATGCCTTTGCCGCGGCCGAGCCGATTGCCGATTCCAAGCGTGAACTGCAGGGCATCGACGCCAGTTTGGTCATTGGCAAAGTCGACCAGCCCAACGAAGAACCCACCGCCAAAAACAAAATCGGCGTTGCCTATTTAAAAGAAGATGAGGAATTCAATGGCTATCTCAACGTCAACGAGGTCTTGAAAGCCAAAACCAGCAAGACCTACCTCGACGAATTCTATTCCGAAGTCCTCGAAGATACCTTCTCCTCCAGCGAGGATGGCATCTCCCTCGATCAACTTAGCGGAATCGTCGATCTATTAGGCGATGACGTCAAAAAGATCCAAGAATCCGACTTGGTGAAAGCCATCCAAGAAGGTTCCTTCCCCACCGCTTTAGACTTGCTTTCTTCCTTTGTCGGTGGCGATAACACCATTGCCATCAACCTCTCCTTTGCCCCTTTAGGGATCGAAGGGACCGCCTCTGTGGTGTTAGATGGCGCCGCCAATCACGATTTGCTCTCGCTTACGATCTCCAATCTTAAGTTGCTCTCTTTCACTTTGAATGGGGAACTTCACACCTCCGCCTTCGTTGCGCCGAGCAAGCCGGCCTTTGCCGAGAATCCCGCCGAATATCAGGAACTCTCCCACCTCAAGGGAATCGGAGGCCAAATCAAAGACATCGTGAATGAGAAATCCTTCGGGATGGATCTTGGCCTAACGATGGCTAATGCCACCGAAACCACCTTGGATGCCCAGGGGAAAGTTCAACTTTCCTTTGGCGAGCAGAAAGAAGGCAACGTTGGCCTAAAACTCATCCATAAAGCCAAGAGCTATACCGCCCAACATAACGCCGTCATCGATTTGAAGAACGATTTCCAAGACATCGCCTTCCATTACGATTCCTATAAGGACGATGACCGCGTCGACACCTCGGCTAAATCCGCGGATGGCATCAACGGCAAGATGTCCCTTGCCTCCGCCAAAGAAGTCTTCTCGCAAGAACAAGATTTCGATCTTCAAGAAATCCTCACCATCTTCAAAGGCGACGATCGTTTCTCCCGCCTTGGCGCGGCCTTGATGGGTGAATCTTCCGCTTCGTTAATTTCCCAAATCATGAACCGTCAATATTTCGGTTTGCTGGAAAACCATGCCATCTTGAGCCAAGTCGATATCGCTAGCGACCACACCCTCGTCGTCTTAGATGGCGCTAAGCTTGGCTTAGATGCCACCACCATCACCATCGACGTCGTCTACGAAACCCCCGCCGAAGGGGAAGGCGGCATCGCTTCCTTGAATGTGCAAATCGCCCGGGCTGGCAGCCAAGACCAAGAAGCCCGCACCATCGCTCTCTCCCTCTCGAACATTGCTCCGTTAGGGGAAACTTCGATTGCCCATCTCGACGATACCAATTTCGATGACTATAGCCCCTTAGCCACGCTCGGTCGCGATTTGGTTCACACCTTGACGCTAGGCGACTATGTCAATGAGGGCAAAGTCCAAGGTGCTTCCAATTATGCCATCCATGGCGCGATTGATCTGGATATCGCCGGCTACGGAACCACCCTTTATGATTTCGATGCCAAAGCCTATGTCGAAGGCGCTGAAACCAAACTCTATGCCGAACTCGCCGACTTCCCGGTCATCCGCGGCGTCAACGGTCCCGATTCCGATACCTATTTCCGGCCCAATGAACTCGAGGGTGTGCGCACCAGCGAGATCTACTTCTATGCCAATGGCGTCGATCCCGAAGGCCAAGTCCTCTTGACCCGCGATTCTTCCTATGGCCGCCTCCGCAACGTCCAAGATGCCGTCCGTCTCCAAGGCAAGGATCTCACCGATGACCTGCTAGGCTGGCTTGGCGAATATGCCCTTGGCTTGGATGCTTCCTTATTTGAAAAAGAAGAAAGCGAATCCACCACCGAATCTTCGGGCATGGCCATCCATCTCGATGATGCCTGGGTTGGTTTCACCCATGACGATCACACCTACGAAATCGCTTTGAATTTGGGTGATTTGCTGGGGATTTCGATCTTGGACGAAGTGAAATTGACCTTCGAGACCAAATCCGTCACCTCGACAAATTACAGCAAGGAAATCGTTTCGGGATTGGTCGTCTCCCTCGCCGTTGCCCCCAAAGCCACCGATGCGGAAAACCAAGTCCATAAGATGAAACTCGCCTCCGCCGAAGTGAGCCTCCGCCTCACCAATTTCGCAGGCGCCGATCATGCCGTCACCTCCGTCTTTGGCGAAGATTCTCGCTTTGCCCAAGCCTTCGTCGGCACCGTCTCCGAAGATGGTCTTATCGACGAAGATGGCGAAACCGGTGCCCTCTACCTCATCCAAAACGGGTTCCAATCCGCCATCGCCAATCCCAATCCCCACGCCGGATTTGATAACTACTATGGTTATGACTTCAGCCAAGGTGTCGGAGACTTCGCCGGACGGAACCTCTACTTGGGGATCTAAACGCCATCTCCCTTCAAGCGCCCATTGTGGCGCTTTTTCTTTATTTCCTTTGGAAATCGCCCTACAATCAAAGCATGGAACAACTCTCCAATATCGTCGGGAAAAACCTCGCTTCGTTACGAAAAGCAAGGGGTCTGACCCAACAAGAACTGGCCAAAGAAATCAACTACTCGGATAAATCCATTTCCAAATGGGAACTCGGCTACGCTTTGCCTTCCGTCGACGTGTTAAAGGACTTCGCCGAATTCTATGGGGTCACCGTGGACTACCTCATCCGCGAACAAAAAGAACAGGAACTCATCGCCACCGCCCAAAAGGAAACCCCCTGGATCAATCTCAACCATGGTTTGATTTTGGCCATGTCGATGACCTTCATCGTTTTGGTTGCCCTCTCCGTTTTCTTCTCCGAATATTATTCCCCCTTCAGCAGCTCCGCCCCCGATCCAGAATCCCGCCGCTGGGCTTGGTCCATCTTCATCTGGATGGTCCCCGTGTGCTTATTGGTGGCCGCTTTCGAAACCCGGCGTTTCTGGCGTCCCAATAAGATTGCTTTCGTGGTGCTGCTTAGTTGCTTCGTTTGGTTCTTGTTTATCGCCTTTGCCATTCACTTCGCCTTCTTTGCCAGGCCTTCCGAAAACGTATGGTATATCCTTGTGGCTTGCATCCCCATACAAGTCATTATCATCTTGGCGGCGAATTTCCGCAGGAAGCCAAAGGAAAAACAATAAAAGACGTGCCCCGTGCACGTTTTTTCTTGTTCTCCAAAACGGAGAATCCCCATTCCTTGATTGCGATAGTGCCCCTTGTTTTTCCTTGCATATAATGCAAGCGGGGAAAAGGATACGTATGCACCATCGACTTCGTCAAATCACCGTCTCCTTGCTAAGCCTTGTTGGCTTAGTTTTTTCCGGTTGTGCTACCGTGGCTTCTCCGCTTCCCGAAATCAAAGCCGAGCAAACCTATGTCCGTAACGACACCCCGATTCGGGCCCAGGTTTCAAACTTGATTGAAGATGGTCTGGCTTTGGATCTCGATTCGTTCCAGATCAACATCCCCAGCAAACAAGGCGCGGATAACCTCATCGACCTTTCCCATAGCCAAGCCCATTTCCGGCTCGATGCCCCTTCGCTCCACGGCATCGTCCTTTCCTTAGCGGCTTCCGGCACCTATAACGGCGCCGCCGATCCTCTCCATTTCAACCTCGATTTGCCCGGCGACGATACCATCTATCTCGCCCTCGGACTGCCGCAGCGTCAAGGCAAACAACGGGGTTTCCGTTTCAAAAGCGACCTCGCGATCGTCGATGCCCCCGAAGGGATGGATGAGGGAACCCGCGGAATCACTTATTTCGAATATGGGGCTTTGGACCATTTCCTTTATTCCTCGCTTGAGGCATTGGGAATTTCTTTCTCTCTTTCCACTTCGGAAGGCGGCATCGCCTTTGATGGCGCCGCGATCAAAGATTCCTTAGCGCAAATGGAAGCCGTCGGCAGCGACCGTTTCATTTGGAACTTGCCTTTAGGTGAAGCCACTTTGCCCCTTGGGCTCGTGGCATCCTCGGGAACCTTGCGCAGAATCGAATTCCCCGCCGATGGGGGTACTTATACGTTTGAAAACGGTATCGAATGTTCGTTCTCCGCCACCATTCGTCCCGATGAGAATCACGTTTTCTCGGCGCCAAACGAAGCCGAATCTTACGTCGAGATTAGCGATTCGTTAGAACTAGTCAAAGGTATCGGACGATATGTAAAGAGTAAGTCCTTTGGTTTTGATGGCGAATTCACCATCGCCCATGCGGAAGGCAGCATCACCGGCGACGACACCCATTTTGCCCGTGAGGGATTTTCCGAGGAAGCGACCTTATCCTTTACCGGGGATGCCGATTTCTCCGTATCGCCTTATCAAGACGCGGCCTTCTCTCTTTCCCTTTCCCAAGGATCGGATAGCGAAAACCTCGCCCTTCATCTGCGCGAAGAAGAGGGCGAAACCAGAGCCTATTTAAACCTTAACGACATTCTCAAAGCAAAAACGAACGTCTCCACTGTTTCCAGCTTTGCCACGAGCCTCAAAAACGCTTTGGGGGACGAAACGATTCGCAACGAAACCATCATGGCGTTGCTCTCGGGTTTGCTCTCCACCGCCGATAGCATCCAGCAAGCTCTCGATGCCATTCAAGGAACTGGCTTATATTCTTCCATCAAAGATGGCCATTACGAAGAGTCACTAGAAATCATTAAGGAAATCTCCCATGACCAAAATTCCATTCGCGTGCAAATCGACCTCGCCCCGATTGCGATGAGCGGAAACGTCACCATCACGCTTTCTTCGGCCGCAGATTCCTTACTTTCGATCGCCTTGGACCAAGTCGGCATCGCCACCAGCGAAGAGCCGACGCTAAATCTTGCCATCACCGGCACGCTCGCCATTCGCGATTTCCTCGCGCCCGCCCTAGAAACGGACCAATATGTTGAGATGGAACACCTTCCGGCTTGGGAAGAAGAATTATCCGCCATCGCCGAGACCGATCAGCTCACCGCCGATATCGAAGGCTATGTATTGCAACTTGGCACCACCGCGGTCGCCAATCAGACCGTGCATGGGTTCTCCGGCAACCGCCTTGCTCGCGAACAAGGGTTCCTCTTCTCCGGGAATCTCGGTTTTGATTTGGCCGAGAAAAAAGGAACGGGCAAAGCCACGTTTACCGACCGAAAGGAAAACTTCCTCAACGACCACAACCTCAAACTCGATGTCACCGGGCCGGAAATCGAAGATACCGTCCTTAGCGATGAGGCCAAACGGAACAACGACTATACCGGTAACGATACTCCGAATGGCGGCATGATGCTGTTCGAATACGATTCCAAAAACTCCGCCACGACCAAATCCGCCTATTCCAAAGCAACGGAACCAAAACACGATTCCTTAAAGGGACGGTTCTCGGTGCACTCCTTGGATACGATTTTGGGAATCGTGACGGATTTGATGTCTTCCGACGATGTCCGTTTCGACCGTTTGACAAGCCTCTTCTCCGACTTAACCACCAAGTCCACGATCGGCGCTTTACTTGGCGGCAAATATCTTCAAGTCCTTGCCAGTGGCATCCTCTCCTCGGTCAGCATCGATAACCTTCAAAACATCGACACCTTTGTTTTGAAACCGGGTTTAATCAAAGAAGGTTATCCCTTAACTCTTCGCATCACCTATGAAGACGATGCGATCCTCGAATCCGGCGTCCATCAAGGAAAACCGAAGATCTTAGAAGTTCTTTCCCGCCCGGAAAACAGTGCAGAAGGAACGGAAATCTATGCAAAAATCACCTTAACCGGTACGAATTTGGAATCCGCGGATTTCAATTGGGGCGCTTCGCCTAATCTCAATGATTTCCGTTCCTATTCGTCTTTGGCCCATCTCCTCGACTACCTTTTAGGCACGATTACCTTGGGTTCCACCGATACCAACCCATTGACGACGTATCACTTATCCGGCCGTATCCCGTTAAAGATTTTGACCAAGACCTATAACATCGAACTCGAGATTTTCATTTACCTCCACGGCACCAATGTGAAGATCATCGGCTCCGTTCATACCCCTGAAATCAAACCGATTGGTTTGGTCTCGGTCACCAATGCCGACACCTATGTAAACCTGTTCTACGAGAGTAACGGCGAAGATAAAGAAGGAGATCTCTTCCTCACCCGTCGCCACGTCGAAGACCACGATCTTTCCAACGATAAGAAGACGGAAGAGTTCCGCCGTGTCCGTGGGAAGGATTTCTCCGCGAATTTGTTAGATTGGCTTTTAGGCTTCATCTTGAACGTGGGCAGCGTAGTCACCAACAACCTAGATTCGGGAGCGGCCAAACAAACCATGCACGGAGAAGACCTCATCCGCGGCTGGTCCACCGGCGGCACCTATGCCAACCCCACCTGGACCATCACCATCGGGATGGAAGGGCTCACCCACATCTCCTTATTCGAAGACCTGACTTTGACCATCGCCGGCAAGACCGTCACCTATAGCGAAGGCGGAAAAGCCTACACCAAGAAATCGTTATACTCCGCAAACGGCGGTTTGGCTCTCAAGATCGTCGGTATCTCCGCCGCCTCGGCCACTTTGGATTTCAGGGTCGCTAACATCACCGCTTCTGGCAACTACGAAAACGCTTGGAGCAATAGCAACCACAAAGTCGGCCTTTATGGCATCTCCACATCCAGCCACAAGGTCTTTTTGAGCACCTATACCGACTATAGCATCTCCACCACGATGGTTACCCCCGCTTCCGCTTTTAGCGGAGCCAACGGAAAATCCACCGCCAATGCGAATTATCGCAATGCCTCTTATTACGTTACGCCAACCCAAAAAGCCTAATCCATTTGGCCAATGCTACGCAGGAATCGTTCTAGGATAATCACCGCCGCCGCGGAATCGATATTTTTCCGTTGGGCTTTGGCGTTCTTGCCGTTTTGATGGAGCATCTCCGCCGCTTCCACGGTTGAATTGCGTTCGTCTTGCTGCATGACGGGGATGGCAGGGAAGGCCTCGTGAAGCATGTCGATAAAAGCGATGACGATGGGCGTCATTTCGCAAGGATCACCGCTAGGGAACAAAGGAAGCCCGATTACGAATAAGGAAACATCTTCGGTAAGCAAGACTTCCCGGATGCCTTCAATGGCTTTTTCATAATGGGTGGCGGCAAAACGGAGATTCTGCAAAGGCGTCACGAACATGCCGCTGCGGGAGATGGCCATGCCAAGGCTCCCTTTTCCTAAGTCTAAAGCGAGGATGTTTTTTATCATGGCAAGAGTATAAAAGGTTTTCCCGACTTTGTCTTTTTCAATTAGGATATAGGGGATGAAAAAAGCATTGGCACTTTGTGGTGGCGGCTCCTTAGGGGCCTATGAGATGGGCGTATGGAAATACTTCCGCGAGCACGGTTTTGATTTTGATATCATCACCGGTACCTCCATCGGGGCCATCAATGGGGCGATGATCGCCGCGGACCGTTTTGACGAAGCCATGGATTTATGGGACACCATCCGCGTCTCGGACATCATGACCAACGGCATCGATTTCGACCGTAATTTTTTAAAGAATATCGATGTCACGCGCGACTCAAATTGGTCGAAATTCATTTCCGGATTCCGGCAAAACAAAGGCGCCGATACCGCGCCCCTAATGAAGATGCTGGAAGAACGGATTTTGCCCTTGCGCGTCAATCACAGCAAAAAGCAATTCGGCGTCGTCGTTTGCCGTTTTCCCTCTTTTAAAGAGGAAGATATCCTCATCAACGACCTTCGCGATGACCAAGTCCTCGATTACATCATGGCCAGCGCCTCCTGCTGGCCCGTTTTCCCGGTCTATGAAATCCGGGGCGTCGAATATGTCGACGGTGGCTGGCGGAATAACTTGCCAATCGATTTTGCCTTGCGTCTTGGGGCCGATGAGGTCGTGGCGGTCTTGTTGAACTCTTTGCCCCATGCCCAGCGGCGCGAATTGTTCGACCTCCCCAACGTCACCTTGATTCAGCCAAGTCTCTCCCAAGGCAGCTTTCTCGCCTTTACCCATAGCGCCATCGAAAGCAACATTCAACTCGGTTATTTGGACGCGGGCAAAACCTTTGGCACCTATAGCGGGAACCGTGTCACCTTGGAACGGACTTCGGGTTTAAAGACCTATGCCCAACGTTATTACCGCCTCTTCATGGAAGAAGATCCCAACGATTATTTAGCCCTCGCCAAATACCAGGCGAAACGAAAACTCCTCAAGATTCAAGACCCCATCGAAGCGTGCTTTATCTATTCTTTAGAACGGATGATGGATCTCTTCGATTTGGATTTCCGGCGTCTGCATAAGGTGGAAGATTTGATGATCGACATCAAACGGAAGATCAACGAAGAGCCTACCTTGACCAAGGAACGGCAACGCTTCATGAAGATCACCTCCAAAGACAGCATCCCCCTGACCATCGCCAATAAAGAATTGTTCTATTTTGGTCTTCTCATAAAGTAAATCGATACCAAAAACTTTGTTTTCGGTATATCCTTTTCCGCGAAAAGAGGAACCACCATGGAACAAACATCCTGGGACCTAAGTCCCTTATACCCCTCGGTCGAAGCGGCCGAAGAAGGCCTGCTTGCCTTTAAGGAATATATCGATAAGACCGCTGCCTACCAAGGCAAGCTTCAAGACGAAACCGCGTTAGCGGAATATCTGCGTTTGGATAAAGAGGCCACCCTTTTGCTCGTCCGCCTTTATTACTACGCGGAGATGAAAAGCGACCTCAATAAGAAAGACGTCGCCAACGCAGAGTTGCTTTCCAAAGTCGAGCTTGCTTCTAACGCCTATAGCTCCGCCAATAGTTTCTTCCAGCCCGAAATCATCGCGTTCGGGGAAGAAAAAACTACGGCTTTTTTGAAGAAATATCCGGAATTTGCGGAATTATCTTTTGCATTCCGCAAGATTTTCAATCAGCAGAAATACGTTCTTCCCGCCGAAAAAGAAGGACTGGTTTCCCATTATTCGCCCTTGCTTGGAGAGGGTGGAACTTTATACTCCCAACTCACCGTCGCCGACGGCTCGGCCAAGGAAGCCACCCTTACCGATGGCAGCAAAGTCATGGTGTCCCAAGCCAATTGGACGATGCTCGTCGAGGAAGCTAGCTGCGAAGAAGACCGACGCATCATCTTCGAGACGCTTTACTCCTATTACGATGCCCACAAATCCACTTATGGGGAAATCTACAACCTTACCTTGCAAGCTCAACTCGCGACGATGAAGGCCCGTGGCTATGGTTCGATTTTAGAAGTCCATCTTAATCACAACAATATCCCCGTCTCGGTCTTCCACAACCTCATCGAAGTCGCTTCGGAAGGAGCGGAACCCCTGAAGAAGTATTATCGGATCCGCGCCAAAGCCCTGGGGCTGGAGAAGCACCGTTCCTACGACCGCTTCTTGCAATTGGCCAAGTCGGATAAGAAGTTCGACTATGAACAAGCAAAGGAACTCTTCTTTAACTCCATTCGCCGCTTTCCAAAAACCTTCCAGGAAAAAGCCCATGAAGTCCTGCGCGAAGGCTATGTCGATGTTTATCCGGCGGAAGGCAAGCGTTCCGGCGCCTATTCCAATGGCGGTTATGACCTCCACCCCTACATACTGCTCAACTTCGTCGGCAAACTCGATGATGTCTTCACCCTTGCCCACGAAGCCGGCCACTCCATCCATACCCTCTTTGCCGAAGAGGCCCAGCCGACCTTAGCCCAAGACTACACCATCTTTGTCGCCGAAATTGCTTCTACCTTCAACGAGCACAATCTTCTTGATTATTTATTAAAGGAAGGGGATCTCGATCGGAACGATAAGGTTTTCCTCCTCCAAAAAGCCATCGATGAAATCGTGGGGACCTTCTATCGGCAAACCCTCTTTGCCCATTATGAATACCTGATGGCGGAGAAAGCGGAAAAAGGCGAACCCATCAACTATCAAGTCGCCTCTTCCGTCATGGAAGATCTCTATCGTACCTATTACGGGATCGAAATCGCTGAAGAAAAGGTGAAACCGCTGGTTTGGGCTTATATCCCCCACCTCTTCTACACGCCTTTCTATGTGTATCAATACGCCACCTCCTTCACCTCGTCGATGCTCATCTATGAACGCGTTAACGCTGGCGAAGAAGGCGCCTTCGAAAACTATCTGAATCTCTTACGTTCCGGAGGCAGCGATTACCCGGTCGACCAAGTCAAAGCCGCGGGCGTCGGCCTCACTACGAAAGAACCCTTCCTCGCCGTGGTTCGCCGCATGCAATCGTTGGTGGATCAGCTCGAAGCCTTACTAAACGAATAAAAGAAAAGCAAGCCACGTGCTTGCTTTTTCTTACTGGGATTAAATGTCGTCTGGCGTCCAATGCTTGTTTTTTGGATCCCGTTTTTTCGGGGCCGGTTGATGATCTAGGGGCGCCACATAGGGCCGCGGCCGCACCTTGGTTTGGACGGGTTTCTTCTTCGGCGGCTTGATATGTTCGGGAAGATGGATATAAGCGCCGTGGGTAATCGATTGCTCAAGCTTTTGGGTATCGTGGAAGATCTTCCGGATTTCGGCATTGCGGCCTTCGGCACGATAACGGTCAAGCATCTCCGATTTGATGTGGTCTTCGTTCTTGCCATTGATATAGCGGAGGAACTCATAGGCATCATCGGGAATGGGATCGTTGGAATTGCCGTTTAGCGAAGCGAAATGCAAGTCGAACATCATCGATTCCCATTTGCCGCGTTTGTAGTCGTTATAGAACCGCTTCTTGTAAGCGATCTTCTCATCCAGGCTGTTATAGGCCTTTAAGCGTGCTTTACGATGGGCATAGATGTCTTCGTATTTGGCGGGATAGTTCAGGTTATAGAAGATGGCGAAGAAGCAAACTAGCAGTAATAAAGCGCTGTAGGCAGGGGCAACATAACCGGTGATATCCGAGATCAATTTCAAAATCTCGGCAGGGATGCTGCGGGTGATGATTTGACTGACCGAAGGCACCCATTCATTGAGATAAAGGAAGGTCAAGGCAATGGGATAAACGATGTGGATGATGATGGCGGGGATGTAAAAGAAGAAATAAGCGTGGCGATACGTGGCCATTTTGTGGCACAACACCAGCGGGAAGAATCCCACCACCCATAACGTGATCGGAAGGATGAAGAACTTCAGGAAGTCGAACATCAAATACGTCTTCCCGGCAAAGGCAACCGCATACTGGTTGATCGCCGTGACCAAAGAGAAGTTCGGGATCAACGGGCAGATGAAGGCGAAGACCAAAGCCGCCATCGGGAAAAAGAAAATCCAGCCCATGTTCCGAATCCAAATCCGGGGACGGGTGCGTTGCGAACGCTGAAGAATCTCAATGGTTACCACGCTTCTAATTATAGAAGCACATCTTGCTTCCATAAACAAAAATCGCCACAAGGCTAAAAATGGGGAAATCAAGTCTTTTCTTTCTCCCTATAAAGAGGAAAATAAGCCCGTTGAAAGGTGGTGATCGCCATGGCGAAAATCGGTTTTGATAATGAAAAGTACTTGAAGATCCAATCGGAGCACATCACCAAGCGGATCGAACAATTCGGAGGTACTTTGTATTTGGAATTCGGGGGCAAGCTCTTCGATGACCTCCACGCTTCCCGTGTATTGCCTGGTTTCAAAGCCGACTCCAAGCTTCAGCTGTTACTGAAGATGAAAGAAGAGGCCGAAATCGTCATTGTCATCAATTCCGATTCCATCGACGAAAGCAAAATTCGTCAGGATCTTGGCATCACCTATGACCAAGACGTGCTCCGTCTCATCGACGCCTTCCGTGAAGCCGGCCTCTATGTTGGTTCCGTTTGCCTCACCCACTTCGATGGGCAAAAAGGCGCCAAACAATTCGAAAAGCAGCTCAATAAGCAAGGCATCAAAACCTATCACCACTACAAGATTCCCAACTATCCCTATGACGTCGATCGTATCGTTTCCGAAGATGGCTTAGGGAAAAACGATTACATCGAAACCAGCCATCGCCTCGTCGTCGTCACCGCCCCCGGTCCGGGCGCAGGCAAAATGGCCACCTGCATCTCCCAGCTCTACCACGACAATAAACGGGGTAAGAAATCCGGCTATGCCAAATTCGAAACCTTCCCCATTTGGAACCTACCTTTAAAACATCCCATCAACTTGGCCTATGAAGCCGCGACCGCCGACCTCAACGACGTCAACATGATCGATCCCTACCACCTCGATGCCTATGGCATTTCCACCGTCAATTACAACCGCGACGTGGAAATCTTCCCCGTCTTGAACCGGATGTTTGAGCGCATCTATGGCACCTCCCCTTATAAGTCCCCCACCGATATGGGCGTGAATATGGCCGGATATTGCATTATCGACGACCAAGTCTGCCAAGAAGCCTCCCGTCAGGAAATCATCCGCCGCTATTTGAAGGCGCTTTGCTTACGTCGTGATGAACCCATTGCCGAACAAACCATCTCCAAGATCGATGCCATCATGAAAAACAATGGCATTTCGGTCTCCGAACGCCATTGCGTCCAATATGCCCGTAACAAAGCCGCCAAAACCGGCGGTCCCGCCGCGGCTATCGAGTTGGATGATGGCACGATCATCACCGGCAAAGCCACTCCGCTATTGAAGTGCACATCCGCCTTAATTTTGAATACCTTGAAATATTTGGCGGATATCCAAGATAAGGTGTTACTGCTCCCCAAAGCCATCTTAGAGCCGGTCTGCTTGTTGAAGACCCGTGACTTTGGCAACCACAATCCGCGCCTCCACCTCGACGAAGTCTTGGTCGCCCTTTCCATCTCGGCCATCACCAATCCGTTAGCCGAACTCGCCATCGCCCAACTTCCCAAACTGCGGGGCGCCCAAGTCCATACCACCGTCATCTTGTCGCAGTTTGAACAAGGCATCCTCCGGAAGCTTGGCATTCAGCACACCAGCGATCCGGTTTACGAAACCAAGAAGCTTTACCATTCCAAATAGGAATGACTCCCGTTACAATACCGCAGAAAGGATTCTTTTATGTCGAAACGAGTATTAATCGCTTACTTCTCCCATGGCGGAGAAAACCTCATCGATGATCAAATCGTCGATCTTCAAGGAAAGGGCATCACCAAAACCGTCGCCACCACCTTGCAGGGGAAATTGGAAGAAAAAAGTATCAAGGCCAATTTGTTCCAAATCGAGCCCCTCATCCCTTATCCCACCGCTTACGACCAAACCTTGGCCCGCAGCAAAGACGAATACGAAAGCGGCGCCGCTCCCTTGATCAACGATGGTCCCAACGGCTTTGAGGCCTATGACGTGGTGTTCCTTGGCTACCCCAACTGGTGGGGCACCATTCCCGCGCCGATTCTCTCCTTTTTGCGTGACCACGATATGCAAGGCAAGACCATCGTCCCCTTCGTGACCCATGGTGGGCAGATCTTCCTTTATTCTTTGGAAACGATCCAAAAGGAAGCCCCCAACGCCGCATTCGCCAAAGGCTTCGCCGTGGCCGCCCCTTATGTAAGCGCCGCCCCTGCCGTCATCGACGAATGGCTTGGTCAAAACGAAAGCCTCTTGCAATAAAGCCTGCAAATTATGAAGAAAAAGCCGCAATCGCGGCTTTTCTTATGCAAGTTTTGCTTTTTGGATTTGGAATCCGGATCCTGGCGAATACGTCATTTGATACTTCGATTCCGTATCGATCTCGCCTTTGACGATGGCACTGGCAATCAGGGTTTCGATCTCATCTTGGATGAAGTGCTTTAAAGGCCTTGCCCCAAAGGTTTCCGAATAGGCTTGATCCAAGACGGCATCCACCACCGACTCCTGGAATTCAATTCCGTAATAGAGTTCTTTTAACCGTTCCGAGAGTTCGCGGAGAAGTTTTCTCACAATTGCCTTCTGGACCCCTTTATTCAAGGGTTCGAAGTAGACGATCTCATCGATACGGTTGAGGAATTCCGGTTTGAATTTGACATGGAGTAAAGCTTCGGCTCCGGCTTGGTTCCCATGGAGCAATTCCTCGCTGCCGAGGTTGCTGGTCATGATGATGACGGTGTTGCGGAAGTCCACTTTATGTCCTTGCGAATCCGTCAGATGGCCTTCGTCTAATACTTGAAGTAACAGGTTGAAGACCTCGGGATCGGCCTTTTCGATTTCGTCGAAGAGAACGATCGAATAAGGGTTGCGGCGCACCCGCTCGGTAAGCTGTCCGCCTTCTTCGTAACCAACGTAGCCCGGCGCCGCCCCAATCAAACGGGAGACGCTGTATTTTTCCATATATTCCGACATATCGATGCGGATGATGTTGTTCTCGTTGTCGAAGAGGGCTTCGGCTAACGCTTTGGAAACTTCGGTTTTGCCAACCCCGGTCGGACCAAGGAAGAGGAAGGAGCCAATCGGGCGGTTGGGGTTTTTGATACCAGCGCGCTGACGCAAGATGGCATTACTAACCAGGGCAATTGCCTTGTCTTGACCAATGACTCGTTGGGAGAGGGTGTTTTGCAAGTCGAGGACTTTCTCCCGATCCCCTTTGGAAATCTTGGCAACGGGGATGCCCGTCATACGTGACACGACTTTGGCGATTTCTTCTTCGTCCACCACTTCGTTGACGAGCTTTTCCGAGTCTTTTCCAGACAAGGTCACTTTGCGGATCTCGTCCTGCAATTCCGGAATGGTCTTATATTGGAGTTCGCTGGCTTTGCGATAATCGCCATTACTGAAGGCAACGGAAAGATCAAACTTGGCTTTTTCCAATTCCTCTTTGGCTTTCTTGCCTTTGGCAACGTCTTCTTTCTCGCGATTCCAACGTTCCTCCAATTCGGCGAAGATGGCTTTTTCGTGGTCGAGCTCTTTTTCCAACGCTTCCAAGCGTTTGGCGGAAGAGTCGTCGTGTTCTTTTTTCAAAGCGACACGTTCGATTTCGAGCTGCCGGATTTTGCGACTGCTTTCATCGAGTTCGGTCGGCATGGATTCGATTTCCACTTTGATGCCGGCACAGGCTTCATCCAATAAGTCGATGGCCTTATCGGGCAAGAAACGATTGGTCACATAACGGTTGGAAAGAGTCGCCGCGGCGATTAAGGCACCGTCGGTGATGGCAACGCCATGGTAACTCTCGAAGCGCTCTTTCAATCCACGAAGGATCGAAATGGTATCGGCGACGGTCGGTTCTCCAATCATCACTGGCTGGAAGCGACGTTCTAGCGCGCGATCCTTCTCGATGTATTGCCGGTATTCGTTGAGCGTCGTGGCACCGATGCAATCGATGTCGCCACGGGCAAGCATCGGCTTAAGCATGTTGGAGGCATCCATCGCCCCATCGGTTTTCCCCGCCCCGACAATGAGGTGGAGTTCATCGATGAAGAGGATGATTTTGCCTTCGCTGGCTTTGATTTTGTTGAGCACCGCTTTTAAGCGTTCCTCGAATTCGCCTCGATACTTGGCCCCGGCAAGCAAGGCACCCATATCGAGTTCATAAATCGTCTTTCCTTGGAGCGAGGAAGGGACATCGTTTTTGACGATGCGTTCGGCAAGCCCTTCGACGATGGCGGTTTTCCCGACGCCAGGCTCACCTAAAAGCACAACGTTATTCTTCGTTTTCCGTGCTAAAACTTGGATGACTTTTCGAATTTCGTCATCGCGGCCGATGACGGGATCGATTTTGCCGTCGATCACGGCTTGGTTGATATCACGGCCGAATTTGGAAAGGACTTCGGGATCCGATTCGTAATCCGGCGGCATTTGCATGTTATTCATGGTTGCGTCCTCCTTTTGGGTCTAGGGACCTCAACCATATGATAGACCATTTTTTAGCACTCGCAAGTGTTGAGTGCTAATTCTCGATGATTTTTTTGGCTAGATTACGTCCGTCTGCAATAGCAGAGGCAATGTTTCTGGCCCCATAGCGAGCATCGCCCACGACATAGACACGATCTAAATAAGGATATTCGCCCGTGTGCCCGGCAAGGTATTCCGCATCTGGTTTTTCGCCAATGGCCAGCACGAACAAATCAAAGGATTCCTCATATTCGCTGTCGGGGATTTCATGGAAGCTCGCGCGGCCCGACGCATCGGGTTCGCCGAGTTCCATCTTCACAAGCAACCCACCTTTGAGGCGGCCGTTTTCATCATAACGAAGTTCTTTGAGGTTGGTGAGGGTTGCCATCGCGATTCCTTCGCTTTTGGCTTCCTCCACCTCGATCTCGCTTGCGGGCATCTCTTTCTCGCTGCGGCGATAAAGAATGGCCACGTCCCCCATAATCCGTTTGAGGGAACGAGCGCAATCCATAGCGACGTTTCCACCGCCCCATACATAGGCACGACGATAGGAGCGATAAGCGTCTTCCCGTTGTTCAATGTTGAGTTCTCTTAGCAAGGAGAGGCCACCCACCACATCTTGGCTTAAGGTTTGGCCGGCTTTGTTTTCGACTTCGGCGCCAATGCCAAGAATCACGTAATCGTATTTTTGTTGGAAGGTTGGAATCTCCGTCTTTGGAATAAAACGGTTGAAATGGAAGACGATTCCAAGACCTTCCATTTTGTTTTGGATATTGGTAAGCGTTTCTTTGGGGAACCGCCAATTGGGGATGCCCGTTAAGATGGCTCCTCCCAAAGATGCTTCGCGTTCAAAGATCTCCACGGCATAGCCTTCTTGGGATAAAAACACGGCAGCGGAAAGACTAGCGGGACCCGCACCAATACAGGCCACGGTTTTGCCGTTCGCCGCTTTTCTTTGATAGGGCCATGGATGGGAAGAGAGGCCAAACTCGATCTGCGGAATCGCCACGGGATTCCCTTTGATTCCACGCACGCAAGCGCCTTGGCATTGCCGCTTATGATCGCAAAGCTGGGACGTCAGTTCGGGGAACGGGTTTGTGGAATACAAAACTCGCGAAGCCTCTTCTTCCTTCCCTTGTTTGACCAGTGCGATGAAGTCACGGATGTGGTTGCCCGTGGGGCATTTCCCTTCGCAACGGGGATTGGGGCAGGAAAGACAGGATTGCGATAAATCGTAGATAGCCATGAAAAGATTATATAAGAGAAAACGTTTTACGCACCTAAATACGCGCAAACAAATTCGGTAAGCTCCTGCTGGCAGGCAGGGAAATTGGCTTCATACTCGCCCGCGGCCCCGGTATCGGAGACAAAGCGGCATGCCAAGAAAGGTTTCTCATAGCAGAAGCAAACTTGGACATAGGCGGCGCTTTCCATATCGACGGAAAGGATACCCGGAAACTTGGCTTGGATATCTTGGATTTTCGCAGAGGAGGCAACGAAGGTGTCGCCAGAAGCGATTTTGCCTTGGGCATGGGCATAGCCGAATTGCTCGCAAACGGCCTCGGCTTTCTGGAGCAAAGAGGCATCGCCCGGAAGCTCGATCATATTGAGCCCAGAAAGCATTCCGACGGGGTCGCCAACGGCGGAAGTATCCATGTCGTATTGCAAATATGCGGAACCAAAAATGGCGCTTCGCAGACCGGCACGGTTGGGATCGAGACTGCCGCCGACCCCGACATTCAAGACCGCATCGATTTGTTCGTCATAACGAGTGAGAACGGCTGCCAAAGCGGAGGCGGCAAAGCCTTTCCCAACGCCGGAGACCAGCAACAGGAAACGGCATCCTCGGCCTTCCATATGGTAGAGCTTTGAGATTTTCCCAAAGGCTTCTTCGCGGAAAGAAAAACGCGCCAATATAGGGCGGATTTCTTTTTCCATTGCGGCGACGAAACAGATCATAAACGGTGCAAAACCCCATTATTCTTTGGGTTCTTGCGGGTTTTCCTCACGACTTTGGGGTTCTTCGACGGGTTCTTTGTTTTCTTCTTGAGCACGGGCCGCTTCTTCGGCTTGGGCGGCCTCTTCTTCGCGAAGCGCTTCATCAACGGCTGTGCCAAGCGAGGGCAACGGACGATACCAGTGATAGAGAATGCTGGCGATATAGAAGAGGGCTAAATAGAGCATGTTCGCCCCTAGGAAATAACGGAACAAGGGAGAGGTCTCCGCCCCTTCCGGAATATGGACCAAACCATTGGCAAAGGCATAAATGTCGAAGCCGATGACGGTCAACGCGGCGGGCAAGACGCCAATTTTATCGAAGAAGGAGTTTTTCGCACGACGCTTGGGAGAGGCAAGCATCCAAATGAAATCGATGATGAGCCAAGTGCCGCCGATCAAAGTGACGTAAGAAAAGGCGTAGCGTTTCCAGTCGGCCACGGAGATGACGTTGGCCAAGAAGAGGGAACCCAAAACAGCGAAGAGGACGGCGAAAATCGCCAGCTCCGCCGAATAGACGAGTTTGACCTTCTTCATCAAAGATTCTTTCGTAAGAGGTTTCGTTTCTTTTTCCATGAGCAAAATATTAATGGGGGCGCGTGCGAAAAGGAAGAGGAAACGATGTTGCACTTTCCCAGATGATGAGTAGAATACCTACGGTATGAATTACAAAGACTATATTCGCGTCCAAGAAGACTTCCCCAAGAAAGGGATTTCCTTCAAGGATATTTCCCCTTTGCTGGCCAATGGGGAAGCCTTTTCTCAGGCCATCGCCGAATTGAAAGAGGTTTGCGCCAAATGGAATCCCGACGTCATCATCGGGCCCGAGGCGCGCGGCTTCGTCGTGGGCGCCCCGCTTGCCCAAGCCATGGGGAAGGGATTCATCATGGCCCGGAAGAAAGGCAAACTACCCGGTGAGATCATCGCCAAAACCTATGGCTTGGAATATGGGACCGACACCATCGAAGTCCCGACCTTCGCCGTGAAGAAAGGGACCCGCGTCGTCATCGCCGACGATTTGCTGGCCACCGGTGGTACCTTGGCAGCCATCGAATCGATGCTAAAAGAACTCGGCGTCGAAGTCGTGGGCATCGTTACCTTGATCGAGCTGACCGATTTGCAAGGTACCAAGCTTCTCTCTTCTCCTTATTTCTCATTGGTTCAATACCCCCATTAATTTGGGGGTTTCTTTTTTGGAGGTTATCCCATGGAAAAAGTCCACTACATCAATCACCCCGTCCTCACCCATAAGATTTCCATCTTACGGAACAAAAAGACCCGGCCCGCCGTCTTCCGTAACCTGGTGCGGGAAATCGGTATGATCGAAGCCTACGAAGCGCTTCGCCACCACCCTTCCATTACCAAAGAGGTGGAGACACCTTTGGAAGTCATGGAAGGTCATTTCATCCAAGATAGCGAAATCTGTTTCGTTTCCATTCTTCGCGCCGGGTTGGAAATGGGCCATGGGGCTCGCGATATCCTGCCCAACGCCTGTGAAGGGTTTATCTCCATGGCGCGGGACGAAGTCACGTTCAAGCCCACCCTCTCCTATGTCAAACTCCCTGCCGGCATCAAAAACAAACACACGATCATTCTCGATCCGATGCTAGCGACCGGCGGTTCTTCGATTGCCGCGGTAAAATTGCTTCGCGAAGCCGGAGCCAACGTGGCCGCCTTCTGTTGCATCATCGCCGCGCCCGAAGGGGTGAAGGCTTTCGCCGAAGCCTGCCCCGATGTGGAACTCTATGTCGGCGCCCTCGACCGCGAATTAAATGAAAAAGCCTACATCTTACCTGGGTTAGGCGATGCAGGCGATCGTATCTACAATACCGTCGATTAATCGGCTTTGCGGTCCCAGCGTTCGATTTCGTCTTTGCTGGGAACATAGACATAAGGTACGTTGCGGACGAAGTTTTTATAGTCGAGCCCATACCCGACGAGGAATTCATTCCCTTCGAGCACGTGGCCCACATAACGGACCTCCACATCGTTGACACGTCCTTGGGGTTTATCGAATAACGCACACACGGAAACGGATTTCGGCTGATAGGTCTCTTTGAGGTATTTCGTGAGGAAAGCCATGGATAATCCAGAATCCACGATGTCTTCCACAATGATGACGTCTTTCCCTTTTAGCGAAATGGAAACGTCTTTGATCATTTTGATTTGGCCGGTGCTTTTCACCCCTTCGTAGGATTTGACTTGAACATAATCGAATTGGGCGTCGATAGAGATGTGTTTCATCAAATCGGCGGTGAAATTCAAAGCCCCATTCATCACGCAAAGTAAAATCG
This sequence comes from Bacilli bacterium, assembly GCA_017454295.1. Taxonomy (GTDB): domain Bacteria; phylum Bacillota_I; class Bacilli_A; order RFN20; family CAG-826; genus Alloenteromonas. The sequence goes on from JAFTDF010000004.1 coordinate 122,359, forward strand.
GGGCTTGCTCTTGCTGCGAAAAGTCCGCGCTGATTTGTGCGCCGAGTCTGGCGGCAATGGCCTCGATTTCCTGCTGGCTTAAAATGAGCTTTTCCATAGACGCATTATACGCCTCTAAAGAAAGAGAAAATACGCGAATTTGCAGAAGACAAAATCAGCATCGTTTGGAAAGTGACAGCTACATCGTTGCCCTAGGTTTTTTTCACGCGCGTCTAAGCGTATAATAGAAACGTTAAGGAGCGATTTTATGAACGAGAACGCTGTCCTCTTCTCCCTCTCGGGAAATCCCGAATTGGCTCAAAACATCGCCGAAAAGCTCGGCACGAAACTAGCGGATGTTTCCATTCGCCGTTTTCCCTCTGGGGAAACGATCGTTGAGCCGATTAATACCGTGCGTGGTAAACAGGTCTTCATCATCCAGCCCACCTGCCCTCCGGTCAACGACAACCTCATGGAAGTTTTGATCTTCGTGGATGCGTTACGTCGCGCCTCCGCCTCGGAAATCAATTTGATTTGCCCCTACTATGGCTATGCCCGTCAAGACCGCAAGGCAAAACCCCGTCAACCCATCACCGCCGCTTTGGTGGCCCATTTGTTGACCACCGCTGGCGTCGATCGCGTCGTGACCGTCAACCTTCACGCTTCCCAAATCCAAGGTTTCTTCTCTTGCTTGGTCGACGATTTGACGGCCGTCCCTCTTCTCGGGTCTGCCGTGCTTGCCCAAAAACCCGACTTAAAGAACACGGTTGTCGTTTCTCCCGACCATGGTGGCGTCAACCGGGCCCGCGACCTAGCCGTGACCTTGGGAAACTGCCCCATCGCCATTATCGATAAGCGTCGCAAAGCCTCGCTAGAACCAGAAGTAATGGAAATCATCGGCTCTGTCGCCGGCAAAGATTGCATCATGATCGATGATATGATCGATACCGGGCGTTCCGCCTGCGTCGGCGCGAAGGCGTTAAAAGCGGCAGGGGCCAAGTCCGTCTCCATCGCGGCGGTCCACCCCACCTTCTCCGATCCTTGTTACGATTATCTTTCCGAAGGCATCTTTGACAATATCGTCGTCACCGACTCGATTCCCTTGCAGCAACGTTTTCTCGACCTCAAAGGATTGCGGGTCGTCTCCCTGGCTTCGATGCTTGCGGAATGTATCCAACGCATTATCAAAAACGCACCGCTTTCGACGGTTTACGAAGCATACGGAAAACCCGAGAACATCAAACGGAAAAAATAAGCTTCCTCAATCGGAAGCTTTTTTGATTAGTTTTCTGCCGAACACGAAGGTAGATACATAGGCCCCGATGCCCAAGACCATCATCACGATGAACCCGGCAAGGACAAACCCGTAATACCAACCCGGCAGAGAGGAGCTATTCGCATAGCGAAGCGTCTGCAATAAGACGGCGGCGATTTCTAGTCCCATCGTGCCGGCAAGGGCGAGGAAGACATAACGGAGCGAGCGTTTGAAATAAATATGGATGAGGTTGGCGATAAACAACGCCAAACCCCCATAAAAGATGATCGTTCCCAAAATGAGGTAGGCGTCCAATTCGCGGGTATAACGGAAATTGATGCAGGTGAGGAAATCATCATAGGCCACCGTGCCCAAAACGGCGCGCACGCCCATTCCCGTATCCACGGAAATAAAGATTATGCCAAACACAAACACGGCCCCGATAATCGAGATCATCGCAATCCAGAAGCCAGTTTCTCTTTTATCCATAATTTTCTACCTCACATATTTTGGACAAGCATGAACGAAAATCAAGGCAAGTTATGAAATAAGGCAAAGAAAAAGCCCATCACGAGGATGGGCGATTTCGAGGATTAATACTTTCGCATTTTCCCGGAAACGGAATGGACGCGGACCGATCCGCCACGGGATTCGACCAAGGCTTTGGCATAAGCGACGGCTTCGGCTTGGGTCGGAAGCAGCTTAATGACCTTATCCGAAGAGGCCAATTTAACCGACCATTGTCCGGAAGGATGCTTGGCGATGTGGTAGACACGCGGGCCGGGGCGTCCAGTGGGGACGGGCGTGGTGATCGCGGGACGGCGGCTGGGTTGCAACTTCTTCTCCGGATTCACGGATGAAGGTTCGGGTTGCGGCTTCGCGGCAGGCTTCGGAGCGGGTTTGGCAGCGGGTTTCGGAGCGGGCTTGGGCTCTTCCACAGGAATCGGAGCAACGACCGGCTCGGGTTCGGGCTCGGGAGCGGGTTCCGGCTCGGGCTGCGCTTCGGGTTCAGGAGCGGGTTCTTCCGCTTTCGGAGCTTCGGCGGCAGCGGGTTCGACAAAGGGGGCTTCTTCCACCGGGGCGGAAGCTTCAAAGTTGGTTTCGGGTTGCGCGGCTTCCTTCGAGCCAATGCGGCGGAGGAAGATCAGCAACAATGCAATCAAGAAGGAGCCAATGACGCAAGCGGTCATGATGATGTAGTTCAAATAGGTGGTGATATCGCTGAAAACGATGGTCGAGAAGTCAAAGACGAAGAGACCATATTTGTCCCAACCGGGCTGACCCATAACGGTGAGGGCGATGGCGATGCCACCATAAGCGGCGACGGGGATGATGCCGGTAAAGGCAACATACCAACCGAGTTTGGGCTTGCATTCGAATATGAAGCTGAGAATGGCAAGGACCGGGGCGATGATGTGCAATTCAAGGGGCCAGGTATAGTCCGTGACGGCAGCCCACCCATTGCCGCCGATGTTCTGGGGGCAGATGTAGGTAAGAACCATAATCATGGTGACGGCCGAGGCGGTGACGCCCATGAGTTTGAGCGCGGAAACGAACTTCGAACCTTTCTTTCCATTGACGATGGTAATGTCCGCGATCAGAGCGGCCAAAGAGGTGACGGCAAGCAAGATCCCACTGTCGACCGTAAAGTATTTCACAGCCTCCGTAATGGTCATGGTTGTCGTTCCGGGAAGGAATCCCATAATCAGATTGAGCACGGCGAAAACAACGACGCCGATAGTCAATACGTTGAGGATTATGGCAACGATGTGACGACCTTTCTTCATAAAATCTCCTTTTTCAATTTGCCTAATTATACGCCACGCACGTGAATTGTGAATAGTTTCTCATTGTCTTAAAAGCGTGCAAAATCCGCATGTTTACGGCTCTTTCTTCGCACCTAAGAAACCAAAAAATCACCCCCCTACGGAGAAGGTGATTCTTTGTTTTTTGTTGGGTTTTTGCGGCTTTTTTAAATAGAACCATTCATCAAGTCGATCACCAAGAAGACAACGCTGGCAATGAGCAGTAAGACGTTGGGGATGGTGAGCAAGGCACGATAAGCGTTCTTCTTTTGACGTAAGAGTAACGTAGCGAGTAAGCACATTGCGCCCGCCCCAAGGAAGCCATAGCAATAAGGACCGGTGGCCTCCAAAATTTTCGGGAAGAGGAAGAAGGCCAATGCATAAAGGCTGAATAGAATCCCGCTGATGCCAAGGATCTTGGCCCAGACATCCGACCCGCGTTCATCAAAGCCGAAACGACGATGGATGGCAAATAGGGCGACCGTCACACCGATCACCGGAACGGCAATATAAGATAGACGGTTCACCATGGGCGAGATGTTGGCGGCTTGGGCAACCAAAGGTACCACCACAGCTAAGACAAGGGGAACGATAATCGCCAAACTCACATAAAGGAGCATCGACATAAAGTCCCAACTCTTGATCACGGTGTTCTTCTCTCGTTTTCCCCAAGGCAAACGGATGTTTTCTTGGGTTTCGCCATAAAGATAATGCAGTTCGTCGCAGCCCGACTTCAAAGCAACGCGATGGGCGTGGGGCGAACGGAGCAAATCTTTCTTAAGCCCACGGAAGGTTTTCTGCTGGGAAGGGGCGAGGTTTTGGGAGAGCTCGTAAAGGGCAGGACCCATCTTTTCGAAATCGCCCCGCTTCTTCTTGCAATGGACCAACAGGCTCATCAAGGAGAACTGGCGTTCTTCATCGAGTTGTTGATTCACGGCTTCGCCAAAAACGATCACTATGGTCTCGAAATCGGTTTTCTTCAATTCCGCGACCAACAATTCGAAATAGGCTTCTTGGAGTTCGGGATCGGCAAGCAAGCGGGCCGTTAAACCTACCGCATATTCTTCATGGAGCAGCAAAGCCTCGTCTTGGCTTTTGGCGAATTCATAGAAGTCGTCAATGTTCTGGCGTTTGCACTTCTCGACGCCATAGGCGTAATGGAACTCTGCTTCGCTAGGCAGGGTAAATGCCGCTAGGGCGATGCAGTCCTCGGGAATGTAGTCGCGGTGTTCGTAATAGAAGAGGGCTTGCTCGTAATCGTCCCCTTCGAACGCGGCTTTGGAAAGATCGTTAAAAGCTCCGTAAACGATTTCCAGGAATTCGTTGCGGCGAGCTTCGGTCCGATTCGAACGCTCCATGCCCGGCTTGGATAGTTCCCCATCCACCGCAAGGGCGGCAAGGAAATCTTCTTGGGAGAGGATTTGGCCCCGGAATCTGAGCGCGGCATTGGCATAGCCAAAACCAACGAGTTTATCCAAATGGTATTGTTTGCTGGCTTCCCCATCGATTTGGGTGCCGAGGTTCTCGGCGATTTGCCGATAAGCATCCATTTTCGCTTCTTCTAAAGCCGGCTGCTCGGCGCGCAAATTGGCTTCGCCCATGTGGGCATAAACGCAAGCCTTCTCATGACCGAGGATCTCGCGGATAAGCTTTTGGGATTTCAGGGGGATGCCATAATCCAAAGGTAGGAATTTGGAATTCAAGGCGTCGATGCCCACAAGCGCTTGCTCGTATTTGCCTTGTTCATCCAACGATTTGACATATTGGAGAACTTCTTCGAGGTAGGTGGCATAGTAGGCGATGTCTTCTTTGCCTTTGGCGATGTTTTCGATGGGCTTAACGAAAGAGGCCATTTTCTTTTTGGCTTCGAGCAAAGCGTTGAGATTATCGTGCAAGGCCAATAGGCGTTGTTCGGTCTTTTCCAAATGAATGGAGGCGACGGATTTGATGGCGGAGGCTTCGGCGACGGCTTGGTCGAGGTCGGCGAGTTGACGCTCAACGAAAGAGGGATTGACTTCGAAATCAGGCATTTTGCGGTTCCTCCTCTTCTTCGACGGCAAGGGGGACTTCCAATTTGCGGAACGCATCTTGGACATCCATATAAGCCAAATTCAAATCGCGAACACCCTGGGAGAAAGCCTGGGTCACGCCGGCTTGGCTTTTAGATAAAGCTTCGGAGGCGGCGTTGAGCTTCTCCACGGTCTTTTTATGAGAGGTGGCGATTTCCGCTTCTTTTTGTTTGATCACACGGTCGAGATCTCGTGTCTTGGCGCCATAGACTTTGGCAAATTCATTCGCAGTCATCGGGATCTCCTTTCAAACCATAAGCTTGATAGGACGCCAAAATGCTTTCGCAGGCTTTTTGGTCGGCCTCACGGATCACTTTTTCGGCGGCGTCTTTTACCCGCTTTTCGGTTTTCTCGATCAACGCATTGACTTGGGCAAGCGTGTCTTCCTGACTCCGCTGATACTCACCAAGGCCTTCGTCAAATGCCATATCGACGTTTTCATTCAGCGCTTCAATCGCAGCCGCATTGGAAGCGGCCTTCCGCTGGAGCGCCGAAATTTTGGGATTCTTAGGCATAAGAAACCTCCCTCGCTTTTAGACATTTTAACAAGAATGGCGAATTAATAAATCATTATTAATCAGGCTTTGTTGTGCTTTTGGAATGCCGAAGCCAACATTGGAGAATCCAAGTTGGAAAGATTCTCGAATGTTTCGATGCCAAGCAACAGGAACAAGGCCCCGATTTCAAAAGGCAAGGCAATCGACCAAAGCGCTTTGGCTTCTTGGGAATATTCGTATTGGTCGGAAAGCAACGAAAGCGTGTCCCGATAAAGTTCCATCGCTTTCTCATATTCCAAATCGGCGGTGCCGTTTTCCCGAACATAGCCATCGATCATCGTCATGAGTTCGGTTTGCCGGGGAAGGTCAAAGGCCCCTTCACGTAGGAACAAATGAAGCTCTTTGATTTGCTCCGAATTGAGGTATTTCGATTCTTGAATCGTTTGGCCTTCCGCTGTTTCATCCGGCCAGAAAAGCCTGCAAATCTTCTCTACTTCATCAAAAATCTGAGTGAATGAGTCGGCTTTTCCATCATAAAGTTCGGTAGTCCCGAATCCATAGGCGGCAAAACAGAAAGGTAGTCCCGCATCCCGTGTCGCCACCCCGTCTTGATCGGTGTCGCCGATATAAATGGCGCGTTCGATGCCGTGGCGTTCCATCAAAGCCCGGATGGTCACGGACTTCTCTTTTTTGGTGTCGGACCAACACATATGGTCGAGGAATAAGCCGGGGGCCAAAGGCAAGAAGTTTTCGATATAGCCGCTTTGGCAATTGGAGACGATGTAGAGGGGATACCCTGCCTCCTTTAATTTGGTAAGGGTCTCTAGCTCGTTTTCGAAAAGCTGACCAGGGTGGTTCCTCAGGTATTCCACTTCATAGGCAAAACAGTCGTCGATAAAACGTTTTCTCGCTTCCGGTTCGAGTTCGCCCAAGGTGATGGAGGCGGCAATTTGGTCCATGGTCCGTCCCATTTGCGAACGAGCCATCTCAGCCGTGATTTCATAGTCACCGGAAAAATACTGCCGTCCCACGATGGTCCAGGATTCACCCACGGGCTTGCAAGCATCCCATAAGGTGCCATCTAAATCAAAAATCAATGCGGGTTTCGTCTTCATACATTACCGAAGGGGAAGCAAATCGTTTTCCCAATATCCTTTTAAGAAATTCACCATGGCATCCAAATCCGCCACGCCTTGGGTCTCAACGCAAGAATGCATGGCCCATTGGGCGATCCCGATATCGGCGGCGGAGAGGGAGACTTGGGCATTCGAAAGATTGCCGAGGGTGCTGCCGCCAGGCAAATCCGAACGGTTGCTATATTCTTGAACACCGACACCGGCTTTAAGGCCAATCATCTTGGCATAGGAAGCCGAAAGGGCATCGGAAGTATACTTAGCGTTAGCGTTATATTTCACGACGATTCCTCCATTGAGACGGACGTTGGTCGTGGGATCGGAAATTTCGGGATAGTTGGGATGGTTGGCGTGGGCATTGTCCACGGAGAATAAGAATGAGGAGGCAATAAGCTCTTTCTTTTGGGTTTCATCCAAACCGTAAGCAGCGCAGATTTCTCCAATAAACGTTTCTAAGAAGGTCGAGGCGGCACCTTGCTTGGTCAAAGACCCCACTTCTTCGTTATCAAAGGAAACAAAAACCTGAATCATATCTTGGTTAGGCTTAGCTTGCGCAAAGGCGAGCGCAGCGGAGTAAGCGGAGGAAAGATCATCCAGCCGCGGGCTCATTAAGAATTCTTTTTCCAAGCCAACGCAAATGGCTTCTTGGCGGACATAAAGGAAGAGGTCGTGAGCCAAAAGTTTTCCATTTTGCGCGCCAGCAGCCTGAAGGACCATCTTTTCAAATGCAGGTCCATCGAATTTGCCCTGGGTCAAAACCGGAATCAACTCTTTGGCGGGGTTATATTCGTGGCCTTTATTGATGGTCCGATCCATGTGGATGCAAAGGCTGGGAATCACCAAAAGGTTTTGGTCGATGTCGACGAGGGCTTGCTTCATGGCGCCATTTTCTTCATAGACGATCCGGCCGGCCACGGAAAGCGGACGGTCGAACCAAGTGTGCATGATCATGCCCCCATAGGGCTCGACATTCAGGCTGATGATGTCTTTTTTGACAAAAACGGGGTTGGGTTTGAGCTTAAAGGTAGGCGAATCGTTATGGGTCGCGACGATTTTGATCGCTTTGGGTTGTCTTAAGGGCAACTTCGCTGCCACGAAAGAAGATCCGTTCGCTTGGCGGCGTAGCTTAGCGCCAGGAACAAAACGGTTTTGGGCATCGGCAATCGCATAATCGGCGAAAAGCGTTTCCAGATTCTTCACCACATGGAAGGGCGAGTGGGAAGCGTTCAATAATTCAATGATTTGGGTGACGTTTGACATGGGCGTTACCTCCGGGCATTAAGCATATACCAACGCGCGAAAAGTTGCTCTAAAAACGCCTTTTAGGACCCCAAAAACCATCAAAAAACATAAAAACGGCTGACTATTTTTCACTGAACTTTCAAAGTTTTGATAAAGCGCTTTCAATCCAGTTTTCTGTCCTTTTTCAGTCGATGCAGTGCCATTTTCCTCTTTTTAGGAGAGTTCATTTTGGTCTCTCTTTTTAAGGGTTTCACTCCCCTTTTCATGTTTTTTTCTCTTTTTTGTGGTTTTTCGATTTAACTTGGGTATTATTAAGCCGCCGAAAGGAGGATTTCCAAATGGCGAACAACAGAAAACCGGTCGTCCCTGTCTTCTTTGGATGCGACCAACGCTTCACACCCTTCCTGAGCGTCGCCCTCATTTCTTTAATCGCGAACACATCCGCCCGGCGTCGTTACGAGATCCATATTCTCCACACCGACATCAACGAAGAAACCCAACGAAAATACCTGGCCTTTGCCAAAAACAACGTCTCGATCCAATTCGACGATGTGACCAGCGATATCGCTTCGATCGTCGACCAGCTCCCGATTCGCGACTACTATTCCCCTTCTACCTACTACCGTTTTGTCATCGCGGCGAATTTCCCGCAATATGACAAAGCCCTTTATATCGATGCCGATACCGCCATCGTCGCCGACGTGGCCAAGCTTTACGACACCAACCTTGGTGACAACTATGTCGCCGCCGTCCCCGAAGCCGTCATGAACACCATGGATCCCGCTGGCTTATATGCCGAAAAGGTCCTTGGTATCAACCGCAAGAAATACTTCAATGCTGGGATGATGCTAATCAACTCCAAGCAGTGGCGAAAAAACGATGTCCTCGGGCAGTTCATCAACCTGATTTCCTTCTACAATTTCGTGGTTGCCCAAGATCAGGACTATCTCAACGTCATCTGTAAGAACAAAGTCCATATCCTCCCCCGGAAATGGAATATGGAAGCCATCAAAAACTGGAAGATTTCCGAACACGACATGGGCATCATCCACTATGCTTTTGCCGCCAAGCCCTGGCACGATATCAACTGCCTCTATGGCCAATACTTCTGGAAATACGCTTCCAAATCCCCCGACTTCATGGAGATCAAATCCCATTTTGCCGGCGTCACTCCGGAAAAGCTCGAAGCGGAAAAGAACGTCGCCCCCGCCGTTTTGGAAATCTGTCTGGCCGAAATCGCCCGTCACGACAACTTCCTCCACCGCATCCATTCCAACCGTTATTCCAAGGCTCTTGGCCAACAACCCGTGATCGTTGAGCTCATTTCGCGTCTACGCGAGAACGAAGCTTAGTGTTATCATAGTTGCGTCATGGCTGAAAAACTTCCCGACACCATATATTTCAGCGACCCGTTGCACGACGAGTTTTCGACGATGGAAATCCACGCCGAACACATTGGCAAAGATTATCGCTATATCCGCAACGATACTTTCCTCGGGAAATTAGCCCACTTCTTCTATTTTCGTATCATCGGCAAGCCTTTGGCTTGGTTTTATCTTAAGTTCAAATTCCGTCATGAAATCGTCGGTAAATGGAAATTAAAACGATATAAGAAGTTCTCGATTTTCCTTTATGGGAACCACACCCAGATTATTGGGGATGCCCTCATGCCGGCATTCATGGTTTCACCGCGTTCGATCAACGTCATCGTCCATCCCAATAATGTCTTTATTCCCGGAATCGGGAAATATGTGCCTCACCTTGGCGGACTTCCTCTCCCTGGCGATAAAGAAGCCAAAGCCAATTTCGATAAGGCAATTGATTTGCGCGTCAAGCAGCATCAACCCATCTTTATCTATCCTGAGGCTCACTTATGGCCCTATTACACCGGGATTCGTCCCTTTGTTTCGGACAGTTTTATTTACCCCGTGTATTACGGAATGCCCGTGTTTTGTTTCACCAATACCTATCATGAGCGGAAAAACGGCAAAGTCCGGATCCGTACCTATATCGACGGCCCCTTCTTTGCTAACGGGAACCTCAATCCCAAAGAAGCCCGTGAGGATCTACGCAACCGCGTCTATAACCAAATGGTGGAACGGAGCGGCCTAAGCACTTACGAGAAGATCAAATATATCGAGAAGAAAAATGGTTAACCTCCTGTATTGTGGCAACGAAAAAGTCTTCGATGGCATCCTGACAAGTTTGCTATCGGCCGTCAAACGCGACCCGTCTCGCGATTCGTTCCACGTCTACGTGTTCACCATGGATCTTACGCGCCTCAACCCGGCTTATACCTGCATCTCCGATCGTTTGATTTCGTTCTTGGATGGGGTGATGAAATCCTATAACCCCGAGTCCAAAGTCGAAAAAATCGACGTCACCGAGCTTTATGAATCCACCATGGGCCATTCGCCCAACGAAGGCGCTTATTGTTCGCCTTACACTTTGATTCGCCTTTTGGCGGATCTGGTTCCGAATATGCCGGACCGTCTCCTTTATTTGGATACGGATATCATGTTCAACCGCGATATCCATTTGCTTTATGAGCAACCCTTCAACGGGGCGGAATTCGCGGCGGCCAACGACCACTATGGCAAGTATCTCATCAATCCCCGTTATATCAATGCCGGGGTTTTGCTCTTTGATATGGTCAAATGTCGGGAGACGGGACTATTCGCCAAATCGCGGGATTGGATCAATAAAAAGAAACTGGTCTTCGCCGATCAAAGCGCTTTGCAACGGGCATGCACCAAAAAACGCCTTCTATCCCAAAAATTCAACGACCAGAAGTTCCTTCACAAAAGCACGGTCGTCCGTCATTTCTCCAAACGTTTGTTCTGGTTGCCCTACCCCCATACCGACAATATCAAGCAATACCACGTGGAGAAGGTCCACAAAGTATTCCGTTATCATCAATTCGACGATATCTTGGACGAATACCTCGTCTTAAAAGCGAAATACGAAGGGGAAGCCTAACATGATCGAAAAAGATCCCGAAAGATTGGAGGTCATCGCTCGTTACGAAGCCTTGGAAGCCAAGGGGATTTTCGATTTGGATGTGGAAGAAGATCCCGAAGGAAGTATCATCCTCCCGGGGATGGTGGATTATAAGCAAAAGAAACTCTCCACCAGAATCAAAGCCAAATGGACCTTCCATCTGGCTCGTAAATTCCTCAACCGCATCATCAAGAAGGGGCTTCTCGTGATCAAAGATGTCATCGGGGTCGAAAACCTCGACGATCTCCAAAGCGGCGCCGTCTTAACCTGCAACCATTTCAATGCGCTCGATTCCTTTGCCATGCAAGTGGCCTACGAACGTTCTACCGTTTCGAAAAAACGCAAGCTCTTCCGGGTCATTCGCGAAGGCAACTACACCTCCTTCCCCGGCTTCTATGGCAAATTGATGCGGGCTTGCAACACCTTGCCCCTATCCTCCAACATGGCCACCATGAAAGAGTTTCTCGATGGGGTGGATTACCAACTCAAAAAAGGCAACCTCGTCTTGGTCTATCCCGAGCAATCCATGTGGTGGAATTATCGTAAACCCAAACCCTTGAAGAAGGGGGCCTTCAACTTCGCCGCGAAAGCCGGCGTACCGGTCGTCCCCATCTTCATTTGCATGGAAGATAGCGATCACATCGGCCCCGATGGCTTCCCCGTTCAAGAGATGACCATCTTCGTCGATAAGCCCATTTTCCCCGACTTAAAAAAGAACATCGTCGCCAACACCCAAGCGATGATGGATGAGAATTATCGACGCTGGAAAACCATCTATGAGGAGTTCTATAAGATTCCTTTGGTTTATACCTGCGATCAGAATAAAAAACCGCAAAAACCCAATTAAAGGATAAAAAATATGAGATTTGCCGCGTTTAACGTTAATGGCATTCGCGCCATTTTGGGGAAGGGCTTTGCCGAAAGCTTCTCCGCCCTCCATCCCGATTTCCTCGTCTTAGGGGAAACCAAGCTTTCCGATCCCAATGCCCCCTTCCCTTATCTTCCGGAAGGCTATTCCGTCTACCACACCGAATCCAAATTAAGGAAGGGTTATTCCGGCGTTGCGATCTACGCTAAGGAAGCACCGCTCTCCGTCCATTATGGATTAAAGGATGGCAAGTATGACGAGGAAGGCCGCGTCATCACTTTGGAATATCCCGATTTCTTTTTAGTCGGTGCCTATGTCCCCAATGCCGGCGATGGCCTGAAGCGTCTCGACTTCCGTCTTCAATATGAGCAAGACCTCGTCTCCTATTTGGATGAACTCGATGCCATCAAGCCCGTCATCTATACCGGCGATTTGAACGTGGCCCACCAAGAAATCGACATCAAGAACCCCAAAGGCAACGAACGCAATCCCGGCTTCACCATCGAGGAGCGCACCGCCTTCTCCGATTTGCTTTCCCATGGCTATGTGGATACCTATCGTTATCTCCACCCCGATACCGTCAAATATTCTTGGTGGAGTTATCGTTTCCACGCCCGCGAAAACAACGCCGGCTGGCGCATAGACTATTTCGTGGTTTCGAAGCGTCTGCTCCCGCGCGTCAAGGATGCCGAGATCCATAACGACATTTTCGGATCGGACCATTGTCCGGTCACTTTGGATTTGGAATGATGCGTTTCAAACGGGGCGATTTTGTCATTTCCTTAATTGAAAAGGGAACCGTCCGTGAGGGTGATGTCGGCACCATCGATGCCGTCCATTCCGATTCTTACACGGTTGGGTTTTACGCCACCGAAGACGCCCTTCTTTATAGCGGAACCTTCTTCGACGAAGAACTCGCCCCTTATCAAAAAGAAGAGGCACGTCCTTCCTTTATCGAGGGCGACATCGTGGAATTGCTTTGTGACTACCCCTCTTTGCCCCAAGGCAGCGTGGGCGAAATCGTCGCCTCCATCGGGCCGGGAATCTTTGCCATGTCTAGCAGCGTCGAAGGCGCGGAATTGCCTTTACTGGTCCCCGTGAAAGAAAAAGATTTAAGAAGAATCGGCCACCGCGAAAACGACCACCATCATTAGTTTTTTCTTCGTTTAGAGTAGATTGCGTGTATTATTTCCCTATGGGAAAGATCATCATCGAACATTTGCACAAAACCTATCATCCGGGAGAAGAAAACGAAGTCCGGGCTTTAGACGACATCAATTTCACCCTTGAAGAAGGGGAATTCGTCGTGATCCTTGGACCTTCCGGGGCTGGAAAATCCACCTTGCTCAACATCATGGGTGGTATGGATACCCCCACTTCCGGTGTCTACGAAATCGCCGGGCGCGACGTCGCCGGGTTTAAGGATAAGGAACTGACGCTCTTCCGTAGGAAAGACGTCGGTTTCGTTTTCCAATTCTATAACCTTATCGGCAACCTGAACGCTTTGGAAAACGTCGAATTAGCCGCTTCGATCGCCGACGCCCCTTTTGATGCCAAAGAAACTTTAGAAAAGGTGGGCTTAGGAAAACGTCTCGGCAATTATCCTTCCCAGCTTTCCGGCGGCGAGCAACAACGCACCGCGATCGCCCGTGCCCTTGTGAAAAACCCCGCGTTGCTTCTTTGCGATGAGCCCACCGGGGCTTTGGATAGTAAAACCGGGGCCTCCATCATCGAATTGCTTTATGGCCTTAGCCGCGATTATAAAAAGACCGTCGTCATGGTCACCCATAACGCGGCAATCGCCCAAGTTGGGGACCGCGTCATTCGCATCGCCGATGGCAAAGTCTTATCCAACGAGCTCAACCCCAACCCTCTAAAACCGAGTGAGGTAGACTGGTGAAAAAGGTCCGCCTGACTTCTTTATTCCTTCGCCTAGCGGGACGTCAAAACCGCAAAGGCTGGGCTATGTCGGCCGCCGTCGTGGCCATTGGTGGCATCGCCATCACCCTTTTCAGTGGTTTTTTGGCCAATGCCGCTTCTTTGCAAACGCGTTTGGATACGATGATTCCGCAAAGCTCGCCTGCCGACGTCTATGTCACCACCGATCCCCGTAAGGGTACCGATGCCGCGGAAGCGGATAAATTAGAACATACCATCTCCGGCATCGATGCGATCGAATCCCGTTTCTATACCTATTCCACCTTGGCGAGCAAAAACGCCTTGATGGTCATCGAGCCCAACCTCCCGTCTTTAGGCCATCCCTATGAATATCCCCTGCTTGGGAAGAACCATAGCCAAGAACACTACTTCCTCGTCAACGACTTCCTTACCCACAAATCCACCGCGGTGAGCGAAGAGGATGCCATCCATGTGGACGAAGACGTCAAAGTCATGTTGCCGATGGCCGGTTTTTCCCTTGATTCCAGCATGATCGATTCCTTGTCGCTTTTCCTAAAAGCCGGCAAGACCAATCCCTTTGCCCAAGATAATTTAGAACTCCATTTCACGATCACGGGCACGATGAAACACCTTGAAAACGCGGCAATGGGCACCTTCAATCCTACGACCTTTTTGGTTTCCTCTTCCTATTTCCGCGACACCTTGCGCGACACCTTGCTCGATTGTTTCACCGAAACCGGCGTCCGTTTGATTTGGGAGCTCGGCTTCCACAACAAACTCGGCTGGGGTGATGGCGATCCCTATGGGAGCACGGTGAACTTCCCTTTATCCAACCAATTCTTGTTGAAACTCGCCCCCGGTGTGTCGCCCGCCGAAACCAAGACGAAAGTCCAAGCCTATTTTGCCAATAAACCCGCGAATAACCTCTATCAGGTTCAAACCTTGGATGAACTCACTTCCATTTCATCGGTACGGACCGAATTATCGCAGGCTTGGCAATTAACCTTCGTCTTCCCCGTGGTCTTCTTTGCCGTCGCGTTGCTGGTGATTTTGATTTCCGTACGCCAGATGATCTTGCGAGAACGAATCGATATTGGCACCTTTAAAGCCCTCGGGATCAACCAGCGGGAAATCCACCGCCACTACGCTTTGAAAACTTTTATTTTGGTGGCTCTAGGGACCCTGGCTGGGGAAATCATCGGCCCAATGCTCGTCCCTGCGATTTTAGGCAACAAATACAATATCCTTTATTCTTTACCAAGTCGCCAATACGTCTTCCCCGTGTGGCAGTGTTTGCTCGCCGCCGCTGTATTTATCGGGGTGGCGTTGCTCGTCACGTATTTGGTATCTCGCCGCGAGATTAAGCGCAAGCCCGTCGAATCCATGCGTGGGGAAGCGCCCACGAAAAAGAACTCCTCTTCGGTAGGAAAACGGAAAAGTGGTTTCTTCGGCCTTTCTGCGAAAATGGCCGGGCGCAGCATCGGCAGCGATTGGGTCCGCACCTTGATGGTCATCATCGGCGTCATGGGCTGCACGGCTTTGCTTTGCTGCGGCTATGGCATCGAAGATACCGTCCATTATGGCGTGGATACCGATCCGATGATCGTTTCCGGCGCCGACATTACCGTAGCCCTCATTGAAAACCGCAGCGTCGAAAAGCTGACCAACGACCTCAATATCCTCGACGAAAACGGCCAGCCCTTGGTTTATGGCTATCAACTCTATTCCCGTCAGAATGAGAACATCCGCTCCGAAAAGGATTCTTACTTCACGACCATCTATGCCTTAAATGATTACACGCTGGTCTCTGGGCAGAGTGGAAAGATCCATTTCCATAAGGAGTTCCCAGTCGACCAAGTCGTCATCTCCGAAAAAGTCGCCCGCGCTTTGCAAGTCAGCAAAGGCCAAACCATCACGTTTAACCTTGGCGAAGCAACCGTCACCGCTTCAGTGTTCGACACCTTGCCCATCTTCTTCTCCAATGGCGTTTACATCCATGCCGATTCGCCCTTACTAGGCGCCAATACGGTGAAGGCGTTCAACTCGGTGTGGTTAGATGCCGTCCCGGGCAAAGCAAACGAACTTGAAACCAAAGCCGCGTCGATTCCTTCGGTCGCCGTTTGCGATACCGAAGTGAAATGGCGCACCCGTGTCTCGGAAGTTATGTCTTCGGTATTAGTCATGACCAACGCGATTAAGGTCTTCGCTTTCCTGCTTGCCGCAGTCGTCCTTTATAACTTAGGGTTGTTGAATTTCCAAGAACGGCAACGGGAAATCGCCACCATGAAGGTCTTGGGTTTCAAAGGGCGTGAGATCATGGTCTCCCTTTTCATCGAGACGTTGTTCCTCACTTTGATTGGGATCCTCTTAGGGCTCGCCGTGGGATTCCCCTTCACGAAGTTGGTCTTGTTCATTAACCAAGTCGAGCTCGTCGACTTCCTCTATACCGTCGCCCCACTTTCTTACCTCATCTCTTTTGCCTTTACCTTCGTCTTAAGCGCCGTCACCACTTTCTTACTAGGGGGACGGATTCGCAAAATCATGGCGGTCGAATCGCTCAAATCCGTGGAATAGGAGGAATGACCATGAAACATGTCGCCCCGCTCATCTTCTTACTCGCCCTCTCCGGGCTCTCCGCTTGCTCTAGCCAAGTGATCCCCGATGTGACCAACATCACCTTCAGCCGGAACGAACTCACGCTGACCAAAGAGGACACCTATTCGTTAAAAGTCACGGTGGAAGGTGGGCCCAAGCCCGTCGTCTTCTGGAGTTCCAACGAAGCCGTCGCCACCATCGACAAAGATGGCCTCGTCACCGCTAGAAACAAAGGCAATGCCACCTTGATGGCCATTTGTGATTCCAAGCAGGCGTTTTGCTATCTCACCGTCAACGATAAACCCGTCGAAACCGAGGTGAAACTCCGCAAAGGCGGCTTAAAACTGGAGTTTGCGGCCCCCACCATCGGCCTACCTTCGAATACCTTTGATGCCCCCATCGATTTCTTCCAGGAGACCAGCGACGATGACATCACTTTCGATGCGAAAATCGTTATGGGAAGGACCACACCCGAGCAAGCTTATGCCAATGTCCAAACGATTCGCGGCGCGTTAGCGTATTGGTCCGGCCCCAAAGATTCGGTGGTCAAAGCCTATGATGACTTGCTTGCCAAAGCCGATGCCGACCCCGCCAAAAAAGGCGAAATCTTAGCCAACGAATCCTGGCATTTCGCGCGATTTGACGATGTGGCTTTCTCCGCCTTAACCACCGTCGAAGAAGGCAAAGAAACCGGGCGCGCCATCCGCCGTATCAACTTTGCCGACAATTCTTTGCTTTCCTTATTGACCAACATGGAGAAAGCGAACATCTCCTTCAAAGACATCTACGATTCCAATTGGCGTGGTTTCTTCGATCGCCTCACCCAGCCCGATGGCACCTATCCTTCTGAGAAAACCAAAACGGATAGCACCAAATACGGCACGTTGATCGGGGACTTGATCTCCGCCGTGTCCACCGGCTTTACCATCACCAAAGGGGCCACGGAAACCTCCGAATCCTATACCATCTCTTTCCCCGAGGAAACCCGGACTTCCCTCAACGCTTGGTTTAGTAAGCACAAAGACACCCTGCATTTGATCAACGTCCCCTCCTTAGACAAATTGGATGTCGTTTTGACTTTTGGCAAAACCAGCGATGCCTTCCTTGGTTTTGTCGTCGATTCTGCCTACCACGTTGGCGAAACCGCCAATGCCATCAAAGTCACCTACACCTTAGCCGAAAGCAGCGAGCCCGCCCCCAAAGACACCCTCCAAAATCTTCACGAAGCCAGCAAGCTGTGGTAAGGCTTGACGAGTCTAAATAGATTGCATACAATTTATCTATCCATTGGAGGTAAATTTATGTCCACCATCTATGACTACACCGTCAAAAACCAACAAAACCAAGACGTCAATCTTTCCGAATACCAAGGCAAGGTCGTTTTGATCGTCAACACCGCCACCGGCTGCGGCTTCACCCCGCAATACGAAGGGCTCCAAAAGCTCTACGATACCTATAAGGATCAAGGATTCGTGATTTTGGATTTCCCCTGCAATCAATTCTTCGGCCAAGCCCCCGGCACCGATGAGGAAATCCACTCCTTCTGCACCCTCAAATACAACGTCTCCTTCCCCCAATTCCATAAAATCGACGTCAACGGGAAAAACGCCGACCCCCTCTATGTCTTCTTAAAGAGTCAAAAGAAGGGCCGCATCAAATGGAACTTCTCCAAATTCTTAATCAACCGTAAGGGCGAAGTCGTGGCCCGTTATGGTTCCATGGCCAAACCCGAATCCTTCGAAAAGGATATCCAAGACGAACTCGCCAAATAAGCTATGCAGGAGCAACTTCGTTTACAAAACCAGCTTTGCTTTCCCCTTTACGCCGTCTCCAAAGCCGTCACTCGTTTGTATCTGTCTTACCTAACGCCCCTTGGGATCACCTATACCCAGTATGTCGTTTTCCTCGTCTTGTTCGAGCAAGATGGCATCCGGGTGAAAGAACTGGGCAAACGCCTCTTCTTAGACTCGGGCACTTTATCTCCCTTATTGGAGAAACTGGAAAAGCAAGGTTATGTCGAAAAGGGCAAAAGTCTCGATAAGCGGGAACGCATCGTGACCCTTACCGCGAAAGGGAAAGCACTGGAGGCCACCCTCGCCCCGATTCCTTTTCAAATCGCTTCGCGCTTGCAATTGAACGAGGATGAGGCCAAAACTTTATACACGTTATCCTATCGTTTATTAAACCAATTGGAGGAAGACCATGAATAGGGAAAAGGAAATCGTCAAAGTCTCATTCATCGGCATCATCGGCAATGTGCTGCTGGTTGTCTTTAAGGCCATCGTCGGCATTTTCGCCCATTCGGTCTCCATCATCCTCGACGCGGTGAATAACCTCACCGATGCCCTTAGTTCCGGCATTACCATCGTCGGCACCAAGCTCTCCACCAAACGCCCTGATAAGAAACACCCCTATGGCCATGGGCGGGTCGAATACCTGACTTCCGCGATCATCGCCGTTATCATCCTTGCCGCCGGCGGCACCGCCATCTATGAATCCATCAAATCTCTCATCGACAAAACGGAAGCGACTTACGAGATCTATTCTTTCGTCATCATCGGGGTGGCCGTCCTAGTCAAAATCGGATTGGGCCTCTTCTTCCGTTATAAGGGGAAGAAACTTCGCTCCGAGCCCTTAAAAGGCAGCGGGATCGACGCCTTATTCGATGCGATTCTTTCCTTGTCCACCTTAGTGGGCGCCATCATCTCCAAATACACCGGCGTCCATCTCGAAGGGTATCTTGGTATCCTCATCGGTTTGTTCATCCTCAAAAGCGGGATCGACGTCTTACGTTCTTCCTTCTCCCTCATCATCGGGGAACGGATCGATCCTGCGCTAAGCAAACAGCTGAAAGAGGAAATCAAAGGCTTCCCGGAAGTCCATGGCGTCTATGACCTCATCGTCAATAACTATGGCGAACACCGTTCCATCGGCAGCGTCCATATCGGCGTCGACGAAACCCTCCAAGCCAAAGAAATCCAACGCATCGAACGGGAAATCCAGGAACTGGTGTTCACCAAATACGGCATCATCCTGACCGTGGGGATCTATGCGGAGAACCAAAGCAACGAACTCGCTGTCAAAATTAAGGAAGCGTTAATGCAAGAAGTGCGCAAATACCCAACGATTTTGCAGATTCACGGCTTTTATTTGGACGAAGCCAAAAAGACGGTGACCTTTGATATCGTCTTCGATTTCGAGGAAAAGGATTATCAAAACATCAAGAATTCCATCCTCCAATCGTTGCAAGAAGCTTATCCAAATTTCCACTTCGTCTGCGTCATCGACCAAGATATCTCCCTGTCGATTTAAATCCGAGTGCATCGCCCTTGCTTTTTACAGGCAGGGGCGTATCTTATATCGGTTAGTTAATCTAACTTAACTTATTATGAATATCACACTCACGACCATCATCGGCATCTCGATCATCTTCCTGGCTACCACCTTGGGCAGCGCCTTCGTCTTTTTTCTTAGGAAAAGCGAAATCTCGCCACGTCTGAGTCAAATCCTCACCGGCCTCGCCGCAGGCATCATGCTCTCCGCTTCTTTTTTCTCATTGCTACTGCCAGCGATCAAAATGGAAGTCACCTATATGCCCTCTTGGCTGGTGGCCGCGATCTCCGTGCTCCTCGGGGCGGCCTTCCTCTGGGGCATCGATCACTTGCTCCCCCACCTCCATGTTGCCCAAGGCAAGGAAGAAGGGTTAAAGAATCCGCGGATGAATAAGACCGCGAAGATGTTTTTGGCCGTTACGATCCACAATATTCCCGAAGGTTTATCCGTTGGGATCGCCTTTGGGGTGGCTTTGGCTTTCAACCGCGATCATCCAGGCGAGGCCGCTTCCATCGCCGCATTAAGCGGGGCCTTGTCTCTTGCCATCGGGATTGCCTTGCAAAATATCCCCGAAGGCGCCGTCGTCTCCTTACCCGTCAAAGTGGAAACCAAATCCACGGGAAAAGCCTTCTTATTCGGCACCCTTTCCGGCGCCGTGGAACCCATCGCCGCCGTCGTTGGGCTATTCTTAGCCTTCTCCATTCAAGCCATCATGCCCTGGGCACTTTGCTTCGCCGCCGGATGTATGATTTACGTCATCGCCGAGGAGATGATTCCCGATGCCAAAGGCGACCCCACCCACCACGATGGGGTGTGGGCCTTCCTCATCGGCTTTGTCATCATGATGGTTTTAGACATTGCCTTCGGCGAATAAGGGTAGTTAAATTATCCTCATGACCGAAACCAAACGCCTCATTGAATCCACCTTAGTGGATCATTCCCAAAAACTAAAATTGCCCGCCTTATTCGGCTTATTCCAAGACATCGCCACCGCCGATGCCGAACAAATCGGCTTTGGCCACGCCAATACCACCGATCAAGGAAAACTCTGGGTCTTTACCCGCGTCTATGTCGAAATTCCCGAATACCCGCCCTATCTTTCCGTGTCGAACTTCTTCACCTATCCAGGCAACCGCAAGGTCTTTGCCTTCCCCCGCCACTTAAAAGTGACCTCCCAATATGGAAAGGTGCAAGCTCGGATCTCTTCGATTTGGGCTTTGATTGACGCCGCCTCTCGCAAACTTATTTTCAAGCCCGATCTTCCCGAAGTCGAAGGCCATCAAGAAGAGGGGGAACTTCCTCTTCCCGGCAAAGTCGTTCCCACCACCGCTTCCTTTGCCTATTCCCGCCGCATCCGCCATAGCGATATCGATATCAACGGCCATTTAAACAACACCCGTTATATCGAAATGATCGTCGATCTCCACGACGAGGCTTTTTATCAGCATAAAGAAATCGCCTCCCTCCTCATCAATTTCGAGACGGAATCTTCCGAGGGGGAGACGATCGAGATCTACGCTAACGAAGACGGGACCTATGTCTATGGCAAATGCGATGACCGCCTTTGCTTCGAGGCCAATCTTACCTATCGTTAATCCAGCTTGACCAATTCGTATTCGCGGCTGCCAAGTCCGAGTTTTTCGGCGGCTTCGAGAATATGTTCGGCGTGGCGGGAAGCCATCCGCTCGATGAGATCGGCTTTGCCCGGGTCATCGGCGTTTTTCACCGCATCAACGCAAGCTTGGTCAAGTGCCACCGGATCGATGGAGGCAAAGATGCCGAGGTCGGCCATTTTGGGTTCGGCCGGATTGGAATCGCAATCGCAATCCACCGACAGACGGTTGGCGACGTTGATATAGACCATGTTCTTCGCCCCGACGTAATCGGTGACTGCACGGACGGCGTCGGCCATGGATTCGAGGAAATCATCTTGGTCGGCGATATAGGGTTTTTGCCAGCAATCCTTGGAGGAAGTGGTCCGTCCCGCGGAATGGATATAGGCTTTTCCATGGGTCGAGCCAATGCCGATGGAGATATTCTTTAGGGCTCCGCCGAAACCACCCATCATATGGCCTTTGAAATGGGAAAGGATCAAGAAGGATTGGTAATCGTCGATATGATCGCCGACGATATCGTGGTCGAGATGGAATCCCCGCGACACGGGAATCTCCTTTTCACCGAATTCATCCATCAAATCGACGGGGAAACGGGGACGGAAGCCATGGGCTTCAATGGTGGCCCAATGTTTGTTTTTCTCTTCGCGCGATCCCCCATAGGCGGTGCAGCATTCGACGATGGTGCCTTCGAGTTGGTCCACCAGTGCCCCGATAAGTTCGGGCTTAAGGTAGTTATGGCCTCCCATTTCGCCGGTGGAAATCTTCACCCCGATATTGCCATTTAATTCCCGTGGTAAGACCTCATAGATCCTCACGAGGTTTTCAGGGGTGATATCTTTGATAAAGTAAACGATTGGCTTGCTCATAAAAATACTCCTTATCATCCATATTCTAATGGATGCCCCAATTCCCCGTAAGAGGAAGAATCTAAGACGGGCCTTGCAAAATTCACCCTGCACAAATCCGCTTGGGAGTGTTATATTATGGCGCGGCTTTCCAAGAGGAAGGCCAAACCCCATGGCCCCCTGGTGGAATGGTAGACGCGATGGACTCAAAATCCATTATCTGATGAGGATGTGTCGGTTCGAGTCCGACGGGGGCCACCATGGAAGACTCACCTCTCGATTGCGGGAGGTTTTCTTTTGCACAAAACGAAATCATCCTTTTTTAATAAAAAAGAAAGGTTACAATTAAACAACAAGAGGTCACCTATGAAACATTTAATCGTCGTCAACGTTAACGCCGGCGGCTTCAATGAGCAATTTGAAGCCCAAATCAAAACCGCTTTCGAAGGTTTGGATTACGAAATCTACAAAACCACCGGACCCAAAAGCGTCATCCCCTATCTCAAAGACTATTTGAAGAAGCACACCAAAGACACCGTCCGCGTCTATGCCTGCGGTGGCGATGGTACCGTCCACGAAGTCGTCAATGGCTGCGTCGGTGCCAAAAACGTCGAAATCGCCATCTATGCCATCGGTACCGGCAACGATTTCGTCAAAATCTATGGCGGGAAAGAAAAATTCCAAGATTTCAAAACCTTAATCGAAGGCAAAGCCTCCCCCATCGACATTTCCGAAATCCAAGGTGGGGATTTGCAAGAGCCCCTATATTCGGTCAACGTCATCAACTTCGGCTTCGATGCCATCGTCGGGGCCATGGGCAACTACTATAAGGAACATGGCCTTCCCGAAGCCGCCCAAAAGAAGGGCCTCGGCCCCTATGACTACGCCTTGAAGAACGATGCCATGAAACATGGTCGCTTCAACGATATAGAAGTCTATGCCGATGGCGAAAAGCTCAACGAAAAGCAAATGCTCCTTGCCACCTTGGCCCAAGGCCAATACGTCGGCGCCAAGTTCCGTTGCGCCCCCAAGTCCGACAATACCGACGGCTTGATCGACGTCTGCGTCCTCAAGACCATGACCTTCCTTGGTCTAGGTATGATCATCGGCACCTATACCAAAGGCAAACACCTCGACCGCAAGCGGCGCAAAATCGTCTATCGTCAAGCCAAGGAAATCAAAATGGTTTCCCCCAAGGACTTCGATGTCTGCGTCGATGGCGAAATGATCAAAGGCAACAACTTCACCGTGAAGGTCTGCCCCGGTGCCATCGCCTTGGTCTTACCCAAGTAAATCAATCCCTCATGGCTGGCCAAACGCCAGCCTTTTCTTTATCCTTTTCCCATGGGCTATCAAGAAAAGAACATCCAAACCATCGAACGCTGGATCGAAGAAGGTTGGCGTTGGGGTATCCCCATCGACCACACGACCTTTGAACGGGCCAAAGACGGCGATTTCGAAATGCTATTAACCCCCACTCGTCCCATCCCCCATACTTGGCTTGGGGACCTACAGGGGAAACGGGTGCTTGGATTAGCCGCCGGCGGTGGCCAGCAAATGGCCCTATGCGCCGCCATGGGCGCCAAATGCACCGTTCTGGACTATTCGGCAAAGCAATTAGAAGCGGACGCCTCTATCGCCAAACGGGAAGGTTATGAAATCACCCTCGTCCAAGCGGATATGTCCAAACCCCTGCCCTTCGAAGACGAATCGTTCGATCTCATCATCCATCCCGTCTCCAATTGCTATATCGAAGAAGTTTTGCCTCTTTGGAAAGAATGCCGTCGTGTATTAAAACCGGGAGGCCGTCTTTTATCCGGCCTCGATATTGGGACCAATTACATCGTCGACGAAAACGAAGAGCGGGTCATCAACCACCTCCCCTTCAATCCCCTTCGCGATGTCGAACAAGCAGCTCAACTAGAACAACAAGATGGCGGCATCCAATTCAGCCACACCATTGACGAACAGCTTCGGGGCCAATTACAAGCGGGTTTTATTTTGATTGACTTATTCGAAGACTATAACGAAGAAGGCCGATTGGCCGAACTTCATATTCCTTCTTTTGTTGCCACTTACGCGAAAAAATAAGCTGGTTTTGCGCCTATTCTTTGCAATCTGCAAGGAAAACAAGCGAGTTTTCGTAACCGGCTTCAAGACGACTATTGGTGAGTTTTTCCGGATGGAAGCCCACATAGAAAGCCAGTTCGGCGGAAAGGCCAATGAAATAAGACCCAGGGAATAATAGCCAAGGCAAAACGCCGTTATAGCCGATGGCGGCCCCACCGATGGCTTGAAAGACAAAAGCGAATACATAGAAGCAAAGTTCCGCCCCCACCACTTGGGGATCGACGTGGCGGATCAAACAATACAACACCAAGCCGATCAAATAGAGCAGGCCCACGCCTTCGACGATGAAATAACCAGCAAAGGAATAACCGAGGAACAACGCGATATTCAAAATCAGGATCATGGCATAGCTGCAAGCCCGTAACCAAGGGAACCCTTGTTTCGGGGGATAGGCGACTTTGGTGGTTTCTTCTTTCAAATGGTTGGGACTAAGCCAGGGGAGGATCACGATGAAGGCATAGCCGATGCTTTCCACCATCGCGTCGAAAAGGGAGGCGCTTTCGATGAAGCCGCGTGCCACCAAAGGCAAAGCCAAAATCAAATAAAAGACATGGTCCTTCATCGCGCCTTTGCAGGAACGGGCGAAGCGATAACCAAGATATCCTAGCAAAGCCCCGAAAGCGGCCAATCTCAATAAGCCACCGCGTCCCAAGATTTCCAAAGCGACATTATGGGCCGTGCCATAGGAAGGCACATCCATGGCCACCGACATCAAATAGGAATAAATGACGTCCCCTTGGCCAAATAGCCAATACACGGTCCCTTGATTGGTGAGGGCAAGCGAATCCTTCCAGATCGCCGCACGCGTGCCGACATTCGACCCTTCCCCGTTTTGAAAGAAAGAGGCCAAGGCGTTCCAGAAGGAAGCAAAGAAATTGGGTTTAGCGATGGCAAGCACCACCACACCGACAACGCCCACGGCAACGATGCCTAAGGGAATCGCCGCCTTCTTCCACGCGAAGGTTTTCTCTTGCTTGCGCCGGATGAGACGATAAACCATCAAAGAGGCGATGACGAAGACGGCCATCAGCAAGGAGGCTTTGCTGCCGGAGAAAAGAATCATCACGGCAAAGAAGACCATCATCAAATAACGCCACGGGCGGCCAAAACGTTCTAGTAACGCGGCCTCGGCGAATAAGGCCAGCAGCAAATAATTCCCATACACGTTTTTACTGCCGGTATAGGAAACGATATTCGCGGAGAAAATGCCCTCGTTTAAGGCTTTGCCATATTCCCCCGCTTCGGTAAAGAGGCTATAAAGGGCCATCGATAGGCCTAGAAGAATCAAAATCTCATAGATCCAGGACCCACTATATTTGTTCTTTTTCCCGGCGGGGAAGAAACTGAAAAACAAAAACAGCGTGAAACTCGTCAACACCCCGGAGACGAAAGCCTGCCCGGCGATTTGGTATTGATAATCGGGAATGGTGATGGACCCTTTGACGCCGGTGAAGGAATAGAAATTCTTATGGCAAAGCACGGCAATGAGGTTCCCGATGCCATAAACGGCGAAAATCCCCAAGAGCACATAGTCGATTTTGACATGGAAGACCCTGATACCCATGAAGACATAAACGACCCCGACCAAAAAGGCGGCGGCGGCGAGGGTATAGAAGACCTCCAAGCGATAGAGATATTGGAATTCCGGGGTGAAACGGAATAACGGGATTTGGATAGCACAGCAAGAAAACACGGCGAACATCACAAACAGGAATTGATACCAAAAATAAGGCAATTCCGCGGCGGTCTCAGATCGAGTTGCATAACGTTGTTTCGCGCGTGCAAATAGCATGACAATAGGATAGTCACCTTTTCCTTCAATTTCAAACTACCCAGGAGGAAAAAGAAAAACACGCACCGCCAGACGATGCGTGATTACTTCTTTTTGGCGCGCCCGAGCCGACTCGAACGGCTGGCCTCAACCTTCGGAGGGTTGCACTCTATCCAACTGAGCTACGAGCGCGTATGTATGGTGCCCAAGGTGAGATTTGAACTCGCACTGCTGTTAACAACTCGCCCCTGAAACGAGCGCGTCTACCGTTCCGCCACTTGGGCACGTGCACTACTATACCCTTATCGGAGGAAAAAGTCGATTATGGCTTTGATGATTTCCGGATCGTCTTGGTTGAGACGACGATAGTCGATTTCATAGCCGGCCTCACGGTCCACTGCGGCCATCTTTCGTTTTTGGAACACTTCCTCGTAATAGGCGCAAGAGGCATCCGTCCAATAGGGTTGATGTCCCCTGCCTTTGACTTCGAGGAAATGCACTTTGGGATTGGTGACGTGCTTTTGGAAATGGTAGAGGCATTCCGCGGTCAAACAAGTCGTATCCTTCTCCCCTTGGATATAGAGGACTTCCGCCTCGGCTTGATTGAGTAAATCGGTGGCATCCACAACCCCCACTTCCCCATAATGACGACGGAGATAGCGGCACAATGGTCGATGGAGTTTTTTCACCGCCGGGGAGGCCCATTCCATAATGGAGGGGATGGAACGGAAGCCGGCGATGGAAACGACTTTTACCACGTGATATTGCTTTTGCAAAGCTAATAACGCGGCAAATCCGCCCCAAGAATGCCCAAAGGCATAACGGGACAAGCCTTGGGCCAAAGGCTCTTGGTCCAAAAATGCAAAGAAGGCTTGTTGGTCAAGTCCCACTTGCGCCAAGTTGCCGATGCCTTTGCCTTCCGACATCATCGAGCCGGTGTTGTCATAGGCATAGACGAGGAATCCTTGCTTTGCCATGGCGCAGATCTCTTGGGTATAGGATTCATGTCCCGCCCCGATGCCGTGGAAAAAGACCATGACGCCCCGATAGGGACCGTTGCCATAGAAGTAACGCTTCCCATACAGGCGGTTATTGCCGGAGAGGAAGGAAAAAGAGGTGTTTTCTGCGCCGAAATCCCGCCCTTTGAAGTAGCGGATTTGAGGAGCGCCATCACCCCGATATCCGAGGGCTTTGGCGATATTTCGACCGATGATCCACTCCAAAATCATTTGCGGCGCACCGGGACAAAGAAGTGCCAAATCGCCCGTAGATAATGGCCATTGGCGGCATCGATGACCGCTTGGATCATCTTGGGGCGGAGTCCGCCCATGGATAAGTTACGAAGCGGCATCTCGTAGAGGAAGCGTTCCATGTCCTTGCGAACGCCCCCTTCTCCGGTAAAACGTTTCCGGAAGGCTTTGATGATGGTTTTCCCA
Source organism: Bacilli bacterium (assembly GCA_017454295.1). Taxonomy (GTDB): domain Bacteria; phylum Bacillota_I; class Bacilli_A; order RFN20; family CAG-826; genus Alloenteromonas. The sequence continues at coordinate 149,832 of JAFTDF010000004.1, forward strand.
ACCAAGGTATAACGGGTATTCTCAATCGTGGAATTCCGATTGAAAGGACGGTTGCTGCGGTCGCGTTCGACGGGAATGGTATGGCCTAGAAGCTCTTCGAAGTCGTTATCGTAGGAGAGGAAGCCGTCTTCGGGAAGATGGTAATAGACTGGGCAACGGGCTCTTAAGGAAGGGCAAACGTCATCGCTTAAAACATTCAGTTTGACTTGGCTGCGGACGGCGGTGCAGTCATCGCAAAGTTGGATCGCGTATTCGCCCGCTTCGACCTTCCAGCAGCTCTCAGCGATATCGTAATGGGCGAAATCCTCATAACGGATTTCCAGATGGACGGTTTTGCGCTCCCCGGGTTCTAAGGCCACTTTCTTAAACGCGATTAAGGTACGAAGGGGCTTAAAGACGTTTTGTTTGGGTGGCTCTTGGTAGATTTGCACCAAGGCCTTGCCGCTGATTAAGGAGACGTTTTCGACTTCCACGGCGACATCAAGGAGTTCCCCCTTGCCGATTTTCTTCGCCGAAATCGCGGGGGCGCCGTATTTGAATTTGGCATAGCTTAAGCCATGGCCAAAGGGATAATTGACCTCTTTCCCACTGGAAAGATAGTAACGGTAACCGACATAAATCGATTCGCGGTATAAGGAGACGGCCTCGGCCCCAGGATAAAAACCAAAGGAAGGCACGTCATAAGCCCGCCGCGGCCAGGTCTCGGCCAAATGGCCGGAAGGCGAGGCTTTGCCTAAGAGAATGCGGTAGATGGCTTCGCCACCCCCTTCTCCCGGCAAATAGGTCAATAAGATGGCCTTGGCCTTGTCTTTAAAGGGCAATTCCACCGGCGCCCCGACATTAAGGACGACAATGATGTTCTGATTGACTTCGTAGATTTGGTTGAACAAGGAAATCTGTTCTTCAGGCAAATGCAAATCGGCGCGGTCATAACCTTCGCTTTCGTCGGTATGGTCGAGCCCCATGAACAAGATGACGCGACCGCCACGGGAGGCCAAGTCGACGGCATCGATGGCCAGTTTCTCATCATCGGGTTTTCCATCGAGTCGATAGCCCGGGGCGAAGAAGGTCGAGGTTTCCCCGTTCCAAGTGATGGCGCTGCCTAAGAAGGTATTCACATGGATCGGCGTTAATTTGGAGGAACCGCCCCCTTGGAAATTGGGGGTGCGGGCAAGTTCGCCGATAATGCAGGTTTGCTTTAAGGAGCGAAGTGGCAAAATACCCTCGTTTTTCAATAAGACGCAAGATTCGGTCGCGGCTTTGATGGATAATTCGTGGGCCTCGCTTTCGCGGCAATGCTCGTAACGGACCTTACTATGGCAACGATTGAGCAATTTCACGATCCGTTCCACCGAATCGTCCACCGCCTCTTTCGCAAGCACGCCCGTCGACATCGCCCGTTTCAATTGAATTTGCCGGGAATAAGGACCGGGCATTTCGATATCCAAACCATGGTTATGGGAGAGGATGTAATCATTGGTGCCGCCCCAATCCGACATCACGACGCCGTCGAATTTCCATTCGCCTTTGAGGATATCTTTGAGCAAATAGTCGTTATCCGAAGCATAGACCCCGTTGATTTTGTTATACGAGGACATGATCGACCAAGGATGGCCTTCCTTGACGGCGATTTCGAAGGGCTTGAGATAGATTTCGTGGAGGGCCCTTTGGTCGACGATGGAGTCGTTGATCATGCGGTGCCCTTCTTGGTTATTGCAGGCAAAATGCTTTAGACACGCCCCAACGCCTTGGCTTTGGATGCCCGAAACAAAAGCGGCGCCTAGTTTCCCCGCCACGAGGGGATCCTCGGAATAATATTCGAAATTACGGCCGCAGAGGGGATTGCGTTTGATATTGATGCCAGGGGCCAAGAGCAAATGGGTGCCCGCATCGCGGCAGATCCGACCCATGGTTTTACCGACTTCGGTGACCAATTCTTCGTCAAAGCTTGAGGCCAAAGCGCAGGGCCCGGGGAAGCAAACCGAGGGCTCGCTTTTGGCATCGCCCACCGTGGATTCGTCTTTAAAGCGGACGAGGCCAAAGGGACCGTCGTGGACTTCGACGTCTTCGATCCCCAGCCGGGGAATTCCATGGAAATGCCAATTGCCCTGGCCATAAAGCAAAGCGGCTTTTTCGCCAGGATGCAAGGTATCGAGTTTCTTTTTGCGTGCCATAACGTAGTTATTATGCGCAATTGCGCGATAAAGGTAAAGCCAAACGACCGAAATCGAAGAATATGCGTCTTCGATGCGCAGGAAAAGGAAATCCTCTACAATAGGGCCGTTATGAAAAAGACCATTTATCTTGCCGGTGGATGCTTCTGGGGCGTCCAAGCCTACTTCGATCAATTAAAAGGGGTCCTCTCGACCCGCGTGGGATACGCTAACGGCGCCACCGCCTTCCCCAAATACGAGGAAGTCAAAACCGGGAAAACCGGCCATGCCGAAACCGTAAAGATCGATTACGAGGATTCCGAAATCACCCTCACCGAACTATTGGAACATTATCTGCGTTTCGTCGATCCCTATTCTTTGAATAAGCAAGGACATGACGAAGGCACCCAATACCGCACCGGGGTCTATTACACCGATGTCCTCGATGGCGTCGATGCGGAAGTTTATCTCAATGAGAAATGCGGGAAGGAACACAAAATCGAAATCGAGAAGATGCTGAATTTCTTCCCTGCTGAAGCCTATCACCAAGACTATTTAAAGAAAAATCCAGGTGGATATTGCCACGTGGATTTGTCCTTAGCCAAAGCAAGCGAGAAAAAGAACTAAGAATGAATTGAAAAACCCGCGGCTTAACGTCACGGGTCAAAGTCCAAAGAGAAAAACTAGAAAAACTCTTCTTCTAGACGTAGACAAAGATAGTGATAGATGGGTAAATGCAGTTCCTGAACCTTAAAGGTTTCGCTTTCGTCTACGGCGATGGTCATATCGGCGATTTGCTTGAGTTCGCCACCGCTTCTGCCGGTCAAACCTAAAACTTTTAAACCCAAGGCTTTGGCGCATTGGGCACCTAAAGAGACGTTGCGGGCATTCCCCGAAGTGGAGATGCCCAAAAACACATCGCCCGGCTTGCCAAGGACGTTGACTTGTTGGGCATATACGAGTTCCGCACCATGAGGGACGTCATTGGCGAAGGCGGTATTGAGCCCGGCATGATTATGCAAAGCGATGGCGGGAAAGCCTTCCTGAAGTTCATCGCATAATAGCTGGCCGTCTTTTTGTCGAAGCAAATTAGCCGCTTTCGATTGAGGCACGGTCCGTTTCTTTTTAAATCCCTTCATCAGTTCGCCGACGATATGATCGGCATCGGCGCAGCTGCCACCGTTACCGCAAACCAAAAGCTTGCCGCCGTTTTGGTAGCACGCCTTCAAAACCGCATAAGCGGCTTCGATTTGGTCTTTGCTAGAAGCGAGGACCGGATAACGTTGTATGAGATCTTCGATGGTATATTGCATTAATCTAAGGCTCCGTCGACGTCATAGTTCTCGGGTTGATAATAGAAGACCTGGGTCCCTTCGTTTTCGAATTGGAAGGGAACTTCCAAAAGGTCTTTGAGTTCGGTGCGAAGCGGCACACGTTTGCCATGGGGCACGTAGAAGAGGAGGAATCCCCCACCGCCGGCGCCGAGGAGTTTGCCGCCAAGGGCACCCGCTTTCAGGGCACGCTCATAGATCTTATCGATCGCCGAAGTGGAAACGGAAGAACTAAGGGATTTCTTCAATTGCCAAGATTCATTGAGCAAGCGACCGAAATCATCGAAATCGGAGGTCGGGCTTTCCAAAATCTCTTGGGCTTTGTCCACCATCTCCAGAATCTTTTCAAGAGAAGGCTTCCGGTCCACTTTTTCCGCGAGTAAATCCTTTTGGATTTCGGAAGAGTTTCTCGTAAAGCCGGTGAAGAATAGCATCAAACGGCGATTGAGTTCTTTCTTCCTTGTCGGGGAGATGATGATGGGGTGCACCGTATAACCATGACGGTCGAAATCAATACGATTCAAGCCACCGAACGCCGCGGCGATTTGGTCTTGCCAGCCGCCCGCTTCGTTGCAAAGGGTGCGTTCTAGATAGATCGCATCGTCGGCCAATTCCTTTTTGGAACGGTATTTGCCTTTCAAGCAATAGAAAGCATTAAGCATCCCTACCGCAAAGGAAGAGGAAGTGCCTAAGCCCGTCCGAGCCGGAAGGTCGGCATCATAAGAGAGGCGAAGCTCATGCATATCGAGCATCTTCATCGCGTTGCGGATAGCGGGATGATCGATTTCCTCGATGCTATTGACCCGTTCCGTCTGGGAATAGACGAGTTCGGTCGTATAGTCAAAGAAACGGGGCAAATGCCGAACATTGACGTAAGCATACTTATCAAAGGTGGTCGAAATGACGGCGCCCCGGCTCTTTTCGAAGAACTCAGGAATATCGGTGCCTCCGCCAAAGAAGGACATACGAAATGGCGTTCTGGTGATGATCATGGTTGGAATAGAAAAAAGGCCGAAAGAAGACTTCCGACCATAGGGATTAGAGATAGTACTTTTGGATGACGCTGAGGTCGGCTTCGTTGAGCTCGTAGACGAGCGGTTTGCCCGTCGGGATTTCCACGGAGATGATTTGATCGGGGGTCAGATGTTCAAGCATCATGACGATGGCACGGAGGGAGTTGCCATGGGCGGCGATCAAGACTTTCTTCCCGGCTTTGATTTCGGGGGCGATCTTTTCGTCGAAATAGGGTTTCACACGAGCCGCGGTGTCGATGAGGCATTCGGTCAAAGGGCAATCCTCGATGGTCATTTCGCCTTTGGCGATGAGATCCTGATAGATCTTTTGGTTGCCCGGCCAGCGTTCGTCGTCCTTGGTTAAGGCAAGAGGCGGTACGTCGGCGCTACGACGCCAGATGTGGACTTGCTCGTCGCCCCACTTCTGAGCGGATTCAGCTTTGTTGAGGCCTTGAAGAGCGCCATAGTGACGTTCATTCAAACGCCAGGAATAGAATTTGGGGACGCTGTCCCATTCACCCATTTCTTTGAGGGCATATTCCATGGTTTTGTTGGCACGTTCAAGCGAAGAGGAGAAAGCGATATCGAACGAATACCCTTTCGCTTTGAGCAGTTGCCCGGCTTCGTGGGCTTCACGAACGCCTTGTTCGGAAAGGTGGACATCTGTCCAACCAGTGAAAAGATTCTTGAGGTTCCATTCGGATTGACCGTGACGGATAAGAACTAATTTGACCATTTTTGGCTCCTTATTTTTCTGTGTGCAATTATAGCAAGTATGGGCGGGTGCGCAAATAAGCGCGTTATTTCCCTAGGAAATCGATGATTTGCTCGGCCATGTAATCCAACATCTCGTGGGTCATACCGGGATAGACGCCGATCCAGAAGGAATTGTTCATGATTTCATCGGTGACCTTCAAATCACCGACGACGCGGTAACCTTCCCCGCTTTCCCGCATCTGATCGAAGCAAGGATGGCGGAGCAAGTTCCCGGCAAAGAGGTTGCGGGTTTGGACACCATGGGATTCGAGATAACCGGTCATGTCGTTGCGGGTATAGGGCGCTTTCACATAGATGAGGAAGCCAAACCAGGAAGGATCGGCATTCTTCGTCGGCTCGGGAAGGATGATCTTATCGGCAACGCATTCGAGTTTTTCACGGAGATATTTCCAGTTCTCTTTACGCTTCTCGATGAAACCAGGGAGCTTTTCCAACTGGGCCACACCAACCGCGGCTTGCATCTCGGTAATCTTGAGGTTGTAGCCGAATTCGGAATAGACGTATTTATGGTCAAAACCATAAGGCAAAGTGCCAAATTGACCGGTAAAGCGATGGCCGCAGAAATTATCTTTGCCCGAGGGGCAGATGCAATCGCGCCCCCAATCACGGAAGGATTTGCAGATACGGTTCAATAACGGATTGTTGGTATAGACGGCACCACCTTCGCCCATCGTCATATGGTGGGCGGGATAGAAGGAGGAGGTTCCGATGTCGCCAATGGTGCCGGTATATTTCCATTCACCATCGATGAAATACTTGGTGCCTAAGGCATCGCAGTTATCCTCAATCAACCAAAGGTTGTGCTTTTTGCAGAAATCGCGGACCGCCAAAAGGTCAAAGGCGTTGCCTAAGGTATGGGCGATCATGACCGCCTTGGTCTTGGGGCTAAGGGCCGCTTCCAATTGGTCGACGTCGATTTCATAACTGGGGAGTTTCACGTCGACGAAAACGGGAACGGCACCGTATTGGATCATCGGGGTGACGGTGGTCGGGAAGCCGCAGGCAACGGTAATGACTTCGTCGCCGCGTTTGATTTGCCGTTCTTTTAAAGAAGGGGAAGTCAGCGTCATAAACGCCAAAAGGTTAGCGCTAGACCCGGAAGTCGTCGCCAAGCAGAAGCGGGCACCGAGGAACTTCGCGAAATTCTTCTCGAACATCTCCACATAGCGGCCGGCGGTCAACCAAAAATCCAATGAGCTATCAACCAAATTCACCATTTCCTTCTCGTCGTAAACACGAGAGGCGTAGTGAATATAATCGCCTTTCACATAAGGCTTTTTGTGGGCTTGTTGCTCTTGGAAATACTCCTTAACCAATACAAGGATTTGCTGACGTTTGTCCATAGGGTTCTCCGTAAAGTTTCTTTAAGAAAGCGACCCCATTTTATACTAATCGCCAAGGGAAAACCACCATGCGTTATGCGTAAACAAAAAGGCGGATAACCGCCTTTGGTATTAATTTTGGAAGAATTCCCGGATTTCCTTGTCGGTTTCTTCGAGTAGGGCTTTCCGGTCTCCGGAGAGATAGACTTTCGTCCAATCGGCGACGAGCTTAAGGGCTTCGTCGATATGGGTCCTCGGCTTCCAGCCAAAGACCCGTTTAATCTTCCCTGCGTCAAGTTTGAGGAAGTTGGCTTCGTGAGGGCCATTTGGATCCCCCACTTCCCAAGTGGCCTCGGGGCCATAAATCGCATCGAATTTTTGGATGAGATCACCTGTGGTGACGCAATCGCAATCGTCTGGTCCGACATTGTAATAGCCTGCGTGCGAGAAATCCTCATATTGGGCTTGGGCGATGGTCAGATAAACAAGCAACGGTTCCAGAACGTGCTCATAGGGGCGGGTGGAATTGGGATTACGGACAAATAGAGGTTTTCCCGCTTCGATGGCGCGGACGGCATCCGGAATGATACGGTCTAAAGCGAAATCCCCACCGCCGATGACGTTGCCGGCGCGGCAAGTAGAAACCGGAAGTTTAATCGGGTCGAAGAATGACTTCTTGTAAGAATGAGTCACGAGTTCCGAACAAGATTTGGAATTGGAGTAGGGATCGTACCCATCCAAAGGCTCGTCTTCGGTGAAGGCATGACCAGGGATATCGTTATTCAAATAGACCTTATCGGTGGTGACGTTGACCACGGATTTAACAAAGTTGGAGGTGCGCACCGCTTCCATCACATTCGCAGTGCCGATGACATTGGTTTCGTAGGTATATAGGGGTTCTTGATAAGACAAACGCACCAAAGGTTGAGCCGCCAAATGGAGGATGATTTCCGGCTTATATTCATCCACGACCGCCTTAAAATGGGGATAATCGCGGATATCGCCGATGATGGAAATCATCTGGTCTTTTAGGCCAAGCAAGTCGAATAAAGCGGGTTTGGTCGGGGGTTCCAAAGAATACCCCACCACTTTGGCACCGGCCAAAATCAAGATTCTCGATAACCAAGAACCTTTAAAGCCGGTATGACCGGTGATGAGGACGGTTTTTCCTTTGTAAAAGGATAAGCTGAAATTAGTCATCCCAGGTCTTCCACGGGGCATCGCCCTCTTCCCACAGCTGCTCTAAGTAATCCTTATCGCGCTTGGTATCCATGCACTGCCAGAATCCTTTGTGATGGTAGGCAGCAGCCTTCTTGTCGGCGACGAGTTTGCCAATGGGGCCTTTTTCGAAGACCGTTTTATCCCCGGCGATGTATTTGATGACTTCCGGTTCGCAAACCATGAAACCGCCGTTGATCAAGGAACCATCTTGAATGGACTTTTCGCGGAACGCTTCAAGGGTTCCGTCTTTTCCGACTTCGATAATACCTTTGGTTTGGGACAAAGCGATGGAGGTGATGGTAATGGCCTTGCCGGTTTTCTTATGGAAGGCGAGAAGCTTATTTAAATCCACATCAGAAACGGCATCACCATAAGTCAGCATAAACGGCTCATTGCCGATATATTCCGCTGCCCGCTTGATACGACCGCCGGTCATGGTATTGAGCCCGGTGTCGAGAACGGTGACACGCCAAGGCTCGGCATGCTTTGCATGGACGATGACTTCATTATTCACCATATCGAAGGTGACGTCGGAATGATGAAGGAAATAATTATTGAAATATTCCTTAATGACATATTGCTTATAGCCACCAAGAATCACGAAGTCATTGAAACCGTATTCGGAATAATGCTTCATGATGTGCCAAATGATCGGCATATTGCCGATTTCAATCATGGGTTTGGGTTTGAACTGGGATTCTTCGCTGATGCGGGTCCCGTAACCACCGGCAAGGATTAATACTTTCACAAAGACACCTCTCGGATATTCGTGGACAAATTATATCAAATTGTCTCATTTAGATAAAAGCGAATCGACGCAAACCAATCCCATTGGATTCGAATAATATTCGAAATGTAAAAGAGCTTCTATTCTTGGCTTTCCGGGTTCTCATTGGAAACGCGGCAGTTTTTGTTTTCCAAGACAACAATCAAAACGAGACACAATGCGACTTCCACGCCTTCTGCAATCACCAAAGCATAAGACATCCCATCCATATAGAGCCCCTGGCACATCGGATAGGATATCGCCGCGCAGATGGCCAACCCCAGCGCAGCGGCAATCATCGTTTCCTTCCGCTTTCCCATGGCTCCCAAAATCTGCGTGACCACCGTCACCATCGCCGTGAAGGAGGTGGCGATGATGGCGCCTTTGAACACATAGGCATAGGGCATGATGATGTCACCGTAAACAAGTTTCAAAGCCCAGTCGCCGAGCCAAACGACGCCCAAGAACACCGCAGAGCAGAATGCAATCGCGACGAACACCACAAGCCCTGTGAATTTGAGAAAACCAGCCTTCTCTTTTTGCTCGTGGAGTTTGGCAAAACGCGGCACCAGAGGCAGCATGACGGCGGACGCAACCGTCTGAATCAAAACGGCGATGTTCGCAATGGACGAGTAATAGCCAAGCTGTTCCGTGTCATAGATTTTTTCAAAGAAAATACGGGGAAGCGAAGGCAATACGTTAGAAAGCAGCAAGAGAACGAAAAGCGGGAAGCAAGAAATCAAAACGGATTTGAGGGTTTTCCACGAATAAGCACGCCACTGAATGCGGAAACCAACCGCCTTTTTCGCCACGAATATATCCACCAAAGCCATGGCAATCCCGACCAAGGAAAGACCGATCAACGACCAGATCAACGATTTCGTCAAAACGGCAATCGCGGCGAAGATCCCCACGGAAAAAAGGCCTTTAATCGTCAACGTGATGCCACCCAAATATAGTTTGGAGTGCTTTTGCAAAACGCCTTGGTAGATATCGGAGACCAATTCGGTCCCTTTATAGACGTAATAAATCATGATGGCTGCGATGATCGACCAGGAGTATTGCAAAGCAAGGCAATAGCCAAAGCAAATGAGAAAGCTGATTCCGGTGAGGATGAAACGAGAAATCACGTAATCGCTATCCGAATGTTCGTTGTTGACGTCGGCGGCATACCTCAATCGGAGATAATAGTTCCCAAACGACATCGCGATATTCGAAGCGACCAAGGCAAGGGTCAGCACACCCTGTGCCTCGACACTGATGAATTTGGTGGTGAAAACCGTAATCAGCCAAAGCCCAAACAAATAGGCGAACTGCCCGATGAGGTTCCAAATCAACTCTTTACCTAAAGCACCCTTTTTCATGGTTGTTTCTTTCTGGGACTACTTCAAAGACGCGGCGACTTTCCGGATGCCTTCTTCGAAAGAAACGGTTGGGGCCCATCCGGTATCTTTCTTCAGTTCATCGACATGGGCACACATCTTCATGATTTGGTTGGGGGGATATTCAAGGGCGCCGAATTCGATCGGCAAATTAATGCCGAGCCATTGCGGAATCGGTTCGACGAAGCTACGAATCGTGCCGGTCACGCCACTGCCAAGTTCATAGGTCTTTCCATCAAGGCCCTTATCCGCGACGGCGGCGATAGCCCGCACCGCATCTTCGGTGTAGAGGAAATCCCAAATCTGCTCGCATTTAGTGAGTTTGGGAGACTCGCCTTTGAGCAAGGTGCTAACGATATATTGGGTCAACGATCCAGCACCGGAAAAGGGACCATAGACCGAGAAAATACGAATCCAATTAAAGCGGATGCCGATCTGGCTGGCTTTGAGTTTTCCAAGCTGTCCCGCGGCGAGTTTGGCCATGCCGTATCCGGTTACTGGCATTAGCGGGCGATCCTCGGATTCGACGCCCTTGCCGTATTCAGCTTGGGATCCGGCGCCGACGAAGGCCTTGCAGCCCATACGTTTGGCCAAATCCAGGGCATCCATGACCCCTTTGATGTTTTGCACTTGAAGGGTGGTGTCGTCACGATTGGGGCCGAAGGTTCCGGCCCAGGATAGATGAATGAAGGCATCGCAATCGGTGGGAATCTGCATCAGAGATGAATAATCCGTTAGGAGGCAATCGATGAAGGTAATCCGCTCGGGGTGGGAATAGGCTTTCGGGTTGGTGATTCCCGGCATATTCAGCAGCACACAATCGACGCCTTCCGAAGTGAACAGATTGGTTAAAGCCACGCCAATGGTTCCGGTGGCTCCCGAGATGACGACTTTTTTCAAATGATATGCCATAAATCAGCCTCGTTTTGTTGTTTCAAAGGTCCTCCCTATTCTATACCGATTGGAGTTCTCTCCCAACTGGCTTTTTCGCAATAACAGGTTTCCTCCTGTTTTCAAATATAGAAAACAAAGGGCTTTTGTAGTAATGTATCCTTGCGATTTGTAAACCACCCACAAAGGAGATTCCTATGCAAGTAGTCATTTTGGCAGGAGGGGAGGGCATCCACCTTCCGGGCAGCGGCATCACCACCGCCAAGGGTATGGTCAACGTTGGCAATCAGCCCATTTTGTGCCATATCATGGACCAATTCTCCGCTTATGGCCTCAACGATTTCGTCATTTGCGCCGGCAAACACCAAATGGAAATCAAGCAGTTTTTCCTCGATTACTATGTCCGAAATAACGATATCCTTGTCGATTTGGGAAGCAATACCGCCACCATTGAAACCAACCGGAAGAAACAATGGCGCGTACGCGTTGTCGATACTGGCGTCAACGTTGCCACCGGCGGACGCTTGAAGCGGGTGGCTTCCTATTTAAACCCGAAAGAGCCTTGCTTGGTTGCTTATGCTGATACCTTGGCCGATGTCGATATCAAATCTTTGATTGAACAGCATATTTCTAGCGGAAAAAAGGCAACCATAACCACTTATAACGCCTCCCAGAAATTCGGCGTCGTCGAAACCAAGCCCGATGGAACCGTCACTCAGTTCCGGAGCCGTAACGCCCAAAGCCTTTCGCTCATTAATATCGGGTTCATGGTTTTGGATCCTTCCGTGCTTGATTTGATCAACGGAGACGATATCGTCTTGGAAAAATACCCGTTGGAAGAGCTCGCGCGTCAAGGCCAGCTCGGCGCTTATGTCCATGAAGGTTTCTACAGCAAACTTGACACATTAAACGACAAAGTCATGCTCGATAACCTCTTTGCAACCGGGCAAATTAAATTCGGTGCCTGATTATGACCAAAGGTTTCCTTTACGACGGACATTTGTTTTACGCGGATCTCTCGTTGGTTTCTTTGGAATCTCACTATCGCCTTTTCACCAAAGACAGTTACGAGGAAATCGTTGAACCGGAAGATATTTTCCACGCCAAGTCTTTTCGTTTAATCCTCGAGGACTATATCGAAAGTCTCATTGATCAAGACGCTGAACTATATGATTTCTTTGCCCGAGGGCTCTCAGACCCCATCCGTGGTTTGACGTCATTGACTTCCCTCTTCTCCAACGTAACCAGAACCAACGTCATCAAAGACTATCCCCAATATGAATCCGTTCTTTCCGACGGCGGCTTGAACTTCATGCGGTTCGTCGAAGGCTTTTTGCGTTTTTATCTATCTCGGGAACGGTTTGGATTCCTCAAAGCCGGACCGGGGATGGATTTCGACCGCTTGAAATTGAAACTCCGCACGTTCCGGGCCACCTTGCTTCATCTCTTTCACAAAGTGGAGACCAACGTGCTAGAAAAACCGATTTCCGTCGAAAGCGAGCTCAATGTCGGCTTCTCCTGTGGACTCCTCGTCGACGATAGCCCCATTCGTTTCGAAGGCAACTATGCTTATCTCAACGATGTTCTCTTCGTGAAAGACGCCTATCTCGCCTTGCCTTATACGACTTCCACCAAAAAGAATAAACGCATTGGCGTCTATCAGCCCTCCCCCACTCCTTTGGCGAAGGAGCTGGATATCGATCCTTCCGAATTCCTATGCATCCCCATTTACTGTGGGTCGAGCCTCGTCTACTTTTATTTCAATGTCCATAACCTGAATAACGTCATCGGCATTCTCAATCTTTTCACGAAGGTTCCTTATACCGAGCTGGAAGGAAAGAAGCCAGACATCATCGTCATCTTTGGTGGAAATAAAGGCGAATCCACTGGCACCTACTACTACGATGGGGATGGGGATTTCCTCGTCGGCTATGTTTCCGAAACCGAAGACGCCGATTATTTCGGCTACGTGAAAAAACTCATCCTCACTTTGCACAACACGAGGATGATCAACCAAGGGTATCTGCCCATCCACGGCTCGATGATGGATATCATCATGAAGTCCGGCAAAGAAGTCAAAATCGTCATCATGGGCGACTCTGGGGCTGGCAAATCCGAATCCATCGAAGCTTTCCGCAAGTTGGCAAAAGAATATCTAAAAGACATCAAAATCATCTTTGACGATATGGGCACCCTCTTCCTGACCAAGGACGGCGTCCGCGCTAGCGGAACCGAATCCGGCGCTTTTGTCCGTATCGACGACCTCGATATCGGATATGCGTTCTCCCATATCAACGATTCCATTATTTATAATGCCGATCGGACCAATGCCCGCATCGTCTACCACGCCACCCCGTATGACGAAGTGGTCACCAAATGGCCCGTCGATATCTTCCTTTATGCCAACAACTACGAAAAGAGCGAGGAAGGAATCCGCTTCCCCGAATCTTGGGAAGAAGTGGCCACCATTTGCGAAGAAGGCAAACGCATGGCCAAAGGCACCACGGGAGAAGTCGGAATCGTCTCCTCTTATTTCGCCAACCCTTTCGGCCCCGTTCAAAACAAAGAAAAGACCCAAGAGTTGGTTAAGGAATACTTTGCCACAATGGCCAAGGACGGGACATCGTTAGGCATCATCTATACGCAACTCGGGTTGGAGAATATGAGCAAAATCGGCCCGGAGTTAGCCGCGAAAAAATTATTTGAATGGATCAATCAAAGCGAGGAAAAGCAATGAAAGTCAAATTCTCGACCTATTTAGCAAAATGGTTGGTGGATCATGGCATCACCACCAACTTCACCGTTCCTGGCGGCGGCGCTATGCATTTAAACAACTCCTTTGCGGCTGAGCCGGGTTTGAAGAACGTCTTCGTCCAGCATGAGCAAGCTGCTTCCATCGCCGCCGAAGGGTATTACCGCGAATGCAATCGTCTGCCTTTGGTTTGCGTGACCACCGGCCCGGGTGGGACCAACGCCATCACCGGCGTCCTTGGCGCATGGCTGGATTCTATTCCGATGTTAGTCATTTCCGGTCAGGTCAAATGGAGCACCACCGTCGCTTCCACCGGTTACCCTATGCGGATTTTCGGCGACCAAGAATACGATATCACGAAGCCCATGGCCCATATGACCAAATACGCCATGATGCTCACCGTTCCCGAAATGGCGCTTTACCATGTCGAAAAAGCCATCTATTTGGCCACCCATGGTCGCCCTGGACCAGTGTGGCTGGATATGCCTCACAACATCCAAGCGGCGATGATTGATCCCGACGAACTCATCCACTTCAATCCCGAAGAGCTCGCCAACACCAACCCCGGACCCGTTTCCGATCAAGTCATCGATTTACTCATCGAAAAGATCAAAGCCGCCAAGCGCCCCGTGCTTTATAGCGGCATCGAAGTCCGCACCAGCGGTGATTACAAAGCCTTCCGTCAGCTTGTGGAACGCCTCAATATTCCCGTCGTCACCAGTTTTGATGGTGTCGATATGTTAGAAGATTGCCATCCTTTGCACGCTGGCCGCGCTGGCGATGTCGCCACGCGCTATGGCAACTGGGCCGTCCAAAATAGCGACTTCCTGCTCGTGTTAGGTTCTCGTCTAGGCATCCGTCAGGTATCCTATGCCACCAAAACCTGGGCTCGAGAAGCCTTTGTGGCGATGGTCTATCCGGATTCTTTGGAGCTCACCAAACCCAATGTCCATGTGGAGTTGCCGATCCGTGCCACCTATCAGGATTTCCTGGCCAAAATGCTCGCAAAAGTCCAGCAGCCGATGGAAAAACGCCAAGAATGGTTGGATATCATCGCCAAATGGAAAGAAGATTACCCCTTGGTCAGCGATCAGCAAAAAGCCCAAAAAGAACCGGCGAATATCTACGCCTTCTTTGAAGCGTTCTCCAAACTCTTGCCGGAAAATACCACCACCGTTGCATCAAACGGGTCTTGTGAAGCCGTCGGCGGAGCCGCCTACCAAATGAAAAAAGGCGGACGCTTCATCATCAACTCGGGTGCCGCTTCCATGGGCTATGGTTTGCCCGCGGCCATCGGCGCCGCGTTTGCTAACGGCAAAGAAGTCATCTGCCTCGAAGGCGATGGTTCCATCCAAATGAATTTGCAGGAACTCCAAACCATGGTGTTCCATCAGTTGCCGATCAAAATCGTCCTCATCAATAACGAAGGCTACCATTCCATGCGGCAAACCCATGCCAATCTCTTTAAGGACTATCCCGCGAATGGTATCGGGCCGGAAAGCCAAGACCTGAGCTTCCCCAATATGGAAAAAATCGCTGGTGCCTATGGCATCCCCTACTTCAAAGTCACCAAAAACGAAGAAACCGAGTCCGTCAGCAAAGCCTTCCTTGCCCACAAGGGCTATGCCTTAATGGAAGTGTTCGTGGACAAAGACCAATTCTTCTTCCCCAAGCCTTCCGCGATGCGGCTCCCCGATGGAACGCTCATCTCGCCGCCGCTTGAAGACATGGCGCCCTTCCTCCCGCGGGAAGAACTCGAAAAAATCATGATCATCCCCCTCGTTGATAACCAAAAGAAATAAGGAGAATCCCATGAACATCACCGTACTTGATTGCACCCTTCGCGACGGTTGCTATATCTGCAACTCCAACTTTGGCGCGGACACCATTCGCGGCATCATTCAAAAACTCGAACAAGCCGGCACCGAAATCATCGAAATCGGCTGGCTGAAAGACAAAGCCCATACCCCGGGGACCGCCTTCTATCATTTACCCGAAGACGCTAAGCAATACATGGGCAAGAAAGACCCCCACTTCTCTTATGTCGTGATGATCGACTGGGACCGTTATAACCTCGACAATTTACCCGTCAATGACGGCACCGCGATCGATGCGATCCGTGTGGTCTTCCCCCACGGCAAACATCATGAAGGCATCGAAGTCGGCAAAGCCGTGAAAGCCAAAGGCTATGACCTTTATCTGCAAGCCGCCAACACGCTTGCGTATAGCAACGAAGACCTCATCGATCTTTGTGCTTGCATCAACGAAGCCAAACCCATCGCCATTTCCATCGTCGATACCTTTGGAGCCATGTATCCCGAAGACCTGAAGCGTATCGCCGAAGTGATGGATGCCCATTTGGATCCGGAAATCAAAATCGGATTCCATTCCCATAACAACCAGCAATTGTCTTTTGCCCTTTCCATCCAATTTGCGGAAATGTTCCAAAACTCCAAGCGGGACATCATGATCGATGCTTCCTTGACCGGCATGGGCCGCGGCGCGGGCAACACCACCACCGAATTGCTCATCTCTTACCTCAACCGCAAGCAAGGCAAGAACTACGACATGAATGCGATTCTTGCCGCGATCGACCAATATATGGTCCCTCTGCAAAAACAATACGAATGGGGTTATTCCATTCCTTACTTCATCTCCGGCACCCACTGCGCCCACGTCAATAACTTGGCTTACCTCCTTGAGAAGCATCAAGCCAGCAACGAAGACATCTGGGACACGTTTGAAAACGAGAAACCCGAAGATCGTCTCAAATACGATTACGACGTGCTCGAAGCCTGCTATCAATCTCGGAAAAAATAAATGAAAGTCTTTTACGATTTGGATGGGACGTTGCTCGACTCTAAGGGTGAAATCGTCTACACGATTGAAAAAGCTTTGGAGGAGAATGGCTTTTCTCTTGCCGATGCGATCCATCCGATTCGTATCGGTCCGCCCCTGAAGCAGATTCTTTTGAATTCCTATCCAGAAGGTTTCTTTTCGGAAGAGGACCTTGCCAAAATCAACCGTTCCATGCGGCGGATTTACGATAGTTCCGATTACCATATGACCCCGCCCTACCCAGGAGTGGTAGAACTTTTGGCTACCACCCCCTACGAGAGTTATGTGCTGACGAATAAGCCGCACTCCGCCACCGATCGGATAGTGGAAATCAAGGGGTGGTCCAAGTATTTCAAAGGGATCTTTGTTCCCGACTCCTCCAAAGGAGAGAGCAAGGAAACGATTCTGCGGGACCTCAAAAAACAATTCCCAAACGAGACGATCGTAATGGTTGGCGACACCATCAGTGACACGGGCTCCGCCCAAAAAGCTGGCGTGAAAGCCGTTGGCGTCCTTTGGGGCGAAGGAACGAAAGAAGAGCTGCTTCCTACGGAACCGGACTATTGTGTTTCGTCCTTAGACGACTTAAAACGAGCTCTGATCGAATTGGCTAGATAATCGAAAATAGCGGCAACCTTTTCACCCGCCAAAGGAAACGATATAGAGTCCTAAATCGCGAATATCTGCGCCCGTGCCTTCCTTGGAAGGGTTATAGGTAAAATCAGGCAACAGCTGAATTGTATTCATTTGGCCTTTTTTGATAGGCAAATCATAATCGAAACCGCCTTCGATCGAATAATGGGTCAGGACAATCTCTCCGTTAACGATGGCGGTCACGCCATTGGCCGGACGATTGGGAAAACGGACATCTTCAATTTGAACATTCAAGGTTTCTCGGTCTCCATAAACAAGGGTCTCAAAAGAAGCGAGGGTCCATTTGGTCAAAATGTTTTTCCTACTGGCATTTTGAACATAAGTAACCGCCCCTCCTCGAACCATGTATAAGGCGATACTTGGGTTTCCGGATGCATATTGTGAGATTTGATCTAAGTCAACGAGGTGCCACTTCTCCAAATCCCATTGCGGAATGAGCCCACCCAAAGAATTTTGGCTTTGGCGATCGGCGGCCACCAATAGTTCCGTCGCGCCCAACGCCTTGTAATGGTCCAAAATGGAATGCTGGAAATAAAGAGCCTGATCGGCGCCGTCGTCGATGTAATAATGGACCTTATTATTGATGGTGTAAACGCCGGTTCCAATGACACCAAGAGCCACCAGCAAAGATAAACCAAACGAAATATAGGGCCGCGGTTTTTGGTAGATGGGGCCAGAGGCGTCGGTGCCCTTCTTTTTTATCTCCAAATACGAGCAAAGATTGGCAATCGAGAATGCGCAAAGCGCAAACAAGAACATTTGACTCGTAAACATCCATCGCGGCTCGACACGGCCGGTGGAAACCGACCCACCGGCAGCAGTGAAACCGTAGAACACCCCGATGGCAAGGAAGATAAAGGAGTTTGCGAACCGCTTCTTTTTTAGATCCAAAACAAAGAGAACCAATCCCATCAAGACGATGGCCAAAAGCAGAATTCCCGTGGCCGCGAAAACAAAGCGATGCCAATCATCCAGCATGGCATTGGTAACGCCGGAAAGATACCAGACATCATCGTAGAGAGTGAATGTATTGACGAGCAGTTTAAAGAAGTTTCGGAAAATCGAAGCGATATCCCAGACAATGGACGCACCCGTAGCGGCCATTAAGGTGCCACGGGAAATCCAAAGCCGATCCACCAAGAAAACGGCAACAATGCCCGCGGAAATCCCGGCGAATAGCAATTTCCGTTTCCAACCCGCAAAACCAATGAGAGCGGCAATGACAGGGACGGCAAACAAAAGGATATAACGTTCGTGGGACCAACAAGCAAGCAACGTAAAAACGGCGCTCAAGACCAGCCAAACCCCATGGCCCCGATTCCGAATGAAACGGATCATAAAGAATAATGCTAGCGCGGCCATACCCAAGGCCAAGGATTCCATGATGCCGAAATACCCGGCGTAATAGTACCAATTCAGTCGCGAGAATAACGCGGCGGCAGAGAAGATGGCGGCTAAAAGGCAGGAACCGCTCGCCTCTTTAAAAAGAATGAACAACGCTACGATGGTAAGGGCAAAGAACAACGATGCATAGACAAGCAATGGAGTTGTGGCATGGCCGAACATCGTAAACCCGAGCCCCATGAAAAATGCGGTAACTGGCCGGTGATCGAAAAAGAAATATTCAAAAAAGTTATATTTGGTAAATAGGACATATTCGTTCCCATCGTCGATGATGAGATAGGAGGTTGGGAAAAAATGATGGGAAAGCGTCCAGATCGTCGGCCAAAGCACAGCAATGGCGGCAACAAAGCCAATGCCATACCAGAACCACCGGTTACGTACGATCTTCAAAAGGCCATCACGCATGGGGCGATGTCTCCCGACGACGATGAATCGCAAACTCTATGGGGTTGACGATTAAAAGCAAAGCCTCCGCCACAAGCGAAGCAGCAAGGAACATCTCGCCATAATAGAACTGTTTCCCATGATGGAACCCGAATAAGAACAACATCAGAATCAACGAGGGGAGATAGCGTAAAGTGCGCCACTGATTACGGCTGCAAATCAAGAGCAGGAAAACGGGCAGGCAATAGGCGCAAGAATAGGTGCCGGCGGTCCCCGGGAAGAACATCATTGCAAGAAAACACACCAAGGCCGATTCATAATCTTCCTTCGTGAAGAACAAAGCCAAGAGCACCACTACCAAAAGCGCCAATTGCAAGATGGTGGCCCCAGTTCCTTGGATTGCGCCATTTCCAATGAAAAGCATCACAATATTTGAGAGGAACGGATTGGTGGTTTGTCCTTCCGAAAATAGAAATACCTGGCGAATTAGCAAATAGCAGCCTTCCGCTCCACCGTATACTACAAAAGGCACAAAGAACAGTAGCATGGAATAAACCGCGGTTTTCACAAAACCGATGTAGTCTTTTTTCTTCAATAGAAAAAACGCAAAGACAACGGGATAGATTTTAATGGTAATTGAAAGGGCCAAGGCGAAAATTGACAATTCGCGAACCCACGCCTTGTCGTGATCCCGGTAAGCAAAGAAAGCGACCAATAGCACGACGGAGGCAAGCAAAACGTTCCCCCGTTCAAAAGCGTAAAGCAAGGGATATGAGATCAGACAAAGGAGGAACACGAGCAAAGAAACGCCTTTTCTTTCGTTCCGGAGCAAGCGCCGAATGGAAAAATACAAAACGATGGCGCAGGTTAGGAAGAATAACGTCAACTCAATCATGGCCGGGGCACATTGCCGCATCAAATAGCGCTGTTCAAAGGGGAGGCGAAGGATATTATCCGGCACGAATTTACTCATGAAATGGAAATACAGCGCCACCAACGGAGGGTAAATCGTGTGGTATTCCGTATAAGTGTTAAGTTCGGCATTATCGCGGACCGAATTCAAGTAGTCCATGAAGATATCCGCGCCACCATAGAAGAATACATCGGCATAAAAATTCTTATTGGTGAGCACGCCGGCGACAAAAACACTGACGAAAGAAGTGGCAAGAAGGATGGCCATCACCAGCAAGAACACCAAAGAAGGTTTCACATATTTCCTCATTGGACCCCTCCTTTAAAATTCATGCTGGTAAGGAAAAAATACAACGGACGGATGTCCTCGGTTTCCTCAACCTTTTTATCAAAAATGCATTGGATAAAATAATTCTCGTTTTTATTGAAGTTAGGCAAAGACACCTCGTTTTGGTTTTCGGTGCAAGCAGCATGATATTTCTCCACTCCGTCGACATAAATCGTCATCGTACCGCCGAATTGTGCATCGGTAATGAACCAATGGAAGAACAGGGTCTCGCTATCTCCAGAGTTCAAAAGCACACGGAAATTCTCGCCACACCAATGGTCAAATGCCGGATCCTGGGGCGCTTGATACCCGCTTAATCCGTAATAATAACCCGTTGTATAAAAATCATTGGTGATTGGGGCGGTAGAGAACATATCAAAACGGTTCTTACGCAGGGTGGTGACGTAATTAAAGGACTCTTGTTGGTTCAAGCCGATGCAACTGTTTCCTTCGTCGTCAACCGCAATATCAGCCGGCTTGCCCGCCGTTTTTAAAGCATATAAGGCTTGAGGATCCGAGTTCCAAAAACCATAACGGGCCGTCCCATAGGAACCAAGGGCAGACACCGAGACGCAAATCGCTAAGAGAACCGCCCCGCAACCAACGAGCAAATTGGTCCGATCTTTTTTTCCTTCGCGGGCTGGCCGATGGGAGAAGAAAGTTTTGAGGTCGCAAGCACAAAGCGTGGCACCGGCAAGGAAAAACAACGTGAATGCCGCATCGTAATCGTTGGCCATAGGATGGGCATTGAATAAACCGTGCCACAAACACAGGGAAATCAGTCCGATTTTCGCCAAAAAGGGAACCAGCGAATCGGCAAGCCCACGACGGACATCCAAAACGCAACAAGCCACGAGGCAGGCAAACATAATGGAACCAAAGAGAATAATCCCAACGTGGATGAGTTTCGCCAAAAGCTGAAGAGCCGCGATATCCGTCTTCCAAATCGTTAGGCTCCCGAACGAATTCGGCGCCAAAGAAGAGAGGACGTTGAGTAGATAATCTTTGAAAGAGAAGTCAGAAAAGCTGGGTAAAAGCGAAGAACCGGATGCCCAATAAATCGATTGATGGGCAATAAAAAGGATTGCCGAAACGGCGAAAAGAATGAGCGCGTTGCGCCGTCTTAGGCCTTTTACCCACGAGTAGACCAAATAAGCAAAACCCATCAGTAAGGCGATGAATGTGAAGCTTGATGCAAGCAAGAAACAGGAAAGCACCGAGAAAGCACAAGGGAGGATCCAGTATTTAAGACGCGGGTTCTCATTGGACAAGAAGCGTCGTAATGACCAGAAATAACCTAGCAAAACAAGCGCGGAGAGATAAAGATAAGGGCCGGAAGGGGAACTGTTTCCGTTGAGTGGGTTAAAGAAGACAAAGCCGAAGAAAAACAGGCCGACGACCCGCAAGTAGAAAGGTGTTTGTTCGCCGATTAATAGCCGACCGGCAAAAATCCAATATAAGATGGCCAATACCACATAGATCAAGGCAAGGCCGAAACGGAAAAAGCCTGAGGGTCCTAACCAGCGGATGAACGGTTCGAAAAAAAGCAATCCGTTCCCTTGGGAAGTCCATAGACCGTTATTCTCAGAAATCGCATGGAACCATCCCTGCGTTTCAGGGATTGCGAAGAAAAAATAAAGGAAAGTTCCGATTCCGAAAACCAGGGCGGAAAGAAGCCAGAGGAAGGGCTCTTTCTTAAGGTGGCTTAGGAAAGACGTCCAACAAGTGACTAAACTGGGTTTTTGTGGCAAATCAGTCGTCGTCATTGATCCTCTCCTCCTCTACGACGAAAGGCCGATGGAGGACACGCGTGTTGATTTGCAAGACATATTCGCCCACCATGCCCAAGAAGAAGAGGATGATGCCGGTGAAGATGGCCGAGGAAGTAATAATCGGATAAACAATGCTCGGATGGGCGGTGCCATTGGCGATCGCGATAAAAAGGAACACCAGATACACCACAAGGCCGGCAAAGCCAAGGAATCCGAGGAACGCGCCGACAAACGTGGCGATGCGGACGAAGAACTTGGTATAAGAAGTGATGCCATTCATGGCCATGTCGTAAAGGGTACCGAAATTGTTGTGGCTCTTGCCGGCACGACGTTCGGGTTGGACATATTCAATGCGGGTCATCTTGTAGCCGAGTTCGGCAACGATGCCACGCATATAGGGGTAAGGATCGTCGAGGCCGGCCAACACCTGAATAAAACTTTGGTCATACAGCCCAAAACCCGTGAAATTCTCGATTTGTTCAACATCGGAGATCCGGTGGATAATGTGGTAATAAAGCTTCCGGATGGCGTGCACGATGGGGTTGGTTTTGCTCTTTTTCTTCGTGCCGACGATGACACGATAGCCTTCTTCCCATTTATGGACGAACTCGGGAATTAATTCCGGGGGGTCTTGGAAGTCGGCGCACATCAGCATCACCAAATCGCCCTTAGCTTGCGTTAGCGCATGATAGGGAGAACGGATATGCCCGAAGTTTTTGGCATTAAAAATGCAACGTACGTCTTTGTCCTCTGCGCAAATCTCACGCAATAAAGCCCGTGTATTATCGGTAGAGCAGTTATCAATAAAAAGGATTTTGGTCCGATAATTCGGTAATTGTTCGTTGGTGACCCGACGAATTTCGGCCACTAAAGGTTTGACGTTTTCCTCTTCGTTGTAGCAGCCAATAACGATCTCCAATGTCTTTTTAGTTTCTTGGTCCATAAGAATTCCGGTGAATATTTATATTCAATAACTCCGGATAGACTATGGCACAAAACAGCATCAATGCCAAGACAAACCTGAGCACAAGATGCCAAGGAGGAGACCCAATATGGTTTTCATCGTCCGCAACTGCGCTTTTTTGATAAACTATCGGCGAAATGAAAACGAAATTCCACATTGATGTGCTTGATCTCTTGCGTTTCCTCGCAACAATGTTCGTTTTTTGTTTGCATGGGCGCGGTTTCGTTCCTGAATTGAATCAGCGGACCGACACATGGATTGGACGTTATTTCTACCTGCCTGCTTGGGCAGGTGTCTGGATTTTTCTTTTTCTTTCGGGGTTTTTGTTCGCCCTCGCCATGCAAAACAACCGATACGGAATCTTGAATGAAAAGGGCGGCATCAATTTCAAAAATCTTGGTTGGTTCTATCTCTCGCGCCTCATTCGTTTTGGAGGGCTCTATTTCTTCTACCTTCTTCTGTTTGAGTTGTTCAGCCGCGGTGGGTTTATCATTTCTAATCCCCAAGTTGGATTAAGAGTGATTTTCTTCTGTTTTGACGGTAATGGCGGAGTCTCGGAAACCGGCCATCTTTGGTATATCTCCACCGCTATTCAACTCTACGTTTTGATGCCTTTCATCTATTTCGGATTCCACCACCTTGCAAAAAAGTGGCCCAAGACCCCTTTATTAGCCTTTTTTGTTATAATGGCGCTTGGGTTTGCTTGGCGCGTTGGAACCAAAGACGCCGATATTGATTGGTACACTTGGATTTATGCCTTCTCCTTATCAAATCTCGATTTGGTGTGTTGCGGAATGCTGTTAGCATTCCTGCTTCCTGCGTTCTCGGCCTCAAAGGTACACAAGATTCTTTCTGCCCTCTTGTTTACAGGGCTTGTCGTTTATAACTCCTATATTTATGCAATCGGCGATTTATATATCTACCAACGCGTTTTGCCCTCGGCTTACCTTTTGCTTTGTTCTTATCTCGTCCTCGCTTTCTATAAACCGGTACGTGGAACCGGATTCTTCGCTTTCTTTAGTAAATATTCCTATGGTTTCTATATTTTTCACGTCGCTTGCTTCCACTTGGCTTCGGCGATTCTACTAAAGACTGGTTGGGGTCTCGGACCTTATGGCGCAACGGTTTTTGTTTATCTATTAGCTTTTAGCTTTGCTCTGGGGGTTTCTTATTTCTGCACAAAATACATCCGTTTCCCAAACATTAGGAGGTCGGCCTAATGAACCTGGCAGTTTGGACTTGTTTTGCTTTGTTGCTCACCGGCTTGCCACGGCCCCTTCCTCTCGGCCAGTCCTCCGAGCACGGCACTAAGGACAATCCCTATATCATTTCCTCCGCTGCAGATTTAACGGATTTAGCCAAAGCGGTGAATGAAGAAGGGCGTTCTTTTCGCAACCAATGGTTCGTCCAAAGTTCCGATATCGATTTAGCTGGAGTCGACTTCATCCCCATCGGTACTTTTGATTCCCAGGCCCATTTTGAAGGTATTTACGATGGCGACGGCCACGTTCTGAAAAATCTTTCTATTAACCGCGTAGATAACGCCGGCTTATTCGGCGCTCTTGGCGGCGTAGTGATGAACCTTGGCATCGAAAGCGGCAACATACATGGGGCTTGCACAGGTGCGTTTAGTTCTCACTCTTCTTCCTCCGATGCCTTAATTTTTAATTGTTATAACAAGGCAAACGTCAGCGGTGGACGGGCTGGCGGTATCGCCGATAACTTCAATGGAACGATTCTATCCTGCTATTCCGATTGCGTTTTATCTGGTGGAGAAATCGGTGGACTCGTTTCTTACGCGGCAGCGCGAATTTCTTTTTCCTTTTGCGCCAACAACGAGCCGTTCCCCCCTGGTGTCAACATCGGCCAAAATTGCTATCGCGTCGCTACGGAGGAAAGCAGCCAAACTGCCGAAAAGCTGAATCAGAGTCTTTATTCTGTTTCCACGCACGGTTTAGCTTTCTCCAACGCCAATACTTGGATTTCCGAAGCGGGTGAATTAAAACAAAAGGGGAAAGCCCAGTTTGATCTTTGGCGCTACCTAGGAGCTAATTGGCTCAACCTTTTGCCCTATGGCTTTGCCTTCCTTTCTATCAGCGGCATCTGCGTTGGCTGGGGCATCGGTGTCAACAAAGCTAAAAAGAAAGCGCAAAACGAGGAGTAAGATAAACATGATGAACTCCACCAAACGACTAGACTATCCCGACATTTTCAAAGGCATCGCCATTTTGCTGATGGTAATCGGCCATTGCGGAGGCGACAACTGGTTTGTTGGTTTTGTCTACGGGTTTCATATGCCCGCCTTCTTCTTCATCACCGGCTTCCTCACCGATTTCAAGAAAGGAACGACGGCTTCGTTCGCGGTCAAGCGTTTCCTCACCTTGCTCGTTCCGTTCTTTTTCATCTGTTTCCTATTCCTTTCGATCAAATCCTTGTTACTGTTGATTCCCGGATATGTCTCCCCGTTTGGATGGCAAGACATTTCTTATGGCGATGCTTTACGGCTGCTTTTTACCAGAGGGGACGCCTATAGCCAACCCTTGGGTGCGATGTGGTTCCTTCCGGCTTTATTCTTTGCTTCCCTGATCATAAAGTTTTTGGTAAAGGCGTGCGAAGGGAAACGATGGCTGGTGTTCATCTTCTCTTCGATTCTTTGTGCGTTAGGGTTCTATTTGATTTCCATCGAATATGCCGATTTTATTTGGTTGCTTCGCCCCAAGCACGTCCTCATCGCCCAATACTTCATTTGCCTTGGTTGGCTCGTTGGGCAGTCACCATTAACCCGCAAGTTCCTAAATAAAGAGCACATCTGGGTTCCGGCAATCTGCTTTGCCGTGACGTTCACGCTCTCTTTGCTTCTCTCTTTGGTTGGCCATTACCGCCTAGATATGTCCGAATGCTTCTATCCGAAACCGACCTGGCTTGTCCTCGTGTCTCCTTTATCGGGGTCGTTGATGCTTCTATCCTTGTCCGTTTTGATTTCGGCACTTCCAAAATACGTGGCCAAGCCTTTCGTTTCTCTAGGCAGGGCAAGCCTGGCCATTATGGTGTTCCACTTCCTTGGTATGAAGTTATTCGGTTTGTTTTTGGTCGGCATCGGTCACTATGAATACCAAGCGATCTTCCCGGTCGTACCGCCCGATGGAGCGCTAGGCATTGTCCGTTTCGCGTATGTGGTATTGTCGATTGCGTTCTCAATTGGCCTTTACGAAGGATTACGAAGGATTCC
The DNA here is from genome assembly GCA_017454295.1 of Bacilli bacterium. Taxonomy (GTDB): domain Bacteria; phylum Bacillota_I; class Bacilli_A; order RFN20; family CAG-826; genus Alloenteromonas. The sequence goes on from JAFTDF010000004.1 coordinate 175,925, forward strand.
GGTGGCCAATGCTTTGTTCGGGTTAAATCCCCGATACGCGAATATCGTCGGCGAAAAAGTCGAAAACAAAATCATCAATCTTACAAAGGAACCGGATTCCGGGATTTAATCTTTTTTCGCTTTTTTGCGGCAAGCCATCACGGTGATAACGATTGCCGTGGCCACCAAAGCAAGGTAAGGAAGCAAAGGCACAAGCCACATTTTCAAGAACGTGAAGAAACGGAAACCCATTTTTTCTGTTTGGCCAAACACCCCGTTTTCATAGGCCCAGCCATTGGTGGCGGCACGGGAAATCAGGTTCCCAACGCCTTCGTAAGAGTAACGGTTTAGCGAATTGGCGACGGATTCGTCCAGATAAAGGACTTGTTCGCAATCCATAAGGTCCTTTTGTCCCGCCGGAAACGGGGAGAAAGTCGCATAACAATGGGACGCGGAAAAAACGCTATACGAGCAAATACCTCCCCTTGCTTCGGTGCCGAGCAAAAAGCAATCGGACGCGCAGCAAATGATGGCACCGTTAAAATTATCGGCGATTCCCCCGGTACGGAGGCCGTCTAGGCGATTATTCAGAGCGTAGCAATTGAAAACCACCGCATCGATAGAGGCGGAATGGCTTGTAATGGATCCCGCGCAGGAGCCGGAAATAAAGGAATCGATGACACCCAAATTCATGCAGATCCCGCCTAATTGCCCGAAAAAACCGCCAAAACCCGCTCGATCGACGTTCATGTGTGAAATGGTATGCCCGTCACCATCATAAACGCCGAGGAAATAGGAAGCAGAGTCTTCTAATCCGACGGGCACCCATTCATCGTTTTCCAAATCAATGTCGTTGGTTTGCCGAAAAACCCTGCCTTCAAAGCCCTCTCCATCGTTCACTAAGTCAGCAAAGGTAAACAAGTCTTCCTTCGTCGCTATTAGGTAAGGATTCTCCGCCGTCCCTTCACCGGAAAAAGGCGTCGATGAAGACGGGGCGAAAGGAGACGTTCCGGCTGAACAAGAGACCAAGAAGAAGAGCAATACAAGGCTACGCAGCGATTTCATGTTCTTTCCTCTTTGAAATACGTTGCGAAATCGCCTGCCCATAAGCGGAAGCAAGCATGACGATGATCGAGCAATTGATAAGTAACGTTCCGTGATCGATGGCTCCGGGACGGTAGCGGGAATAATTGAACACAGCCGGTAGCGCCATCGGCGTCAGGATCAGGAGTAGGCAAATGAAGGGCAATACATTGGTCCAATTCAGTTTTGGTTCTTCCTTTAACAAATAAAGCAAAGGGACGACGAAGAAAATCAACGTATACGTGTAGGAGAAAGTAGGAACCCAAATGCAAAGCATGACCAAGGAAAGGGTTCGTTGATAATCGGTTTCCGCCAAGAAGAACAACGGCAACGTGAAAACGGCGGCGACGATACCAGCCACGAGCGGCGTTATGACGATGGTTCCACCGCTTAATTCGGCAGCGATGGAAAAGAGGTTCAGGAATGAGAACCCATGGGCCGAACCCAAATTCGTCAAAGCCTGATATTCGCCTAGTTCGCGGATATAATCCATCATCCGAACGAAATCCCCTAAGCCATGGAAAGCGAAGAAAGGAAGGAAAAACACCAAAACCCCAAGGACGGCTAGCAGTCCTGCTTCCCAAAACCGCTTTTTTAAAAGCACCAATAAGCCAAATACGGCAGGATAGATTTTCAAAGCGGCCGAAACGGCCAAGCAGAAATAAGCGACGATGCGCAAAGGAAGCTTTTCGGAATCGTAGAGCAAAAGGAAGGATAAGAGGAACACCAACGCCAGGATAATGAAATTGCCACGCTCCAAAGCAAAAAGGAACGGGCCCGAGAAAACAAAAGCCGTAGCGAAGAGATATTTCCCTTTATGCCCTTTGGGGGAAAAAGCGAGGATACATAGAAACGCTCCGAGAATACAAACCAAAATAAAGAACAAAAACCCGATTCCGGCCGGGGTATATTCCCGCAAGGAATAGGAATCGATAATCACATAATCTCCAGGAATGAGTCGATAAAGGAAAGAAAAGATCAGCAAGATGAGAGGCGGGTAATTCGATTTAAAGGAATAGGGATCTCCGTTCACCACCCGGGGCAGGATGTTGAAATAGTCCATGAATAGGTCGTGATAATCCCGTGAGAAATAGGATTCCATGGCCAATCCATGGGTCGCTAGCACAATGATCCAATAAATAACCCCAAGGGCGATCAAAGACAAAGCAAAGAGGAACGAGGTGTCGCTTTCGAGGAAAAAGGCTTTCGTCTTTTCGAGGAAGCGGTGCATGATCAAATCCTCTTAATAAAACGTTCCAATCTCTCGATGCCATCAGCCAATTCTTCGACGGCCGAAGCATAGGAGACGCGGATAAAGCCTTCCCCGCTATCGCCAAAGGCGTTCCCGGGGACGACAATCAGTTTTTCTTGTTCCAAAAGCTCTAAGCAGAATTGCTCGGAAGACTTTCCGTAATTCCCGATATAAGGGAAAAGATAGAAAGCGCCTTTGGGTTCAAAGCAAGGAATCCCGATGCGTTTAAATTCGCCTAGCATGAATTTACGGCGATCGTCATAATCCTCGCGCATCGCCACCACATCATTTTGGCCGTGGCGTAATGCCTCCAAGGCCGCATATTGGGCAGGGGTGGGCGCGCACATGATGACGTATTGATGGATTTTGATCATTTGTTTCATGATCGAAGCCGGTGCCAAAGTGTATCCCAAACGCCAACCAGTCATGGAAAAGGCCTTGGAAAAACCGTTGACGTAGATACACCGCTCTTTCATGCCCGGGAAAGAGGCGATCGAAACATGATTGCTTCCATAGGTAAGCTCGGAATAGATCTCGTCGGTAATCACCAAAAGGTCATGCTCGATGAGAATGGGCACGATCGCTTCAAGATCGGCTTTCTCCATAATGGCCCCAGTAGGGTTATTGGGGTAATTCAAAATGATGGCTTTGGTTTTCGGGGTGATGGCGGCTTCAAGTTCGGCGGGGGTTAAACGGAATTCGTTTTTCGCTTGTAAAGGGATCGTCTTCACAATCCCACCCACCATGGTGACTTCGGCCGGATAGGCGACATAGGAAGGCTGGGGAATAATCACTTCGTCTCCCGGCTCGATGCAAGCCCGAATCGCCAAATCGATGGCTTCGGAGCCGCCCACGGTTACCAGTACTTCGTTATCTTCGTAGTCCAAACCGTATTTCTTTTTGACCCAGGAACGAATTTCCTGGCGTAAGGCAGGCATGCCTTGGTTGGATGTATAGAACGTATTCCCTTCGATCAAAGAACGGCTCCCCGCTTCGGTAATGTGGGCAGGGGTATCGTAATCAGGTTCCCCCACTCCTAAGGAAATGCATCCTTCGATCGTGGAAGCGAGGTCGAAGAACTTGCGGATGCCGGAAGGCTTAATGCCACGGATAACCTTGCTGGTGAAGTCTTTCATAAGTGTAACGTTGAGATTATATCTCATTCCGAAGATAACAAGTGGAAATCTTCAATTTGGGGAGAATGCGCTTCATTGGTCTTTAAAGTTTTATACTTTGTATAAAAACATTTTTGCCACGGTGAGGCAAAAATCTTTTGAGTGGAGTCCATGAGGCGTTAAATGGCGGTGTCTAATGAGCCGCCGTTGATAAGGACGTCCCCTAAAGGGGAGATTTTTTACGCAGTGAGTAAAATATCTTCCACGCTTTGGCGTTTGCCAACAAACACTTTGATTGAATGACGGCTCCACAAGCCAAAGCAAAAAGTGAATCCATGGATGTTCTTTCAAAACTTATCAATAATTTTTCTTTATACATAGTATAAAGAGATATTCTCATCACTGACGAGAAAATCTTTCTTCACATGAGTTCTTAACGTGCATTTTGTTTTTGTGGTTCGTAGTCCAAGATAATGCGTTTTCTTTATACTAGGTATAAAGAGATTGTGTCCTCGGTGAGGCAACAATCTTTTCTTTGAATCTTTTTTCTCAAAACGCAGTCCTTCCTACGTATAAGAATGTAGGAGCAGTTCTACGCAATGAAAGAACTAACGAATCTAAATTTCGACATCAAAGAAACGGATCAAATACTGGATGACGTAAGCGCGATCATCCAGCAAAGCCAAACGATTGCTTATCGGGCAATCGATTATGTGCTGCTGCGCCGCAACTGGCTAATCGGCAAGCGCATCCATGAAGAAGAACTAAAAGAAACGAGAAAAGAAAACTATGGATTGAAAATTATCAAGACTCTTTCCGAGGAGTTAACCATAAGATTTGGAAAAGGGTTCAACCAGTTTTCGCTCTATCGATGTTTGAAATTTTATACCTTGTATAAAAACATTTTCACTACACTGTCGCAAAAATCTTTATTGAGCTGGAGTCATTATGCTTTGCTGATAAAAATAAGCGATTCTCAAGCCCGGGAATGGTACGAGAAACAGGCTCTGGAATCCTCCTGGAGCGTCCGTACCCTCCAACGGAACATCGAAACCCAATACTACTATCGCATCCTTGCTTCGCAAAACAAACAGCCGATCATCCAAGAAATGCAGCAAAAGACCTCCGACCCACGCCTTAACAAGCTCGAACACATCAAGAATCCCGTTATCTTAGAATTCCTCGGTCTATCCCCAAACGATTCTTTGTTGGAAAGCACTTTGGAATCCGCGATCATCTCCAATCTGCGGAAAATGCTCTTGGAGCTTGGCAAAGGATATGCCTTTGTCGGGCGGCAATACCGAATCCAAACAGAAGCGAGGGATTACTATGTCGACCTTGTCTTTTACAACTATATTCTCAAATGCTTTGTACTCATCGATTTGAAAGTGGGAAGAATTGAGCATCAAGATGTGGGCCAGATGGATATGTATGTCCGAATGTTCGATAAACTCATTAAATCCGAAAGCGACAATCCCACATTAGGCATCGTCCTTTGCTCCGAGACCGATGCCGATATCGCCCGTTATTCGATTCTGGAAGGCAACGAGCGATTATTTGCCAGCAAATACAAACTCTACTTACCAAATGAAGGGACGTTAAAAGCGGAAATCGAATATCAAAAAGAACTCTACTACCTCACGCACGAAGATGAACAAACCGAGGAAACGAAATGAATGCCAAATGCATATGAAATAGTGAGATTTGCAAAAAAGAAAACCCGGCAACGCCGGGAATCTTTCGAAATCGAGTAACTTATTTCTTTTGGAGCTTCTTCGGATCGACGAAGGCCAAGACGACCACGACGACACCAAGGGCGATCATGACGCCACCAACGATGTACCAGAAGACTTTCTGGAAATCGGGGATGCCAAGATACAACGCCGTGAAGAGCACAAGCAACGCCCCAATCACGAGAAGGCCAATGCCATAAACCGGCGCCTTCTTCACGATGGCGTAGATGCCAAGGGCAGCCAAACCAAAGCCAAGGCCCATGATGATGAAAATCATCAAGCCGATAAGCATGGCGAAGCTAAGCTTCTGAGCAAACAAAGCAACGGCCACGGTGATTAGGATTGACGCCATGATGACAAAGCCGACCGGCAAGGGCATCTTCTTCGAGATGGCATAGCCAGCGAAGCAAAGCAATAAAAGCCCCGCGACGAGCGAAACGACGCCGAAATAGATATCCACGGTCGTTCCGACACCGCAAACGATCACCAAAATGCCAAGGACGGCAAGGAAGATGCCTTCGATTACGGTGCTGAGTTTCTTATTATCCATGGTTGATTCTCCTTTCTTGCGGGCAAGATTATATCACTATCTTTGATAGTTGCGGCGCCTTTCTTAGACTTTCCTGCGAATTGGGAAAAGAAGATAATTGGGATATGAAGTTTGGCCCCGTCTTTTTCATGATTGCGATGCTCCCCTGCTTCGCTTCGTGCGATCAGCAAGAGACCACCACGATCATTTTGGCGCGGCATGGACAAACCCAAGCCAACGTAGATTCTATTCTTGCCGGAAGACGCCTCGACGCCACATTAACCGAGACTGGTATCGCCCAGGCAAAACGCCTTGGCCAAGCCTTATCTGCCCAAACGTTTTCCGCCTTTTATTGTTCGACGCTTACCCGCACCTATGAAACCGGCAACTATGCCTTAGCAGCAATACCAAATCAGCCCACACTCGAAGCCACGAAACTAAGCGGTCTCGACGATGTCGATTATGGCCAGGCAACTGGACTTACCGAAGCAGAAGCCGCCAAACAATTCGACGGAACTGGATTCCCTGCGGATTTCGGGCCGATCGATGATGCAAATTTCAAACCCAAGTTCACCGAAGAAAACACCTATCAATGGTTTGCTCGGTTCGAAGGCGCGTTAAAAGAAATCGGCGCCAAGGAAAAAGGACACCGGGTGCTTGTGGTAAGCCATGGCGCCTCTTACTATTGGGGGCAACTCCATTTCGGCGCCGATAAAGTTACGGGATTTGGCAATGCCGCTTATGCGGAAATCACATTCCGAAACGGGGAATTCTCACTCGTTTCGTGGCATAGCCAACTCAACTGACGATTTCATTGCGGCTCAACTGCTTTTTTCGCGTAATATTGATCGTCTTTATGGTTATCCGTAGACCTTAATTCCGTCCTTTAATACCTCACGAAGCAAATCTGGATTTCCGGCCAATGCCTCGACCCGCACCAAATCTATTTTTTTATGAAGAACGTTGCGAATTCTTTCCGCCAAGCCGGCTACGCGAATGCCCGTCAAAGAAGTGCACAGACATAAATCTACATCACTTTCTGCGGTCGCGTATCCTTTGGCGTAGCTCCCAAACAAATAACAAAACTCTACTTCGTCGGGATACTCGGATTTGAACAAGGCGGCCAACTCTTGTTGAATGCGTTCGGGACTTAGAACGCCACGGTCTTCCGTAATCGCAAAAGCCTCGTTGAGTCTTCCTTCAATCATCATCCTTTTCAGGAAGTTGCCATAGGATTCGTCTTCCTCATAACGAGCATAAGTACGAAGTGGGACTCCTACGGCTTTTGCCGCCTTGCCTTGGGTGATACCAAATTGCTTTCGCATCTCAAATAATGTCATTGTTCTCTCCAAATGAACCGTAACATTTTGGCAAATTTTATACATTTTGTCATGCCATTTTGGCTTTTCCTTCTTCCTCTTATATGCCATTTTGGCATTTTTAAATTACCATTTTATGCCAAAAGAAAAGGCCACCAGACGGTGACCTTTGCAGGATTCTCGAATCGATTAACGCTTGGAGAATTGCGGAGCGCGACGGGCAGCCTTGAGACCGTATTTCTTACGTTCTTTGGCGCGGGCATCACGGGTGAGCATACCAGCGGTCTTGAGGGCGGAACGATCTTCGTTGGCCTCGAGAAGGGCGCGGGCGATGCCGAGGCGGATCGCTTCGGCCTGGCCGGTGAATCCGCCGCCTTTGACCTGGGCTTCGACATCATAGCGAGCTTCGGCGCCGAGGATGGCGAGGGGCTGTTTGAGGTCGAGGACGAGAGTCGGGAAGGGGAAGTATTCGTTCACATCGCGGCCATTGACCGTGATCTTGCCTTTACCGGCGGAGACATAAACGCGGGCAACAGAGGATTTTCTGCGACCGGTTCCGTAATATTTGGTTCCTTTAGCCATGGTTTTTCTCCTTACTTGCTGAGGTCAAGAACCACGGGGTTCTGGGCCTGCTGTTTGTGCTCGCCGCCTTCATAGACGAAGAGCTTCTTGGCCATCTGACGGCCAAGGCGTCCCTTAGGAAGCATACCCCAAACGGCGCGTTCGACCATTTCTTGGGGGAATTCCTTGAGCATGACGCCGGAAGAACGGGTGCGAAGGCCGCCGTTGTATTCCGAGACGTTGTAATAGTTCTTCTTGCTCTCGGGGTGGTTACCGGTGAGTTTGACCTTACCGGCGTTGACGATGATGACATAGTCACCACAGTCACAGTTGGGGGTGTAGGTGGGTTTGTTCTTGCCCATCAAGATGACCGCGACTTTGGAAGCGAGGCGGCCGAGCGGGATATTCGTGGCATCGACGACGTACCAGGAATGGACGACGGTTTCTTTCTTTGCCAACGTGGTTTGACGCTGCATTGTTGGACTCCTTTGTAGTAATCGGCTTTCTAGTGCCGGGGGTAATTATTGCCATCTTAGTTCACTAAGTCAAAAGAAAAAGGCGATTTGTGTTTATTTGCAAGCAATGCTTTTGTAAAATCAATGTGTGGAAAACAAGAAAACCAGCATTTTATTAGAAATGGCCGACAATAACGACGGCTACGTTTCCGTTGCCGATGCAGCCCGTTTTGGGATTGCGCAGACCTTTATTTCCGAACTTGCGGAACAGGGCTTATTAACCCGCATCGCCAAAGGCCTTTATATCAAAAAAGGCTACGAGCCCGATCCCTATTATTTATTACATTATATTTATAAGAAGGCCATCTTCGGCTATCGCTCCTCGCTTTATCTCCATGGCATCGAGGAGGCACCCAAGACCCCCGATCTTTGCCTTCCTTCCAACTATATGACCGCGGGCATCGAAGGGGCGAGTTGCCGCCACCTTGGGAAGAAAGAATTTCAGACCGGTCAAAGCCTCGTGGTTACCGAAAAGGGGAACCTCGTCCCTTGCTATGACTTAGAACGTTTATTTGTCGACACCATCCGTCGTCAAAAGGAAATAGACTCGAAGACCCTAAAACAAAGGCTGACATCCATTTACCAGACCGGTATCTACGAAGAAAAGCTATGGGCTTACGCCAAAGCGTTCCATTGCGAAGCCGAAGTGTCGATTGCGATGAAACTGTTGCTTTTGGAACGCTGAATCTGAGCGTTTACTAATTCGCGCCAACTTCGGCTACACCGTTTTCGGCAGCGCCATACACAAGGGGATAAGAAAAGATGTAATTGATGGCCAGCTTCACTCCCAGCAGGGCGGCCCCGATTCCGGCATATGCTAAGACGTGATGCGGAATACTTGGGCTAAGAAGGCCAACCATCACCGAAACGAGTGTCGCCTGAACCACAATGTCGGTTAGAAGGCCAGCAAAGAGAAATACCAAAGCGTTCGCCGTCATTTTCCGGTTCCCATAAACGCCGAAATCGAGAACCGGAAAGCAAATCATATAAGAGAACAAAACCGCTAAGGTGGAATCCGCGACGGGGTCAACCTTCGAAATATCCAGCCACGCGAATTCCGTATATGCCTGCATAAGGCAGGGCGAGAAGAAAACAAAGAACAAAGAACTCAACACCCACACGAAGAAATAAACCAGGGCATGAATTGCCTTTTGTTTCACACTACTGCTTTTTCGTGGACCATTGAATGTACGTCGCATCTTCGGAACGGCAACCAAAAGAGCCACATACGCCAAAACACCAATCAGCAGGAAAAGCACAATCCAGCCAAGCGCGAGGGCAAAAGTCTGATTGATGGATATTTGTTTGGAGATGGGCCCGGTGGACCACGCCACGCCCAAAGCAGACGGCAAATCCGGAGCGCCAAATAGACTGGGCAAATAAGGGTTGAAAATAGTGAAAAGAATCAAGCCAACCAAAAGGGCAGCGCCAATCCAGCCCAAGATATTATGCAATCTGTTTTCTCCTGAATTACCAAGCAACATAGTTCCCAGACTGGTTCACATAGCCAGACCAAGAAGCGGTTGAATAGGAAGCGTTAACGGAATAGCCACTTATCCCACCAATCTCGGATTTCACTTGGGATGGTAAGCCCAAACTTGGGTTGGTCAGGGAATGGGTATATGCCTGCGAAGAGCCGTGAAGGAGGCTGTTCCATGAACCAACGGCGAAATTCGCACAAGTGAAAGTGGGAATCCAGTACACGTCGTGGCTACTATTAGATAAATAAGTATTTAAAACGCCGAGACCCAAATCTCTTAGGGGAACAGAAAGGCTATAACTCTCTAAAGAAGACCATCCGTAAGTATCCCAACTTTCCCTGTTATACCACATTCCCGATTCATCCGGGTCGATGAAATCAGTAGCTGGCCAAGCGCCGATTGTGACAGACTGACTATTGGATAAAACAACGTGACCAACCGTCATGGGGGACCCAGATGTATTGCGGATTTGAATGAAACAATGTCCAGTAAGACTGGCTCTCGTCTCGTTTGTTTCTGCTTTCTCATCAACAGGAGGCACAGACATCGGAGCTTCATAAAACGCAAATATTTTAGCAACTCCTACGACTGGATTAGGGTCCACTGGCCCTTTCGCCACCGAAAACGGCAAAGCAATCAATAAAGCAAAAGCGGATAAGTTCATGTACGTACCTCCAAATATAAAAATTATAACCTTAGTTAAGAAATTAAAAAGAAGGAAGCAACTATCGCCTCCTTCTTAAGAAATTATAGATTCTCGACGTTGTGGTAGACGGCTTGGACGTCCTCGGATTCATCGAGTTCGTCGAGCATCGCCTGGAGTTTGGCTTTGTCTTCGTCGTTGACCTCGATCCATTCGTTCGGGATCATCGTGAGCTCAGCGCGGTCGAAGTCATTGATGCCCAAGTCGGCCAAGACCGTTTTGGCTTTGTCTAAATCAGACGGGGTGACATGAACTTCGATGTTGCCATCGCCGATATCTTCTACGGATTGGACATCGACATCGCCAAGGATTAAGGATTCCTCGACTTCGTCACGGTTCCCATATTTGAAGTTGAGGGCACCGAGGTTTTCGAAGTTATAGGCAACGGCAGCCATCTTCGCACCTTTCTTTGTGCAGGTGGTGCGCACGCCGACGAGAGCGCGGTTGACGTTATCGGTTAAGGTATCGACGATGATGTTGCTTCCGCCCGGCCCCATGAATTCATAACGGCCTTGGATATAAGCAACGGTGTCGCCACCTTTGGCTTTTTCAATGGCCCGGTCAATGACGTCTTTCGGGCATTGTTTACGATATTTTTCGATAGCGGAGCGGAGCGCCAAGTTGGAATTAGGATCCGGCTCACCGGATTTGGCGGCGGCGTAGATTTCTTTCGACGCACGCATGTAAATAGCGGATTTCGCTTTGGCGGATGCGGCCATGGCGGCAGCGCGGACTTCAAAATGTCTTCCCATAAAGTTACCTCTTACGGAGAAAGAGTATACCACTATGGAGAAAACGGAGAAACAAGTTTGTTTCTTGCTTTATTTGCGAGTGAGTTTATCTAAGGGATTGACGAGCTTTAGGCCCAGTTCGGCGGCGAATTTCTTGAAAAAGGCATAATCGGAGACGGCATAGTCGCTAGGCCGATGGGCATCGACCCCAAAGACACACGAGACCCCCATCTTCGCGGCGATCTCCCAAAACCGTTTATTGGGATAAGGAAGTCCGGAAAGTTGGGTTTTCCCCGCCTTGTAACGGCGGCTAGGCGCCATATTGATTTCAAGAGGGATATCCAGTTCAAGCGACTTCTCGCAAATGATGCGGGCAATCTCATAAGCTGCCGTATCAAAGCCGCCGTGCCATAACATGAACAAATCGGGATGGGCCACATAAAGGAACAAGCCGCTTTCCATTCCCTCTACCAAATCCTGAACATAGGCAAGACTGCCTTTGGTGCGGTCAAAATAATCCCCATACCAATAGAAGTGTTCATCGTAGAAGCAATGCTGGCCTTGAAGAAGATAATCGATCTTCCCCGTCTCCAATAGCTCCCTGTAATAAGGGGCGAATTTCTCCCCTAGCCATTCCGCTTCAAAGCCTTTAAAAATACGGATTTTATCTTGGTATTTTCTTTGCAAATCCCCCACGGAATTTAAATAATCGTCAAGTTGTTCATAAGATCCCCGCATCCCAGGCTGATTCGCTCCAGGTAAGAAAACGTGATCGGAAAAGCCCATGGTTTCAAATCCGGCTTCGATGGCGGCGAGCACGTATTCCTCGTCGGTGCCAATGGCATGACCGCAACGGGCGGTGTGGCTATGAAGGTTAAACCGTTGGAACTCTTTCATAGAACACCTCCGTTAAGTACAAGCCTTCTGGCGGAGCTTTAAACGATAGGATTTTCCGTTTCTCTGAGGCAAGGGCGCGCTTCAAATCAGCGACTTCGAGTTGGCCAAGAGCCACCTTAATCGCGGCGCCGACCATCAAGCGGATCTGATAGGTCATGAAGCCGTTCCCCTGAAAACGGATTTCCACCACTTCATCGTCTTTGGTGACGGTGATGTCGCGAATGTTGCGGATGAATCCATCCACGTCTTCTTTCTTAGTGGTGAAGTTTTGGAAATTGTGGGTCCCTTTGAAAGCTTCAATCGCCTCCACGAATCGTTGCACGTTGAAATCATCCCGTTCGATTTGGGCAAGCGTGTCCGTTTCGAAAGGCCGTCTTCCATTTGGAAGCAAGCGATAAAGATATTCCTTGCCGCAAGAGCTATGACGAGCGTGGAAGGAAGGGTCGACTTCCACTAAGGATTGGACTTTGATGTCTTTGGGCAAAAGGTGATTGAGCTTTGCTAAGAAGTCCGGAGCCAAATCCAAAGATAGATCGAAGGTGAATGTTTGCCCTGTGGCGTGGACCTTTGCATCGGTGCGACCAGCGCCAGCCACTAAGACCTCTTTTCCGGCAAGGAAAGATAAGGCCCGTTCCAATTCGGCTTGTACCGAAGGCAAGGTCTTTTGCCGTTGGAAGCCACAATAAGCGGTTCCTTTGTAGGAAGCGATACCGAAATAGCGTCTCATAAAGCGTGAATCCCCCATAAGGCAAATAGGTCGATATGCATGGCTAGCAAAACAATCACACCGGCAAGAATCGCAGCAACCAAAAGCAAGCCCAAAACATCGCGGACATGTAAACGGAAGGTACGATAACGCGTCCGTTTCTTTCGCGGATCATAGCCACGGCATTCCATCGCATTGGCAAGTTCCTCAGAACGCAAGAACGACGACACGAAAAGCGGGATGATCAACGCGGTTAGGCCAGTGATTTTCTGCCACAAACGACCATGTTCGAAATCTACGCCTCTGGAGGCTTGGGCTTTCATGACACGGCTAGCGTCTTCTAATAAAGTGGGGATAAATCGCAAAGCGATGGAAACGGTCATCGCCACTTCCGCCGCGGGGAAGCGAACGACCTTTAAGGGCGTCATGTACCATTCAAGGGCATAAGTTAAATCCAGCGGTTTGGTGGTGGCGGTTAACACCATCGTCACCATGATCATCGTCACTAGACGCAATACGATTTTCCCCGCTTCGGCAAAAGCGTCCCAATAGACGATCCAGCCATTTAAATTCCAGGCGATGCCCAAGACGTTTTCCTTTTTGGGCACGACGATATAGATGACGAGCAGAAAGATGACCAGGAACCATAACGACCGTAACGAAAGCAAGATATCGCGGAAACGGACATGACTAATAAAAAGTAAAGTCAAGGCGAGTAGGAAGAGTACCCCTTCCACAAGGAAGGTCATGGAATAAGTCTCCTGAGGAAGGAAGATCGCGACCAAAAGGGCAATGGTGGCAAAAATCTTCACACGTGGATCGACGCGGTGAACTAGCGAATCAAAAGGAACATATTTCCCTAACGCGAAATTCTTCATCGGATGCACCTCGCGATTTCTTTGGCTAGGCTAGGCACATCGCTCACTTGGTCACGCTCGATGGCTAGTCCACCCTTCAGCAAAGAGGAAGCAAACGAGAAGAGCAAAGGGCTCTGCAATGAGTAGCGTTCCACGTCCACATCGAAGAGATGGTCGGGGGTGGTGATTTCGGCGACTTCCCCATCATCGATGACGATGACTTTGTTGCAGTATTTGAGCACCAAATCCATATCGTGGGTCACCAAGATGATTGTCGTGCCTTTTTCGTGGATGGAGCGGAAGAGGTCCATCATCGTTTCGGCCCCCTTGGGATCGAGTCCGGCCGTGGGTTCATCCACCACTAAAAACTCGGGGGAGGCGGCTAAAATCCCGGCGATGGCAACACGCCGTTTCTCCCCACCGGAAAGCTCAAATGGGGAACGGGTATAGAAGGATTCGTCCAAACCTACTTCGCCTAAAGCTTCATGGGCTTTTTGCAGGGCTTCTTCCGGCTTCATGCCAAAGTTTTTCGGCGCAAAAGCCACGTCTTTTTCTACGGTTTCTTCAAAAAGTTGATATTCGGGAAACTGAAACACCATCCCCACTTTTTGACGTAAAGGTTTGACTTTCTTCGTCCGCTTTTTCTTATCGCTGTCGTTATGGAAATCATCAATTTCAACGCAGCCTTGGCTAGGATTCAGCAAGGCGTTCATATGCTGGATCAACGTGGACTTCCCGCATCCCGTCCGTCCCACGATGGCCACGAAATCACCCTCGTCGATCTGGAGGTTGATTCCCTTCAAGGCCTCATAGGAAAACGGGGTCTTGGCAGCATAGGTGAAAGAAACGTCGCGGAATGTTATCGGCATAAATACTCCCGCAGCGAATCTAAGTCGCACACTTCAGAAGGAAGGGCAATGCCCTCCGCTAGAAGCGCATCTTTCATTTGATAGAAAAAGGGGCGTCCCAAACCCGTTGGTTCATAAATCTCCGGGTTGCCGAAAAAGGCATCGGGCTTCCCTTCGTAAACTTTTTTGCCACTATGTAACACCAACACCCGATCGGCGCGATTGGCTTCTTCGATATCGTGGGTGATGGAAAGAATGGTGAGGTCCGGGTTTTCCTTACGCATCTTCGCAACCAGGGTCGCAATCTCATGACGGCCCTTGGGATCTAACATTGCAGTTGCTTCATCAAAGATGATGAACGAAGGTTTCATGGCTAGGACCCCGGCGATGGCCACGCGTTGCTTTTGCCCACCGGAAAGATTTTGCGGTTCATGGCCTAAGAAAGCGGACATTCCGACTTCCTCGGCGAATGATTCGATGATCCCCTGCATTTCCTTTTGGGGCACACAGGCGTTTTCCAAACCAAAGGCGATATCATCGGCAACGGTCGATCCGACGAATTGGTTATCCGGATTCTGGAAGACGATGCCGATTTGACCGCGAATGGAATAAAGATTCTTGCGGTCTAAGGGGAGCCCGAAAAAGAAAATCTCCCCTTCATTAGGAGCCAATAGGCCCATCAATAGCTTTGCTAAGGTGCTTTTGCCCGATCCATTATGACCAATCAAAGCCACGTTCTCGCCTTTGTTGACGGAAAAAGAAACGTCGTCTAAAGCAAGACGTTCTTCTTCATAGCCATAGGAAAGATGGCGCACTTCCAGCAAAGTTTCGGGGGCTTTCATTGCTTTTTGTTCCGTTTATAAATCACGATTTCGTTAATGACGACCACCCCAACATAGGCGACAAGGAAAACGGCTAGCAGGGTATAAATGACCGCATCGTTGCGATTGCCCATCATCATTAACGGGATAAACAAAGCGAGCCCAAGCAAAACAAACGCAATGGTGATGGCGATGATTCGATAGGCTCTGCCTCTACGCTTGTTATTGGACATCGAAATGCACGATCCTTCCTTCGTAACGGCGATATTTCACGCCGGCCATATCCAAGATCTTACGAGAAGCCTGTTCTTCGACATGGTCATGGTATTTATCGTCAAGATAGATGATTTCTTTGATACCGGTTTGGACGATCGCTTTGGCACATTCGTTGCAAGGGAAAAGCGTCACATAGATGGTGCATCCGGCAAGGGCGCTACCATCGCGGGTATTCAAAATGGCGTTGAATTCGGCATGGCAAACATAAAGGTATTTGGATTCCAACCCTTCGCCATGACCCCAGGGGATTTGATCGTCATCGACGCCACGGGGCATCCCGTTATAGCCGATCGAAACCACTTTATGGTTGGCATCGACGATGCAAGCGCCCACCTGGGTGGACGGGTCTTTCGAACGCAATGCCGAAAGCGAGGCAATGCCCATGAAGTATTCGTCCCATTTCAAATTATCGGTGCGATGTTTCTCTTCCATAACGAAACCTCCGTGCGTATATCATACACGCGTTGGCTTTCCGCGCGAGCAAAATCGCTTGTTTAGGCTTTCAATAAGCAGGCTTCAAAGGGGCGAAGTTTCCCGTTTTTGGACTCGCCTTCATAGTTGGAAAGGAGGGTCTCTTTTCCTTTGGCAAACGCGGGGAGCTTCGGCTTCCCTTTGCCGAAATTGAGCAAGACGATCAGTTCTTCGTCTCCGCTTTTCCGCTTCCAGGCGATGACGCTTCCCTTCGTTTCCAAAGGGATGAATTCACCCGTGCATAATGCCTCGGATTCGTTATGAATCGCAATTAAGCGACGGTAGAAATTCAAGATGGAATCCGGGTCGGCTTTTTCAGCTTCCACATTGATGTAAGATTTGTTTTCGTTGACTTCAATCCAGGTGTCTTTCGAGGTGGAAAACCCAGCAGAAACCCCGTCATTCCATTGCATTGGCGCCCGTTCATGATCACGGTCGATTCGATTGAGGATGCGCCGCTTAAACCATTTCGGGAACGGGTATTTCTTTAAGATATCGGCGACCATCCAAGATACGCAGTCTTTGCTTTTAGCGGGATCGCGCATCGGCAAATTGAGCATGCCGATTTCCTGCCCCTCATAAACAAAGGGCGTGCCGCGGAGGCAAAGATTAAACATCGCCAGCATCTTCCCCGATTCCTTCCAATAACGCTTGGGGTCGCCAAAACGATTGATGGAACGGAGTTGGTCGTGGTTCTCCAAATAATTGGCGTTCCAGGACACCCCTTCTTGCCATTTGAAGGCGGTCTTCTTCCACACTTCGGGATTTACCTTTTTATGGAAAGCGCCAAACATCGCCTTATCAAGTTCCATCAAGTCGAAATGGAAGAACATATCGAGTTCTTGGTTTTCGAGGAAGCGACGTCCGTTCTCCAAGTCGACGTTAAACGTTTCCCCGATCATGACCGAGTCTGGATATTTTGCAAAGATGTCGTCATGGATCTGACGGAGGATGCGATGATTGCCATCTTTCATGAGGTAATGTTCGCTGCCTCTGCCGGAAGCGGCGTTGCCGATTCCGTCTTCTAACGATTCTTTATAGATTTGGTTAATGACGTCGCAGCGGAATCCATAGACACCTTTCTTCATGTAGAAGTCGATAATCGCCTCGACTTCTTCTAAGACCTTAGGGTTATGCCAATTGAGGTCGGGTTGCTTCTTTGAAAACAGATGGAGATACCATTCCCCCACTTCCGGGTCATAGCTCCAGGCTGGGCCGGTGAACTGGCTGGTCCAGTTGTTGGGTGGTTCCATCCCATCTTCGCCCCGGCCTTTCCGCCAGATGTAATAATCGTGATAAGGGGAGGTCTTATCTTTGGAACGGATGAACCATTCGTGTTCGTCGGAGGTATGATTCACTACCAAATCCATGACGATACGGATGCCCCGCTTTTTCGCTTCTTCTAAAAGGCGATCGAAATCTTCCATCGTCCCATAATCGGGATGAATCGAATAATAATCGGCCACGTCGTAGCCCATATCCATCAAAGGACTTTTATAAATGGGGGAGAGCCAAATGATCTTGATGCCAAGATTTTGGAGATAATCCAACTTGGAGATAATGCCAGGAAGATCACCAATCCCATCTCCATTGGAATCGCAAAATGAGCGAGGATAAATCTGATAAACGACCCCGTGACGGAATAATCTTTCGTTTTCCATAAAGCACCTTGTATTCTCAATTCGTACCATTCAGACCCGAGAATACAATCTCCTTTCTTGGGAAGTCTGATGGGCGGGTTTGCCTCGATCGAGGGTTTCCGCTATAATGTGGGCCGCTGTGGGATGCGTGCCCATATACTTACGGC